>CAWIBC010000017.1:0-15740 GCA_963834255.1 uncultured Verrucomicrobiae bacterium | reverse complement strand
TTGCAGGAAGGCCGCATCCGACCGGCCGACCCGGTGGCAGCGACCCTCCAGCAAAAGCTCGCGCGCGCAGCCGTGGAGCGGGCGGACCCGAAGACGACGGGAAGCTCTGCCCGCGGAATTCGCCTCGGAATTTGCCGACTACCATCGCGGCGCCTTCGCCTATAATCGCGGTCCGGCGCATTCGCGGAAGCGCGCGCGGCGTGGGCAGCCTTGCTCCAGCGCCCCGAGACCGAGCGCCATTATCGCAGCACCTGGGCGGCCTTTATGCTCGGCAAACTCGCGCTCAAAGAAAACGATCCGGCCGCGATCGGCTGGTTCGAGCGCACGCGCGAACTGGTGCGAGCGCCGGTTCGGCGACTCGTTAGGCCTGGCGGCCGACAGCTACGGCTGGCAAGCACGGAGCGAATGGAAACAGGACCATCCCGAGAAGGCGGCGGCACTTTATCTGACCCAGCTCGCGCTCGGTGACGAGGGCGCGATCGTATCGCTCAAGGCGCTCGTCCCCGATCGTGAAGCAGCGACGGATGCTTGAACTACACGGCGGGCGGAGGCGGAAGTCGCGGCCCACTTGGAACGGGCGGCGCGCGATCCCCTCCTCCGCCGTTTGATCACCGTGCACATCCTGGCGATCGGCTCGATGCCGCGCGTTGGTGCGGCGACGGGGACGACACACGCTCGTGCGTTCCGAGCGTTGGCTGAAACTGCTCCGGCGGGAAAAGCTCACCCGAACTGGAGGACGCCGAATACATCGGATGGGCGGCCTACAACAACGGCGACTACGCCGCCGCGGCTCGCTGGCTGGAAATGGCGCAGAAGGCGGACTCTCCCGCCAGCCTCTGGTTGCGCGCGAAATTGCAACGGCGCGCCGGCAAACTTTCCGAGGCGGCAAAAAACATGGCCCTGGCCTGGGAAACACTGCGAGCCTCGCCGATCTACGGGGTTTCCGGCGACGACGACGTGGATCCGTATTTCAACCCGCACTGGTGCCTAACGGAAAGCGCGACGGGCGACCTCGGAGGGTTGCGCCTCGAACGCAGCGACTACCTGCTGGCGTTCGAGACGCTCTTCAATGGCAACCTCTGGAGTGATGCCGCCTTTGTCGCCGAACGCGTGCTGAGCACGAACGAGCTGAAGTCCTATGTCGACGATCACGCCGGGGCTGCGAACGAAACGACGGCGGAGCGCTGGAAACAATTGCGCTACCTCCTCGGCCGCCGCTTGGTCCGGGACAAACGGTACGCCGAAGCGTCGACCCTACCTCGCGCCGCCCTACGATCAGATCCTGGCAAAATACGCCGTGGCATTGCGCGACGGGGGCGATAAGTCGCGTCCAAAAACAGAACGCGCCCGCGCCCTTTTCACCGCGGCTTGGCTGGCGCGCCACGACGGCATGGAGCTGATGGGAACCGAGGGCGCGCCCGACAACTTTTTGGAAGGCGGCGACTTCGAGGGGTCTGAGCTCCCGCGGCAAATTGAGACCGGCAATTACCAGGTCACGAACTATTCGAACGACGGCGAGGCAGAAGTGACAACAAAGAAAGTCGCGCTCCGTCTGCCGCCGAACGGACGCTCCCGCCTAACGAAATCGAAAACGGAGCCCGACCTGCGTTTCCATTATCGCTACCTCGCCAGCGACCTCGCGCTCCGGGCGGCGAGTCTTTTGCCTAACGACAGCGAGGAACTGGCCGACGTTGTAAATTCCGCCGGGCTCTGGGTCAAGAACACCAACGAAAAACTCGGGAACCGCTACTACCAGGTGCTGGAGCGGCGCGCCGCCAACACCACGATCGGCCGGGCCGCGATCGCGCGGCGTTGGTTCGTCGATGAACGCGGGCCATGGAGCGCGACGGAGCTGCAGGCGCAGGAAACGCGGCGCAAGGAGCTGACCCCCGCGGCGGATCTCTAGCCAGGTCATTGCGAGCACGCGGGAGAACAGCGACCATTTTGGGTGCAGCCAAAACGGAGCAAACCGCGCCGCGTCGTCCGGCGCCGGACGAAGGACTGGAAAATGCCGGCGAACACCGTCTACGTCGGCCGGCCGACGGTCTGGGGAAATCCGTTTGTCGCTGGCTCGGAGTTGATTGGCGGCGGGAAAGTTGAGCGTGAAAAAATCGATCGCGCTCTATCGCCAGTACGCGCGCGACGCTTTTAGTGAAAGCGATCTGCGCGCCTGTCTCCGCGGGAAAAATCTCGCTTGCTGGTGCCCGCTCGATCAGCCCTGCCACGCGGACGTCCTGCTCGAGATGGCCAATCGGACCTAACGATCAGGCCAAGAGCAGTCCGCGATGGCAGAAAGTGTCTGAACTACGTCATCGTGCCATCCGGCCCGATTGGTTATGCTGGCTGGGTGAGAACGCTGCGGATCGGGATTATCGGATTCGATGGAGTGAATGCGCTCGACTTGATCGGGCCGAGCGAAGCGTTCGCGAGCGCACAGGCGGAGGAAGCGAAAGGGCGCCCGGGCCGGGCTTATGAGATCGTCGTGCTCGGCCAGTCAAACCGGCGTTTCGTCTCCGAATCGGGCATCGTTTTTCATCCGCATACCACGCTGCAAGCCGCGCCTCGGCTCGACACCGTCATCATTCCCGGAGGCTACGGACTGCGCCGGCCGGCGACGACCGAGGCGGTGGCAAAATGGATCCGGACCCGGGCCGCCCAAACGCGGCGCATCGTGTCGGTTTGCACCGGTATCTATGGCCTGGCCGCGAGCGGTCTGCTCGACGGCCGGCGGGTCACGACCCATTGGCGATTTGCCGCCGATGTGGCGCGGCGTTTTCCAAGGTTGAAGATGGAGCCGAACGCCATTTTTTTGCAGGACGCCAACTTCTACACTTCCGCCGGCGTCACGGCTGGGATTGATTTGGCCCTGGCCTTGATCGAGGAAGATCTCGGGTCGGACGTCGCTCTCACCGTCGCGCGGGAGTTGGTGGTCTATCTGAAACGCTCCGGCGGCCAGGAGCAATTTTCGGAGCCGCTCCAGTTCCAGACCCAGGCCAACGATCGCCTCACCGAACTGGCCGAGCTGGATCGCGAACAATCCCGGGCGCGACCTTTCCATTGCGACCCTGGCCCGGCGCGCCTGCCTCTCTCCGCGGCATTTCGTGCGACGCTTCAAAGACGCCTTTGGCCAGGCGCCGGGCGGGTTCGTTCAGGATCACCGGCTGGATGAAGCGCGGCGCCGCCTCGCCGCGGCCAACGTCTCGATCGATACGATCGCGGCCTCGGTCGGATTCAAGAGTGCGGATGCATTTCGCCGCGCTTTTCAGCATCGCTTTCGGGTTACTCCCGGGCGCTATCGACGCCGTTTCGGACTTGGGGACGAAGCAAAACTTATCCGAGCTGTTTCCTCCCGGACCGAGAAGCTCAAACAACGGAGATCAAAATGAAAAGAAGAAGTTTCCTGGCCAAGGCGGCCGGCCTGGCCGCGACGATGACCGCCCTGCCCGCGGTGCATAAACTGGTTGCGGCGGAGACCGCAGACAAGAATCAGCGCAAAGGCCTAACAATCGAAAATTCGAGGCTAAAGCCGCCGACGAACGGGCGCATTCCAGTCGCGGTCACCATTTCAGAAGGCGCGACCGTGATCGATTTCGCCGGGCCCTGGGAGGTTTTCCAGGACGTGATGGTGGGCGATGACATGCCATTTCAATTGTTCACTGTCGCGGAGAAGCTGGACACGATTACGGGCTCCGGGGGGTTGAAGCTGGTCCCGGACTACACCTTCGCGAACGTGCCGGACTGCAAAGTCGTCGTCGTCCCCGCCCAGCGCGGCTCGAAGGCGTTGCACGAATGGCTGCGCAAGGTCACGCCCGGCACCGATGTCACGATGTCGGTCTGCACCGGAGCTTTTCAACTGGCCAGAGCCGGGCTGCTTGCGGGGAAATCCGCCACCACGCATCATGATTTTTTCGACCAACTGGAGAAGGAATTCCCGGACGTGGAGGTGAAGCGCGGATTACGCTTTGTCGAGGGGGACAAGATCTCGACGGCGGGCGGGTTATCGTCCGGTATCGACCTGGCTTTGCGCGTCGTGGAACGCTACTTCGGTCGCGCCGTCGCGGAAAAGACCGCCGTTTACATGGAATACCAGAGCTCGGGCTGGATAAGCTAACCCCCGACCAGGAATGAAAAATCACGGTTCCAAGCGCCGCACCCTGTTTCGAAGCATCCGGGCGACGATCGGGTTCTGTCTCGTCGTTAACTGCGCGGACAACGCCACCGCGGGCGAAATCGCGTGGCATCCGAAGCCGGTAAACGATCGCTCCGGCTGGAATCAGGATTCTGCGATCCGGTGGCTCGTCACTTACGGGAGCGCAAAGGAAGACTGGATCAATCGGCTGATCGAATTGCCGGATCAGAGTATCGTCGCGGCCGGGTTCATCGGGCGCGATGACGCCGCGCCGAAACCGGACTGGGAGGCGGTCGCGCTCAAGTTTTCGGACACCGGCCAACTCCTTTGGAAGCGCGCGTTTGGCGGGACCGCGATCGACGCGGCCTGGGCGGTCCGCGAGTCTGCCAATCATCATCTGATCCTGGGCGGCTTTTCGTCGAGCCAATCCGCGGGGAGTTTGGACGCCTACTTCGCCGTGCTCAACGCCGGCGGAGAGTTGGAGACCGAGAAAAGATTCGGTGGCCCGCAGGACGATCGGGCAACAGAGGTCCTACCGACACGCGACGGTCACTGGTTGTTGATCGGTGAGACCAGAAGTAGCGGCGCGGGCGAACGCGATGTCTTTGCCGTCAAGGTGAACCAGGCAGGCGAGGAGATATGGCGCAAGGCGTTTGGCGGCCCGGAAATGGATCGTGGATTCGCCGCGGTGGAAACTTCCGATGGCGGCGTGGTGATCGCCGGGACCACCGGCAAGGACGAAAAACATGCCGGTCTCGTCTTGAAGATCGACGAAGACGGCGAGCAGCTTTGGCGAACCCTGATCGAAGGCGACAAGAGCGTCACCCCGCATTTCGTGAGTCTGCTGCCTTCCGGCAAGGTGGTCGTGGTCGGTTACACGGACAGTTGGGGCGCGACAGTGCACGATTACTTCGCAGCGACCGTTTCCGCGCAAGGCGTGATCGAAAAGGTGCAGACCCTGGGTGGGATCGATGATGATCGCGCGATGACGAGTGCACGAGCCGCGCGGGGCGGCTTGTGGATCGTCGGCTACAGCAAGAGCTTCGGCCTGGGGAGCTGGGATATTCTCCTCGCGCGCGTGCGGGCCGACGGAGCTTTCGAGCCGGAGGTCATCGTTGTCGGCACGGCGAATGCCGATCACGGTGCGGCGATCGTGGAAGCGCGCAACGCCGATCTTCTGATCGGCGGTTATTCCCAGGGTCCAGGTCAGGGAGCGGCGTCGCCCGACCTGCTGGTTATGCGATTGGATCCGAAGCACGCCAGGAAAACTTCCAAGGGCATCCTCATTAAAACCGTGCTCGAAACGGTGCGGTAACGAATCTCTTATGGTGAGCGGGTTCCCGCGCGGTCGGCAGCGGCGCGGGCCTGGCCAAGCAACTGGTCGAGATCATCCCGGTTAAAAAGTCTGCCACCGAGAACGACGCCCGCAATCTTGCTGGTGTTGCCGATATCGGCGAGTGGATCGGCGTCCAGGAGCACGAGATCGGCAGCTTTACCCGGCTCAATCGTGCCCCAACCGCCGGCGCCTGTGGCGTTGAGAAATTCCGCGGGCTTGAGCGTGGCAGCTTGCAGCGCCTCGAGCGGCGTGAAGCCGATTTCGGTCAGTAATTTCAGCTCTGCATGCAAACTCGGGCCGGGAAAATTGAGCGGGTCTAACGAATCGGATCCAGCCAGCATTTGCACTCCGGCATCGTGCAGGACCCGCGCGATCTTCAGGTCGTTTTGGAATTGCGCGAGATACCATTGCGCGACTTGCGGTGAGACCTCGTTGTCGATCTCGTCCGGCGCCCATTTTTTGCGCAGGGCCGGCGGAAGGTAGTGGAGCCCGGCCGGATCGCTCCGCGCGGCCTCGCGTTGCTGCGCGATCGTGCGGACGGCGACGAGCGTCGGGACGAGCCAGGTCTTATTGCGCACCATGGTCTGGGCGAGCGTGGCAGCCTTTCTCCGGGCTGAAGCTGGCGTTCGCTTCATCCCGCGCTGCCCCGGCTCCGGCGCTGTCGCGTTTGGCCCGCGCCTCGGCCGACTTTTGGCGCAGCTCGTCTTCCCGCGCGGAACAGTCAAAGGTCAGGTTGCTGTAGAAGATGTGCTCGATGCTTTTCTGGCCCGCCTCCGCGGCTTCGACCGCTGACAGAGCGTTGGGGACGTGGCCGACAAAGCTCAGGCTCTGCTTTTTCGCTTCATCCGCGATCGCGAAATAACTTTCGCGATCAAGCCGCGAAAGAACCTTGATGAAGTCGGCCCCTTTCGCCTGCAAGTCGCGCACCGCGGCCCGGCCTTCGTTAGGCGTGGCCACCGCGAGCAGGTCCGGCGGCTGCGCTTTGCCGCCATCTAGCATCGGCCCCGGCGCGAAAATTCGGGGGCCGACCAATTTGCCGGCAGCGATTTCCTTGCGCCACTCCTGCGACGCCCCCAGGTCGCCGCCCATGTCGCGCACGGTGGTGATGCCATTAGCCACGAGCAGCGGCAGGAGCGTCGCCTTGCTCCATTTGGGATCCGCCGCGACGCCGGCGATGTGCACGTGCATGTCGCACAAACCGGGGATGAGGTATTTCCCGCGCCCGTCGATGACTCGCGCGCCCGGAGGCGGGGTTGCCGTGGTGATGCTCATGATGCGATCGCCGGTGATGAGGACCGTGCGATCGGAAAGCGGTTCCGCGCCGGTGCCATCGATTACCGTGACATGAGTCAGAGCCAGCGAGCTGGATTCCGCCGGAGCCCGCCCGCTCCAGCCAAGAATGCTCAGAGCAAAGAGCAGCCAACAAAGCGAGCGCTCTCGCCTAACGATTCCAGGATTTGTCTTTCGGTGCAGATTGGTGGGCACCGTTCACTTTGTCCTCCCGAGGAAGAACCTGTCGAACAAAGAATCCTCGGTACGACGGACAACAAACCGACCTTATCAGACACGAGATGCCCTGGGATCGCAGGAAAATGAACCGGCCGCGCTAAAGAGCGGCGAGCCTCTAGTTGAGGCCGTAGATTTCCACCAGGGCGAGACCGACGCCGTCGTTCGCGCCGCGGACGACCGCGGTGTAGGGCGCGGGCAGAAGGGTCGCAAGGATGGCCGCCTCCGAGTCCGCTGGTGGTTGCAGCATTGTCGCCTCGATCTCAGCCTCCTGGTCGCTCCGCCAATTGTCGTTGCTCCGCAGAAGGGCGCCATTCTCGTCGTATAAATCGAGCACCGGATCGATCAGGGCGCCGTCGACCGGCAAGGAGGGACCGAGAGCGCGCACGATGACATCCTGCGAATTCGTCCCGAGCACAATCGTGCCTCCGATCAAGACGCCCTCGCCCACGTCGACGCGACCGCGAGTCGAGATATTCTGGATGCTTGGTCCGACACCGAAATCAAGGTCGTAGACTTCGATCAGTCCGACCCCGGTGGTGCCGTCTGCGCCGCGCAGGACGGCGGTGTAAGGGATGCCGACATCGTCGGACGGAACGCGCAGGAGAATGACGGACTCGTCTTCCGAAACCGGGGCCAGGCCGCTGTCGATGATTTCCTGCCGATTGGCGTTTTCCTGCCAATTGTCGTTGATCGTAATTAACACGCCGGCGTTATCGTAAAGTTCTAGAACCGGATCGGCCAAGGCGTCCGCAATTCCGCTCGAAACGAGCGAAGCACCGAGGCCACGAATCAACATCCGTTTCGTCTCGCCACCGCGAGTAATGAATCCGGCGATCGAAGCATCATCGCCATGACCGATCTCGACCCGGGTCGAGAGGTTGGCGAGCCAGTTCGCCACGGGGGCCGGCGCAAACTGGGCCACGAATGGCGTCGCTCGATCCGGCCAGACCGTGTTGGCCGAGGGCGCAGTATCCTGGATGTCGCGGGTGGAAAGCGAGTAAGGAAATCCTTCGACGAGAGGCGAACAGGTAAGAATGACAGTGTCCGGTTCGGAACTCATCACCGCCTCTGTCACCACCTGGTTTTGATCAAGCAAATAGTTACTCGGCACGGTGGCCGTCGCCGGATTCACGTGACTATTAAACCTGACCGCGAGATGGCTGTTATCCTGATAGAAGTTGACCGATAAGACTTCCAGCGGACTTGCGATCCATTGGCGCAGGACGTCCATGGCAGCTTCGTGGACCATGTTCTTGGCCAGCGGCGGCATTTTCGTCGCGTCCAAAGCGTTATCGCGCTGGAAAAGGAGCGATCCGGGGATATCCCGGAACTGGACGTAGGTGTTGATGATGTTTTGATCTTCCAGCGGCGTGTAAAAGCGCGCATCATAGCCCGGGCCAAAGCCGCCGGGGCGATGACACTGGGAGCAGTTGGAGTCGATCCATGATCTCATCCGGAACTGAATCGGCTGGGTAGCGTCAGTAACAGCAACGGAATGCAGAAGAGTAGGAATCTCCGCCTCATCCACACTCGGATTCAGCATCCCCAGATGATTGAAGGTGCGGAGTTGGTTGTCCGTCCGGCCAGTCGACGGATAAGTGAAATTTCCGTTCAGTTGATGAGTCTTCGGACCAAGGACGTAATTGGCGGGCGCATTGTGACAGAAGAGACACTCCGCCCGGCTGGGATAAGTCCACGTGCGAATGACTGTTTCGCCCGTCGCGGTGATGACCGGGATTTCTTCATTCAAACCATCCGGGAGCAGGTCGGCATCGCTGTTATCCTCCCGCCACTTGTAAGTCACGCCGTAAACCGCGCCGTTCTCGTCCCGGACGAGCAAACGCGTCTCCAGGCGCTTCTTCTCCTGAGTCTGTTCGTTCACCACGAGATCAAACTCCTTCACAAACACCGTCCCGTTCGGGAAAGTGTATTCACCGATGGCGACGAAACCGATCTGCTCGTCAGGACCGTAGGGGGCGCCGTCGTTTGGCACCGCCATCCAGCGTTGCTTGAGCGCGGCATCGGACCAGAGGGGCGAATTAACCGAAAAGGGGATCAACCCAGCGGTGGGAACCACGTTCGAGACGTCGCTAAAAGCCCCCGTCGCCGAAAGAACTGTCGGAAACGGAAAGGCCCCGTCGAACGGGGGCATGGTGTTATTGAGATAAGGCCCGATCGGTGCTCGCGAATCCAAACCATAGGGCGCCTGCGCGAAGACCGTGCCTCCCAGCGCCGCTCCCAGAAGAAGGGCGCAGAGGTAGGATCGGAAATTCTGCCGCCCTTTCACCATAAAGAAGTCCTACTGCAGCTTGTAGACTTCGACGAGGCCGACTCCAGTCACGGCATCCTTACCCGAGACGATTGCGGTGTAGGCCCCGGCTTGAAGGGTGACGACAAGTGCTGACTCCAGGTCGTCGGTGGGCTGGAGATTGGGCGGAATGTCGCCGGAATTGGCATCATCCATCCAGTTATCGTTGCTCGCGACGAGGACACCATTGATGTCGCGCAAGTCCATGGTCGGATCGGGCAAGGCGCCTGCGACTCCGCTAATGGTCAGGGAAGGCCCGATCGCACGAATCAAGACACTCAGCGTGTCACCCTGGCCGCCAAGAATAAAGCCGCCGATCAGAACATTTGGGCCGGTGCCGACGAAGCCCCGGGTGCTGATGTTGGCCAAGGCCGAGGTAGCCGCCGCGTCCAGGTCATAACCTTCGACCAAGCCAACGCCGGTCACTCCGTTTTTGCCACTGACGATAGCGGTATAAGCGCCGGGATCGAGGGTTTCAATGATGGCCGACTCGAGATCGTTCGACGGCTGGAACCCGATCGCCTCGATCTCGGCCTGCTGGTCGTCTTTCCAGTTATCGTTGCTCCGGATGAGCGAGCCATCGAGGGCACGGAGTTCGAGGACAGGATCCGGCAACGGGTTCGTAATGTCAGGGGCGTTCAGCGACGGTCCGATCCCGCGCAAGACGACCTCTTTGGGCACATCCCCGGTGATGATAAAGCCGCCGATCAAGACTTGGTCGCCCGTCAGCACCTGCATGCGGGTGGAGATATTCAGCGGCTGGGCTGGAGTTGGTGAGGGTGACGGGGAGGGTGAGGGTGACGGAGAAGGGCTAGGCGACGGCGACGGGGAGGGTGAAGGGCTCGGCGAGGGACTTGGAGATGGACTCGGCGACGGAGACGGTGTCGGGGACGGAGTAGGCGATGGCGTCGGCGTGGGTCGTCGCACCGGCCACATTCACGGTGCCTACCATGCCCATGAAAAAGTGCGGTTTGCAGTGATAGTCCACCGTTCCTGGCGCAGTAAAGGTGTGGGAGAAGGTGTTGGGCGTGTCGATCACGCCGGAGTCGAAATCCGGCGAGGGATTACCGAAGCCTCCCTCGGTCACGCTGTGCCCATCAGATTGCCAAACCCACATTACGGTGTCGCCGACGTTAATGTTAACCGAGTCAGGAATGAATTTATCCTCGGCGCCTCCGACATCGACCACGACCGTGGCGGCCGTCGCGGCGGAGGGACCCGCAAAGCTGAAAATCACGGCGCTCGCGACCCCGAGGAGGGCCAGGCGAGAAGAGCGAAAGAAAAGGGCAGGCGTTGCAGCGGAGAATTTGGACATAGTGAAGAGGTAGGTTTGGGATCTGGTTGAACCGACCCGCGATCGTACATTCCGGTGCGGAAACTGCAAGAAAATTCCGCGACTCTCGGAAGTTCTCCGGAAGAAAATCGGCTAACCGGTTCGGATTCAGTCTCCAAACTGCTTTTACGGCAGCCGGTAAACCTCCACCAGCCCAACTCCTGTCGTGGCTCCTTGTCCGGCGACGATTGCGGTGTAAGCCCCTGGCACGAGCGTGCTCAGGATGGCGGACTCCGGGTCGAGCGACGGCTGCAGGCCGGTCGCGGCGATTTCCGTCTGCTGGGTCTCTTTCCAGTTGTTGTTGCCCTGGATCAGGGTGCCGTTTTGATCCCGCAATTCCAGGCTGGGATCGGCCAGGGCATCCGCGACACCGAACTGTGTGAGGGAAGGCCCGAGAGCCCGGACCACAATGGTGGCACTGCCGTCGTTTCCGCCGAGGATGAAACCGCCAATCATCACATTGGTCCCCGTCTCGACGAAGCCGCGAGTGCTGATGTTCGCCAACTGGGAGTCGGCTGCTGCATCCAGATCATAACCCTCGACCAGACCGACCCCGGTGGCGCCATCTTTGCCCAGGACGATCGCGGTATAGTTGCCGGGATCGAGTGTGGCGACGATGGCCGACTCCAGGTCGTCCTGGGGCTGGAAACCGATCGCCTCGATCGCGGCCTGCTGCGTGTCTTTCCAGTTGTCGTTCGCGGTGATCAGCGATCCGTCGCCGGCGTGAAGCTCGAGCACAGGATCCGGCAATGCATTGCCAATACCAAAGGCGCCTAACGAAGGTCCGATCGCGCGCAGGACCACTTCCTTTGGATCGTTCCCGGTCACGATGAATCCGCCGATCAAGACCTGGTCGCCGATCCGCACTTCCATCCGCGTGGAAATGTTTAGCGGCTGGGAAGGCATCTCGAGCGCCTCGACGATTACCTGTCCCACCATTCCCATCGAAAGATGAGGATCACAAAAGTAGTTGAACGTTCCCGGGACCGGAAAAGTGAAGGAAAAGGTAAACGGATCCTTGTGCAAACCGGAATCGAAGAGCCCGTCGCTCGTTCCGCCGCTCCCAGAAGTGACCGTGTGGAAGAACCCGACGCTGCGCCAAATCCATTCGACGGTGTCCCCGGCCTTGATCGTCACCACCGTCGGCGTGAAAGCGGGCGAGTCGCCTCCGACATCTACGAAAAAGGTTGCCGCGCTGGCGCTGCCGGGCTGCCAGGCGGCTTCACAAAGCGCCATGCTCAGGATCGCGAGCCCGACCCGGGCACTGACTGAATTAGATTTGCTGTTTCTCATTTTTTGTAAGCTCTCCGCCCCGGGTCTTTGCCCCGAAAGAACTCGCCCGGTTGGATTTCGTTTGCGTGGATCGTGATCATGGTTCGCCGTCTCTCTCATAAACAAAAAACAGCCGGCAAAGTGATCATCTGATTTTTTTCCGCAGACTTTGAGCAGGCAGATTCGATGGATCGAATTTCGACTTTGCGATAATGTGTCCGCATCGCCACGGACACGAATCGTTGATGAATCTGATCGCGCCCTCACCTGAAAGAGTGACCCAGCTCCTGGCGGATTGGCGCGAGGGCGACGAGAACGCGCTCTCTCAGTTGACGCCACTCGTCTACGAAGATCTGCGCCTGCTCGCGCATCGTTACATGCAGGGCCAACGCCCGGATCACACCCTGCAAACGACCGCGCTGGTCAACGAGGCCTATCTGCGTCTGGCCGACCAGACCCACCCGGAGTGGCAGACGCGAGCCCATTTTTTCGCCGTCGCCGCCCGCGCCATGCGCCAGATCCTGGTTAATCACGCCCGCAGTGCCGGTGCGCAAAAGCGCGGAGGCGGCGCGCAAAAGCTGGAACTGCATGAGGCCGCCCTCGTTTCCCCGGCGCAGTCGCAGGAGATCGTCGATCTGCACGAGGCGCTGGAGCGCCTGGCGCTGCTCGACGCGCGCAAGGCGCAGGTTGTGGAGATGAAATATTTTGGCGGACTCAATTATGAGGAAGTGGCGGAAGTGTTGAAGGTTTCGGCCATCACCGTGCGGCGGGATTGGGAATTCGCGCGGGCCTGGCTCTACGGCGAATTGCACAGCGAGACATAAATCGGCTAGTCTGCCCGCGAACCGCGCAGAAACCCGGAATGACGTCGGGCCAGTTACAGACGATCGAGGAAATCTTTCATGCCGCACTTGCACGTGCCCCGGCAGAAGTGGACGCATTCCTCGAGACGGCATGCGCGGGTGACAAAATCCTGCGCGCGCAGGTCGAAAAGCTGATCGCCTCGCACCAGCAAGCCGGCCATTTCATCGAAACCCCGGCGATCGCGCTCGCCCCGCAGATTCTCCAGCACGTCTCACCCGGCCGTTCCGCCGGGGAGCGGATCGGTCATTACGAAATTTCGCAGCGCATCGGCGCGGGCGGGATGGGTGAGGTCTATCTCGCGACCGACCTGGTCGCGGGCCGCAAAGCCGCGCTCAAGTTGCTCCCCGCGCGCTTCACCGGCGACCCCGGGCGGGTGCGCCGTTTCGAGCGCGAGGCGCGCGCTGTCGTCGCGCTCAATCATCCGAATATCCTCACCGTTTACGAGATCGGCGAACAAGACTCGGCACATTATATCGCGAGTGAGTTGATCGATGGCGAAACTCTGCGCCAACGGCTCAGCCGCGGACCGTTGCCAGTGATCGAAGCGCTCGATGTCGCGACCCAAGTGGCGAGCGCGCTGGTCGCCGCGCACAGCGCTGGCATCGTTCATCGCGACATTAAGCCGGAGAACATCATGCTCCGGCCCGATGGCTACGTGAAGGTGCTCGATTTCGGAATCGCGAAGCTGTCCGAGAAGGAAACTTCCGCCCCGGCCGACGACGAAGTTGCGGACCTGGCCGCGACCCGCCTCGGCTCGACGGTCGGCACCGCTCGCTACATGTCGCCGGAACAGGTGCGCGGCGATGCGCTCGATCACCGCTCCGATATCTGGAGTCTCGGCGTGGTCCTCTACGAAATGGTGACGGGCCGGGCGCCTTTCCACGGCGACAAACCAGCGGAAACAGCGGCCGCGATCCTCGAGACGGAACCGTCAATCGCGGAAATCCCCGGCGCGCTCCGGCAGATCATCGGGAAAACGCTGCGCAAGCACAGCGCCGAGCGGTATTCGAGCGCGGGCGAATTGATCGGCGCGCTCAAAATGGTCCGGCGCCAGATGGACCTCGCGGCAACGTCACTTCCCTCACCTCGGCGCTGGCGCATCGCGGCCGCGGCTCTGCTCCTTCTCGGGTTGGCCCTCGCGCTTACTTTTTCCTGGCCGCGACACAAAGGAATCCCTCTTCCGCCGCCTGAAAAAAGCATCGCCGTCCTCCCTTTCGAAAACCTCGGCGCGAACCCGGACGACGCCGATTTCACCGCTGGCGTGCAGGAAGAAATTCTCTCCGGTTTGGCCAAGATCGCCGACCTGAAAGTGATCAGTCGCACCTCGGCGCGCCTTTATGAGGCCGGCAAACCGCGCAACGCGCGGCAGATCGGCGAGGAACTCGGAGTCGCCCATCTCTTGGAAGGCAGCGTGCAGCGTGAGGGCCACCGCCTGCGCATCAAAACGCATCTTATCGAGACGCGGACCCAGTCTCATCTCTGGTCCGAGGTTTACGAGCGCGAGGTCTCGGATCTTTCCGCGGTTCAAAGCGAAATCGCCCGGACGATCGCCGGGCGGCTCGACGCGAAAATCTCCGTCGCCGAAAAAGCCGCCTTGGCGCGCCCCCCCACGAGCGACCTGGTCGCGAGCGATCTTTTTCAAAAGGCCAGCATCGTGCGCATGCGAACGGATTCCCAAAGCCAATTCGAGGCGATCAAACTGCTGGAGCAGGCGGTGGCGCGCGATCCCCATTTCCTGCGCGCTTATTGCGCGCTCGCCGGAATACATCTTTTTCTTTATGAAGGTAACGATCACACTGCCGCCCGACTGCGGACTGCGCAGGAAACGATCGAGCAGGCCGCCCGCCTCCAGCCCGATGCCGGTGAAGTCAATCTCATCCGGGCTCGGTACCTCGCCCGCGGGCTGCGCGACTACGACCAGGCCCGGGGCGAGCTCGAGCTGGCCCGGCGCACCTTGCCTAACGACCCCGCAGTCTACTTCGAACTCGGCCTGATGGACCGGCGCCAGGGCCGCTGGGCCGAGGCCTTGCGGAATTTTGAACGCGCGCTCGAGCTCGACCCGCGCAACGTGAATTATCTCATGCCCGCGGCTGATATTAGCTCGAGCATGCGGCGTTATGGCGACGCCGTTCGTTATGCTCGCCGCGGCCTGGCGCTTTCACCCCGCGATCGCTGGTTGCGCCTGTTCCTGGCCACTCAGCCGCGCGACGAGCGGGCCGATTTGCGCCCTTACCGCCGCGAAATCGATGCCCTTCTCGCCGACGATCCCCAGCCGTCCACCGACCTTGCTGAGGCTGCGTGGCGGTGCGCGATTCTCGAGCGGAACGAAGCGGCGGCGGAACGAGCCCTGGCCACCATTCCCGCTGGGGGAATTCCTGGTTATCTTGGTTTTGTTGCGCCACGGGAATGGTATGCCGGATTCACCGCGCGCGTTTTCAACCGACCAGAGACCGCGCACGCTGCCTTGATGGCCGCGCGCGTGATTCTGGAAAAACAGTTGGAGGAGACACCGGAGAGCGGGTTGACCTGGAGTCTGCTGGGCCAGGTAAAGGCCGCGTTGGGCGAGAAGGAAGGCGCGATCGAAGCCGGCCAGCGTGCCTGCGAAATCTGGCCCCTGACCACAGAGCCACTGTGGGGCCGGAACGCTCTCGTCCGCCTTGCCATCATCTACGCCTGGGTGGGCGAAACGGATTTGGCTCTGCAAAACCTGAGGCTGAGTGCGAAAGAGCCTTCGACCATCACCTACGGCGACTTGAAGCTTCACCCTTCCTGGGATCCGCTGCGCGGCGATCCGCGCTTCGAGGAGATCGTCGCCTCGCTCACCCCGCCGCCCTGAGGATTCCAGCGCGTGGGGTGACAAGCACGAAAGACAGTGTAAATAGTTGAGCGCTTTTGCGCTCCCCCGGTTAACAGCCTAACGAATATGCAAAAATCATCTCTCTCTTTCACTCGCCGCTGCCTGCAGCCTCTTTTTCTTGCCACCATTATC
>CAWIBC010000016.1:0-22098 GCA_963834255.1 uncultured Verrucomicrobiae bacterium | reverse complement strand
GAACGCCGCAGTATGTACCTACTGAAGCGTTATTTGCTGCCGCAACTTTACTGGCGCGGTATGCTGAAAGGCATTGCCTGATTCTTCAACCCAAACCTCACAACCAAAACACGCTTATGTATCTCAAACGCTTTTTTGTCGAAGGACTCGCCCACGCTTCCTATCTTTTCGGCGCGGACGGTGAAGCCGCCGTGGTCGATCCGAAACGCGATGTCGAAGATTATCTAGCGGAGGCCGAGCGCGAGGGATTCAGATCGTCGCCATCTTCAACAGTCATCCGCACGCTGATTTTGCTTCCGGTTTTCGGGAGCTGGCGGAGCGGACCGGCGCGAAAGTTTACGTCTCGCATCTCGCGCCGGTGAAATACGAGCACGTCGCCGCGAATGACGGCGAGAGGGTCAAGATTGGGCTCGCTCGAGGTGGAACTGCTCGAAACGCCCGGCCATTCGCCGGACAGTCTTTCCTTTCTCGTTAGGGAAAAGGAGCAGCCGATCGCGGTCTTCACCGGCGACCTGCTTTTCGTGAACGACGTCGGCCGGCCCGATCTGCGCGACGCGGATGAAGATCCGAGCGAGCTCGCGGGCAAGCTCTACGATTCGCTGCACGAGAAAATCCTGACCCTGCCAGACGACGTGAAAGTGTACCCGTCGCACGGCGCGGGCTCGCTCTGCGGGCGCGCGATTTCCGATGCGCCTTTCTCGCTCGTCGGCCAGGAACGAAAACTGAACTGGGCGATGCAGATCAAGGAGCGCGACGAATTCGTCAGGCAAATGATCGCCAACCTGCCGGATCGGCCGGCTTATTTTTCCTACGACGTGGGGGTGAACCTGGAAGGGGCCGAGCCGTTCAGCGCCCTTCCGCCGCTCGACGAAATGACCGAGGAAGAGTTGAAGCACGCGGTGAAAGACGACGCGGTCGTGATCGATCTGCGTTCGCCGGCGAAATTTGGCGCCGGACATTTTCCCGGCAGCCTGAACATCGGTCTCGGCAGTCCTTCGTTTTCGACCTGGACCGGTTTCATGGTCCCGGGCGAGAAAGCGATCGCGCTCGTGGTCGGCTCGGCCGAGGACGCGAAAAAAGCGCGACTCGAACTGGCCCGGATCGGCTTCGACAATGTTTTGGGTTACATCAAGGCCGACGCTCTGACCAAGACCCAAAAGCTGCCGCAGATGAGCGTGCAGGATTTAAAGGCCAACCTGCAGAACAACGGCCCGCTCGTGCTCGACGTCCGCACCCCGACGGAATGGAAGAGCGGTCACATCGAAAGCGCGCGCCACGTCCCGCTTTCCACTTTCGGGAAAGCTCTTCCGGAGTTGCCTAACGATCGCCCGATCGCGATCATCTGCGGAAGCGGCTATCGCAGTTCGATCGCGACCAGCATGCTGCAGGCGCGGGGTCACAAAGTCGAAAACGTCGCCGGCGGCATGACTGCCTATGCGGAGGTTGGCAAATAACCGCCGCGAATAATCCCGACCGTTTTGGTTTCCCGGCGCGGCAGGGCGTGAGCGGCTTGGGCCTGCTCGCCTTCTGGTGGTCGGGCCCAGTTAAGCTGCTCCAGCCTCAATGAAACTTTCATTTCTACTCCGCCGCGTTTTGCCGTGGCTCATCGTCGTCGCACTTGCCGGAATCGTGATTTACAAACTCAGGTTCGCGCCGGTCTCGGTTGTCGCGCATACCGTAACGAAGGGCGTCATCACGGGCGAAGTGATGGGCACGGGGACATTGGAGGCGCGGTTGAAGACGACAATCGGCGCGCGGATTCAAGAGCGGTTGGCGGAGGTGCTGGTGGATCAGGGAGATGCGGTGAAAGCGGGGCAGCTTCTCGCCCGGCTCGATGATGCGGAGATCAAACAGCAGGTCGCCATCGCGTCCGCGACGCTGGCGGCCGCGAAGCAAACGGTCGAGCGCGTGAGTGCGGATCTGGCGCGCTCTGAAGCGGTGCTGGCGCAGGCGCAACGCGATAATCAACGCCTCGTGAACCTCGCGACAGCCAAGGCAGTTTCCCAGTCAGAGACTGACAAGACCGCCGAGGCCCTGCATGTGGCGGAAGCGGATTTGCAGCGATCCAATGCGGCCATCGCCGAGGCGCAGGCGCAGGTGTTGGTGGCGGAAAAAACTCTGCTTTATCGCCAAGAGCAGATGGCCTTCACGGAGATTCACGCGCCATACGATGGACTCATCATCCGGCGCGATCGCAATCCGGGAGACATGCTGGTGCCGGGAGGATCGCTGATGGAGATCATCTCGCTGGAGGAAATTTGGGTGAGCGCGTGGGTGGATGAAACGGCGGTGCCAGCCGTCGCCACCGGGCAGCCAGCGCGCATCCTTTTTCGCTCTGAACCTGACAAAAGCTATCCTGGCGCGGTATCGCGCATCGGACGTGAAACCGATCGCGAAACGCGGGAATTTCTCGTCGATGTGCGCGTGAACGACCTGCCGAAGAACTGGACCATCGGCCAGCGGGCGGAAGTATTCATCGAGACCGGGCGCGACGCGGAAGCAATCGTGCTGCCGCAAGCGTTTCTGGTTTGGAAAGAGAATCGTGCCGGCGTGTTTGTCGCGACCAACGGAAGAGCCGAATGGCGCGCAGTGACGCTGGGACTGCGCGGAACAGAGGACAGCTCGGTCAAAGAAGGACTCAGCGCGGGCGAGAAGGTGATCCGGCACAAAGACTCGCCCAAAGCCGAGCTGGAGGAAGGCCAGCGAGTCAAGCTGCCATGAACCTCGCGGTCCGCGACATCCGGCACAATGCAGGCCGTTTCGCGTTCACCACCGTGGGCATTGGACTGCTGCTCATGATCGTGATGGGCATGGGCGGCATCTATCGCGGTCTGATTCACGAGGCGATTCTGCTGGTGGACGGAGTGGGCGCGGATTTGTGGGTCGTGCAGGGCAACACGCGCGGACCGTTCGCGGAAATTTCACGGATACCGGGCAATCTGGAAGATCGCGTGCGCGCCGTAAAGGGCGTGGCGATGGCGCGGCGTTTCGTGTCGCATACGATCCAGCGCGAGCATTTGGGCAAGCCGCTGCGCATCGTCGTTGATGGGCTTTCGTGGCCGGATGATCGAGGCGAGTGGATTCCGCTCGTGGCAGGCCGCGCACTGCGGCAGGCGCACTACGAAATGATCGCCGATGTATCGTTAAAGCTGGCGCTCGGAGAGAAAATCAAGCTGGGCAAGGATGCGTATGAAGTCGTCGGCCTCACGCGCGGGATGACCGGCTCCAGCGGTGATGGTCTGGCTTTCTTCACCGTGAGCGATGCGCTGGCGATTCAGTTCGACGTTCCGGGCGAAGCGGTGCGCCTGGAGCGCGTGGCGCGTCGGACGCGACTGGAGAATATGGAAATCGGCCAACTGCAACCGCTCCTGCTGGATCGTGCGGCAGGCTCCTCGCGGGGCATTCCGGCGCTACCCACTCCACTGGTTAGCGCCGTGCTCGTCACGCTGCGTCCGGGTGCGAATGCCGCCGCCGTGCGCGCCACGCTGGGCACCTGGCCGGACATCACGGTCTATTCCACGCAGGAGCAAAAGGATCTGCTGCTCGCCGGCATGGTGGACAAGGCGCGGCGTCAGATCGGCCTGTTCAGCGTCCTGCTCATCATCATTTCCACCATCATCATCGCGCTCATCATCTACACCCTCACGCTCGACAAGATTCGCGACATCGCGCTGCTCAAACTCATCGGTGCGCGCAACCACGTCATCGGTGGCCTCATCCTGCAGCAATCACTGCTCATGGGCGCGTTTGGTTACGTGCTCGCCTGGTGGATCGGGCGATATCCTCTTTCCGCACTTTCCGCGGCTCGTCCTCATTGTGCAGGAGGATCTGTTTTCTCTGGGGCTTATCGTCCTCGCCATCTCGACGCTCGCCAGCATGCTCGGCATTTGGAAAGCGATGAGCGTGGAGCCCAACACCGTCCTCTCCGCATGAACACGCCCGCCGCCACCATGCCGCCTGCGGTCGAAGTCAGCCACCTGCGCAAAGTGTATGGCAGCGGCCACACGGAGGTCGTCGCCATCCGTGATGCCACCCTGAGCATCGCGCGCGGCGAAATCGTCGGCATGCTCGGTCCCAGCGGGTCTGGAAAATCCACCATCCTCACGGCGATGGCGCTCATCAATTCACCGACTTCCGGGCACATCACGATCGGCGGCGAGCCGGTGCTCGATGGACCACGTGCGCTGGTGAATCTGCGCGGCTTCCGCCGACAGCATCTCGGCTTCGTGTTTCAGAAAGCTAATCTCATCCCGTTCCTCACCGCGCTCGAAAACGTGCAGATCGCTCTCGAAGTCAACGACACCGCTCCGAAGGCAGCGCGCCAACGTGCGATGGAGCTTCTCGACTACCTCGGCGTGCGCGAGCGCGCCGGCAACCTGCCCGTCGCCCTCTCCGGCGGCGAACAGCAGCGCGTCGCCGTTGCGCGCGCGCTGGCCAATGACCCCAATCTCATCCTCGCCGATGAACCCACCGCCGCGCTCGACAGCAAGCTTGGCCGCCAGGTGATGGAACTCTTTGCCAAGATCGCCCACGACAAGAACGCGGGCGTCCTCGTCGTCACCCATGACCACCGCACGCTCGATGTTTTCGATCGCATCCTCGATGTCGAAGATGGAGCCATCCGTGTGCGGGACACAGCCAAGTCCACAGCGCGACAACGCGAACCGGATCTACCTCTTACCACCGACGAAAATCACCCAAGTCGCGGCCAATGAAACAAACATGGAAATCAATACAGGCATCAACGAAACCGACCGCAAGGAGAGTCGCCGACGTCCCGAAAGCAGAGGAAATGATCCGGCTGCTCGTGAACGGCCACACGCTCGATTAATCCAATGATTCCAACGGTTTTGGTTTTCGCGACGCTGCTCGGCCTGAGTGGCTCGGCCTTGCTCGCCTTCTGGTGGTCGGCGCAGCAGGGCGAATTCGAGCGCCCGCAAGATGCAGCCCGCCAAATCCTGGATGCGGATGATGGCGAGGGATCCGACGAGTTTCCTGGGAATTGACCGAATGAAAGCAAAACAAGATCAACCGCCTAACGAGGAAGAGCTCGCGCGCAGCCGCGCCGAACGCGCCCTGATCGACGCCTCGGTGCGCGGGCCCGGATTGCATTTCTTCCTCTCGGCGCTGGTCTGGCTCACGCTCGGCGCCCTGCTGGCGTTGGCGGCTTCGATGAAGTTGCACGATCCCGAATTTCTGGCCGAAAACGCCTGGCTCACTTTCGGTCGGGTTCGGCCGGCGCACCTGAATTCGATGGTCTATGGCTGGGCGACAATGGGAAGCGTGGGGGTGGCGCTTTGGTTGATGGCGCGGCTTTGTCGTTCACCGCTGCGCAACGGCTGGTCGCTGCATCTCAGCGCGGTCCTTTTTAATGCCGCTAATGTGGTCGGGGTCTGGGGCATTCTGAGCGGGCGCGGGACTTCGATGGAGTGGCTGGAGTATCCGATCGAGGCGGGTCCGTTTGTCATCGCCGCTACGCTGCCCGTGGCCTGGGCGTTTGTCGATATGGTCCGGCGCCGCGAGCCCGGACATATCTACGTCTCGCAATGGTATCTGATGGCCGCGGTGTTTTGGTTTCCGTGGCTCTATCTCACCGCACAAGCGCTCCTGCTTTGGTTCCCGATCGCCGCGCCGGCGATGCCTCCGGTCAACTGGTGGTATGCGCATAATGTGCTCGGCCTTTGGTTCACGCCGGTGGGCCTGGCGGCGGCGTATTATTTCATCCCGAAGATCATCGGGAAACCGATCAACAGCTATTACCTGTCGCTCGTCGGCTTTTGGTCGCTGGCGTTTTTCTATGCCTGGAATGGGATGCATCACCTCATCGGCGGACCTTATCCCGGCTGGCTCGTGGGCATGAGCGTGGCTGCCAGCGTCATGATGCTGGTGCCGGTGATCACCGTGGGTGTGAATCATCACCTCACGATGCGAGGACATTTCTCGCGGCTGCGCACCAGCCCGACGCTGCGCTTCGTGGTCTTCGCCGCCATGTCCTACACCGTCGTGAGTGTGCAGGGCAGCCTGACGGCGGTGCCGGCAATCAATCGCATCACGCACTTCACGCACTACACCATCGCGCATGCCCACCTCGGCATGTACGCGTTTGTCACGATGATGCTCTTTGGCTCGATGTATTACATCGTGCCGCGCCTAACGACTCGCGAATGGCCCTCGGCCGCGCTCATTCGCTGGCATTTTTGGCTCACGGCGGGCGGGGTGCTGGTCTACTGGGTTGGGCTCACGATCGGCGGTGTCGAGCAGGGAGTGAAAATGGCGAACCCCAATGTCGCCTTCCTCGACATTGTCCGGGCCACCATTCCCTGGCTCCAGGTGCGATCGGTCGCCGGTCTCGCCATGACCATCGGGCAGCTTTGCTTTTTCGCCTCGATGATCTGGCTCCTGCTCCGCCGTCCCGGCGCGGAAACCGGACCCACCCTGCTCGGGCCGGAGCCGATCCCGTCCGGCGGCAATACCATGGAGGCGACCTAACGAGAGGAAGACATGGTAAAAAATTTCAAACGTCTCTTCATCGGTTTCTTCCTCACTTTCCTAACCGCGTGGATCGGGTTGGTGGTGGTGCCGGTGCGGCATTTTGCGCGGGAGAAACGTGAGACGCCGGCTTCCTTTCCTTCGGATGAAGCACTCGTTAGGCAAGGCGAACGCGTCTATGTCGCCAACGGCTGCATCTATTGCCATTCCCAACAGGTGCGCCCGGCTCCTTTCACCGACGACATCGACCGCGGCTGGGGCGATCGCCGGACCGCGCCGGAAGATTATCTGCACGATCAACGCGCCCTCATGGGCACGATGCGCACCGGACCCGATCTCTCGAACATCGGCGCGCGCCAGACTTCGACCTCGTGGCATTTCCAGCATCTCTATGAACCGCGCAGTGTGAGCCCGGGTTCGAACATGGCGCCTTTCCGCTTTCTTTTTGAAAAGAAACCGATCACCGGCGCGCCCGAGGCGGATGCCCTCGTCTTCAACGGCAGCAAGATCGTGGACGGAAAATTTCAAATCGTCCCGACGGCGGATGGGCGTGCCCTGGTCGCTTATCTTCTATCGCTGCGTCGCGCCGTCTCGCCTCCGGTGACGGCGGAAAACGAAACCAATCCCATGCCATGAAAAAACCTGAAGCCAACGAGGACATGAATGTGCGCCGCGTCCACGGCGTTATCTGGCGGGAATATCCCGAGCCGCGCGAACTCTGGCGGCGCACGCCCGCGATCCTGCGCCATTTCTATGTCGTCCTTACCATTGCCGTCCTCCTCTACCTGATCGGTTGGTTCCCGCGCTGGTCGTGGAAAGCGCTCGATCACGCCGCGCCGGAAGAAACGAGCGCGCCCGCCCTGGATACTTCCCGTTGAGCGCGTGCTGCGAATGCCATCCGGCGGCGGAAGCGCCCGACGAGCGCGCCGCTTCGCCGCACCGCGGAGGCGAGTGGGTGCGCTTTGCGGTCCTGGCGTTGATTGCGGGTTTGGGAATGGCGCTCAGTCTCGGGGTCAATTCCGATCCTCCCACGGGCGCCACTAGACTCGTGCTGCACGGGTTGCTCGCGGTGATGGCGCTGGGCCCGCTCTTCTGGCTGGGCGGCCCGCTTTTCAGAAACGCCATCGCCGCGTTGCGCGAGCGACGCATCGTGACGGATCATCTTTTCCTGCTCGCGCTGCTCGCGGCGTTAGCGACTTCGCTTTACACGACTTGGCGCGGTCGCGGGTATGTTTTTTACGAGCTGGTGCCGCTCCTGCTCGCGATTCAGCGCCTGGGGGCGTTGTTGCTCGCCGCTCCGCGCCATCGACTGGAAGTGGCGTGGCGCGAGCTCGCCGGACAACTCGATCTCGTTCACCTCCTGACGCCGCAGGGCGTGCGCGATGTCTCCGCGTCGACACTCAAAATCGGCGACCTCGTCCGCGTCGAACCCGGCGAGACCATTCCAGTCGATGGCCGCATCACAAGCGGCTCCGCTTTCGTGCGCGAGAGCACGCTGACTGGCGAACCGTTTCCCGTCCCGCGCGCGCCTAACGAGGAAGTGAACGCGGGTGGTGTCGTGCTCGATGCGCCGCTCACGATCGCGACCACCCGCGCCGGCGGTCGGCGCCGGCTCGATGCGATGCGGGCGAATGTCGAAGCGCTTCTGCAGAAACCCGCGCCGCTCCTCGGCGTGGCCGATCAATTGGTGCGCTGGTTTCTTCCCTTCGTGCTCCTCGTCGAGCCTGACTGCGTTTGGATTTTGGTATCGCGTCTCCGGGTTGAACGCCGCGCTGAATTCCTCGCTCGCCGTCCTGCTCGTGGCCTGTCCTTGCGCTCTCGGCGTCGCGTTGCCGATGTTGTTTCGCCTCGGTCTCACCCGGCTCGTACAAGCCGGATTAGTCGTTAGTTCGCCGCTCCTCCTCGAACGTCTCGCCGGGATTCGACGCGTCGTGTTCGACAAGACGGGCAGTCTTGGCGGAACCGGAATTGAAGCTGGCTTCGTTTGCCGTCCATCCCGCTGCCGATCCGACGATGGTCCGCGCGATTCTGGGGGCGGTGCAGAGCCGGAGCGAGCATCCCGTGGCCGCGCCTTTCGCGGGCTGGACGGGCGAAGGGCGCAGCGTGGCAGTGGAAAATTTGCGCGCCCTTCCCGCCGTCGGTCTGGCGGCTGAAGTTACGCACGCTGGTCGCAATCACGCGGTCGAAGTCGGCAACGATCGACTAGTTAATGGAGACATGCCGTGGATTGGGCATTTGCCTAACAAACGCACCATCGCGATGAAGCTGGACGGCAAATTGGTCGCCCTCGCCGAACTTGACGAAGAACTGCGAAGTGGAGCGGGCCAAGCCCTGGTCGAACTGGCGAACGAAGGCTACCGTGTCACCGTGCTCACGGGCGACAACACCGCGCCCTCCGCCCTAACGAACACGGGTCTGGACGTTCGCACCGGGCTGAGTCCGGAAGAAAAATCGGCGATTGTCCAATCCTGGGAAGAACAGCGCGAGTCTGTCCTCTATCTTGGCGACGGTTTGAACGACTCCGCCGCCAGCGCCGCCGCGAGCGCGTCGCTCGCGCTCGGCGCGGCGCATTCCGTCACGATCGCCGCCAGCCAGGCGGTCTGGCCCCATCCGCACCTCGATCAACTCCCGAGCCTGCTCCGCGCCGCGCGCGACGTCGTGCGCCAGGGCCGCCGTATCGTCGGTCTCTCCTTCGCCTACAACACCCTCGGCATCGCCGCGGCCGCGAGCGGTTACCTGCATCCGGTTTTTGCCGCCATCCTCATGCTTGTCTCCAGCCTGAGCGTGACAAGCCTGGCGGCTCACGCCGGCGGAAAGGCAAACCGGGTACACCCAGTTGGGCACCTTGCAGCGAACTGCTGAAGCGAACTGTAACATCTGCGCCCCCGCCTTTTTTTCCCACAACTCAGCCAGCTGGGCACAGGCGGTGATGGCTCACTCCATGTCCTGCAGCGCGACCCATCCCAGCGGGCCGTGGGCGTTGTGCTCACCGCAAAAGAGGTTTGGAGTCGGCAGGCCAAGTTCGGCGGGGCGCGAGTCCTCGGGTGCCGCCAGGCACGACGTGGTCGTAGGGTTTGAGTCCCGCGGTCGCGAAGGCTTGGCGCGCCTGTTCCACCGAAGCGGCCTCGTAGTTCGGGATCATTAAATCGTTAGGCCAGGGCAGGAAAAAATATTTCCATTTTTGCTTGACCCATTTTCGCGGGTCGGAAGAGACTCGAACTGTTCCCTATAAGAGTTGGTGTGCCAGCCGGCGCCTCGGGCGCCTGATTACATGATCGGCCCAGCACATAGGATCGCCCGCAGATCCGCGCCTGCTCGCGCGGACGCCCTCGCTTGCGGCCCCGGCCCCAACCTTCCCATTTTCCTGCCTTTCTCGCGGCCTAACGAAAACAGAGGAATCATCCCATGCCAGTTCTAACTACTTATCCCGGCGTTTACATCGAAGAAATCCCCAGCGGCGTGCGCACCATTACCGGTGTCGCGACTTCCATTACGGCCTTCCTCGGGCGGGCCCAGCGCGGCCCGGTCGACAGCGACAAGGAAGCGCCCGTCACCATCAATAGCTTCGGCGATTTCGAACGCATCTTCGGCGGCATCTGGGCGGAGAGCACGCTCGGGTTCGCGGTCCGCGATTTTTATCAAAATGGCGGCAGCCAGGCGCTCATCGTCCGGCTTTTTCATCCCCTCGGGGGGACGAACGATTTTGCCAGCCTGGATGTAAATTCCCTCGGCCTGCGGGCGGCAAACCAGGGCAGTTGGGCGAATACTTTGCGCGCCCGGATCGATCACAGCACCCGCCCGCTCGAGGACGGCACGCCCGACCTGGATACCTTCAACCTCTCGGTCCGCGACGGCGAAACCGGCCAGGTCGAAATTTTCCGCAACGTCTCCATCGTGACCGATCATCTCCGGCGGATCGACAAAGTGCTGGAGAACGAGTCCAAACTGGCGCGGATCGATGGCGCGCTGCCCGGCGCGCGCCCCGGCGCGCATCCCGACCCCCTTGCAGGCGAGGACGTCTGGGGCGACAACGCGATTGCGACCAACTCCGCCGTGGTGGCGGCCGGTCAAGCCTCCGATGGTGACGCCCTCGACGAAGCCGATTTCAACGGCGCGGGCAAGGAGTCGAACAAGGAGGGATTGTTCGCGCTCGCCAAGGCCGACCTCTTCAACCTGCTTTGCATCCCCGGCTACGTCGACACCGGGGCGGGTTTCGACGTCGATCCCGGCCTAACGACAAGTGCAGCGGCCTACTGTGAAGCGCGCCGCGCCATGTTGCTGGTCGACCCGCCGAGCGGTTGGCTCGATAAAGACCAGGCCAAGGCCGGACTCGCGGCCGGGATCGGGACGACGAGCAAGAACGCCGCGCTCTTTTTCCCGCGCCTGCGCCAGCCCAACCCGACGCACGACGGCCAGAAGGAAGACTTTGCGCCCTGCGGCGCGGTCGCCGGTGTCTTTGCCCGGACCGACGCGCAACGCGGCGTCTGGAAAGCGCCCGCCGGTTTGGAAGCGACCCTGGTCGGGGTGCCGGAACTGAGCGTGAAACTGAACGACGCCGAGAACGGCGAACTGAATCCGCTTGGGATAAATTGCCTGCGCTCGATGCCGGCCAGCGGCCGCATCATCTGGGGCGCGCGCACCCTGCAGGGCGACGATCGGTTGGCCTCGGAATGGAAATACATCCCGGTGCGGCGAACCGCCCTCTTCCTCGAGGAGAGTCTCTATCGCGGGACGCAATGGGTGGTCTTCGAGCCTAACGACGAGCCGCTCTGGGCCCAGATCCGGCTCAATCTCGGCGCTTTCATGCAGAGCCTTTTCCGGCAGGGCGCCTTTCAGGGCAAAACACCGAAGGAAGCCTATCTCGTGAAGTGCGACAGCGAGACCACCACCCAGGACGATATCAATCGCGGCGTGGTCAACATCCTCGTCGGCTTCGCCCCGCTCAAGCCGGCCGAATTTGTCATCATCAAAATCCAGCAGCTCGCTGGCCAAATCGAAACTTAATCCAAGCCTAACGAACTAACCGGAGGACCAAACCATGGCTCAATTCAGCGTCAATGCATCGCGCTTCGACCCGTATAAGAACTTCAAGTTCCGGGTAAAATGGGACGGGCGCTACGTCGCCGGCGTCAGCAAGGTCGGCGCTCTCAAGCGCACCACCGAAGTGGTGAAACACCGCGAAGGGGGCGATCCGAGCAGCACCCGAAAATCACCCGGCCGGACCGAGTTCGAAGCCATCACCCTCGAGCGCGGCGTCACGCATGACCCCGAGTTCGAAAAATGGGCGAACAAGATTTGGAACTTCGGTTCCGGGCTGGGCGCGGAAGTTTCGCTGAAGGATTTCCGCAAGGACATCATCATCGACGTCTACAACGAGGCCGGGCAGCTCGCGATTAGCTATAAGGTTTTTCGCTCCTGGGTCTCGGAATTCCAGGCCCTCTCCGATCTCGATGCCAACGCCAACGCGGTCGCGATCCAGTCGCTCAAGCTCGAGAACGAGGGCTGGGAGCGGGATTACGACGTGAAAGAACCGAGTGAACCCAGTTTTGTTGAGCCGGCATAGCGGGCGAAGGAATTCGCGCGCTTGTCTGCGTCTTCGGTCATGGAACAACCGATGCAATCTCTCTCTGCCGGGAAAATTCTCGCTCTTTGGGAAGCGGGCCGGCCGCAGCATGCCCTCGATCGGGCCCTGACGATGCTGCTCGCGGCCTCGCCCGGGGCGAGCCGGGACGACCTGGCCGATCTGAGCATCGGCGAACGCGATGCTCGTCTGCTCCAGCTTCGCCACCTCGTCCTCGGGGCGCGCGCGGAAGGCTTTGCGGAATGCCCGCGCTGCGCGGAGCGGGTCGAGTTTCCGCTCGACACCGCGGCCTTTGCGCAACCGCGAGAGCTGAGCCAAAACGGGCCCGAAATTGAGATCAATGGCGCGACGGTGCGCCTCCGGCTCCCGACCAGTCGCGACCTGGCAGAGGCGGTGGCTGCGCCCGATTCGGTGCGCGCGCTCAGGATCCTGGTCGAACGCTGTACCGGGCTGACTGATTTGCCTAACGAATCTCTCCCGGCCGTCAGCTCCGCCATGCTGGCGGCGGATCCGCAGGCGGAAATCGTCCTCCATTTCGGCTGCCCGGCCTGCGGTCACGCTTGGGAGGCGCTCTTTGATGTCGGCGAGTTTTTCTGGAGCGAGATCGCGGCCCAGGCCCAGCGGCTCCTGCGCGAGATCGACGCCCTGGCCCGCGCTTACGGCTGGACCGAGCGCGAGATCCTGAGTCTCCCGGCACAACGCCGGCAAACCTACCTGGAGCTGGTGGCGGCATGACGCATTTCCTCGCGAGGCTGGTCGAGCGCGCTCGCGGTACCGCCCCGCGGGTCGAGCCGATCGTCGCCCCGCGCTTTGCCCCGGCGCCGACCACGGAGGTTGCGACGGAATTCGAAGCGCCCGCATCAGTCGCTTCGCGGCCAGACGAGATGGCGCAACGAAACAAGCCGGCCGCAGATAAACTCGTCAGGCAAGAAAACAAACCACATCGAGCAGAAGAAAGCCGGCACGGGGGACGAGCCGCGCCCGAGCCGGAGAATTTGCTCGTGCCGAAGGCGATTCTCGTTGCACCTTCACAGACCTCGGTCGTTAGGCGGCTTGACCCGGAAGATGTTATTTTCCCGCCAAGGAGCAACGGTGCGAGGCCGAAACAATCGGCGGCTCAGGCAACGCCCACCCGGCCGGGGTCGCCGCCCCCGGCTACAACGGGACGCCGCGAAGTTGTAGCCGGGGGCGTTGACCCCGGTCACATCGAGCGGCTGCGGATTTCGCCGAACGAGCCGGCAAACGAGCGCCCGATCGTGCGGGTCACGATCGGCCGGATCGACGTGCGGGCTGCGCCCGCGCCCTCCGCGCCGGCGCGCAAACCTGCTCCCCGATCCGAGCCGAAGCTGACGCTCGACGCTTATCTTAAATCGCGACAGGAGGGCGCGCGATGAGCACGCCGCTGGCCGTCGCCACCGTCACCGCCGTGTTGCAGAATTTTTTGCAGAACAGCGTGACCGACCTCGCCGCCGTCCTTGGTGGAAACATCACCGTCTCGACCGAGCCGCCGGATCGGATCGATAACGGCACGGCCTCGCCCGACCGGATCAATCTTTTCCTCTTTCAAGCCACGGAAAACCAGGGCTGGCGCAATCTTGCTCTCCCTGCGCGCTCGGCCAATGGCGACCGGATCTCGAATCCCTGGCTCGCGCTCGATCTCAGCTACCTCCTCACCGCCTACGGCGCCGGGCCGCTTCATGCGGAGGCTCTGCTCGGCCACGCCATGTTTGTCCTGCACGAGATGCCGGTCCTGACCCGCGACGCCATCCGCGCCGTCACCCTCTCGCCCCCGCAACCGCCTTTGCTCGCCGGCCTAACGATATCGGAATTGGCCGATCAGATTGAGCAAATCAAAATTGCGCCCCAGGTCATGTCGGTCGAGGAAATCTCGAAAATCTGGTCCGCCCTTCAGTCGCAATATCGCCCGACCGCGGTTTACAAGGCCTCCGTCGTCCTGATCGAGAGCCGGAAATCGACCCGGCCCACCCTGCCGGTGCGGTCGCGCAATCTGCTCGTCGTTCCCTTCGAGCAGCCGGTGATCGATCTCCTCCAGTCGCAGGAAACGGCAGGCGCGGAGATCGTGGCGGCGCAGCCGATTCTGGCCGGCTACAATCTCGTGATCGACGGGCAGCGTTTGCGCGGCGAGACGACGCGCGTCCTGATCGACGCCCTGGAGATTGTGCCTAACGACGCCGAGGTCACGGCGACGCGGATCATCGTCGCACTGCCCGCGACCTTGCAACCGGGCCTGCACGCCGTGCAGATCCTGCATCCGGCGAACTTCGGCGACAGCGCCACGCCCGTCCTGCGCCGGGGCGCGGAATCGAATGTCGCCGCCTTTGTTCTCGCCCCGGAAATCACCACCCCCGCGCCCATCGCCGCCCCGCGCAACACGACCCTGACCCTGGCGATCAATCCGCCGGTCGGTCGCGGCCAGCGGGCCACGCTCCTGGCCGGCTCCGGGAGTGTTTCCATCCCGGCGCGGCCCGTGGCCGGGCCCGACGCCACGCCCACCCTGGATTTTCCGATTCCAGCCGACTTCCCGACCGGCCCCGATCTTTTGCTCCGGGTGCAGATCGACGGCGCGCAAAGTCCGCTCGACGTCGACCTCAACGGCCAGTTCAACAGCCCGACCATCGCCATCACATGACGACCAGGACGCCAAACTGGAGTGCGGAAAACCAGCGGGAGCTGATGGCGGAACTCGCGCGGTTGAGCCGCCTGCTGCGCGGTGAGCCTAACGAATCGGAGACCGGGCAAGGGGAGGCGAGTCCTTCGGCCCTGGACGCGCTTTGCGCCATGTTTCGTCTCTCGGAATTCGAGCGGCGCGTTCTGCTCCTCTGCGCCGGGATGGAACTGGAGGGCGATTTCGCCGCCCAATGCGTCGCTGCTCCCGGCTCGGGCGGGAATCCGTGGCCGTCGTTTGGCCTCGCGCTCGCCACCTTCCCGGAGGCGCACTGGGACGCGCTCGCGCATCGCGCGCCGCTGCGGCATTGGCGGCTGATTGAGACGATCGGCAACGGCCCGCTGGTGGCGAGCCGATTGCAGATCGACGAACGGATTCTGTTTTTCCTCACCGGCGTCGCCCAGCTCGACGCGCGGCTCGTTAGTCTGGTCGAGCCGGTGCGGGAGACGACGGAGATCTCGGCTTCCCAGGCCGCGCTGCTCGATCGTGTGGGAAAAATCTGGAAAAGCGCCTTCGAGGAGCGGCGCGTGCTCCCGGTCCTGCAGCTTTGCGGTTCCGATCTCTCGGCCAAACGCGCGCTCGCCGCCGAACTGGCCGCTGGCCTGACGATCGACCTGTTCCGCCTCGCGGTTTCGTCTCTGCCCGGCGATCCGGCCGAGCTGGAAAACCTGCACCGGCTCTGGGAGCGCGAGGCGATCCTGCAAAACTCCGCCCTCCTGCTCGAGTGCGATCGTTCCGAAGATACCGACGCCGCCCGCGAGCGGGCGCTTGAGCGCTGGATCGAATCGAGCCGGACACCGCTCATCATTTCCAGCCGCGAACCGCGGCGCGAGCTCGAGCGGCCGCTCTTTACGATCGAAATCCCGAAGCCGACCCGGACCGAGCAGCGCCTGGCCTGGAAGCAGGCGATCGGGGAAAAGGCGGGCCGATGGAACGGCCAGCTCGATCATCTGGTGGCGCAATTCGATTTCAGCACCAGGGCGATCCGGATGACGGCGGCGGGATTGTTAGGCGAAGAGTCGGAGGCGAATCTTTGGGATGCCTGCCGGCTCCAGGCGCGGCCGCGGCTGCAGGATCTGTCCCAGCGCATCGTCGCCAGTTCCACCTGGGCCGATATCGTCCTGCCCGCGCCGCAAATGGCGACGCTGCAAACGATCTCGCAGCACCTGCGGCAGCGCACCCGGGTCTACGACGAATGGGGTTTCGCCGAGCAATCGAATCGCGGGCTCGGCCTGAGCGCGCTCTTTGCCGGGCCCAGCGGCACGGGCAAGACGATGGCAGCGGAGATTCTCGCGAACGAGCTGCGGCTCGATCTCTTCCGCATCGATCTCAGCGCGGTCGTGAGCAAATACATCGGCGAGACGGAAAAGAATCTGCGCCGCGTTTTCGACGCCGCGGAGGAAGGCGGCGCCGTCCTGCTCTTCGACGAAGCCGACGCGCTTTTCGGCAAACGGAGTGAAGTGAAAGACAGCCACGATCGTTACGCCAACGTCGAGATCAGTTACCTCCTGCAACGGATGGAGGCGTATCGCGGCCTCGCCATCCTGACCACGAACATGAAGGAAGCGCTCGATCCGGCGTTCCTGCGCCGGCTGCGATTTGTGGTGCAATTTCCTTTTCCCGATCAAGGGCAACGGGCGGAGATCTGGCGGCGAATCTTTCCCGCGCAAACGCCGACCGAGCAGCTCGATCTCAACGCCTTGGCGCGGCTCTCGATCGCGGGCGGCAACATCCGCAACATCGCGCTCCACGCCGCTTTCGCGGCGGCCGATGCCGACGAACCGGTGCGGATGCCGCATTTGTTAGGCGCGGCGCGGCTGGAATACGAGAAGCTGGAGAAACCGCTGACCGAAGCGGAGCTGGGAGGCTGGCGATGAACCCGCGCGCGATCGAGGTCCACATCGAGGAACTGGTCCTGCACGGTTTCGCGCCGGAAACGCGCTGGCAGATCGGAGACGCGCTCGAGGAGGAACTGCGCGGTCTCCTTGCCCACAACGGCATCCCGTCCGGCTGGCTTTTGAACCCGGAACGAATCGATGCCGGAAAAATTTCCCTAACGAAGCCGGCTGCGACCGGGGCCGGGATCGCGGGTGCGGCCTATAGCGGGAGGGCGAAATGATCTTCGCTGCACAAATGGCGCGTCCCGCTTCCGGCCAGCCTGCGGCCCGGGCGGGTTTACAATTGCAACGCAAGTGCGCCTGCGGCGGAACGCCGGGCCCCACGGGCGAGTGCGCCGAGTGCAAACGCAAGCGGAACTCCCTTCAAACCAAGCTCGCCGTCAATCAACCGGGCGATCGCTACGAACAGGAGGCCGACCGAGTCGCGGCCGCGGTCGTGGGCGGCGCCGGTCCGCGCCGTCTGTCCATCAGTTCGTTAGGCAACGGCGCCGTCCAGCGCGAGGGTCCGCCGAAGCCAAAATCCGACGAGGAAAAATACAAGGAAGCGGCCAAGAAAGTGGGCGAGGCATTTCTCGAGACGCCGCCGGGAAAGGAGATCACAAAAAAAGCGGAAGAGCTGGGCGATGCCTTTATCTCCACTTTGCCGGGCAAGATCATCACCGGCGCCGCCGTCACTGGCGCGATCGCGACCTTGGCCGCCACCCACAAGGAATTGCCGATCGGCATTCCGGAAATTCCGCTCGATAAGATCAGGCCGGGCCTGAAGATGAAAATCACCTACGAGGGGCCGGTCGATAAACCGACCAAGGTGGTGGCGACTTTCAGTATCCCGTTAGGCAGGGAAAAGGCGCGCGACAAGAAACCCGCGCTCAGCGAAAGCGAAAAATTCCGGGCCGAGACCGCGCGAATGGCGGCGGACCAGGCGAAGTTCCGGGAAGGGCTCAAGAGCGACGAGGAGAAGGCGGACGAACAGAGAATGCTCAATGCCTACGTTTCGAGCAAAATGCTCGGGCCCGGCCAGCTGACGCCGCGCCCTTCGCCGCTCTCCTTCGGCGCGGCCGGCCCGGATTTTGGTCTCCAGCCCGAGGCGCCGGCGCTGGGGCCGCGCAGGTCGTTAGGCCCGTGGGCGCCGGATTTCAAACTCGCCGGCGAGACGAGCGAAGAGCCGAAGAAGAAAGAAGAGGGAACGCTCCAGCGCAAGGCGGCGGACAATCAGGAAGTTGGGAGCGCGCCACCGGTCGTCGACGAGGTCCTGAAATCCTCCGGGCAACCGCTCGATCGCGCGACGCGCGAGTTCATGGAGGAACGTTTCGGTTACGACTTCGGGAGCGTGCGGATTCATCGCGATGCGCGCGCGGCGGAATCGGCCCGCGCCGTCCAGGCCCGGGCTTACACCGTCGGGCATGATGTTGTTTTTGCCGGCGGCAGTTTTGCCCCGGAGACGAACGCCGGTCGCGAGTTGCTCGCGCATGAGCTGACGCATGTCCTGCAGCAAAGTGCGATGCCCCCCGCAGTGCAGCGAGCCGTACCGGCGGGTTTGGAAGTGACCGGACGCCAGGGCGGGATGGGTTCCGCTGGCTCCCACAGCGTCTTTTTTAACCGCAACGATACCACCATCAACCTCGACGGAAAGATGGCCATTCTCCTCGCCGGCGGTGGAATGCAAAGCAGCGACGACCTCGATCTCATCGGCCGGGTGAGCGAGGACGAGGCGACCACTCCGGTCATCGGCCGGGGCCTGGCCGACCGGCGGATCAACGCGGTCGATGCGGAATTGAAGACGACCGGCCACACCGGAAAACGCCAGCCGGACCCCAAGCCCGATGTCGGCGATGGACGACTCGATTATCGCAGCCTGCGGGAGGTCGAGATTGCGCCGGCGGGGAGCACATCGGCTGTCCCCGATTGCAAAAAAACCGCAGCCACGGGGCCGTGCAGCGCCACGGTTGAAACCGAATTCGTCGATACCCGCACCGAGTCGCAGGGATTGATCGACATCGCCCGCCGGCTCCTGACCTCGGGCACGGATTCGGATACGAACGGTCTGCGCGACGAGTTTTTCGGAGGCGGGGGCGGCGCGGGCAGCGGCGCCGCGGTGGTGCCGACATTAGACGCGAATCTGGGGAAGATCAGGTCGCAGATGGACGTGGTCGCGAAGAAGAATCGCCATCGGTGCGGGACGCTGTGCGACGGCACCTGCACGGTGGCGATTGCCTACAATGAGGATGCCGGCAAGAAGGCGACCCTGACCCTGTGTCCGAAGTTCGTCAGCGCCGGGAAGCAGGAACGGAAACGCAATTTCATTCACGAAACTGCCCACGGCACGCCCGGCCTCGGGCTCGCCGGGAAGACGGCGGGCACGACCGATATCGCCTACCGGCACGAGCGCCGCATCGCCCATCTGACACCGGACCAGGCGCTGCAAAACTCCGACAGCTACTCGCTTTTCGTCATGCTCGCGGCGGACACGACCTTCGTCCGGCCGAAACGTCCGGTGGACAAGTTGACCGTCGCCGCGGGCGAGAAAACCGGCGTCGCTGACACCCTCACCCTCCTGGCGGACTGGCTGAAATGGTCCAACCAGGAAACGACCAGCACCTACTCCACCATGGTGGAGTCGCGTCCCCCGAAGAAGAAATGGACCAACAGCTACTACGAAGAAACGATGAAGCTGATTTCCGCGCAGTTTGGCCTAACGATGCCTCCGGCCCTCCCGACGGATGACGATCGCTTCGCGGTGGCGGGCCTGGCCGACCGCTACAAGACCATGCTCGACCGCGTCCGCCGCGATCTGAACGCAAAGCGCGACCCGGCGGCGAAAAAGACGACCTGGTCGGCCGGGCCGGGCTCTTCCCTTGTCCTGGGCGACGACTTTTTTGCCCTAACGACGACAACGGAGCGGACGCGCCTGCTCCTGGGAGCGCTGATCGATCAGGTCAGCGCCATCCTCCCCGCGCACCGGGGCAAGTTCATCGATCTCGCGGAACAATTGAACGCGCGCCACCCGCTGCCATGAAAGAGGCCCGCTTCATTCACAGCCCGGCCCCGAGTGCGCAGGCGCCGGTCGCCTGGCGAGGCGCGCGACTCCAGCGCAAGTGCGCCTGTGGCGGCGCGGCCGGTCCGACGGGCGAATGTGAAGACTGTCGAAACAAGCGGGGGCAACACGCGCCGAATTCAGAATCCGGTGCCCGCACTTCATCTCTGGCGTCGTCGACCGGTCCGGAGATGCGGCGTTCACCCGCGCCGGGCACGCATGATTTCGACAAATTGCGCATCTATGCGGAAAGCAGAGGCGCTGGGTCGGCGCGCGCCGGGGACCGGCCCGCCCAGGCCGCCGTGCGTCCTGCCGGCCGTGGGATGGGACAACTGGCATCGCAGCCAACTGCACCAACTACTCCGACCGTCGCGACGCAAACAGCGCCAATGGCGAACCCGCAGACGCCGACCGGCAATACCGCACCGACCCCGATGCAAAATGTTCCTGCCGCGGGCCCAGCGATCACGATAACGAACGGCTGGGCGAATCCCGCCGGGAAGAGCGACCGCACCACGGTCGGGATCGGCGAGCTGAGTTCGTTCGTGGTGAGCGATGTCGCGGGAGGCAGCTGGAAGAGTGCGGACGGCAAGGGCACCACCATTAACAGCGTGACGTTTCGGTGGACCGCCAGCGCCGCCGGCAACAACACCATTACCTATAGCGCCGCTGACCAGAGCACCTCCAGCGTCACCATGGCTACGGAAGTGCCGAGCAATCTCACTGGCAAACATGACAGCGATCTGACTTTTCCGGCCGGCACCCAGGGAGCCGGAATGGAGCTGACCGTCTCCATCTCGCCCAAGACGGTTTCGTTCCAGGCCCTCGAATTGATGGAGGCAACCTGCAACGCCAGTGCGATCAGCGGATACTTCAGCAGCCATGCCCCCGGCCCGCACGATGCCGCCGCCGGGGCCGGCAAGTGGCGACAAGTCGGTCCGGACAACGACGTCTCGGACACGGCCGATTCATCGGGTTGGCCGTCGCCCTGGTCGAAAGGGAGCTACACCTGGGCGATTCCGACAAGCTGGCGGCTGGCCGGGTCCAAGACAGCAACCGCCTTTCGCGCCCCCAGCAACCAGGTCGTCTCTATCACCGGCCCCGACGGCACCACCATTGTTACCAAACTCGGCGCCAAAACCACTCCGCGGAAGCCTTGAATGATGAAATCAAATTCGTCCCGCGCTCGTTTTGAACATCCGCGCAACCGCGCAACAAAAGGGCGAAACCCATGAGCACGTTTCCTAATTCTCCGAAGCTGCTCAAAGGCGGGATCGTGCTCGTCGATCCCGACTCGGGCGCGGTGCAGCGCATCATCTCGCTGCAATACAATCCCGACACACTCACCCGCTCGCTTCAAATCCAGGGCGTGAGCGCGGATGGCGGCGGTGATCGCTCGGAAATCCTGCGACTGAAAGGGCCGCCGGTCGAGACGATCAAGCTCGACGCCGAAATCGACGCGACCGACCAACTCGAGTTCCCAGACCAGAATGCGAACGCGATCGAGGTCGGGATTCATCCCCAGCTCGCGGCGCTCGAGGCGATCGTTTACCCGACGAGCACGCAACTCCAATCGAACAACGCCCTCTCCAAGTCGGGCACGCTCGAGATCATCCCGATGCAGTCGGCGCTCACCCTTTTCATCTGGAGCAAGAACCGCATTATTCCGGTGCGCCTGACGGATTTCAGCATCACGGAGGAGGCGTTCGATCCCAACCTCAATCCGATCCGGGCCAAGGTTAGCCTCGGGCTGCGCGTCCTGAGCGTGAACGACGTCGGCTTCGAGGCCAAGGCCGGCAGTCTTTACATGATTTATCAGCAGCAGAAGGAACGCCTCGCGGGGCTCGCGCCTAACGGGTCCTTCGCCAACCTCGGGATCAAGGGAATTTCATGAGCGATCAACTCCAGGCCCTGCTCCAGCAAACCGGCGTCGCCACCCCGGCCTTTCCGGCCAACAGCCGCTACCACAAGACGCCGCTCGCCAGCCTCACCATGCCGGATGGGACCGAGGTCGCTTATCTGCGGCGCCGCTTCCTGCCGCCGCCGGAGAATTTTGCCCTCTTGCAGGAGCACACCGTGACCGAGGGGGAGCGGCTCGATCACATCGCCGCGAAATATCTCGGCGATCCCGAGCAATTCTGGCGACTCTGCGACGCCAACGGCGCGGTCCGGCCTAACGAGTTACTCGAAACGGTCGGTCGCCGCATCCGCATCACGTTGCCGGAAAACATTCCCGGAGCGAAAAATGAATAACGGCTTTCACCTCACTCTCATGATCGGCCCCGTCGTGCCGGTGCCGGTCTCGCAGGAGGTGCTCGATGCTCTCACCTCGCTCAGCGTGACGACGAACAGCGAGAGCGGGAGCGGTTTCCAGCTCGAGTTCACCCTCAGTAATTGCTCGCCGCTCCAA
>CAWIBC010000015.1:0-82390 GCA_963834255.1 uncultured Verrucomicrobiae bacterium | reverse complement strand
CCGCTTATTACCGCATGCTGCACCACCGCGCGCGCGACCTGATTCTCGATCAGGTCTGCGAGCGCATCCTGGCAGATGAAGCGCAGCACGTGGCTTTTCATCTCGACCGGCTGCGCGACATCCACGCGGCGCTTCTGCCTGCGGAACGGGCGGTCTGGTCGCTGCAATTTCAACTGCTCTTCAGCGCCGCTCTGCTGGTGGCGTGGGTCGATCATCGCGCCGCGTTGCGCGCGATCGGGACGAACCGAAGCGAATTTAGCGGCGAGGCGCGGAGCCAATGCATCAGGTTTCTCGACCTTCTGGCGGCCCGGCCCGGGGAAAGCTCGGGGCGGCTTCCCGCTTTCCAGCCCTCCGGTTTATGATAGCTTCCTCGCGATGGCAGATGATCGCTGGCGCGGCCGCAAGGTCGGGCCAGAGGAAAGTCCGAACACCACACGGCAGCATGCCGCGCAAAAGGCGCGGGCGCCGTTCTCGAAAGAGGGCGGCGACGGAAAGTGTCGCAGAAAATACACGGCCTAACGAGCGCGCGAGCGTTCGCGGCAAAGGTGAAAAGGCGAGGTAAGAGCTCACCGCTCACGCCGCAAGGCGCGAGGCAGGAAAAACCCCATGCGGTGCAAGACAAAACAGAGGAAGGGCAGCCGGTCCGTTAAATCCTCGGGTATCGTCGCATCACGCGTCACTGTCGCGCTGGTCTCTGACCTCCGTGACGGTGCGCGGGCGTTCGGCGCAAGCTGGGCGAGATAAATGATCATCGTCCGGAGAAATCCGGATACAGAATTCGGCTTATCGCCATCGAAATGAAGGGCGTTCTCGGAAACGAGGGCGCCCTTCCACTTTGGCAGGCGAATTGGACAGGATTTACAGGATTAAATGGATTAGGGGAGGCCTGTTCGCTCCCGTTCAGTAAATCCGGGCAATCCTGTTAATCCTGTCTAAATAATGAGCTCTTCCACGCAAGTTCCACGCGATTGGCGCATCCCGGCCGCCTGGATCACGCTCTGCGTCGTTTGGAGCTCGACCTGGCTGGTGATCAAGATCGGTCTGCGCGATCTGCCGCCGCTCTCGTTTGTCTCGATCCGTTTCCTGGTCGCGCTGGTCGTCCTGATCGTGATCTCGATCGGTCGCACCCGGCTGCTGCCGAAACGCCGCGAGGACTATTGGGTGCTCGCTTTTACCGGCGTGCTCATGTTTGCGGTCAATTACGCGCTGCTTTTCTGGGCCGAGCTGCATGTTTCCTCCGGACTCGCGGCGGTGATCCAGGCTTCGATCCCGATTTTCGGCATGATCTGCGCGCACTGGATGCTGCCGGATGAACCGCTCCGCTGGCAACGCCTCGCCGGCGCGCTCGTCGCAATCTTCGGAGTCGCGCTAATCTGCGCGCGGCTACTGAGTTTCAATGGCTGGCTCGCCTTTCTTGGGGGACTGGGGATCGCGTTCGGCGCGGCCAGCGCGGCCTACTCGAACGTGCTCCTGAAGGCGAAGCGGATCGAGCTCGCGCCCTCGATGCTGGCGGCGTGGCAGATGATCTTCGGCACTTTGCCGCTCCTCTTTATCGGGTTTGCGGTGGACGGAAACCCGTTCCACCTGCGTTGGACCATGAGCGCGATTCTGTGCCTGCTTTACCTGGCGGTGATCGGCTCTTCCTTCACTTTTCTGCTGCTCTACTGGCTCATGCCGCGCATGTCGGTGACCAACCTGCAGACGATCTCGCTCATCACGCCGCCGGGAGCGATCGCGCTGGGCTGGGCCTTTGGCGGGGAACGTCTTTCTGTCTGGTCTCTTCTCGGGACGGCTTTCGTTCTGCTCGGTGTCTGGATGATCTTCCGCCGAATCGCGGAACCTCCTCTGACCGTGAAAGGCTGAGATTAACCGCAGAGGGCGCAGAGGGCGCAGAGCCAGAAGAAGAAAACAATTCCTCTGCGCTCTCTGCGTCCTCTGCGGTTAATAATCCGACCACTACAGACAGTCGTCGAGGCAGCGGAGAAGATGCGAAACCGTCTCCTCGGTTTCGTCGCCCATGTTGGAGAGGCGAAACGTCTGGCCCTTCAGCTTGCCGTAGCCGCCGTCGATCACGAGATGATGTTTCTCGCGCAGATCGCGCACCAATTTCGCGACATCGATTCCCTGATTGTTCTTCACGCAGGTCAGGCTGAGGGCGCGGAAACCTTCGGCGGCGAAGAAATCGAAACCGCGCTCGCGCACCCACGCGTGGACGAGCGCGTTGGTGCGCGCGTGGCGTTCAAAGCGATTCGTTAGGCCTTCGGCGAAGATGTCGTCGAGCTTCGATTGCAGCGCGTAGATGTGGCCGATGCTCGGCGTGGTCGGCGTCATTCCGCCCTCCTGCTGTTTCTTGAATTCGAGGAAATCGAAGTAGTAGCCGCGATCGTTAGCCTGCTCGGCGCGGGCGAACGCTTTTTCAGAAACACTGAAGAGCGCGAAACCGGGCGGCAGCGCGAGCGCCTTTTGCGAGCCGGTGAGGAGGACGTCGATCTGGTAGGCGTCCATCGGGATCGGGACGGCCGAGAACGACGAGACGGTATCGACGATGAGCGCGACGTCCGGATACTTCGCCAGCGTACAGCAAATTTCCGGCAAAGGATTCATCACTCCGGTCGAGGTTTCGTTGTGGATGAGGGTGACGGCGTCGAACTTTCCGGTCGCAAGCGCCGCGTCGATCGCCTTGTGATCGATCGCCTGCCCCCACTCCACCCGGAGCGGCTCGGCTTCCTTCCCGCAGCGGCGCGCGACATCGAGCCATTTGTCGGAAAAGGCGCCGCACATGCAGCAGAGGACCCGCCGCCTAACGAGGTTGCGAATGGCCGCTTCCATCACGCCCCAGGCCGAGGAGGTGGAAAGAAAGACCGGCTGCTTCGTGCCGAAGAGTTCCTGGAGCCGCGGATGGATCTCGCGGTAGAGAGTTTTGAAGGCGTCGCCGCGGTGGCCGATCATCGGGCGCGAGAAAGCGGCCATGGTTTTCTCCGAAACCTCCACCGGGCCGGGCGTGAAGAGCTTGTCGTGTGGAATCACGGGGAGAACGTCCAACGTCCAACGTTGAACGTCCAACGTTGAACTCGGGAACCCAAAACAAATCCATTCGCGGCCCTGGCTGCGAAATGACGACGACGCCATGCCCACGAAAAACGCCAGTCTTCATGGAAATGCTCCGGACAAGAATGAGACGGCGCTGCTCCTGATCGATGTCATCAACGATCTCGCATTTCCCGAGGCCGAGCGGATGCTCGGCCCGGCTAAAAAAATGGCGCGCAATCTCCTGCGCCTGAAGGAACGCGCCCGCCGCAGCGGTGTGCCGGTGATTTACGTGAACGACAATTTCGGAAAATGGAAATCGGATTTCCGCGTCACGATCGAGCACTGCCTGGACGAAAAAGTGCGGGGGCGCGAGATCGCCAGGATTCTGCAGCCGGAAGAGGACGATTATTTCGTTCTGAAGCCGAAGCACTCGGGATTTTTTTCCACTACGCTGGAAACATTGCTCCGTTATCTCGGCTCGAGACGGCTCGTCCTGACCGGAATTGCGGGGAATTTCTGCGTCCTTTTCACAGCGAACGACGCCTACATGCGCGATTACGACCTGGTCGTGCCACGTGATTGCACCGTTTCCAACACGCCGCGGGAAAACGCGGCCGCGCTGGGGCTGATGCGGAGGTTTCTCAAGGCAAAAACGCCGTTAGGCAAGGACGTTCGGTTTCCAGCGAAACGAGCGCGCAAACCTGTGCGCCGTAGCGGCGGTCTGTGACCGCCGAAACCGCTTCCGCAGCAGACGACTCGCGGTCGGCGGTCACAGACCGCCGCTACAGGCGCTTGCGCGGAAATGGTTCGCGTGGCATAGACACAGCTCCCTTTTCCAATGGCCACCGTATCCGAAATCACGTCCGACCCCGCGCTCGAGTCCCAGCTTTTCTGGGAGCAATACAAGACCACCATCATCGCCGTCGCGGCGGTCCTGGTCCTGGGAGGGTTGGGCTTCGCCGGCTACCAGATCTATACGATGCGGGCCGCGTCCGATGCGGTCGCTCTCCTGGCTGCGGCCAATTCGCCGGAAGAATACCAGAAAGTGATCGCGCGCTATCCGGGAAGCGAACCGGCTGCAAGCGCCGCTTTGCTCCTCGCCGGGCAGCAGCGGGCGAAGAAGAATTACACCGAGGCGAACGCGACCCTGCGCAAGTTCATCGACCAATATCCGAAGCACCAGCTGATCACGACTGCCTGGATGGGGGTGGCGGCCAATCTCGAATCGCTCGGGAAAACCGACGAAGCGCTCAGCACCTATCAGCGTCTCGCGACGGATTACCCGCAGAGTTTTAACGCTCCCCTCGCCCTCCTCGCCCAGGTCCCGCTGTTGAAGGCAAAAAAACAGTTCGACGAGGCCCGCCGCGCCTGCGAGACGATCATGTCGCAACATCGCGACAGCATCGTGGCCAACCAGGCTATCCAGGAATTGATGTCGTTGCCGCAACCGCCCGCGGCCGCGGCTCCCCAGATCGCACCGTCGGTGGCGCCCTCCATTCCGATGGCTCGTCCGCCGGAAGCGCCGGCGCCGAAGGCGACGCCGTAAGGTATCAGCGCAAGCTTCCAGCTTGCGTAAACGACCAGACGGCAAGCTGGAAGCTTGCGCTACCTTCCGACGGTCGCGGCGAGCGACAGATTAGCGCTTCGAGAACTGGAAGCGTTTGCGCGCGCCCGGCTGACCGGACTTCTTGCGCTCCTTCATCCGCGGATCGCGGCGAAGCAGGCCTTCAGCTTTCAGCGTGCCGCGAAGATTCGCGTCGACCTGCAGAAGCGCGCGCGAAATCGCGAGCCGCGCTGCCCCGGCCTGGCCAGTCGACCCGCCACCTGTGGTGTTGACGGAGACGTCGTAGGCGTTGGCGAGTTTCACCAGCTGGAGGGGCTGGAGGACGGTGTTTTGCAGCGGCACAGTCGGGAAATAATCCTCGAAGCTCTTGCCGTTGACGTCGATTTTACCGCTCCCCGCGGTCATGCGAATGCGCGCGACGGCGGTCTTGCGGCGACCGGTGGCGATGAATTCCTGTGTTTCAGCCATGAAAGTATTTCGTTAGTCCAACACCACGTTTTGCGGCTGCTGCGCGCCGTGAGGATGCTCCTCGCCCTTGTAAACTTTGAGTTTCCGGTAAACCTGCCGGCCCAGTTTGTTGTGCGGAATCATGCCGCGGATGGCGTGTTCCACGAGCAGCTCCGGATGCCGTTCCCGGCGCGCCTTCACGCTCTCGCTTTTGTGGCCGCCGACGAATCCGGAAAAGCTCATGTAGGTCTTTTGCTCTTCCTTTTTGCCGGTCACGCGCACTTTCTCGGCATTGATCACGACGACGAAATCGCCGGTATCGACGTGCGGCGTGACGATGGCCTTTTCTTTGCCTCGGAGCAATTTGGCGGCTTTGACGGCGACCTGGCCGAGGACCTGGTCACGGGCGTCGATGATCCACCATTTACGGTCGACCTCGTTGGCTTTGGCAGAAAACGTTTTCATCAGAAGGCTTGGGAAGGGCGGGGAAATTAGCGGCGTGAGCCGCAGGTGTCAAATGTCGATGGCACTGGGTCTGCTTCAAGGAAAGAATGCGCTTTTGGGCGATTCCTTTTCTTTTCCTCCTCGCCGGTCTGCCGGCCTCGGTCGCGGGCCCTGCGAAATCGCCTTCCAGCGTGGGCGCCGCGGTGGTGCGCGAGATGAATCTGGCCCGGCAGCATCCGGAGATCTACGCCGGTTATCTGGAAGAATTGCGGGGCCGTTATCAGGGCCGGAACCTCGTCCTGCCGGGCAGGACCGTGATCCGCACTCGCGAAGGCGTTGGCGCGGTGGACGACGCGATCCGTTTTCTGCGGCGGGCACGGCCGCTGGCTCCGCTGGCCTTTTCGGAAGGAATCGCCCGGGCGGCGGCAGAACATGTCGCGGAACAGGCCGGGGGCGGAATGGGACACCGCGGTCTCGGTCGGAGCAATCCGGGCGAGCGGATGAATCGGCACGGAACGTGGACCGGGCGCTGGGGCGAAAACATCGCCTACGGCAAATCGACCGCGCGCGAAATCGTGATCGCGCTCATCATCGATGACGGCCTGCGGGCGCGGAAACATCGCAAAAACATCTTCAATCCGGCCTTTGGCGTGGCCGGAGCGGCCGTTGGGCCGCATGCGCGCTATCGCACGGTGTGCAGCATCGATTTCGCCGGCGGCTACGTCGAAGGCGCGCGCGCTCCGAGCTCGCTCCTCGCGCGCAACTAGCAAGGTCGGCGCGGCGGTTAAACAAAACCGCGGCTGGCCAATATCGGCCGCGCGGTTTAAGTATCGCGCTCCGTTATGGCCAAGCCCGATCAACCTAAATCCGCCATCAGCCCGCGCCGCGCGGAAGATTTCCCCGAGTGGTACCAGCAGGTGATCAAGGCCGGCGACATGGCCGAATCGAGCGACGTCCGCGGCTGCATGGTGATCAAACCCTGGGGCTACGGCATCTGGGAAAACATGCAGCGCGCGCTCGATGCCATGTTCAAGGCGACCGGGCACCGGAACGCCTATTTCCCGCTCTTCATTCCGCTCAGCTACATGCAGAAGGAGGCGGAACACGTCGAGGGTTTCGCGAAGGAATGCGCGGTCGTCACACATCACCGGCTGGAACTGAATGCCGAGGGCAAAATGGTGCCGGCGAGTCCGCTCGGCGAACCGCTCGTCGTTAGGCCGACTTCCGAGACGATCATCGGCGCGACCTACGCGAAGTGGGTGCAATCGTACCGCGACCTGCCGATCCTGATCAACCAGTGGGCCAATGTCGTACGCTGGGAAATGCGCCCGCGACTCTTCCTCCGGACAACGGAATTCCTCTGGCAGGAAGGCCACACCGTCCACGAAACGGAAGCGGAAGCGCGCGCCGAGACGAAGCAGATGCTCGAAGTCTACGAGACCTTTGTCCGCGATCATCTCGCCGTTCCGGTTTTCACCGGCGAGAAATCGGAGAGCGAACGCTTTCCCGGCGCGGTCCAGACGCTTTGCATCGAGGCGATGGTGCAGGACCGGAAAGCGATCCAGGCCGGTACCTCGCATTTTCTCGGGCAGAATTTTTCGCGCTCGAGCGGGATTCAATTCCAGACCCGCGACGGGAAACAGGAGTTTGGCTGGACCACCAGTTGGGGCGTAAGCACACGCATGATCGGCACCGTCATCATGATGCACGCCGACGACGACGGGCTCATCCTGCCGCCCCGGATCGCGCCGACGCATGTCGTCATCGTGCCGATCACGCCGAAACCGGAAACCCGCGACGCCGTGCTCGCGGCGGCGAACGATCTCGCCGCGCAACTCCGCGCCATCAGCTGGCATGGCGCCCCGCTCGAAGTGCACGTCGACCAGCGCGATCTCGGCGGCGGGGTGAAGAATTGGGAGTGGATTAAGAAAGGCGTGCCGCTGCGGGTGGAGCTTGGCCCGCGGGATCTGGAGAGCGGCAACGTCGCGGTAACCCGGCGCGACGAAGATGCGAAAGCGAAAGCCTTTTTACCCAGGAGCGAGTTCGTTAGTCGAGCCCCCGGCCTGCTCGACGCGATCCAGCAAAAACTGTTCGACCGCGCCCTCGCTTTCCGCATGGAGCACACGCGAACGATCGACACGAAAGAAGAGTTCTACGATTTCTTCACCCCGAAAAATCCCGCGAAACCGGAGATTCACGGTGGCTTTGCCCTGGCTCACTGGAACGGCAGCCGCGCGGTCGAGGAGCAGGTCAAGAACGACCTCAAGGTCACGATCCGATGCATCCCCTTCGATGATCCGGCCAACCCGCCCGAGCCCGGTAGATGCGTCATTACGGATGAGCCCAGCGCGCGCCGCGTGATTTGGGCAAAGTCGTATTAAAGCTGGTAAAACTCGATCAGCGCGACGCCGCTCGCTCCGCCCTTGCCGCTGACAATCGCCGTGTAAGCACCCGGGACGAGAGTCGCGGCAATCGCAGACTCCCGGTCATCGGTCGGGGCGAGCTGGTTGGCAATCAATTCGTCCTGTTGCGTGTCGCGCCAGTCATCATTGCTGGTGACGTTGCCATTGGCATCGTGCAACTCCAGCGTCGGATCCTGCAGGACGCCGACGACTCCGAAATTGCCTAACGACGGCCCGATCGCGCGCGCCACAATGGCCACCGGATCCGTTCCGGTAATAATGACGCCGCCGATCATGACGTCGTCCCCATCGCCGACGAGGCCGCGGGTGGAAATGTTGACGACCCGCGCCAGGGAGGCCGGTTCGATATCATAGACCTCGGCCAAGCCCACTCCCACGCCGCCGCCGACGCCGCTAACAATCGCGGTGAAAGCACCGGGCGAGAGTGTTTGCAGCATGGCCGATTCAAGTTCACTGGAGGGCGCGAGCTGCGCCGCGCTGATTTCCGCTTCCTGGGTGTCTCTCCAATTGTCGTTCGCGGCAATCATCCCGCCCGCCAGCTCATGCAATTCGAGCATCGGATTCGCCAGCGGATTCGTGATTCCAAACGCCGCCAGCGAGGGTCCGATGCCGCGCACCACCACGTTTTTGGTGGAACCGTCCGGGCCCTGGATGATGAATCCTGCGATCAACACATTGTCCGAGGTCCCGACAGGCAGGCGGGTCGAGATGTTGGCAAAATGATGATCCGTCCCGTCCGGCGGCGTGAGGAGGAACGGTTGATCGACGAAATTGTCCGTCGTGCCCTGGGCGAGGATTTGGCCGTCATGGTTGATCCCCTTGGCCGAGTAGAGAACCTGTAAAAAGGTGTCGATGTAACCGTTCAGATTGACTGGAACCCCGCCGGCCAGGGATAGGAAGGGTCCCGACCCCGCGGTCGCGGTGGAGTTCCCGACAACCTCACCGGCGTCGTTAATCCCGACGGCATAACTGTTGTTTGAGCCGCTGACGGTGCCGAGATCCATCATCGGGCCGCCGCTCATCAGAAAGGCATGCGCGGCGGCGTCGTTAGGCGTGTAACTCCAGCCCACCACTTCGCCCAGGTTGTTGAGCGCGCGACCGCGCGACTCCGAGCCGCCGAGTGTTCCCAGATCCATCATTTGCCCGCCGGAATAAAGAAAGGCGTGCGTTTCGAATTCATCGGTCACACTCCAGCCGGTCACTTCCCCGGACGCGTTGATCGCGTTCCCGACGCTGTAGTTTCCAAACTGGCCGGTGGCGCTGATGTTGCCGAGGTCCGTCATCTGGCCATTGGCATAGATGAAGGCGTGATCGGGTCGCGGAAACGAGGTGCCAGGCTCAAGGGTGTCGCTCCAACCGGTGATCTGGCCCGCGTCGTTGATCCCAGTGGCGTAACTGGTCGCGCCCCCTGGCAAAGTTCCGAGGTCGATCACCTGGCCATTCGACCAAAGCGTGGCGTGGGTAAGGCCGTTCGCGAGCGTGCTATGGCCCACGGCATCCCCGCTGGAATTGATCGCCACTGCCTGGCTGTGATCGCCGCCGAGCGTCCCGAGATCGGTTAGCTGGCCATCCGAATAGATGGCGGCATGGACGGTTGTGCCGTCGAAGCTGGCGAAACCGACCACCTGTCCGGAAGCGTTAACCGCCAGCGCCTGGAGCGGCTTCGGCAGCCCGGCGACCGAGTAGGATTGTGCCCGCGCCGGGGAGAGCCCAACCAGAAGGATCCCGAGAGCACAGAGAGTCGAAAAACAAACCGAGCCTCGAGTGCGAGCGGGATTTTTCATCGAAGTGTTCCTGCCATGCAAGCAAACTACGAGCCCCTCGGAAAGATAATATTCGTTAGGCCGCGAAGCGCGGTGGAAGCGCCAGGCTGGACCGGACCTACTCCGTCGCCGGTCGGGATGCAACCGAGGTCGGGAATGACTCCCGTCGAAGTTTAAGGGCCAGTAACGACGTTGCTGATCGCGCAACTCCCGAGGTCGACAGCCTGCAGCAGTTGCCCGCATCGCCTGGAGTTTAAGGTCACTTGCGCGGTTGCGTTGCCATTTGCATCGGCCGTCGCCGTCGTCAGGACCCGAGCTTTCGCGAGATTGAGCATGGTGCCGGAACAGGTGCCGCTGGTGATCGTGGTCGATCCATTTCGCTTACTGGCCCAGATTTGAACGGTGGCGCCGGGGGTCGCGCCATTGACGGTAATGGTGGTCGTGCCCGGACATGAGCCGGTCGCGCTCAGGGTCGGTCCCGAGGCGCTGCCGCCATTTACACTGACCGCGAGCAGCTTATTCACTCCACCGATCTCGGTTATAGGCGCATAAACTGTCTGGCCATCGCTGCTGAAGGAAACGGGACCCGCGGCGCCGGCCGAGGGCCCGGTGATCGGCAATGTCCAGAGGACGGCGCCGTCCGCCGCATTCACGGCGACGAGTTTGCCGTTGACGCCAAAAGAATAAACCGTGCCGAAGACAACCACGGTGCCGTCGGGGGAGACGGTCGGCTTCACCGGGAAGGTGCCGCCAGCGATGCCGTCGACCTGCCAGCGCTTCTTTCCCGCTGGCGTGAGGGACCAAAGATTCACGTAGGAGTGGAAGATATAGATCGTGCCATCCGGGGCGACGCTCAGTCCAAGGAGGGTGCCGCTCGGAAAGGGAAACCTGAAGGTCCAATCGCGCGATCCATCCGGATTATAGTCGTAGAGGACGCCCGTATCGTGCACCAGAGCATCGCCGTTAGGCGCGGCGATCGGGCGGGAAATCCCGCTGAAAGAGACACACCAAAGAAGGTTGCCGTTGAGATCGAGGGCATTCAGACCTTCGCTGAATTCCGTGCACCCCGGCACCACATCCTCGGCAAAGTAAAGCCGGCTCGAGGTGAGCGGGACGGTCGTCAGTCCGGTGCCTTCAAAATCCACGTAGCCCGGTTGGTTCCAGATTAACTGTCCGCCGGGAGTCAGCGACAGCGCGCCAAGCCCGCCGCCATCGGTCACCGCGTAAATATTCCCGTCGAGCCCGACAGTCGGTCCTGCCATCAGCCCCTGGCCGCCGGGTGGCTCGGTAAAGCTCCAGAGCAACTGCCCGGCCGGCGTGTAGGCGAAAATCGTTCCCCCCGAACCGGAGTAAACGGTGCCATCAGGACCAACGTCAACCGCCTTGGGATCGCCAGAGTCCTTGCTCCAGATAATCTGCCCGGCGGGAGAAATGGCATAGAGGTCTTCGGAATGGATATAAATGGTTCCACTCGGTGCCACCCGGGGCGCCGCCGTCGTTGGCGTGTAGGCAAGGTTGACGCTCCAGATGATCTCGCCGGCCGATTGCGCCGATGCGGCACCGATGCCGGCAAAGAAAAAGGCGATCAACCCGCACAAAGACGAGAGGAGACAAGTTTCTCGGAGAAGAGGGCCTCGATTTTGAATCTCGTGGGTTTGTGAAAGGACGTCTTGATTGGAGTGAAGAATATCGTGGGATTTCATATTAGAGGGTGAGTTGTAGGGTTTTTGGAGGCGCAGATGGTCAATGGTTCTATCAATGCCTACGGATTGGTAGTGAAGACCTGAACGGGCGAGTAATCGCTGGTCTCGGTCGAACACACCGTCGCGACTTGATACTCATACGAAGTCCCTTGCAGGAGGTTCTTCAGCTTCACGCTCGTTCGGGGCGCCCGTTTGGTTTTCCAACGCGTCGTGCCGAGCTGCCGATATTGCAGGGAGTAACTCTCTGCGCCAGTGACCGCCGCCCAGCTGATGGTGGCCGAGTTTGAGGTAATCATCGTGGCCGTGATCCCGGTCGGTGGCTCGCAACCCGGATCCACCGTCTCGCAGAACTGGCAGATGAACCCGCCGCGATCGACATAGACGAGACTGATGTCGTCAAATTCGTTCCCCGCCGAACTCTTTGACGCGCCACCATTCAGATAGAGGCAGCCGTTGTTCAGGACATGGATGTCCTGGCCGGTGCCGGCCGCATATTGTTTCACATATTGGATGACTCCGGCTGGATCGTATTTGGCGAGGAAGATATATTCGTTGCCGAGGGGAGGCAGCGAGATGGTGTCGAAAACCACCCCGGTCCCGCTGGCGGCAAAGCCACTAACCCAGCTATTGCCGGCCTGATCCACCCCGATGCTGTAGCCCTTGTCCGAAGCCGGGCCGCCGCCGTGATGGAGCCATTTGATAACCCCGTTGGTGTCGTATTTGGCGACAAAGATATCGGTGCCGCTCGTTCCGGTATTAACGACCGAGAGACCGTCGAAGGTCGCTGTCCCTGTGTAATCGCCCGTGATGAAGAAATTGTTCGCTGCGTCGACCGCGATCGCCTTGGAAGGCTCGCCGACGAAGGAGGTGGTGCTGCCACCCTTGTGCACCCAGAGGTTGTTCCCCGCCGCGTCATACTTGGCGATAAATGCGTCCCCAAGTCCCGCCGCCGTAACACTGCGGCTGTCAAAAGTCGCCTTGCCTTGGAATTCGCCGGTCACCCCAACGTTGCCCTGCCCGTCGACGACCACGCCGTGACCGATGTCGGAGCCGGTGCCGCCGGCGCTTTTCAGCCAGAGCAGCGTGCCGTTGGAGTCAAGTTTCGCGAGAAAGATGTCGAAGAGTCCACGGCTGGTGAGCGTGACACTTTGAACGGTCATCGTTCCGCTGTAGAACCCGGAAACGTAAACGTTGCCCGCCGCATCCATGGCCACGCCGCGGGCTGTGTCGCCCGCGCTGCTGCCGTAGTTTTTGGCCCAGAGGATATTGCCGACGGTGTCGTATTTAACGATCAACCAATCGTAATCCCCGTTGCCGACCAGGGTGAAACTCCCGAATTTCGCGGTCGGATTTGGGGCGTTGGTCTGAATAGCGCCGACCACATAGGAGTTACCGCTCGGATCAGTGACCACATCGTTCCCCTGGTCGAGTAACGCGCCGCCGCCGATCGTGGCCCAGAGGACGTTGCCGCTGCCGTCGTATTTGGCCAGGAAAACATCCGAGGCGTTACAGGGAATGTTGAGGCTGTCGAAGAGCCCGGGATTGCTCACGATGCCGGTCGCATAGGCGTTCCCCGCGGCGTCGCTGCTCACTCCATTGCTGATGCCGCCGGTGCCCATCTGCTTGACCCATTGCGCGGTTTGAGCCGAGGCGCTGGCCGCGAGGGCGGTAAGAAGGAGGAGGGTCACGGCGAACAATTTCCAGCCGTCGGATCCGTTGCGGACGGTGCTGGGTCGATTGAGAAAAACTGCGGAGGAGAGAGAGGAGATCATGAGGTTGGTTGATTTTAATTTGGTCGATTTGGCGGGCTGTTTTAGCCCCGACTTTTGCTGACGGCAATTGGCGAAAAGTTACACGGTTGTTACCTGCGATTTGACCTGCACCGCGCGGCCGACGCAACGGATCCACGGGACGCAAAAACCTCACGGATTTGGCCTCCAGAGGGCCGCGAGATTTACCTGCGAGGGAAATTCGTGACGTAGACCTTCTCGTTGCCGAATCCCAAAAACCAAGCCGATCCCTTGGGTCCCGCCACAATGCCCGTCGGTTGGCTGTTCCGGAATTCCTCCGATTCGGTGACCACGCCGTCCGTCGTGATGGCGGCGATCTTGTTCGCGCCGAACTCCGTGAAGAGCAAAGTGTTTCCCGGGCCGCGTGCAAGGTCTTCGGCGCGACTCGGTATCGGGTAGATGGTGATATCACCGCTCGTGGTCATTTTTCCAATCTGAAGGGTGAAAGCGAGAGTGAACCAGAGATTGCCGTCAGGTCCCGTCACGATCTCCCGCGGGTTCTCCAAGCCGCTTGCTACTTCCGTGATCACTCCATCGGTGGTGATGCGAGCGATTTTGCCCCCTAGCCTTTCGGTGAACCACAAATTCCCGTCCGGCCCGGTGGTGATTCTTTCCGGGAATGAATTTCCCGTCGGGATCGGGAACTTGGTCAGCGTCCGCGTCCTCAACTCGAAGCGCCAGATATTGTTTCCGGTCAGATCGCAAAACCAGATGTTGCCATCAGGACCCGTCGTGATGCCGGCCGAGGCATCGAAAAGCGAAAACCGGATCTCGGTGATCTGGCCCGTCGGGAGTGATGAATGCAATCTGCCCGGTCGAGCCCTCCGAGAACCAGATATTTCCATCCGGGCCGAGGGTAATATCGTTAGGGAAACTGAAAGTCGGCGTGAGAAATTCCGTGATCACGCCTTGCGGCGTAATCCGCCCGACCTGGCTGCTATCCTGGAGGGTAAACCAGAAGTTGCCATCCGCTCCCATCGCGATGCCAATTGGTTGTTTGCCGGTGGGGATCGGGAAGGAGCGGAACTTTCCCTGCGCCGCCTGGCTCGGAGCGAAAACGATGAATCCGAGCGCGAGTAGAGCCGATTAAATGCATTGGCCGCCGAGCAAAGCCCGGCGCGATTCGCTGCTTTTGGAAGATATTCATGGTCGTGTCCCTTCGACCGATCATGACAGCAGTAATTCTCCAAAAAACCTATCCTGATAAAGTAACAAGGTTGTAACCTTCGTTATTCCACAGACCCGCCGAGCGCGCCTCTCGAGGGCGGCGCTTCCCAGACTCCATCAGAGGTTTCTCCACCTGGGCGCAGCACCCTGGGCCCGCCCTCGTTAGGCGCGGCGGGTCGGCCGCTGCGTTTCCAGATGCTTCCCGGGACGTCGTCGATGTCCTGGTCCTGGCCGCCGGCCCAGCCATTGTCTTTGTCCAGGAAAGTAAGGCAAAACCAATTGGTGTTGGAGGGACGCTCGATCGTCCAGGTGGCGCCGCCGTCGGTCGTGAGGGCCAGGTCTTGAATTCCGCCGATCCACGCCGTCGTCGGGCTGACGGCATAAACCGAGACCGAGGAATTCACTCCTGTCTGCTGGTTCACCCAGGTGGCGCCGCCATTGGTCGTGTGCAATTCCTCGTCGCCGACCGCCCAGCCGTTGTTCACGTCGGCGAATGAGACGTCGATCAGATTATGGATATGCGACGCGTCGCGCTGCTGCACCCAGGTCGCGCCGCCGTCGGTCGACTTCAGGATTTTGCCACCTTCGCCCACTGTCCAGCCGGTCTGCGTGCCGGGCACAAAGCGAACCGAGCCGAACCAGAGCCCGCCGCCCGGATGAGGCACGGAGACCCAGCTCACCCCGCCATCGGTGCTGCGGTAGATCGTGTCCTCGACTCCACTCACCGCGACCAGAGTTTGCGCATCGACGATCGCCAGGCCGGACAAAGGCCCGGTGTGAAGGATATCCAGCGATTGCCAGGTCACGCCGCCGTCGAGGCTGTGCCAGATCCAGCTTGCGATCGTGTCGAGACCGTTGATCACGACCCAGCCTTCGTTGTTGTTGAGGAAAGCGATGTCCGCCGCGTTGGTGCAGGTGTCGCACTGGACGCCCAGTTGCACGATCGAGCGCTCCCATTTCCTGCCGCCGTTCCTGGTGTAGAGGACTTCGGCGTTGCTGTTCGCCGACCAAATATGATTGGCATCGGTGCGCGCGAAGCGAAACGGCACCGTGCCCGAGCCGTTTCCATGGCTGGTCCAGCGGTTGCCATCTTTGGTGGTGAAAATGGAATTGCCGCCGCCGACTGCGATCGCGTTCGTCGGGCTGGTGACATCGAGGCCATTGAAGGGGTAACGATTAGCCGGCTCCTCATAAACGCCGCCCAATTGAAGGGTCCAGGTCTGGCCACCGTCGGTCGTGCGCAGGATGGTGCGCAGGGCGCCCGCAGCATATCCATTGAGAGAATCGGCAAAACGGACCTGGATCGCATTGGCTCCCGCCGGGATGGTTTGCGTCACCCAGGTCGCCCCGCCGTCGGTCGTGTGCAGGATGACGCTGTTGCCGCACACCCAGCCTTCATTTTCGTTCACGAAACTGACCCCGGTATAAAAGCGGCCGGTATCCTGGCGCTGGCGGACCCAGGTCGCTCCGCCATTACTTGTCTTGTAGACACTTCCATTCGCGCCGACCACCCAGCCGGTCGTCGCGCTCACGAAATCGATTCCAACCAGGTTCCCGAGCAACGGGATCGATTGCACGACCCAGGTCTTCCCGCCGTCGGTCGTTTTTTTGACCTCGCCGAAGCCGGAGGCGTAACCGGTGTTTTGATCCACCAGATCGACATCGTAAACGGTGCTGAAATTACCGGCTGAACCCTTCAGCCAGGTCAGCCCCCCGTCGGTGGTATAACGATATTCATTCCCGACCGCGACGCCGTGGAGCGCGTCGGCAAAGGAGATCCCGCCGAGCTGCTGAAAGAGCTGCCCGCCCTGCGCTTGCCAGGTTCGGCCGCCATTAGCCGTGTGGAAAATGCTCGCGTGATCGCCCGTCACCGGATGCGAAATCGCCCAGCCTTCCGTGGCCGAAATCATATCGACGTCGTGGAAAAACCACGGCGTCGGCAGCGGCTCCTGCTGGCGCCATGGCGTGCGCGCTTCCGGGCGCTGCTCACCCTCCTTCTCTTCCGCGACCACCTGGCTGACTCCAAAAAGAGCGGCGCCGTAAGCGTGAGGGTGAGAAGAAGAAGGGAGACAGGTCGTTTCATGGCGTTGTGGGATAGGTTGCTAAGTCAGTGGTCGTCGTTTCAAAATCGAAATCACCTCGAGAGACTCGCCCGGTAGACCCTGTCGCTTCCATAACCGAGAAACCAAATCGTGTTATGCGGCCCGATGGTAATCCCGGTCGGGTTGCTCCCGGGGATCTCGGGCGACTCAGTGACCGCGCCATCCACTGAGATTCGCGCGATCCTGTTGCTGCCGAATTCCGTAAAGATGAGCGAGTCACGAATTCCGGGCGCAATCTGCTCCGCCGAGTTTGGAATCGGGTAAAAGGTGATGACGCCAGCGGGGGTGATCCGCCCGAGCTGGGCCGAGAAACGAAGTGTAAACCAAACGTTGCCGTCCGGACCGAGGGCGATCGAAAACGGAAGACTCAGTCCGTTGCCGAATTCGGTGATCACACCGGCGGGGGTGATGCGCCCGATTTTGCCCACGCCGCCCTCGACAAACCAAAGATTGCCGTCCGCGCCCAGGGTGATGTCACTGGGAAAGGCGTTCGCGGTCGGGAGCGGAAAGCTGGTCAGGTTCCGGGTCGCCAGGTCGAAGCGCCAGACGCTGTTTCCGGTCAGATCGGTAAACCAAATGTTGCCATCGGAACCGGTCGCGATGCCACCGGCCACGCCGGAATTGGAGAAGAAAATCTCCCTGATCACCCCCCCCGGCGTGATGAAAGCGATCTGGCCGGCCGCTCCTTCCGAGAACCAGACGTTGCCGTCGGGGCCGGGCGTGATGTCATTGGGAAAGCTCAGAGTCGGAGTCGGGAACTCCGTGATCACTCCATCGGGGCTGACCCGCGCCACGCTGCTCGTACGTTGCTGGGTAAACCAGAGATTACCATCGGCGCCCTGGACGATCGAGATTGGTTCGCTGTCACGAGTAGGAATCGGTATTGATCTAATCCCCGCCCCCGCTTCGTGACTCATGATGAGTGCCGCAGCGAGAGTGGCGTAGAAGAGTTTCCGCTTAGCGCCGGCACGGCCGATTGAGTTGATCGGAGTTATGCATAACAGGACACCTATTTATCGTTAAGAATGGATTCGTTAGACTTCATTATCATCAGAACCATTTACGCCCGTCGCGTGCGGAAAGAACAATCCTGAAAAAGTAACAGCTTTGTTACTAAAGCGGCGGCTGGGCGGAACGAGTTCGTAGCTCGTGATACTTGGCGACAACTCAGGAAAAGTGACGCGGCCTGTACCTTCGGCAGGGCACGGTCACGCCGGCTGCGGCAGCCGGAGGTTCAGCTCCGTCCACACCGCATCGGCGCGAAGGAGCGAAATCTCGCCGCCGTGCGCCCGGGCCAGCTCCCGTGCCGTACTCAAGCCGAGCCCGCTGCCGGCGACGCGTTCGTCGCCGCGTCCGCGATAAAAGCGCTCGAATAAGTGCGAGGCGCGCGCCTCCGGGATCCCGTCGCCGGTATTGCCGACGTTGAGTTCGACCGCACCATCCACCGTCCGCGCCTCAACGCGCACCCGGCCGCCACGCGCGTTGTACTTGATCGCGTTCTCGAGCAGATTCTGCGCGATGATGCCGACAAATTTGCGGTCGGCCCGGAGCGGGAGCCGCTCGGGCACTTCGGATTCGACCGTGAGGCCAAGGGGTTCCGCGAGCGCGCGAGCGTCATCGAGCACGCCCTCGAGCAGCTCGCTGAAGTCGAATTCCGCGTTGTGCAATTCGAGCCGGCCGGCATCGGCGCGGGCCAGGAGGAGCAGGTTATCGGCGACGGTGTTGAGCTGGTGAATCCGATGCAGCAGCCCTTCCGCGGTCGCCTGGGTGTGCAGGCTGCAGTCGGCGTCTCCCATGATTTCCTCAATCCCGGCGCGCAGAACCGCGATCGGCGTTTTGAGATGATGCGAGGCGTCGGCGGAAAAACGGGCCGATTGCTCGAAGCTTCGTTGCAGGCGCTCAAAGGCGGCATTGAGGACTTCGATCAAACCCGCAATTTCGTCGCCAGTCGGCGGCACGGGCAGGCGCTGGTCGAGACGCTGCGCGGTGATCTGAGCCGCGGCCCGGCGGATTTCCTCCACCGGCGCGATTGCTTTGCGCGCGACCCAGCGCCCGCCGACGACGATGACGAGGAGGACGGTAGGGATGGCCACGAGCAATCCGTGGAAAATGTCGTATCCGATTTGATTGATCTCCTTCAAGTCGGCCCCGACCCGCAAGGTGATACCATTCTCGGTAAACTCGCCCATCCGGATGCTGCGCCCGCCGATCTTGCGGGTGTGAAATTCCTTCCTCCCATCGCTCGAGAGCGGCTCGGCCAGCCCGGGCGAAAGGTAGAGGATTTCACCGCTGCGGTCGGTCACTTCAAGCAGGCGATTGCGCAGGGCGAGCGGGACAAAGAGCTCTTTGAAAGTGCGGCGATTTTTTGCCGCATCGGCGCCGAAGTTTTCCACATCGCGAAAAAATTCCTGCGCGTCGAGAGCCAGCCGGCGATCGAAGGCGTCGATCTCCCGGTAACGCATTACCGTCCAGGTAGTGCCGCCGCCCGCGATGGTGGCGACGAGAGCAAGGCAGGCGGCGTAGAGCGCCAGCTTCCAGCGCAACGGCCACTTTTTCATGCTTCTTCCCGGATCGTGTATCCGAGATGCCGCACAGTGTGGATGAGCGGCGGCGAATCGATCTTCCGCCGCAGCCGGCTGATGAAGACCTCGACCAGCTTCATGTCGTACTCGTGTTCCCGCTCCCAGACTCTCTCGCACAACTCGGTGCGGGTAAAGACTCGGCCGGGCTCGCGCATCAGGACCCGCAGGAGAGTCAGCTCACGCGCGGAGAGTTCGATCCGGCGTTCCCCGCGGCGCAGTTCGTTGTCGACCAAGTCGAGCGTGAGGTCGGCCACCTGCAATTTCACCGCCGCCTTTTCCGCATAACGGCGCCCGAGCGCCGCCACGCGCGCGACCAGTTCCTGCATGGCAAAGGGCTTGGCCAGGTAATCGTCGGCCCCGAGCGCGAGACCGTTTACCCGGTCGCTCAATTCCCCGCGCGCCGTCAGGACCAGGACGCGACTGTCGACATGCGCCTTGCGCAGACGGCGTAGTACCTCAAAGCCGTCGAGACCGGGCAGCATGACGTCGAGGACGATTAACTCGAAACGCGTCCCCTTCGCATCGTGCAAACCCGTCTCGCCATCGTGCACCACGCTCACCTCATGACCGGCCGTAGTCAGGGCACGGGAGACGTGCCGGGCGAGCCGCACTTCATCTTCTACGACCAGGATACGCATGCGAGTGGGGATGTTATTAACCGGAGAAATTTCGTCAGCCGCAACCTTCTCCGGCCGTTTCCCGAGGGCGATGCGATAAAGGTTACAGGCTTGTTACTTTTCATGCACTGCTTATTCCCAGCGGAACCGCTGTAAGCAGGACCGCCATGGGACCGAATTTGTTTGACGTGCAAGAGCGCGGCGAAGACCAATCTTGCTGAGTTTACCGGATGAAAACACGCACTTTCATCATCGCCCTCGGCGGGGTTCTTGCCAGCGGAGCAGCGAGTTGCCTGGGGCAGGCGACGATCGAGGGAACGGTCCAGCTCCCCAAGACGCAATTCGTGCCGGTGGAAAACGAACGCTACGAAATCGTCAGCAAGGGGGGCGTGCTCGCGACCGATCCGCCGCGGGCCGTGGTTTACCTGGTGGGCGATTTTCCGAAGTCTGGAAACCTCGCCACCAAAACCGTGACGCAAAAAGAACTGGCGTTCCGGCCAGGCCTGCTCGCGATCGAGTTGGGAACAAAAGTGGAGTTCCCGAACGAGGACGACACCTATCACAACATCTTTTCCTATTCGCCGCCCAAGCGCTTCGATCTCGGCCGCTATCCGCCGGAGGAAAATCCGATTCCCTCCATTGTCTTCGACAAGCCGGGCCTGGTCACGCTGCGCTGCGACATTCACGAACACATGCGCGGCCTCATCCTCGTCCTCCAGACCCCGCACTTCACCGTCACGGATGCAAAAGGCCATTACCGCCTGACCAATTTACCGGCGGGCCGTTACCTCCTGAAAGCCTGGATCAACAGCCGGAAAACAGTCGAACATCCGGTCGAGCTGAAAAACGGCACGGCCCTGCACACTGACCTGCCGTGAGCCCGGCGGCCGAGTCTCGCACGTCCGGCATCCGCCGCTTTCGCGTCAAACTGCTCGTCGGCATGATGATGGTCGTCTCCACCTTGACGTCGTTAGGCATTTTCTTCGCCGAGCGGCGGGCGGCAGAGGACGCGCAGGCCGATCTGCAGCGCGATTTCGAGCTCGAGCTGAGCTCGCTTCATCGCCTGCAGGATCTGCGCAACGCGGCCGTGGCCGACCGCTCGCGAAAGCTCGCGCAAAACGCCCGCATCCACGCCGCCCTGGAGGATAACGCGCTCGACCTTCTCTACCCCAGCGCCCGCGATGAATTGCGCGACCTGATGGCACCGGCGGCCCCGGACGAGGTCGAAAGCGCGGAGACGCTGCACGCCCGCTTCTATCGTTTTCTCGATATCCATGGCGCCGTCATTCCGCCGCCGTCGGACGATGCCGGGGTCCTTTTGCCTAACGAGGAGGCGCGCCTCGCCCAGTCGCGCCTTTCCCCGAAGTTGCAGATCGGCTACCTCGCGCGACGCGACGAGGCGGGCCGGCCGACGGTCGACGAAATGATCGCGGTCCCGATTCGCTCGACCGAGACGAACGAGGTGATCGCGGCGCTCGTTCTCGGCTTTAAGCCGGTCGAGACCGTGGCGCACGGGGAGGCGGTCGGAATGAAGAGCGGGATCCTGGCGGACGGGAAGTTGCAGTTACCCGCGTTGAACCAGGCAGCGGAAGAGCAGGTCGCGCGGGAAGTGGCGCGGGACCTGGCGCAGCCGGGCGAACAGGACGAAAGCCTTCGCACCACGCTCGAAGGCGTGCCGCATCTCCTCTTTTACAAGAAGCTCAATCTCGATTCCGATTACCCGCCGGCTTACGAGGTCTGTGTCTATCCGCTCGACCAATTGCTCGCGCGCCAGTCGCGCCTGCGCTGGCAAATCCTGGGCGCGGGCGGCGTCCTGCTCGTGGGTGGTTTCGTCGTCAGCCACCTTCTTTCCCGCCGGCTCTCGCGCCCGGTCGAAGCCCTGGCCGTCGTCTCGGAGGAAAATTTCACCCAGCGCCAGCGGGCGGAAGCCGAGTTGCAGACGACCTCGGAAGAGCTGCAACGCTCGGCCCGGTTTTCCGCCGACGCCTCGCACCAGCTCAAGAGTCCGATCACGGTCCTGCGCGCCGGGCTCGATTCGCTCCTCGCCCGCGAAGGTTTCCCCGAGGAAGTTTACGAAGAGGTTTCCACTCTCATCCATCAAACCTATCGCCTCACCGGTGTGGTCGAGGACCTGCTCCTGCTCTCGCGCATGGATGCGGGCAAACTCCAGCTGACCCTCAAGACCGTCGATCTCTCCGAACTGGTCGACGAATGGCTCGACGACCTCCAGGCCATGCCGGACGCGGCGGATCTCCAGGTCGAGACCGATATTCCAGAGGGGCTTCAGATTGCCGGCGAAACAAAATACACTTCCCTGGTCGTGCAGAACCTTCTCGATAACGCCCGGAAATATAATCGCCCCGGCGGCACCATTCGCATCTCCGCGCACCAGTCCGGCCGGACGGTGGAACTACGAGTAACGAATACCGGGCGCGGCATCCCGTTCGCGGAACAGCCTTTTATTTTCGAACGATTTCATCGCGCTGGCGCCAGCGCCGAAGTGCCCGGGCACGGGCTCGGCCTCAATCTCGCGCGCGAGCTCGTCCGCCTCCACGGCGGGGAACTTCGGCTCGTGCGGTCCGATTCGGAATGGACGGAATTCAGCGCCGTTTTCCGGGCGGCCGTTCCGGCCGCGCAACCGTCCGCCATCGCTTCATGAAACGCGCTTTGTTTTGCGGCTTCGTGCTTGCCTCCGCCATGCGCAGCCTGAGTGCCCAGGATTTCCTCGACCAGCTCGACCGCGCCCTAACGATCAGCGTTTTCGACGACAAGGTGCGAGCGCGCGTCAGCGGCTTTCTCGATCTCGAATACTATCACTACCCGCAGCCGGCGCCGGGTTTGATCGAGGCCGCGGGGCACGATCTTTTCACCCCGCGTCTGAGCATTTTTGTCGACGCCAAGATCGGGCCTAACGTTTACTTTTTCGCCCAAACCCGGGTCGATACCGGATTCGATCCGTCCGATTTGGGCACGGAATGGCGGCTGGACGAGTATGCCCTGCGCATCACGCCCTGGGACGACGGCCGTTTCAATTTCCAGCTCGGGAAATTCTCGACCGTGATCGGCGGCTGGATCCAGCGCCATCTCTCCTGGGACAACCCCTTCATCAGCGCGCCTGTCCCGTACGAGAATGTCTCTCTCGTCTCCGATCGTGAACTCCCGTTCACGGGCCAAAGTTTCCGCCGGGTCCCGGCTTTCGATAAGTATGAATTTCTGCCCATCGTCTGGGGACCCGCCTACACCATCGGCGCTTCTGTCGCCGGCAGGATTGGGATTTTCGAATATGCCGGGGCAGTGAAAAACGCGGCCGTTTCCTCGCGACCCGAGGCCTGGGAGCGGTACGATTTTGCCACCCCCACCTACGAGCTGCGGCTCGGCCTGAAGCCCAATCAGGCCTGGAATTTCGGCATTTCCGGCGCAGCTGGTCCCTACCTTCTGCACGATGCGCACCCGATGCCGTCGGGAAGCAGTCGTGGAGATTTTTACCAATACGTCCTGAGCCAGGATGTGAGCTACGCGCGCGGCCATCTGCAAATCTGGGCGGAAGCTTTCGTCTCCCGCTTCGAAGTGCCGCGGCTCGGCGACGCCGATATGTTTTCCTATTACATCGAGGCGAAATATCGCCTCACTCCGCAACTCTTCGCCGCTCTGCGCTGGAACCAGGAATTTTTCGTGACCGAGGACGATCCCGCCGGCCTGCCCGTCTCCCGGGCTCATGACGTCACGCGGATCGACGCTGCGCTCGGCTATCGTTTCACTGCTTATACGCAATTAAAGTTGCAATACAGTTTGGCGCGGGGCGATTTTATCTCCGATAATGTCAACAGCACGTTCGCCGCGCAATTCACGGTCCGGTTCTAAGGGATTCTAAAGTAACAGGCGCGTTACCTATGCGCGGTTTCTTCCGCGACGGGAGACGGTAACGTCAACAATTGAAAGCCAGCGTATTATGAAATTATCTACTCTTCTCCTCGGCTTGATCGCCACCGCACTCTTAGCGAGCAGCGACACTGCCCTGGCCAAGAAGTTCACGGTCCGCGTCGGCGCCGGCGGCGATTTGTTTTCCCCCGCCCAGGTGACAATCGAACCCGGCGACGACGTGGAATGGGAATGGGACTCCAGCTTTCATAGCACCACCTCGGGCACGCCGGGGAATCCTTCGGGCAAGTGGAACTCCGACGTTCACCAGACCGGTTTCAAATTTAAGGTCGAGTTCGACACTGTGGGCACTTTTCCCTACTACTGCAGCGTTCACGGCTCCTGCTGTACGATGACCGGCACGGTCAACGTCGTCGCTGGCTCCCCGTCGCCTACCCCTTCCCCTTCGCCCTCACCGAGCCCTTCGCCTTCGCCAAGCCCTTCGCCTTCGCCTTCACCTTCTCCGTCTCCCTCACCTTCGCCGAGTCCGTCGCCCTCCGCCTCGCCCAGTCCCTCGCCGTCGGCTTCGCCGAGTCCGTCGCCATCAGCTTCGCCAACCCCCTCACCGTCGCCCTCACCATCCCCGTCGCCTTCACCCACCCCCCTGCCGCCGCGCGTCTTTAAGGGACCCGTCCGCATCGAGCTGGAGCAGATCGCCAGCGGCCTGGTTGCGCCTAACGACCTGACTTCGGTCGGCGATGGCCGCCTTTTTGTGAACCAGCAGAACGGCCAGGTGCGGATCGTGAAAAATAATACCCTCCTGACGACCCCATTCCTCAACGTCACTGCCCGGCTGATCGCCACCACCGGCGAGCGCGGCCTGCTCGGCCTTGCCTTTCACCCCGGCTACAACGATGCCGCCAGCCCCGGATTCAGGAAATTTTATACCTACACCAGCGAACCGGTCACGGGCGCGGCTGATTTCACCGTGCCGAAGACGACTGCCTTCGATCACCAGAGCGTAGTCGCAGAATGGCAGGTCTCGGCCGGAAATCCCGACCTCGCGGACCCGGCCTCGCGGCGCGAAGTGCTCCGGATCGATCAGCCGCAGTCCAACCATAACGGCGGCAAGATCGCTTTTCACCCGGGCGAATCTTATCTCTACATCTCGTTAGGCGACGGCGGCGCCTCGAATGACGTCGGCGACGGCCACACCCCCGGGATCGGCAACGGCCAGGATCCGACCAATGTCCTCGGCACAATCCTCCGCATCGATCCGCTCGATCCCAGCCTAACGAGCGGGAGCGCCGACCCGGTGAGCGAGAATGGCGATTACCGCGTGCCGGCCACCAATCCCTTCATCAACAGCGGCACAATCGTGCATGAGATCTACGCCTACGGCCTGCGTAATCCTTTCCGCTTTTCCTTCGACGCCCCGACCGGCCGCCTCATCGTCGGTGACGTTGGCCAGAACAACATCGAGGAAGTCGACTTCGTCGAGTCGGGCAAGAATTACGGCTGGAACCGGAAGGAAGGCTCCTTCCTTTTCAACAAAACCAACGGCTCGATCACTCCCGACCCCAACCCGGATCCGGCGCTGACCGATCCGGTGCTGGAATACAGCCATGAAGATGGTGTCGCCGTCATCGGCGGCTTCGTTGAGCGAGGGACTGCCGTGCCCGCGCTCACCGGCAAATATATTTTCGGCGACTACATCAAACCCGGCACCGGGACCGGCCGCCTCTTCTATTCCGACTTCGTCGGCGGGCTCACCCAGGAACTGCGCCTCGGCGACCCCGAACGGGACCTCGGTCTTTTCCTCAAGGGCTTCGGCCAGGATGCCAACGGCGAAGTCTACGTCCTCGGCGACAGCAACGGCGTCGGCATTGTTTACAAAGTCGTCTCCGTCCCGGCCAACCCTACCCTCGTTAACCTCTCCACCCGCCTCACGGTCGGGACGAGCGACAATGTCCTCATCGGCGGCTTCATCGTCACCGGCAGCGCCGATGTGCAAGTGGTCCTGCGCGGGATCGGTCCTTCCCTGCCGTTGGCTGGGACGCTGCCCAATCCGAAGATCGAATTGCACGACAGCGCCGGGGCGTTGATCGCCGCTAACGACGACTGGATGAATGGACCGGACATGGACGAGATCCAGACGCTCGGCCTGGCGCCGAATAACCCCGCCGAGTCCGCCCTTCTCGCCGAGCTCGCCCCCGGGGCCTACACCACGATCATGAGCGACGCCGGCGGCGCCACCGGCAACGGGCTGGTCGAACTCTTCGCCACCAATCCCGCCGCCCTCGCCAACCCGGCCAACATCTCGACCCGCGGCTTCGTCCAGACCGGCGACGACGTCATGATCGGCGGCTTCATTCTCACTGGAACCGAAACCCGTCGCCTCCTCCTCCGCGCCATCGGCCCGTCGTTAGGCGCAGCCGGGGTCAATAACCCGCTGCTCGATCCGACCCTGGAATTGCACGACGAAAATGGCGCCCTCATCAGCGCGAATGACAATTGGCGCGATACCCAGGAGAGCGATATCGCCGCCACCGGCATCCCGCCGGCCGACGACCGCGAAGCAGCCATCGTGATGGACCTGGCGCCTTCCAATTACACCGCCATCGTGCGCGGGGCGAACGGCGCAACCGGAGTCGCCCTCGTGGAAGCCTACGACGTCGAGTAGGAGCGGCAGCCGGACTCGCGGCGAAACATTCCAGCCCTGCGCGCGAAGAAATTCGCCCGCCGCCGCCAGGAAATTCTTGCTTGACGATCAAACCTCCGCGCGGCAACCCTTGGGGTGACATGGCTGCTCCAATCTGCGGGCCGATGGGAGGATCGATTCCGGAAAAGAGCAGCGGGCTTGAAGTCGCACTCTGGCAGCGCTGGTGCGGCATTCTGCTCGCTCTTTTCCTGTTTCACGGGACTGCTGCGGCGCGGATCGGCGAGACCGAGGCGGAAATAAAGGCGCGTTACGGGGCGCCCATTCTCACCCTCCCTGCCCAGGATGATGCCGGCCTGACGAAATGTTATCTCTCCGACGGTTTCTCCATCGCCGTGACCTACGTCGCCGGCCGCAGCGCGCGCGAGATGCTGGCCAAAGCGGATAAATCCGAGATCACAGAAAAGGAGATCAACCGTCTCCTTCAAGCCAATTCGGGCGGTTCTTCCTGGCATGCGCAACAGCTGGCCGGCCAGAAGAACGTGCCGGTAGGTTTGCTCGGTTGGCGGACGACTGATGACAAGCCACGGGTCGCGCTCTACGACGAACGGACCCAGGCATTTTTCGTCACCACCCAGCGCTTCATCAACCGGACCAACGCCGCGAATCGCCGCAGCACCGCGAGGAAACTCAATGGCGAAGCGTCGTTAGTCGGCGGGCAACGCGAACAGGTGATGAGAAACTTCCAAACCGGGAATTTCCGGGGCTTCCCCAGTTCCAGCCCCACCCGCAAAGGCGACCCGAGCAAGTAAGGATTCTCGATTCGAGGCCTTGATCGCCCTGTCCCCGGCGGGAATCGAACCCACATTTAAGGTTTAGGAAACCCTCGTTCTATCCGTTGAACTACGGGGACGCGCTTGGAGGCCCATTGTCGATTTGCGCGGGCGGAATGTCCAGCGGCGGCGACGCGCGCCTTTCAATAGCTAAGGTTTAGACGCAGCCCGGCCACCACCGCCGTCGCCGCACTCTCCCTCGCCCCCGGGTGAATGTGAAATTGCAGGTCGGGTTGGACGAAGATGTGCTCGCCCAGGATGAGCCGGTAAGTTAGCTCCACCACTTTTTCGCTGCCGCCGCCGGCCGCGTGCTCGTCGTTCGTTCGGGTGTAACTAAATCCAATTCCCAGCGTGTCATTTGCCCGTCGGGGAAGGATTCCCCGGAAGTTAAAGCCGGCATCGAGATAAAACGGCACAAGGTTTCGGTCCTCCGGCGCCACGCCGACGCGACCAAAAACCGCCATTGCGCGTCCTGTCAAAAAACTCGGACGCCAGATCTCCTGTTCCGCCACAAGGTAAAACCCGGCATTTCCCTGCTTCAAGGCGCGGCCGCTCTCGTCCTGAAACCGTCCGGAATGATAAAATCCACCAAACTTGTAGGTGCTCGCCAGAGGCATTGGCTCGGCCGGAGCGGGCGCTTCATCCCGGGATGGGTTTTTCCGGTACCCGACCTCAAAGAGAATGAGCGCCCCGTCCTCTTCTCGGAATGAAAAACGCGTACCGTGCCGATTGTTCGTTCCGGGATCGCCGGCGTTTCCGCTGAAAGCGGCCGCGGCCGCGTAGAAAGAGTCGTTAGGCGCGACGAGCAGCCGCAGACCCGGCACCGCCACCGGAAAAACCGGCGCGGCGAGATTCTGACTGACCAGCGGGATGGCGCCGAAGGCACTGTTGATGAAAAGCGCTCCGTAGGCGGAGACGAAAAACTCGGTGTCGGCCAGCATCTGCCCGAGGCGGAGAGAAAGTTTGCCCTCCCAGACTTCCTGCTGCAGCCAGAGTTCATAGAGTCGCACACTGTCGTAGGCGTCGATGTTGCTCAGGGCATTCAAATCGTGCACCGCTTTATTCGTTAGGCTGGTGCCCTCGGCATAAAGTCCGCTCATCGAAAAACTGAGCCCGGGAACGCCGGCCACCTGCTCGAAATCCACTGCCATGCCGGCGATGAAGAGACTTTCCCAGACGGCCGCCCGCGTCCGGCCGCCGGTGAGATTCCCCAAGACCTCGGTGGTCACATTTACCGGAAAAGTCACGCCCTCGCCTGGCTGCTCCGCCAGTTCCAAGGGGTCGCGCGGCAATCGCTCCGCGCGAATCTCGCGCGGGGCCGAGTCCTGCGCGGCAGCGCGCTCCAGGAGACAGCATTGCCAGATCGGCAGAAACAGGCAGACCCAGAATCGGCGAGCGACCGCAGGCATTCGTAGATTAATAGGTCTCGACCGGAGAGCGTTTGCCGTCCTCGGGGCTGCGCTCACGAGCCCGCGCCTCTCCCAGCACCGCCACCCGCAGGTCCCAGATCTCGTCGTTCAGGGCGGCAAAAGCGGTTTCCGAGAATTCGTTAGGCGGAGAGAGTCGCGACTTGAAGCGCGCGACGCTGCCCAGCGCCGTCTCGAGTTGGCCGGACGGAAGTTTCTCGATATAACCGAGCGCTTCCTCGATCGCCGGCACCCGATGGCAAATCATGGCCAGGTCGTTCCCCGCACCGATGGCTCGCCGAATGGTCTCCTCGAGGCCGTATTCGTTCAGGATCGCGCCCATGTCGAGGTCGTCGGTCATGATCAGGCCCTCGAACCCGAGCTCGCCGCGGAGCAGATCGGTCACGATCCGGCGCGAAAGCGAGGCGGCGGTTTTCTCCGCCTCGAAACAGGGATACCAGCCGTGACAAATCATCATGCTGTCGACGCGTCCGGCGAACTGGCGAAAGACCGCGAGCTCGTTCGCTTCCAGCTCGGCCCGGGTGCGCTCGATCAGTGGGAGATCGTGATGCGCGTCGATCGTCGCGGCCGAGTAGCCGGGAAAATGTTTTCCGCAGCTCGTGATCCCCTCGGTGCGCAGGGCATCGTTGAAGGCCCCGGCCAGCCTAACGACCTCGCGGACGTCGCCGCCGTAGCAGCGGCCGCGGAGCGAGTTGTCGGCCTCGTCGTCGAAAGAAATGTCGAGGACAGGGCAAAGATCGAGGTTGAATCCGAAGAGCCGGAGCAGTCGTCCGGTGATTTCGCCATGGCGCCTCACGAGATCGAGATCGCCTTTCTCGCGCAACTGCTGGGCGTTAGGCGGCTCCTGCCCGATCAGGCGCAGGCGCGAGACGCGACCGCCTTCCTGGTCGATCGTGATGATCGGCTCGATCGCGCTCAGGTCGCGCAGGTCGTCGATCAGCTTTCGCAATTGCGCCGCGCTCTCGATATTGCGCCCGAAAATGATGTATCCGCCCGGCTGCACGCGGCGAAAAAGAGCGGCCGTTTCGCGGTCGAGTTCTTTGCCCGGGACGCCGGTTAGGATCAATTGCCCCGTTGAAGCGCTCTCCATAACGTCGGACCTTAGGAGCAATGGGACGCACGCGAAACAAAAAATGGATCGTTCTCCTCTGCGCATTCTGGTTCGGCTTGGCCGGCGCGCAGGCTGCGGTCGAGCTCGGGATCGATGTCCTGGCGAGCCACGACTATTCCCTCCTCAAGGGCAAGCGCGTCGGGTTGATCACGAACCAGACCGGCGCTGACTCCTCGGGAACAAAGACGCGCCTCCTCCTCAAGCGGCATTGCAACCTGGTCGCGCTTTACACGCCCGAGCACGGCCTCGACGGCACTGAAAAAGCCGGCCGCTACGTCAAGAGCCGGCGCGATCGAGTGACCGGCGTGATGGCTTACTCGCTCTACGGCCCGACGCGCAAGCCGACGCCCGAGATGTTGCGCGGGGTCGATGTGCTCGTCTTCGATTTGCAGGACATCGGCTCCCGCAGCTACACCTACATCAGCACGATGGGCCGCTGTATGGAGGCGGCGGGCGAAAACAAGATTCCGTTTGTCGTCCTCGATCGGCCGAATCCGGTCGGCGGTTTGCGCATCGAGGGCCCCTCGGTCGAGCCGCGCTGGCGCTCGTTTGTGAGCGAGTTTCCGATTCCGTATGTGCACGGGCTCACCGTTGGCGAGCTGGCGCGAATGGTGAACGGACGCAACTGGATCGCGGTGCCGTGCGACCTCACCGTCGTGCAAATGCGCGGCTGGCAGCGCGGCATGACCTGGAACGATACCGGCCTGCGCTGGATCCCGAGTTCGCCTAACATTCCCCGCGGAACATCGCCGCTTTACTATATCGCGACCGGGTTGGTCGGGGAATTGAGCGGACCCGAGACCGGCATCCCCGGTCCGCGACCATTCCAGAGCATCGGGGCGCGCGGGGTGGACGCGGAGAGTTTCACGCGCTACCTGCGCGGAATCGACGCGCCCGGGGTGGAGTTCCGGCCCTGGCGCGAGGGTGGCATCGGCGGCAGCAGCCTCACGATCTCGCCCGACGCGCCGGCCAATCTCACCGGCCTCAACATTTACATGCTCTCGGAGCTAAACCGTCGAGCTCGGCCCGATCTCTTCCAGCGCACGGGCGGGAGCAAGCTCGACATCTTCTACAAGGTTTGCGGTGGCACCTTCATCCGCGACCAGGTGCGGGAAGGAATTCCTCCCCGCACCATCGTGGCCCGCTGGCGGCCTAACGAAGATGAGTTTCGGCGCACCCGCGCCAAATACCTCATCTACTAAAGGTCGCTGATGAACGCGCGACGCCCCTCAGCTCTAAGGGATCGTGACTTCGACTTCGTTCGAGCAATCGCTCGAGTCCGTCTCGCACACCTGGTAGGTAAAGGTCGATCCACTCGCGTTGCGGTGTTGGTCCTTGGTGTTGCCATCGTCGGCCGTCGTTTGCACCACGGCGCCGTCGCGCAGGACGTCGATGTTGCCACCGTCGGCCGGAGTCCAATCCAGAATCACTCTGGCTTTATTTCCCCGCGCCTGCACACTCGCCGTGAGCGCGATCTCATCTCCGCCACCACCCGCGTTCACCGCGGCAAGGATATTCACCCGACCCCATCCAAAGACGTTGTTGGGCGGCCCCGCCACACCGCACTGGGTGGAAAGGATCACCTGGGTCGTGCTGTTTAAGAGCGTCCGGCTCTCATCGATCTCATTCTCCATCCCGGGATGGGCCGACCAGAGCAGGGCCACTGCCCCGGCGATATGCGGAGTCGCCATGGAGGTGCCGCTGGCAAAGGTATAGGCGCTGTCGGAACTGTTGGAGGCCGAACGAGTATTTGTGCCCGGAGCACTGATGTCCGGCTTCGTCCGGTTACTGCCATCGGCCAAGGCTGGTCCGCGGCTGCTGAAGCTGGCAATGGTATCCGTGCTCGTATTCAGAGCCCCCACCGTGTAGGACGCCGCGTAGAACGACGGAGGATCCGAAACCGTTGAACAGGACGGGCCCGAGTTACCTGCGGCCACCACCATCATGATGCCGGCTGCGGCCTGAGCCTCGACGGCGGCTTGCAGAGTCGCAGGCGCACAACCTTCCGAAGGCGGGCAGCTCCAGGAGTTGATGGTCACGTCAGGCGCCTTGCTCGGATCGCCCGTTCCGCCGCCCACCGGGGTCGGCGCGAGGAAAAATTCCATGCACTCGATATAAGTCGCGGGCGTGCCGACGCCGACATTCATGTTGCGGCAGCCAATCCATTTTGCGCCTGGCGCCATTCCGATCTGATTAGCGCCGCCATCGTCGCCGATCGCTGTGCCCAGGGTGTGGCTGCCGTGGAAGAAATCATCGCAAGGCACGGGGGAGTTTGGCCCGCAACTGCCGCCGCCGGAGTGGATGCTGTCATGCCAGTTGTAATTATGGTCCGCCGTGACGCCGTTCCAGCCGCGGTAGTTAGGCTTGAGCGCATTATGCGTCCACCGCACCCCGGTATCGGCGCTGCCGACGACGATATTCTGTCCCGTGAAACCCGCCGCCCAGACGGAAGGCGCATTTGTGTAAACGATGCCCGGCTCGATCGCCACCGGCGCGTTCGATTCCACCGGCGATTCCACCGACGGCCCCGGTTGTGGGAGCGAATTTTTGATCTGCGGATTGCCTTCGACCCGCGCCACGTCTGCGCGCGCCGCCAGCGTCTCCGCGATCTCCCTGCTCCCCTTCACTAAAATTGCGTTTACGATATAAAAAGAACGGTGCTCAAGGCCACGCTCTTGCAGGAATTTGAGGATCGGGGCTTGTGTCGCCTGGCTCTTATTCAAGAGCGCATCGCGCACAAAGTGGCCCTTCTCGCTTTTCGTGCTCAGGGCGGCGGCGCCACTGATATCGGCCTGGTCGGCCAGGACCACCATGAACTCGGCCTGTTTGCCACCCGCGGTGTGTTCCGTCACCCACGGAGCGATCTTGCGCAGCGCGGCCGCCTGTTCTGGGCTGGAGCGATTGATGGCGCGCGACGAAGTAACCGCCCCGAGCGCGGCCGCCACCGCCGCGGCGAGGAAAAGAAATCCGGTGATACGCCGTAACGGCCCGACTTTGGAGCGATTGTGTGTTTCCATGTAAAGACCATGGTCTCGGACTTGCCGGCCGCGATCAAGAACAATCTCCTCCTGGCCTGGGAGAAGCCAACCAAACCGGCGATTGCGACGGACCCGCGCGCCGCGACGATTGCTCCGCAAATCGCATGATTTATCAACTCGTCTATAGCAGCCGCGCGACGGAGGAATTCTGACCGGACGATTGTTTCGCCTGGTCGAGACGTCGCGCCGCAAGAACGCCCTGCGCGCGGTTACCGGCATGTTGCTCTGTCACGAGGAGCAATTTCTCCAGTTACTGGAAGGCCCCTCGCCTGAAGTCAAAAGCGTCTACGAAAGCGTCCAGCGGGATCCACGTCACGCGGACCTCAAGATCGTCCTCGCCGAGCAGGTCGCCCAACGCCAGCTCCCCCGGTGGACGATGGGTTTCGAGCGGCTGGACGAGGCCTGGGCCGTGCCGCGCGCATGGGCTACAATCCTGGAGGATTGCTTGAATTCGACATCCATGGCGAAACCCCTAGCGCGCAAAAGATCTGCTTCTCACCTTCCAACACACCCTGCACGAGCCGGCATAGGTCCCGGCTCGCTTTGAAACACGACAAGCATGGGCGGAACTATCGCCATACTTTGCAAAGTATGGCACATGGCCTCACGGCCGAAAACCCTCTCGCGCGCCAAAGACCTGCTCCTCGCTTTCAAACTCACCCTGCACGAGCCGGCATTAGGTCCCGAGTCGCTCCGGGCACATGGGAAGCACGAGCGAATTATTGTCATACTTTGCAAAGTATGACACACACCGCCTAACCGCCCACGAAAGCCGCTAAGACTCGACCGAATGGATGCCGGTGGCTCGTGACTGCGAGGAGGAGCACCGCTTCCTGCTTCACAAAGCCTCTCGCCTCCAGTTTCGCGAGATGCCGGGAGAGCGCTCGGGGCGGCATTTTGGTTGCCGCTTCAAGTTTCGCGATCGAATCCGCGCCATTCATAAGGGCGCGAAACAGCTCCACGCGTCGCGGATGCGTGAAGGCCGTGCTCAGTTTGAAGATCGTTTCGATGGGCTCCGGTCTTTGCCGGAAGACCCGGCGGAGCGATCTCACAATTTCTTCGCCCGCACCTCGCGTTCCCGCGGAGGGGCGGTATTCCACGCGGCGGCCGACGCGACGGCAAATCAGCAAACCGCGAGCTTCCAAAGCGCGCAAGTACTGACTGGCCGCGGGCATCGACAAGTTCAGGCTCTCGGCGATAGCCGATACGGTCTGGTTTGGCCGCCGGATCAAGAGGGCCAGAGTTTGCAGGCGTTTTCGGTTAGCCAGGACGCGGCAGGTCCGCCAAAGGGTCGGCTGAGGGGAAGACGATGTGGCTGGAGTCATTTCCACACTTTGCAAAGTGTGACCAATTGGTCAACCCGGCGGCGCCGGGCGGTGCACGAGGCTTGCATGCGGCGCAGGTTGGTGGGTATCGTCGCCCACATGGCAGCTTCCACTGTGGCCCAATATCTGGCTGGCCTCCCCGCGGATCGCCGCACCGCGATCAGCGCCGTGCGCAAGGCCATCAATGAGAACCTCCCGAACGGATATGAAGAGGGCATCCAGTGGGGGATGATTAGTTGGTATGTTCCGCTGTCGATGTATCCGGCGGGCTATGGCGAGAATCCGAAGGTACCGCTGTCATTTGTTGCCCTCGCCTCGCAGAAGTCGGGCATGGTGCTGCATTTCCTCTGCTTCTACGGACATCCCACTCTCTCCAGCTGGTTCACCAGCGAATACAAAAGGAGCGGCAAGAAACTCGACATGGGCAAAGGTTGCGTCCGTTTCAACACGTTGGAGGACCTTGCGCTCGACGTGGTCGCCCGCACCGTGGCGCGCGTACCCGTGGAAGAGCACATGGCCAATTACCGGGCGGCGAGGGCGCTCCTGGGCAAAGTCCGCCGCGCGGATGAAGGAGCGGCCGGGCTTTCCAAGAGAGGCGCCAAGAAGTCCGCGGTGAAGAAGGCCAAAGCAAAGGAGTGATCCGAGCGACTGTCTTGCCTCGCGGTCGTCGCGAGCATGGTCGCGAGCCGGAATTGCTCAACATCTAAAAGCCTGGGTTTCGAAGGGTGGGCACGAATGGCCCCTCTTGGAATTACCGGGAGCGAGATTTACGCCTGCGCGCGCATTTCTACCGGAACGACTGAGTCGCTGGCGCAGTGCTACTGTTGGAACCGTGTCGTCATACTTTGCAAAGTGTGACAGATAACCCAAACCACCTGTTAAACGCGCAAAAACTCGACCGAATGGATGCCGGGTGGATTTTGTGAGAGCGACGAGCGCCACTTCATTTTTATCACAAAGCATCTCGCCTCCGGTTTCGCGAGATACCGAGAAAGCGATCGCCCCGGCATGTTGTTTTGCCGCTTGAGGTTTAGCGCGCGAATCCGCGCCATTCGTGAGGGCGCGAAACAAAGATGTCCGCTCGGCCGACTCCCTCGTTTAGGCCATCAATCTCGCTTTTGTGATGCCGGAAGCGCAATATCATCGATCCCGGCGGGACCGTCCGATTTAATGAGGCTCGGTCTTTGGTCTTCGCGTCGGAATCACCTTTTAATAAAACCACTTCACCAACAACCCAGCGGAATTTCCACCGAGGAAGATATATGAATGCAGAAACGTCCCGCCAATCGATCGCCGGCATGAGTCCGGAGCAACTGCCCATTCCGAAGCACAAGCTTCATGGGTGGCGGCATTTCGTAGGGCTCTACGCGGGTGAGCATGTGGCCGCGACGGAGTTTGTGATTGGCGCCACGTTTGTCGCGCTGGGTGCCACGACCCGGGATATTCTGATCGGGCTGTTGATTGGAAACATCCTGGCCATTCTGAGCTGGACTCTTATCACGGCGCCGATCGCAGTCCAGACGCGGCTGAGTCTTTACACCTATCTGCACAAGATGGCTGGGGACACGATGACGAACCTCTACAACTGGGCAAACGTGCTCATCTTCACCGTCATCTCGGCGGCGATGATCACGGTGTCGTGCAGCGCCGTGCGGATGCTCTTCGGTATTCCCGCGCAATTAGACTGGTATCCTACCAACGCGATGTTTGTGCTGGTCGTGTTGGCCGTCGGGATGATCGTGGTGTTCGTCGCCATGTATGGCTTCTCTGCGGTGGCCGAGTTCTCCGGCCTGTGCGGGCCCTGGCTGGTGGTGATGTTTGTCAGCGGAGCTCTGGTCCTGTTCCCGGCCATCGCGGAGTCCGTCCTGGGCCGCACGCAATTGCTCGGCTTCGGCGATTTCATGAAGATCGGCGATCATTCCATCTGGACGGGAGTGAATAGTCGCGGAGAACCGGGAATCGGTCTGGTGTCGGTGATTGGATTCGCCTGGGCGGCGAATACGATCACGCACTTCGGGTTGATCGACATGGCGCTGTTGCGCTACGCGAAGAGTTCGATCTACGGGCTGTGCACCGGTGCGGGGATGTTGTTCGGGCACTATGTGGCGTGGATCGCCGCGGGCATCATGGGCGCCGGCACCGCGGCGCTGATGAAGACGACGATCGTGAAACTGGATCCGGGTGATGTCGCTTACTACGCGCTGGGGCTTTCGGGGTATGTCATCGTGATCATCGCGGGATGGACCACCGCGAATGCGAATCTCTACCGGGCGGGCCTGGCCGCTCAGGCAATCTTTCACCGGCATTCGCGGAAGGGCGTCACTTTTACGGTTGGCGTCATCACGGTGATCGTGGCCTGCTTCCCGTTTGTGTTCGGACAGATGCTGCCCCTGCTGACTTATGCCGGCTTAATCGTGGTCCCGGTGGGTGGCATTGTCTTTGCCGAGCACGTCATCTTTCCAAAGATCGGATTCACCCGCTACTGGGTCACTTATCGGAAGCTCACTCATAGCACGCCCGCAGTCGCAGCCTGGGCCGCGGGCCTGGTGTTTGGCTTCGGTCTGAATGCCCTGCATGTGATGACCTTCTATTATCTTTTCGTCCCCACGTGGGCCTTCACAATCATCGTCTATACTCTGCTCGCGAAGCTCTATGGCGCCGCGGAGAAGTATCCGGTAGAGGAAGAGGCGGAACGCAAAAAGAACGAAGCCATCGCGGAGTATCAGGCGCAGCAGGCGATCGATGAAGGGGACGCCGTGGAGGATCACTCCGCGCTGTCGAAAGTGTTGCATGGACTCTCCCGCATAAGCCTGGCGATCATCCTGGGGCTCGCGGTGATGGTGATGTTTTGGAGCCCAGAGATGGGCGTGTATGAGAGGAATCGCGCGATCTTCTACACGTGGGGGTTTGTCTTCACCATCGTATATTTCGTGGCCGCCTATTGGACTCTTCGCCGCACGAAGACCTTGAACCCGCACCATTAGAAACGGAGAAAGCCATGAGTGAACCTGTGCAGCTAAATCAGGAAAACCTTCATCAGGTGCGCGAGGAGATTGCGAGGCCCAACTACGATCGAAACAAGGTGACGCCTGGGATCGTGCATATCGGCGTTGGTGGGTTTCATCGTTCGCACGAAGCCTACTACACCGACGAACTGATGAACTTGGGCGAAGCGTTTGATTGGGGAATCTGCGGGGTCGGCTTGCGCGAGGCGGACCGGAAAATCTGCGGCGTGCTCAAGAACCAGAACTTCCTCTACACGCTGATCGTGAAGCACCCGGGCGGGAAGATCGAGAACCGGGTCATCGGTTCGCTGGTGGATTTCATGATGGGGTGCGACGATCCGGAGGCAGTCATCGAGCGGATGTCCAACCCGGAGACGAGGATCGTCTCCCTCACCATCACGGAAGGCGGATACAATGTGGATCCTTCCACGGGAGAATTCGACACTCGTAACCCCGATGCGCAGCACGATTTGGAAAATCCGCTGCTGCCGAAGCTCGTGTTTGGCTACCTGACGGCGGCGCTCAAGCGTCGGCAGGAACGAGGACTTCCGGCTTTCACCATCCAGTCCTGCGACAACATTCAGCACAACGGGGATCTCACGCGCCGGATGGTCCTGGGCTTCGCGCGCGAACAAGATGCCGAACTCGCCCGATGGATCGAGAGCGAGGTCTGTTTTCCGAACGCGATGGTCGATCGCATCACGCCAGTAACAACGGCAGCGGATATGAAGTATCTCGAGAATGAAATGGGCCTTCGCGATGAGTGGCCGGTGACTTGCGAACCGTTTACCCAATGGGTGATCGAGGACAACTTCTCCAACGGACGGCCCGCGTGGGAGAAGGTCGGCGCTCAGTTCGTTCCTGACGTCACGCCGTACGAGAAAATGAAGCTCCGGCTGCTCAATGCGGGCCACTCCGTGCTCGGGATCCTCGGCGCGATGTATGGATACGAGACCATCGACGAATGTGTCGGCGACCCACTGTTCGCAGAGTATCTGCGCCGCTTCATGGACAAGGAGGCGACGCCGGTGCTGGACGCCGTGGAGGGGATCGACCTGGATGCCTACAAGGATACGTTGATCGAGCGCTTCGGAAATCCGAACATCAAGGACAACCTGGCCCGAATCTGCCTCGAAAGTTCCAGCAAGCTGCCGGTGTTTCTGATTCCCACGATCCGGGAGAATCTCGCGCGCGCCGGCAGCGTGAAGTATGCGGCACTCGTGATCGCGGCCTGGTGCCTCTATAGCGACAAGGGCGTCAACCAACACGACAAGAAACTCGAGATCGTAGATGAGATGGGGGACGCGCTGCATCAGGCGGCAAAAGGCACGCGAAACGACAAGCTGGCTTTCCTAAAATTAACGCCCGTCTTTGGGGACCTGATCGCAAACGAACGCTTTACCGCAGCCTACACCGAGATGATCGACCGGCTTTACCAGAACCCGGATGTCTCGGTGCCGATGCGCACGATCTTGTCCGAAGATGAGTAAATGACAGCCGAATTTTATGCCTTCGGCGAAATCCTTTGGGACTGCCTGCCCTCCGGCCGTCACGCCGGAGGCGCGCCCTTCAACGTTACCGCACATTTGGTCCAATTGGGTGCCTCGGCAGCGCTTCTGTCCGCCATCGGCAACGACGAACTTGGCGACGAAATCCTCCAAGTGGCGCAAGACAAAGGGGTCAACACCGCGTTCATCGCGCGCCATCCGAAACTGCCCACCGGCACGGTCCGCGCCACCGTCGATGCCAAAGGAAACGCCACCTACGACATCGTGGAGCCGGTCGCGTGGGACGAGATCGAAGTCTCAACCCAGGCGTTGAAATCGGTGGCGCACTCGCGCGCATTCATCTTCGGCTCGCTCTCCTGCCGCTCGGCCCACAACGTCCGGCAGCTTCGCGCCCTTCTCGATCTGACCGGCCCGCTGAAGTTCTTCGACGTCAACCTCCGGCCCCCCTATGCCGATCCCGAATGCGTCGTCAGGCTCGCGGCCCGCGCGGATGTCATGAAGCTGAACCACGAGGAAGTGGGAAAGCTCGCCGCCTGGATCAAGACGGGAGACATGAAGTCTGAACCGCCGATCGATGCTGAAGCCGTCGGTCGCGCCGCCGCCATTCTCGCGCAAGCGACCGACACGCCGCGGATTTGCGTGACGCGCGCCGAGAACGGCGCCGCGCTTTGGGACAACGGCACTCTGGTTACAGCGCCCGCTCCGAAAGTCGTCGTCAGGGATACAGTCGGTGCCGGCGATTCCTTCATGGCCGGCCTCATGATCGGACTCACCCGCGGTGACGATCCGCAGAAGCTTCTCGAGAACGCCTGCCGTGTCGGTGCCTACGTTGCGTCGCATCACGGGGCCACGCCGCTCTTGCCGAAAGACATCGTTCGCTCGTTTGCCGAAACAATGTGACCGCCGCGATCTCGCCGATCGCGCAGCCACAAGATCTCGTTGACTCAATATGATCGTCCACCTCATCGACGGCACCTACGAGCTCTTCCGTCATTTCTACGGACTGCGCCGCTTCACGAAAGGCAAGGATCGCCCTTACGGCGCGGTCGTCGGTGTCCTGCAGTCCGTGCTGCAAATCATCGAGGGCGGCGCCACCCACATCGGCGTCGCGACCGATCATGTGATCGAGTCGTTTCGGAATCGCCTTTGGGCGGACTACAAGACCGGCGCCGGGATCGAGCGCGCGCTGCGCGCGCAATTCCATCCGCTCGAAGAGGCGCTGGCGGCGATGGGCGTGGTCGTCTGGCCGATGATCGAGCTCGAGGCCGACGATGCGCTCGCTTCGGCCGCGCATCTCGCGGCGAAGGACAAGAAGGTCGAGAAAGTCGCGATCTGGACGCCGGACAAGGATCTGGCGCAATGCGTGCGCGGCACGCGCGTGGTGCAGATGGACAGTCGGCGCGGAACGATTCGCGATGCGGCCGGGATCCGGGAAAAATTCGGCGTCGATCCGCCGCTCATTCCGGATCTGCTCGCGCTGGTGGGCGATGCGGCCGACGGCTACCCCGGCATCCCCGGCATCGGCGCTCGGGGTGCCGCCCAGCTTTTGAACCGGCACGGTCCGATCGAAAAGTTCCCGCCGGAAGTTCTCGGCGAACGGCGCGATCTCGCCCTGCTTTTCAAGAATCTCGCGACCCTGCGCATCGATGCGCCGCTCTTTAAGAAGGTCGAGACGCTGCGCTGGCGCGGTGCGACGCCGGCCTTCGCGGCCTGGGCCGAGCGGATGGAAGCGCCGCGGCTGCTCGAGCGTTGCGAAAAGGCGGCGGGGGGCAGATCCGGGTCAGGATAGGACGTTCACGAGAGTCCGAAATTTTTTTCAGGCTCGGGTTATCGGAAAGGGCGAAGGCTGACAAGCGGATTCGATGAGTGACAAGGGTGAGTGACGCCGGAAATTCCGGCGCACGCGAGGGAGTTTCTGCTTTACTGGGGCTGTGGCGACAATCGTTGGCGGGCCGTGTCGGCAGGCGGATAAAATGTCCTTGAAAGGCGGCGCTTGAAAAAGCTTGGCATTTACGGCGGGAGTTTCGATCCGGTTCATCACGGTCATCTCATCCTGGCGCGCGAGGCGTTTGAGACGATGGCTCTCGATGAGGTGATCTTTGTCCTGGCCGCGCAGTCACCGCACAAGCAAAACCGCGCGCCCGCCCCGGCCGCCGCGCGCTGGGAAATGCTGACGACCGCGATCGCGGGCGAACCGGGGTTCTCGGCTTCGCGGCTGGAGATCGATCGGCCGCCGCCTTCTTACTCGGTCGAGACGGTGGAGGCGTTGCGCGCGACGCAGCCGGAGGCGCAGTTTTTCTTTCTCGTGGGCGAGGATAATTTGCCCGAGCTGCCCACCTGGCATCGCTTCGAGGATTTGCAGAAGCTGGTGCAATTCGTCGTCCTCGATCGCTCGGGCGAGGAGGTTGAATATGCTTACCCTGCGATCCGTCGGAAGATCGACATTTCGGCCACGACGATCAGGAAACGAGTTGCCAGCGGGCAATCGATTCGTTATCTCGTGCCGGAGGCGGTCGAGGAAATCATCCGCCGGGAGAATCTTTACCAAGGAACCACGTAATCGAACCTGAAGAGCTAGCCAAAACCTGCGCGCAACTCGCCTCCGACAAAAAGGCGGAAAACATCGTGGTGCTCGACCTGCGCGAGATTTCGACCTTCACCGATTTCTTTGTCATCTGCTCGGGAACTTCGGAGCCGCATCTGAAAGCGATCGCGGGCTCGATCGAAGTGGGACTGCGCGAGGATCACGGGGTGCGCCCGTCGGCCGTGGATGGATTCCCGACGAGCCAGTGGATCGTGCTCGATTACATGCAGGTGATCGTACACGTCTTCCACACCGAGCGGCGCGATTTCTACAGCCTGGAAGATCTCTGGAGCGACGCGCCGCACCTCAAGGTCGCGGGATTGGAATAAAAGAAAACGGGCCGGTTTTCACCGGCCCGCGAATTCTTTTCTACTGGCGCTCCGCAGGGCGAAGCGGGTGCCTTACGGCTTCGGCGACGCGGCGGGCGAAGCCGCCGGCGATGCCGCAGCATTTGCTGCCGGCTTCGGTGACGCTTTCGGCGCACCTGCGGCTGGTTTCGCCGGGCTCGGCGAGGCGACCGGCGGATTAATCGAGAGCAGTTCCACTTCAAACATCAGCATCGCGTTCGGTCCGATGTCGGAACCGGCGCCGCGTTCGCCATAGGCGAGCTCAGCCGGGACATAGAGCTGATATTTCGCGCCGACCTTCATGAGCTGAAGCGCTTCGGTCCAGCCTTTGATCACGCGATTGACCGGAAACTCGGCCGGCTGCCCGCGCTTGTAGGAGCTGTCGAATTCCGTGCCGTCGATCGTCGTCCCGCGATAATTTACTTTCACGGTGTCGGTCTCCTTCGGAGTCGGGCCGCTGCCTTCTTTCAGGACTTTGTATTGCAACCCGCTGGCAGTGGTCTTCACGCCTTCCTTCGACTTGTTTTCATCGAGGAATTTTTTGCCTTCAGTGGCGTTCTTCTCCCCGGCCGCCTTTTTCGCGGCGGCCTGTTTCGCCGTCATCTCTTTTTGAAAAGTAGCCATGGTTTCCTTCGATTCCTCGTCGGTCATGAGCGGTTTGGTTCCGTCGAGTCCGTCCTTCATGCCCTTGCTCACGAGCTCCGGATTGACGTCGATCAACTGCCGTTTCAGGGTGGAGCCAATATCGAGGCCGATGCTGTAGCTGACTTTATCCTTCTGATCTTTAAGCTGGGGATCGGCCGCGGGAGCGAGCGAGACCAGGGCAAGAGAAAGGGCGACGATGACGAACGAATTTTTCATAAATTATTCCAATGAATCTAAATGCGGCCGGTCCGTTTCTCGGCCTGCCGCGTCCCATTCATCAACGGGGATGGCGCTCGCGTCAAGCGGGCGGCCCGCGCTCCACGCGGGGAATCGCTCCCGGCGCAAGACCGCCGCCCTGACCCTCCTCCTGGCGGCCCTTCTCCCGCTCGGCGGTTCCGCCTCGATTTCCCTCTCGCATCAGGAGGCGATGCGGATCGGGCGCAAGATCTGGCAGAACGAATGCGGCGGGACCGTGGCCGGGCTGACCTCCTGGAACGCGGGCGAAAATTTTGCCTCGCTCGGGATCGGGCACTTCATCTGGTACCCGGCCGGCGTCCGCGGGCCTTTCGAAGAAAGTTTTCCGGCCTTTGTGCAGTACGTCCAGAAGCGCGGCGCCAAGCTGCCGGAGATGTTGCTCGGGGCGAAAAGCAACGCCTGTCCGTGGAAATCGCGCGCGGAATTTCTCGCCGCGGAGTCGAGCCCGCAGATGAAGAACCTGCGCATCTTCCTCACCGACACGATCAATTTCCAGGCCGACTTCCTGGTCGAGCGCCTGCGCGGGGCGCTGCCGAAAATGCTCGCCGCCGCGCCCGCCGGGGAGCGGGAAGCGATCGAGCAGCGTTTCAACCGCCTCGCCAACCGCGCCCAGGGCTGCTACGCCCTGGTCGACTACGTCAACTTCAAGGGCGAAGGCGTGCTCGAGACCGAACGCTACAAGGGGCGCGGCTGGGGGCTCCTCCAAGTGCTGGAAGGAATGTCGGACGAGAGCGGCGCCTCGCCGTTGAGTGAATTTGCCGACTCCGCCGAGCGGGTCCTGCGCGCGCGGGTGCAAAATGCTCCGCCGGAGCGAAAAGAGCAGCGCTGGCTTCCGGGCTGGCTCAAACGGGTCGAATCTTATCGTTAGGCTGGGGTGCGGTTGACGCGCCAGCGCAACGCGACAAGAGCCAAGAGCGCCAGCCCGAGGATGAGTGTCCATGTCCGCGTGCGGTGCGACGGCTGGGCCGGCGGAGCGAGCACGACGAGCGGCGATTCCCAAAGCAGTGTGCCATCGGCGCCGAGCGCGCTTACCTTGAGCGAGTGGACCTGGCGCGATTCGAGCCCGCTGATCGGCGCCGTGACCGCGTCCCCCACGATCGCGATGTTCGGCGGCGGCAATGCGCGCCAGACGGTTTGCAGCGCGCCTTTTTCGTCGAGCGCAAGAAAGCGTTCCTCGATGCGATAACGCGCGACCGTCTCTTTCGGGCGCGCCCAGTGCAACTCCCAGCGTTCCCCCTCGAGGCGCCGGGCGCGGACCGGCACCAGTCGCGGACCCGGCGGGGCGGATGTCGCCGGCGGCGGCGCCGCCGCGTTCGGCCTAACGACCTTCGGTCGCGCGACAACCGCCCCGCCCGGCGCCGCAACTGGCCGAGGTGAAGCGCTCGCAACTGCCGCGATCGCCGGCGAGGGATTCGGCGCGGCCGAAGCCGCAGGCAACGCCTCTGCCACCACCGGCAGCCGCGCGCTGAACCCTTCCCCGCGGACGACGATCGCCTCGTCCACCGGAATGGCGGCCTCGGCTGCGATGACAACGGGAATCGCCTTCTCCTCGGCGGGCGCCAGGGTGACATCGGCAATTGGCCCGATCTTGCGATCCGATGAGAATTTCAGCGTCAGCGGCCGCTCGGTGCGATTCGTCAGGGAAACCGAAGCTGTCCGCGGCGCGTCCTTGTCTTCGGGTCGGGCGATGCGGAGTTCGGCCGGCTCGAGGGCGATCGGCAAAATCGCACTGCCCTTGAGCAAGACGCTACTCAACGCGCCGTCGCTCCCGGTGAGCGTAATCTGCCCGACAAAATCCCGCTCTTCCCCGGGCCTGAAGGTGACGCCGATGCGGGCCGTCCTTCCCGAGGCCACGCGATATTCGGGAGTCGCCAACCGCCACGGCGCGGAGACGGTGAGGCGCCCTTCCAGCACGCCGCCACCTTCGTTGGTGATTTTTAACTCCCGGGCCTGGCTTTGCCCGGCCACGATCTGGTCAAACTCGATCTGACCTGGCACCTGCAAACGCGGCGGCGGTTCGTCGACGGTGATTCTCACCTCCGCCTGGGAGGAAGCGCGGTTAGCGCTCGTCCGGACGAGGTAGGTGAAGCGGTCGTTCACGGCCGGTTCCGCGCCGTTATTCTGATAGACAACCGTCGCTCGATTGTCGCCGAGGACACGCAGCTCAATCAGGGTGCCGTGAGTGGGCGGATCGACGATCCAGAAGGTGACCGAGCCGCTCCCGCTGTGATGGCCGCGGAGCGGAATGAGGGTGCGCTCGCCACGTAAAATCCGCACGGTCAAGGCGTCGGCTTGCGGCGGCGGCGAGGGCGCGGCGGTGGGCAGGGTGATATCAGCCCACAGCGGAACGACGGAAAAAAGGAAGGCGAAAGTGGCCGCGCCGAGCCGCTGAAAGCGCCATTGCATGGGCACGGAGCGTGCTGAATTTGACCCGCGGTGGCAAATCAATCCCGCGCGTGCGACGCTGCGGATCAATTTCCGCGTTGCCACCGGCAGGCGAACCATTCATTTTTGCAGCCGACCCGCTGCATAGACTGCCAGCTCCATTCATTTTGTGATCCAACGGCTTTTCCAAATCTTCGTCTCCGCCCTTCTTGCCGTGCTCATGCCCGGCGACCTGGGTGCGCAGGTGCCGGGCACGGGAACACGCCCTTTCACCACCCGCACGCCAGCCCGGTCGCAGCAGCTCCGGCCTCCTCCCCGGCCGCAATCCCGGCCCAGAAGCGCTCCCGCGATGAAGCGCGCGAGCGACCTTATTCACCGGCAGGAACCGATCAATGTTTCCCCTCGCCTGCTCGAGCAAATCACCCCGGATAAAGCCCGCGTCCGCGTTTCGCTTTCAAAACAGCGCGCCTACCTCCTGATGGGCGACGAAGTGGTGATCGATTCGCCGATTTCCTCCGGGAAACGCGCCCGCCCGACTCCGATGGGTAGCTACCGGATCTCGCAGAAAGACAAGGATCACCGATCCAATATTTACGGTGACTTTGTCGACGGAGCCGGCCGGGTGGTGCGCCGCGGCGTGAGCAGCCGGATCGACTCCGCGCCAAGCGGAACGCGTTTTGTCGGCTCACCGATGACCTGGTTCATGCGACTGACGGATGATGGAGTGGGCATGCACGTTGGCATCCTTCCGGGGTATCCGGCCTCGCATGGCTGCATCCGGATGCCGTCGGCGGCAGCTGAGATGTTTTACAAGCACGTCAAGGTCGGGACGCCGGTGGTAGTGGGCGATTAGCCGGCCGCGAGACGCTCGCGCAGGAGGTTGAACGCCATCTGGGTGGCGAGTTGTTTGAACGTCTCGCGATCCGTTGGGAAAAAAAGATTCTTCACGACGGTCGCCCCGCCGTCGGCAAGCGCGACGAAAGCCGTTCCTACTGGTTTCGTTTCACTGCCTCCGCCGGGGCCGGCAATACCAGTGGTGGCAAGCGCGTAGGTCGCGCCTGATTTCGCCAGTGCGCCCTCGGCCATGGCCCGGGCGACCGGTTCGCTGACCGCACCGTGCGCGCGAACCAGGGCCAGGTCGACCCCGAGAGCGGCGTTTTTTGCTTCGTTGGAATAGGTGACATAACCGGCGAGGAAAACCTCCGAGGATCCCGGCACATTCGTCACGCGGTGGGCAAGGAAGCCGCCGGTGCAGGACTCGGCCACGGCCAGGGTCGCACCCTTGGCGGACAATTGCCTAACGATGACGGTCTCGAGGTTTTCCCCGCTGGTGCTGAGAATCGAAGTCGTCAATTTGGCCCGGATCGCGGCATCGGCCTGCTCGAGCACTGCGACCGAGCCGATGACGCGCAGATCGACCTCGCCCATCCGCGCGCAATAGCCGAGCTCGAGCCCGCTGATCGCGAGCAATTCCTCGCCGATCGCCTCCTCGACGTAGGATTCCCCCATCCCGACGATGCGGTAGGTGCGGCAGGCAAACGCTTCCTCCTGCCGGACGATTTTCCGCAGAATGGGAATGACCACCTCGAGAAACATCGGGTGCAGCTCGCGCGGCGGGCCGGGCAAGAGAAAAAGATGCGGAGTGACCGAGCCGCCAACGCCCGCCGGCAGGTAAAGGCCCGGGGCGCTGCCGTTCTCGTTAGGCAAGACTTGCCCACCGCGCGGCACCTGGGCCTGGCGCAGGATGCGATTGGTCAGGCGAATCCCGCGCGACTTCAGCCGATGCGTAATGGTCTTTTCCAGTTCCGGATCAGCCACCAGATCGAGTCCGAGCATTTCGGCGGTGATCTCGCGCGTGATGTCGTCGGTCGTCGGTCCGAGACCGCCGGTCACGAAGATGATGTCTGCGCGATCGAAATTTTCCTCGAGCGCGGCCCGAATGGCCTCGCCATCCGGCACCGACATTTGCCGCTCCACCCGCAAGCCGAGCGGGAAAATCTCCCGCGCGATGAAAGTGAGATGGGTATTGAGGACATCACCGAGCAGAATCTCGGTGCCGGTGTTGATGACGGTGACTCGCATTGGAGAAGAGGGAAGAACGTCCGACGTCGAACGTTCAACGTCCAATGTTTGAACTCGGAACGAGCAAGCGCTGCGGATTCTGAGTTCAACGTTCAACGTTCAACGTTGAGCGTTGGACGTTCGACGTTAGGCGCGAAGCGCCCTCCCCTAAGCCGCGTCCTTGTCCTGTTTCTTACGAATGAGCGGGACTTTTTTGCCCTCGACCACCGCGCGATTGATCGTCACCTCCGCGATGTCTTCGCGGCTCGGCACGTCATACATGATGTCGAGCATGATCCGCTCCAGCATCGAACGCAGCGCACGCGCGCCGGTGCCCTTCGTCACCGCCTGGGCGGCGAGAGCGCGGAGGGCGTCTTTCGTGACGGTGAGGCGAACGCCTTCCATCGCAAAAAGCTTGGTGTACTGCTTGATCATCGCGTTCTTCGTGTCGGTCAGGATCAAGACCATTTCGTCCTCGGTCAGCGCGTCGAGCGCGGTCAGGACGGGAAGACGGCCGATGAATTCCGGGATCATGCCGAAGCCGAGCAAGTCTTCCGGCTCGACATGGCGAACCGCTTCGCGCCGGGCCGCTTCTTCCACTTCGAGCGAAGGACTGCTGAAGCCGAGCGTTTTGTTGCCGATCCGTTTCTGGACGATTTTGTCGAGGCCGACGAAGGCGCCGCCGCAGATGAAGAGAATCTTTTCCGTGTTCACCTGGATGTATTCCTGGTGCGGATGTTTCCGGCCGCCCTGCGGCGGGACGTTGCAGGTGCTGCCTTCGAGAATTTTCAGGAGCGCCTGTTGCACGCCTTCGCCCGAGACGTCGCGGGTAATGCTGACGTTGTCGGTCTTGCGCCCGATCTTGTCGATCTCGTCGATGTAAACGATTCCGATTTCGGCCCGCTTCACGTCGTAGTCGGCGTTTTGCAGGAGACGAAGGATGATGTTTTCCACGTCTTCGCCGACGTAGCCGGCCTCGGTCAGGGTGGTGGCGTCCGCGATGCAGAACGGGACGTCGAGAATCTTGGCCAGCGTTTTCGCGAGGAGCGTCTTACCGGAGCCGGTCGGTCCGATGAGGAGGATGTTGCTCTTCTCGATTTCGACGTCAGCGAAAGGATCGGGTTGGAAAGCCGCCGAAGTATCGGCCGGCGGCGCGCTTTGAAGGACGCGCTTGAAATGGTTGTGGACCGCGACGGAGAGAGTCTTCTTCGCCGTGTCCTGGCCGACCACGTATTGGTCGAGGGAATGGCGAATCTCGGCCGGTTTCGGAACCCGGATGGTGGAGGATTGACGCCGCGCGTCTTCGTTCAGCTCCTTGTCGAGGATGCTCTTGCAGACGTTGATGCAGCTATCGCAAATGTAGACGCCAGGCCCGGCAATGAGCTTGCGCACCTCGGCGTGGCTTTTGCCACAGAAGGAGCACATGGTGAGGTTCGAGGCGCGGGCCATAGGTATCCCCTTCGGTAAAGCAGTTCCTATTCCTCGACTTTCTGCGGCAAGGCGGCCTCCGCCACCGCGGTCGAGCGATCGTTCAGGCCCTTCTCGGAAGCGCCGTCGAGCAGCTTGGCTTCTTTGCGTGATTTGATGACTTCGTCCACCAGTCCATACGCCTTTGCTTCCGTCGCGTTCATGTAGTAATCGCGATCGGAATCGTGCAGCACCTGGTCCTCGGGTTTGCCGGTGTGCTGGGCGAGGATGCGGATGAGGCGCTTCTTCAGTTTAAACATGTACTCGACCGTCCGCTCGACGTCGCTCGCCTGGCCTTGGGCGCCGCCCGAGACCTGATGGATCATGATGTCGGAATTCGGGAGCGCGAAGCGTTTGCCCTTCGTCCCCGCCGCCAGCAGGACCGCGCCCATGCTGGCGGCCATCCCGAGGCAATAGGTGGTCACGTCGCAGGTCAGAAACTGCATCGTGTCATAGATCGCCAGCCCGGCCGTAACCGAACCGCCGGGCGAGTTGATGTAAATGCTGATGTCCTTTTTCCCGTCTTCCATTTGCAGGAAAAGAAGTTGGGCGATGACCAGGTTCGCGATGTGATCGTCGATCGGCGTGCCGATAAAAACGATCCGGTCCTTGAGCAGGCGCGAGTAGATGTCGTAGCTGCGCTCGCCGCGCCCGGTCTGTTCCACGACCATCGGCACGAGGACGGATTGAGAGTGATTGGAGTCGCGATTTGTCGTCATTTGGATTCGTTAGTGGGCTCGGAAACTGGCGTTGCGGGCGCGCTCCCGATGGTAGCATTCGACCCGAGGAAATCAATTGTCTTGGCCAGCAGGACTTGCTCCACGAGACCGTTCATGGCGTCATTTTTTTCGATCTCCTGCTGCATTTTTTCCGGGGTGGTGTTGTGGTGCATCGCCTGGTGGCGAATGCGCTCGTCGATATCCACCGCCGTGACCTTGATCTTTTCCTGCTCCGCGATGCGGTGAAGGATGAAGTTCGTTTTCAAGCGGTGCGCGGCCAGGCCGCCCGCCACCCGGATCAGCTCCTCTTCTTTCTCCTTCAACATTTCATCCGGCACCCCGCGCTCGCGATTGCGATGGACCAGCTCGGCCAGGGCGTTGCGCGTCTCGGCCTTGAGCAAATTCGGCGGGAGCTCGAAATCGACCCGCTCGCTCAGAAACTTCACCACCTGCGATTCGCGCGCCCGCTCCAGCTCATGACCCTTCTCATGCTCGATTTGGTGCTCCAGCGCGTGCCGCAGATCGGCCAGCGTCTTGTCCGGCATCCACTTCGCGGCAAAAGCATCATCGAGCGGTGGCAGGATGCGCTGTTTGATCTCGAGCAGCTTCACCTCGTACTCCGCCGTTTTTCCAGCCACTTCCGGAACCGGAAAATCGGAAGGGAATTCGACCTTCACCGACCGGGTCTCGTCCGGTTTCTGACCCAGGATCTGCTCGACGAAACCCGGGAGGAAATTTTCCGCCGCCAAACGCAGCCAGAATTTCTTCCCGCCCTGGAGGTTCTTGCTCACGTTCGGGGCTATTTCCGTAATTGGCTTGCCCTCGATCGCGCCCTCGAAATCGATCACCGCAAAATCTTCCATCTCCAAGCCACGCTCCGGCACATCGACGAAATCCGCCGATTGCTCGCGCAAACGTTCCAGCGCGATGCTGATTTCTTCCTCGGTCACCTTGGTGTCGGGCAAACTGAGCGGGATGCCCTTGTATTCCGGCAGCTCAAACTCCGGCGCGGTCACGACCGTGGCGCGAAAACGCATGGAGCGATCCTCTCCGAATTCCACGTCTTCCAGGTTCGTTAGGGAAACGACCCGCAACTGTTTTGCTTCGACCGCTTCGCGATAGCTTTTCGAGACGAGCTTCTTCGTCAGCTCGTCCTGGATGTCCTTGCGAAATTTTTTCTCGATCACGCTGCGCGGCGCTTTGCCCGGGCGATACCCCGGAATCTTGGCCTGGGCGGCAAAGCTGTTCGCGATCGCATCCCACTCCTTCGAGACCTGCTCCGGTGGCAATTCGATCTTGAGCGTCGCGACGCAATGGGGCTGGGTTTCTACTTCGACCTTCATCAGGGCACGCTACGAGGGAGCGGGAGCGTTCGCAAACCAGCGGCCAAAAAGCGGGTGCTTTTAGTCGCGGGAATAAACGCAGTCGCCGTCGATGTGGACCGATGCGACCTGGGGAACGCCGATCCAATAGGCGATCTCGCGGTAATCCGCGCAGTCGAAGATGGTGAAATTTGCGGCCTTGCCGGCTTCGAGCGAGCCAATCCGGTCGCCCCGCCCGAGGCTGTAGGCGGCGTTGATTGTGCTCGCCGCAATTCCTTCCGCCGGCGTCATCTTCATTTGCGTGCAAGCGAGCGAGAGGACCATCGGGATCGAAGGCGTCGGCGATGAACCGGGATTGAAATCGGTCGCCAGGACCACCGCCAGGCCGGCATCAATCATGGCGCGCGCTTTGGGATAACGCGTTTTGCCGAGAGCATAAACCGAGGCCGGCAACAGGACCGGCTGCACTCCCGCCTCGGCCAGGGCTGCGATCTCGGTGTCGTTGGTTTGCTCGAGGTGATCGGCCGTCGCCGCGCCGAGGCGCGCCGCGAGAAACGCGCCCCCAGAGTTCGTTAGCTGGTCGACATGCATCCGCAGTCGCAAACCGTGCGCCTGCGCCGCCTTCAGGATTTTCTCCGAGTCCGCGAGATCGAAATACCCGCGCTCGCAAAAGATGTCGCAGTACTCGGCGAGATTTTCCTCGGCCACGGCCGGCAGCATTTCGTGAATCACGAGCGCGACATACTGCTCGGGCGCGCCGGCAAATTCCTCCGGGATGGCATGCGCGCCGAGGAAGGTCGGCACGAATTCCAGCGCGGTCGTCTCGTTCAGTTGCCGGATGACGCGCAACATCTTCAGCTCTTCGTCGAGCGACAGTCCGTAGCCCGACTTGGCCTCCATCGTCGTCGTGCCGCAACGAAGGCACCAGTGCGCCCGCGTCTTCGCCTGCGCCAGGAGCTCGGCTTCGCTCGCCGCGCGCGTTTTCCGCACCGTCGAACGAATGCCGCCGCCGCTCGCGGCAATTTCCTCGTAAGTCGCGCCGCGAGAGCGCAGTTCAAATTCGTCGACCCGGTTTCCGCCAAAGACGGGATGCGCATGCGCATCGACGAAACCCGGAAGCACGACGCGTCCGCGCGCGTCGATCACCTCGACGTCGTTAGGCAAGTCGCGCGCGATTTCATCCGAGATGCCTGTCGCCACGATCACGCCATCGCGCACCAGCATCGCGCCATCCTCGATGATCGCGAGATCGCCCAGCTCACCGCCAACGCGCGCTCGTTTCGGGCCGGCCAGCGTGACCAGCTGGGCCGCGTGCAGGACCGCGACCGAGTTCAAGAGAGCTTGCTCTCCACCACGCGGCGGGCCTCGTCGTAGCGCGCCTCCGATTCCTTCATCAGCGTGATTAATCTTTCCCCCAGCTTGGCCCGCACCTTTTCGTCCTTCAGGCCGGACAAATTGATCCGCACATTCATGCCCGCACCGTCGACGCAGGCGCGGGTAGCAAGCAAACCGACTCCGACGTCGGAGATTGAGGCCGGGTTTCCCTTATCGGCCATCGCCGCGAGGAGATCGTACGACCGGCTCGCCGTCTCCATCACCTTCAACGGAATCTCCGCCGCATATTGATTAGCCGATTGAATCGCCCGGGTGCGGGCCGCCTTTTCTTCCGCGGAATCTTTCGGCAAACCGAAAGCGGCCATCACCTTGTTGAAGGCCGCGGTGTCCTCGTCGACCAGGAAGAGGAGTTCATCCTTCAACTGCTGCCCTTTCACCGCCCAGTCGCTGAAAAATTCGAGCTGATCGTCCCAGCCGCGTTTGCCCGCGGAAAGATTGGCCACCATTCCGCCTAACGACGCCCCCAGCGCGCCCATCAGGGCTGCGACGGAACCGCCACCCGGCGCCGGTGAGTCGCTCAGCGTTTCATTGCAGAACTCGCGCAGATTCATTTTCACGAGCGACTTCTTTGTCGCCTCCGCGATCTTGAATTCGATCACTTTTTCTTTTGGATCGAAGGGCTTCAACTCGCTCAACCCCATCGAGCGGATGGCGAGATCGATCAGTTCTTCCTCCGCCGCGCCTTCGGACCATTTCTGTTTGCGGAGAAAATATTTCCCGGCTTCGACGAGGGATTTCTTCGGCAGCATCCCGACAATTTCCGAGCCGGTGGCACGCATCCCGCGATTCGCGGCGGACGTGGCGCATGCATCGAAGGCAACGTGCAAAGGCGTCTCTTCGATGTTCGTCAGGTTCATCGAAACCTGCGCCATCCCGTACTCTTCGACATACCAGCCGATGGCTTTGACGTGTTTCAACATTCCCGGGATCCGCACCGGCTCGCCCTTATCGTCGAGGACCTTCTTCCCCGTCGGAGTGCCGTCGTCGGTTTTGAACCGACCTTGTTCGCGCACGTCGAACGCGACCGAGTTGGCGCGCCGGGTCGACTTCGTGTTCAGGTTCACGTTGTAAGCGACCAGAAAATCCCGCGCGCCGATCACGGTGGCGCCGGACTTTTCGTTGAAAACGGCCGGACCGAAATCGGGTTGCCAAGCCGGTTGCTTGATCTTCTCAAAGAAACCTTCGTATTCACCGGCACGAATGATCGAGAGATTGGAGCGTTCCGGACCGCTCGCCGCGCGCTCGTAAAGATAAACCGGGATCTTCAACTCCTCGCCGACGCGCTTGCCTAACGACTTCGCGCATTCGATCGCTTCCTCCCAGCTGACGTCGCTCACGGGGATAAACGGGCAAACATCGGTCGCACCCATCCGCGGGTGCGCGCCCTTTTGCTTCCGCATGTCGATCAGTTCCGCCGCTTTTTGGATTCCGCGAAAGGCCGCCTCAACCGCCGCTTCGGGCGAGCCGACGAAAGTCACGACCGTCCGGTTGGTGCTCGCGCCGGGATCGACATCGAGGAGCGAAACTCCCTCGACCGCTTCAATCGCGGCCGTGATCTGTTTGATCACATTCAGGTCGCGGCCCTCGGAGAAATTGGGCACGCATTCGATCAGTTTTTGCATCGTTAGGCTCTTTCCTATCAATCCCGCGCTTTCGGCTCCATCGGAATCTTCACGTCGTGCTCTTTGGCAAAATCGATCGCGCGCGAATAACCGGCGTCGGCGTGCCGGATCACGCCCATTCCGGGATCGCTCGTCAAGACGCGCTCGAGGCGACGCTTGGCGTTGTCGGTTCCATCCGCCACCACCACCATTCCGGCGTGTTGCGAGTAGCCGATCCCGACGCCGCCGCCATTGTGGAGCGAAATCCAGGAAGCGCCGGCCGCGGTATTGACGAGCGCGTTGAGCAACGGCCAGTCCGCGATCGCGTCGCTGCCGTCGATCATGCCTTCGGTTTCGCGATAAGGCGACGCGACCGAGCCGGTATCGAGATGATCGCGACCGATCACGATCGGCGCGCTGATCTCGCCCCGCCTAACGAGCTCGTTCATGGCCACGCCGAATTCCGCGCGCGCGCCGTAACCGAGCCAGCAGATCCGAGCCGGCAGGCCTTGGAATTGAATCCGCTTTCGCGCCAGCTTCATCCAGCGGGCGAGCGTTTTGTCATCCGGGAACAATTCGAGGGCGAGCTCGTCGGTCCGCGCGATATCGGCCGGGTCGCCGCTGAGCGCGACCCAGCGGAAAGGCCCTTTCCCCTCGCAAAAGAGCGGGCGGATGTATTCCGGAACGAAGCCGGGAATATCGAAGGCGTTTTCGCAACCGGCTTTTTTGGCCTGGGTCCGGATGTTATTGCCGTAGTCGAAAGTGATCGCGCCTTTCTTTTGCAACGCCAGCATGGCCTCGACGTGCTGCGCCATCGCGGCCATCGAGCGCTCGACATATTCATCCGGCTTGTCGACCCGCAGTTGGAGCGCTTCGGCCAGCGACATTCCGTTAGGCACATAGCCGTTGAGCGCGTCGTGGGCGCTGGTCTGGTCGGTCAGAATGTCGGGCACGATTTCGCGTCGCACCATTTCCGGCAGGACATCGGCGCAGTTGCCGACGAGGCCGACTGAGATCGCCTCTTTCGTTTCCAGCAGTTGCATCGCCTCGTCGAGCGAATGCGCGATCTTGTCGCAATAACCGCTCGTTAGGCGCTTTTCGATCCGAGTCGGATCAACGTCGATCCCGAGACAGCGCGCGCCAGCCATGGTAGCCGCGAGCGGCTGTGCGCCGCCCATCCCGCCGAGACCGCCGGTGACGAGCAGCTTACCCTCGAGCGATCCGCCAAAGTGGCGCTCCCCGGCGGCGGAAAATGTTTCGAACGTGCCCTGCACGATGCCCTGGCTGGCAATGTAGATCCACGAGCCGGCGGTCATTTGGCCGTACATCGTCAGGCCCAGTTTTTCGAGCCGGTTAAATTCCGGATAATTCGACCATTGGCCGACGAGATTCGAGTTCGCGATCAGGACCCGGGGCGCTTCGTCATGCGTCCGGAAAACGCCAACCGGTTTGCCTGATTGCACGAGGAGCGTCTCGTCATTCTCCAGCTCGCGGAGCGCTTTCACGATCGCGTCGAACGCTTCCCAGCTCCGCGCCGCCCGGCCGGTGCCGCCGTAAACGATCAATCGGTCCGGATCTTCCGCGACCTCGGGATCGAGATTATTCATCAGCATGCGGAGAGCGGCTTCCTGCTGCCAGCCTTTGCAGCTCAGTTCCTTCCCGCGTGGGGCGCGAATTGTTCTTTTCATAAAATTTCGTCGGCGCTGTCGAATTTTCCTTCGCGGATCGCCTCGGCGATGCGCTCAATGTCGCCCGCGAGCACGCGATCCTCTTCGAGGCGCGGGACGAGCGTACGTAAAGTCGCGAACGCACTCTCGACGCCGGCGCCGGCTTTAAGCGGACGGCGGAATTCCAATCCTTCGGCCGCGGCAAAGAGCTCGATCGCGAGCACGTTTTCGGCGTCTTCCACGATCGTGCGCAGCTTGAGCGCGCCCGTCATTCCCATGGAGACGTGATCTTCTTTCCCGGCCGAAGTGGGAAGATTGTCGACGCTCGCGGGATGGGCCAGGACCTTGGCGTCATTGAGGAGCGCCACGGCGGCGACGTGCGCGATCATGAAACCGGATTGCATCCCGGGATGTTGCGCGAGGAAAGCGGGCAGCCCCTCGCTCAGGTCCGGATTCGTTAGGCGATCGATTCGACGTTCGCTGATGCTCATCAAATCGGTCGTCGCGATGGCCGCGTAATCGAGTGCGAGGGCGAGCGGCGCACCGTGGAAATTGCCGCCCGAGAGAACGTCGCCGTTATCGGAAAAGACGAGCGGGTTATCCGTGGCCGAGCCGGACTCGATTCCGAGCACTTCTTCACAATGAGCCAGCGCGCCGCGAACGGCGCCGTGCACCTGCGGCATGCAGCGCAGGCTGTAGGCGTCCTGGACGCGCGGATCGTCGTGAGCGTGGGATTCCCGGATCTCACTGCCCTGCAAAAGGCCGAGGAGATGGCGCGCGACCGCTTGCTGGCCGGGATGCGGACGGGCGTTGTGGATGCGCTCGTCGAATGCGACCGGAGTCCCCTTGAGCGCTTCGAGCGTCATGGCGCCGGCGATATCGGCGACCCGGGCGAGGCGTTTCGCCCGAAAAAGGGCGAGGCCGCCAACCGCGTGCATCGCCTGGGTGCCATTAAGCAAGGCGAGGCCCTCTTTCGCGTGCAGATCGGTCGACTTGAAGTCCGGCCTTTTTCAGCGCGTCCGCGCTTGGCATCCGCTCGCCTTTGTAAAAAGCCTCCCCTTCCCCAAGGAGCGAGAGCGCGAGATGAGCCAGGGGCGCGAGATCGCCGCTCGCGCCGACCGAACCCTTCTCGGGAATGACCGGGCAGACGTTTTTGTTCAGCATCGAGACAAGGAGCTGGATGACCTCCAGCCGAATCCCGCTGAAGCCGAGCGTGAGAACGTTGGCCCGGAGGAGCATCATGGCGCGCACCTCCGGCTCGGAGAGCGGGTGGCCGATGCCACAGCAGTGGCTCCGCACGAGATTGACTTGGAGCTGTTCCAGTTGATCCGAGGGAATCTGGACATCGGCCAGTTTGCCGAAACCGGTGCTGACGCCGTAGATGACATCGCCCCGGGCGACGATTTGCTCGACCACCTTGCGCGAGGCGTGGATGGCCGATTCCGCCGCGGAGGCGATCTCGACCGGCTCATGTTTCAAGGCGACACCCGCGATTTCCGCGAGCGATAAAGGGCGACCGCTGAGCTGCAACATCGTGCGAATACTACGAGAAACGTTTCGGAATTCCACTCACGGGACGATCCGGCAAGCCTTCAAAGCGAAAAAGGCCAGGCCGCGTAAACGGCCTGGCCTTCTGGGTTAAAGTTGTCCGGTCGGAGGCGAACCGCCGGTGCGAGACTATTTGGAGTATCCGGTGGTGGCCGTCGATTGGGTCGCCATCGTCTCCTTTTTCTGCGCGCAAGCACCCAGGCTCAACACGCCGGCCGCAACGGCCACGATCATGATCATTTTGACTAATTTCACTATAAACTCGCCTCCTTCCTTAGCAGGTTGCTGCCGACTGTTTAGGCGGGGAATCCAGTGCGCGCAACAAATTTCCCGGGGTTTTTTCGCTAGGTCACAATTACTACTTCGGCCCCCACCGGCACCTGGTCGAAGAGCGCGATCAGATCGTCATTTTTCATCCGGATGCAGCCGTGGCTGGCGGGCTGCCCAATCTGGTCTTCGTGGTTGGTGCCGTGGATGTAAATATAGCGCTCGCGGGTATTAGCGTTGTGCTCCTCGAGGCCGTCGAGCCAGAGGATGCGGGAGACGACAAGATCGTCGGTCGGCTGAACGACATCCTCGGGTGTAAGCGGGAGGCGATTGCGAAAAATCGTGCCCGGGGGAGAGTCGGCGCCGATTTTCTCGCCGATCCTGAATCGCCCGAGCGGAGTTTTCATGCTTCCTTCCTCCGAACCGAGGCCGAAACGCGAGGTGGAGACGGGATAACTGGCCAGGACTTCGTCGCCGGCGACGAGGTCGAGCCGCTGCTCAGGAACGGAGACGCGGATGATGGGTGCGGGTGTTTGCATCTGTAGGCACGGGCGATAGACTGCGCTCGCAATGCCTCGAAAATATCACGTCGCGATCGTCGGCGCGACTGGCGCGGTTGGAATCGAGCTGCTGCGGGTGATGGAGCGGCGTGAATTTCCGGCGACGGACCTGCGACTGCTGGCTTCGCCGCGTTCGGCGGGGCGCAAACTGGAATTCCGCGGACGCGAACACACTGTCGAGGCGCTCGGCGAAGATTCCTTTGCCGGGATCGATCTCGCCTTTTTCAGCGCCGGATCCGGAACGACGAAGCAGTTTGCGCCTTTCGCAAAAGCATCGGGCGCGGTGGTGATCGATAATTCCTCCGCCTTTCGGATGGATCCGGAGGTGCCGCTGGTCATTCCCGAGATCAATCCCGACGATGCCCGCGAACACCGCGGATTAATTGCGAACCCGAATTGCACCACCGCGGTGGCGCTGATGGCGCTCTATCCGCTGCATCTTGCTTTTGGGCTGCGCCGGATTTTCGCCTCGAGCTACCAGGCCGTCTCGGGTACGGGCGCCCGGGCGATCGAAGAGCTGAAAAAGCAGATCGAGGCGAGCGCGAGCGGCGAGGAGGCGGTTACGGAAGTTTATCCGCACCCGATTGCCTTCAATGTCCTGCCGCACGTCGATTCGTTTCTCGAGAACGGCTACACCAAAGAAGAAATGAAGATGCAGAATGAGGGACGCAAGATCATGCATCTGCCGGATTTCATGGCGTCGGTGACCTGCGTGCGGGTTCCGGTTTATCGCGCGCATTCGGTCGCGATCAGCGCTCAATTTGATCGCCCCGTCTCGCTCGACGCGGCCCGGGAGGCTTTGGCCAAGGCGCCCGGGCTCGAGCTGGTCGACGAGCCACAGGCCAATCGCTACCCGATGCCGCTCCATGCCGCCGGGCGGGATAATTGCCAGGCCGGCCGGCTGCGTCTGGATTGCGCGCTCGAAAATGGACTCGCGCTCTGGGTCTCGGGCGATCAGCTCCTGAAAGGCGCCGCGCTCAACGCGGTCCAGATCGCCGAGCTACTTTAAACAAAACGGCCCCGGGATTTCTCCCGGGGCCGTTGCAGTTTAAGTGATTGCTTTAAGGCTGCGGAGAGGGCTCCTGCGTGGGCTTTTTCTTTTTGCCCTGGCGGCCTTCGTTGGCGTCGCCGCTACCCTGCTGCCGATCCTGGCGCTGCCGTTGCGGGCGAGCCTGCTCCTGCTGCCGAGGGCGAGCCTCCTGTTGTTGCGGGCGGGCCTGCTCTTGCTGCGAACGCCGTTCCTGCATCTGGCGCTGGGCGCGCTCTGGCCGGTCGGCGCGAGGCTCTGCCTGTGCACCAGCACCGGCACTGTCGCCGCTCGAAGGAGCCGACTGTGCTCCCTCCGCGCGCTGCCCGCGGCGCGGCCGGGTGTTCTCCGACCGGCTGCTGTCCGCAGCGGATTGATTTTCGTCGGCCTGCTGCGCCTTCCGGGCGTTACGCGGGCGATCAGCGCCGGTTTCCCGGTCGGGCTTCGCCTCTTCTTCCTGGCTGCCCTGTTCGGCTCGTTGAGCGCGGCGTTCCTCGGCCCGCTTTTGGCGATCCGGTTTTTGCGCGTCGCTTTGCCCAGCCCGATCGGCCCGCGAATCGGCCTCCTGCTGGCCGGCTCCCGGCTCCGCGTTTTCACGAGTCTCACCGGCTGCGCCGCGACGGCCCTTGCGAGTCTCTTCGCGATTCTTGGCGGCGTCCGCCTGCTGGCCATCTTTATCAGCCTGGCTTTGCTGCGTTTGTTCACGCTGCTGCTGGCGCTCGTCGCGCTGCTGCTGCTGTTGCGCTTTCTGGGATTCCTGTGCCTGTTCGCCGGCGGCCGGCGCAGCTTCCGGTTGGCCCGCAGGGCTTTGATCGGCCCCGGCCACGGCTTCACGCTTGCGGTCTTTCTGCGGCTGGAAATCAGGCGCCTTGATATTCTTCGGGTCGCCTTTCTTCATCTCCGCTTCCACTTGCTGGCGATTGTTGATCCCCTTCCAGCCGGTCTCGACGGTCGGTTTTTCCACCTTCGTTTTGACCTGCTTGGGAGCGACTCTCTGCTGCGACTTCTGGATCCTCGGCGCGACAACCGTCAACTGGTTGCCACTGACGCGATTGAAGTTCCCTTTCCGGCCCTGGCCGAGATTGCCACCCGCGGCAGTTTCGCGCTGGATGGAGAGACGCTGAACCGGGCGGGTCGAATATTGATTCAGCCGATTGTAATCGGGGCCGTAATTGTAAACGACCGAGTTATTGTAGGTGATGTTGGTCACGTTCACGGTGTTGTTAATGATCGTGACGTTGCGGCTCGGCGGGAGAATTCGTCCGCGCAGCACCGGCTCGCCGATGTAGCGGATGTCGACGAAGTTGTAATAGAGCGGCCCGATGCCGAACTGAATATCGACCTGGTTGGTAATGGCGGTGCCTTCATAGACCACCTCGCCGCGCTGGGGCGGCAAGGGCGCCCAGCCGACATAGTCGCCGCCGGTGCGCCATGAGACCCAGGCGGGACCCCACTCATAGCCGGGCACCCAGACCCAGCCGAAGCTGTCGAGGTTGGCCCAGCGGCCGTAGTGATAAGTCGCCCACCCGAAATCTTCGTAGGAGACCCAGGTCCATCCGAGGTCGGTGTAGGCCCAGTATCCGTCGGAGTAAGGACGCCAATCGGAGTTGCTCACCGCCACACTGGGCTGGAAGCAGTAGCCGTAATCGGCCACCTCGATCCAGCTCCCGTGCGGAGAGAGATTATCGTAAAACAAGTCGATTGAGACTTCCGTGTCTGCCTGCGCCTTGGGCGCAACGGAGACCAGAAGACCGACCATCGTGAGTGCAAGTAGGATTCGTTTCATGGTGTTTGGTTGATGTGCAGAGTTGGACTTCCAGTGCCCAACGCTTATTCACACATTCGGAACTCACTGCCGTGGTGCGCGTTTCAACGCCACGCTGGCGGTGCCGCCGTTAGCGCGGCTGGATGACCACAAACGAACGGCTGCGTTGCCGGCAAACCGAGAGCACCTGGGGCTGGCTCGGATCCAGCCCCTGGATTGCCTGTTCGTATTCCTCCACCGAAGTGACCGGCTCCTGGTTAACCGCCTCGATCACATCGCCGGCGCGCAATTGTCCGCCCGACAGTGCACCGCCCACCTGCGAGATCACGACTCCGCGCACCCCGCGCGGCACGCCGAGGCGTTGCGCCAGTTGCGGGGTCAGTTCCCGCACTTCGATGGAATCGAGGGCACCCCCATCTCCATTCGGTTGCTCGAGATCCGGCTCGCCCGATGGATCCGGCATCCCAGGGTCGTTATCGTTAGGGGGAAGCGGCGCCTGCCGTCTCCTGCCGTCTGGCGGCTGGGCACGGGCCAGCTGGTAATTCGCCGGCTGTTCCTTGATCGTGGCCGCAAGCGTGACCGGCTTGCCCTTGCGCGCGACCTGGATTTCCACCTTCTTGTCCAGTTCCACCTGCGACACGAGCCGGCGCAGTTCCGCGATGTTGCGCACCTCGCGGCCGTCGAATTTTTGAATCACGTCCCCTTGCTGGATTTTCGCTTCCGCGGCCGGAGAATCCGGCAGGACGGAAACGACCGGCACTCCCGATCCTTCCTTCGCGTTGATCTGCCCCGGGGGCAGCGCCGCGGTCTCGATCCCGAGATAACCGCGGATGATCCGCCCTTTTTGCAGCAGGCTTTCCAACGCCATCTTTACCGTGTTGGAGGGAATCGCGAAACCGATCCCCTGCGAACCGCCGCTGCGCGAGATGATCGCGGTATTGATGCCGACGATTTCGCCGCTCAGGTTAATGAGCGGGCCGCCACTGTTCCCGGGATTGATGGCCGCGTCCGTCTGCAGGTAATCGCCGAAACCATCGACGCGATTGGGGCGGCCCTTGGAGCTGATGATGCCGTCCGTCACTGTCTCGTCGAAGCCGAACGGATTGCCCACCGCGAGCACGAAATCACCGGCCTGCACGACATCGGAATCACCCAGCTTGAGCGGCTGCAATCCAGGCTCATCCACTTTCAAGACCGCGAGATCGAGCTCCTTGTCCGCGCCGATCACGCGCGCCTTTTCCGTGCGGCCATCGCTCAGGACGATTTCAATTTCGTCCACCTGATCGACCACATGATTATTGGTAATGATGTGACCTTCCTTCGTCACAATTACGCCTGAGCCGAGGGAACTCTGCACCATCGCCTCCTCCGCCGGCCCGCGAAACTGCCGCGAATTGCCCCGGAAGAAATCGAACGGATCGAGGCCATATTGGGGCCGCTGGATCCGCTTTGAAGTTTTCACGCTCACGACCGACGGAATGACGCCCGCGACCAGCTTGCGTCGTTCGTTGCTCAGGGAAGCAAGGCTCGCGACCGCCTTGGGATCGACCGCCGGGCTTTCCGCCAGGGTGTATTTTTCCGGCGCCGAACGCTCCGTCATTTTGAGCCGGCCGTGCCGCAGTTGATAGTCGTAAAGCAGCGAGACGCCCGCGCTTAGGACCAGGACTAACAATAGAAATTTGAATAGATTTTTCATCAGCTGACGTGGGAGAAGGTTTTTCCCCCTTCTTCGACAACCAAAGGCCGGAAACGTTGATTCTCCGGCCTGGCCAGGAGCGGGTCGGCCTGAAAGATCGCGAGCGCGGCGCTCCGCGCGCGCTGCATTAACTTCGCATCCAGGCGCAGGTTGCCGAGCTTTAATTCGGGCAGCCCGCTTTGCGCGGTTCCGAGCAGATCGCCCGGCCCGCGCAAGGCCCAATCGGCCTCCGCCACTTCGAAACCGTTGCTGGTTTTCTCCAGGACCGCGAGCTTCGTTACCGTCTCTTCCGACGGATCGGAGCGGAGCAGGATACAATACGACTTGTGTTCGCCGCGCCCAATCCGGCCCCGCAGCTGATGCAACTGCGCCAGCCCGAAACGCTCGGCGTTTTCAATCAGCATGACGGTGGCGTTCGCCACATCGACGCCCACTTCGATCACCGTCGTACTAACCAGCACGCTCGTTAGGCCGCGCCGGAAGCGATCCATGATCGCCTGCTTCTCCGGCGCCGGGATCCGGCCATGAAGGAGCTCGCAGGTGAACGGCGCAAGGCGCTCATGCCATTTCTCAAACTCCGCGCTGGCCGCTTTCGCTTCCAGCTTTTCGCTCTCGTCGATCAGCGGATAGACGATGTAGGCCTGACGCCCCGCTTCCAATTCGCGGCGCAGGAACGCCAGCACATCCGGCAACTTTTCTTCATCGCGAGCGGCGGTCACGATCCGGCCGCGATCGGCCGGCATTTCATCGATCGTCGAGACATCGAGATCGCCGTAAAGGCTCATCGTCAACGTGCGTGGGATCGGAGTCGCCGTCATGACCAGCACATCCGGCGCCGGATCCTGAGTCGTTAGGCGGCCGCGCTGCGCGACGCCGAATTTGTGTTGTTCATCGATCACGACCAGGCCGGGTTTCTCCAATCCCTTCCGGTTCGAAAAGCAGCGCGTGCGTACCGACGAAAATCTGGCCGAGGCTGGCGACAGCCTGCTGGGTAGCGCACGCGTCCCGCGTGCTGGTCGCGGTGTCCCACCGCGACGAACTTTCCTCGCGCGGCGAGTCGTCCTGAGTCCAGAGCCAGGGATAATCCTCTCCATGGTGAGCCACGCCCGATTCCCAGGGATTACCGACGATATAACGAAACTTCTCCTCTAAATCGCGATCCGATCGGATATAGCGATCGAACTGTTCCCGCTCCCACACGGCACCCCTGGTCCCTTCGAGCTCGTTTATCTGATGAGCCGAAAATGATTTCGCGGAACGGAGCAACTCGCTCAAGGTCCAGAACCTGACTTTGCCCTTTTCATCATCCGACTTTGGCCAGGGCTGAATGAGAAGGTGGACATGGTCTGGCATGACGCACGCGGCGAATAATTCGTATCGCTCATTATGGAAGTGAAGAAACGCATCCAGGGCCACGCGGCGTGAAGAGGGCGACAGGGAGCGGCGCGATTTGGTTCCTATCGTGACCGCATAAATGGCCCAGGGGGTTTCGAAATGCGGGAGGCGCCGGCGGTGATATTGCGCGTTTTCCGCAGGCGCCGATTCCGCGAAAGTTCGCGACGGCGGGACACCGTCGCCAGCACGCGGGACGCGTGCGCTACCCGGAGATCGTACACTCGCCGCCGCAAACAAGGGCAACGGATCTTCTTTGCGCGCGCCGGTTCGCAACGAGACCGGCACGCCTAACGGCTCCAGCCAGCGCTGTAAAACCGCGTAATGCTGCTCGGCCAGGAGCTGTGTCGGGGCCATGAGCGCGGCTTGGAATCCGGCCTCGACCGCGAGGAGGAGCGCCGCGACCGCGACGACCGTTTTCCCTGAGCCCACATCGCCCTGCAACAGACGATTCATCGGGATCGTGGACTTCAGGTCGCCACGCAGTTCCTCGATCACCCGCGCCTGTGCGTTCGTTAGGTCAAACGGCAGGGCGCGCAGAAAGCGCTGCAGCAATTCTCCCGGCCCGCAATGAATCGCGCCGCTCCGCGCGCGGGAATGCGCCCGACGCGAGGAGAGCAGCATCTGCATCGCAAAAAATTCCGCGAGGACGATGGTCTCGCGGGCCCGCGCCTGGCTTTCGTCGGACGACGGAAAATGAATCTCCTGCAAGGCGCGTGGAGATTTTTCCGGACCGACTTCGGGTGGGAGGAGAGTGTGCGCTCCGTCGTCCTCCCATTCCTCGAGCAGGCGATAAATCAGCCCGCGCAGGACGCGCTGCGACAATCCTTCGGTCGCAGGATAAATCGGGGTGATGCGGCGGAAGTGGATCGAGATTTCCTCGTCGTTCTCGATCACCTCAAACTCCGGGTGTTCCATGCAGAGGCGCTGGCCGCGCAAGCGCGGCTTGCCGAAAACGACCAGGCGCTGCCCGGTCATGATCATCTTCTGGACGTAATGGAGATTAAACCAACGCAAGACCAAGGGCTGGCTGAGGGCGTGAGCGCCGTCTTCCTGCAAGGTCGCCTCGAAGATTTTCTTCCCGCGACCGAAGCGATTGAAGCGCGTCTTGACCACTTCGCCGCAGAGACAGACCGGCTGCTCGCTTTCCTCACGCGGAAAACCGGCAAACTCCCGCCGATCCTCGTAACGCCGCGGATAATGCGTGAGCAGGTCGCCCACCGTCTCCAGCCCGAGCCGGCGTAACTGCGTGCTGCGCGGCCGCGGAATCCAGTCGATCTCGCCCAGCAAATCTGCGCTCGTTAGGCTCATATCGCGACGGGAACGCTGGAGCGCAAAGCCTCGACCTGCATCTGCAGACGAATCTCGCCTTCATATTCATCGCTGCTGATTCGAAAGGCCACGTCCCAGGGCGGCGCGGGCAACGGTTCTTCGGCCCCGCCGAAAAATATCGCGCGTTGTGACCGTCCATTTTGCCGCAAGCGCAAAAGAAGATGCCTTTCCTTCAGGATTTTCGGTGGCGCGGCCGACTCCACCCCGCGGGCGAGGAAGAGCGGCTGCGGATTGCTCTGCCCGAACGGCTGCAGGAGCTCGTGCCAGCGGAGCAGGTTCCAATTCAATTCACCGAGGGTGAGTTCGTCATCGAGATGGAGACAGGGCTCGAGGTCCTCCGCGGAAATCATTTCGCGACAGACCTTCTGCAGCGCCGCCCGGAACGCCGGGAAATTTTCCTCGCGAATGGTGAGGCCGGCGGCCATCTCGTGCCCGCCGAATTTCTCGAGATGCGCGGCGCAGCGACCCAGCGCCGCGACCAGTGACAGGCCCGCGATACTGCGCCCGCTGCCTTTCCCAACTCCGGTTTCATCAAAGCCGACGATGATCGCCGGCCGGTGATAACTGCGCGCGATGCGGGAGGCGACGATGCCAAGCACCCCCGGGTGCCAGCCACGATCGCCGAGCACGATGGCGGGAGATTCGGCCAAATTTTCCTCTGCGATTCGCTTTTCCACCGCCTGGACAATTTCGCGCTCGACGCCCTGCCGGTCGCGATTCTGTCCGTCCAGCTCGGCCGCGAGCGCGCTCGCTTCGGTGGGATCGGTCGTGAGCAGAAGCCGCAGGGCTTTTTCCGCCGTCGTTAGGCGCCCGGCGGCGTTCAGGCGCGGACCAAGGCGAAAGCCTATATGCTCCGCCAGGATCGGCGGCCGGACCGCCGCGATCTTCATCAGCTCCTTCACGCCTAACAATCGCTGACGGGCGATCTCGCGAGTCCCACGATGGACCAGGATCCGGTTTTCTCCTTCCAGCGGGACAATATCAGCGACCGTTCCGAGGGCGACCAAGTCGAGCCGTTGGCGCAGATCGAAATCCGGCAGTGGACGAGTCTTGAGCAGCGCGTGGCAGAGTTTGAAAACAAGGCCGACACTGCAGAGATAGGTGTAAGCGGAATCGGCGGCCGCCTTTGGATTCACCACTGCGACGCAATCCGGTAACGCGCCTTTTGGTTCGTGGTGATCGAGCACGATTACGTCGGCGCCGCGCGCGCGAATCTGCGCCACCTCCGCGCACGAACCGGTCCCGCAGTCGACCGCGATCAGAAGCTGCGGCTGGTGCGTCTGCCAGCAACGCTCGATTCCTTCCGCGCTCAAGCCGTAGCCTTCCTCCATGCGCGAGGGAAGGAAGAGCGCGGGAGTGGCGCCGTAGGCAGAGAGCATCTCGTGCAGGAGCGCGAGCGAAGTGACGCCATCGACGTCGTAGTCGCCATAGAGAACTATCCGTTCCCGGTCTGTGATCGCGCGCAATATTCGATCGACCGCCGCCTGCATATTCGGCAACAAAAATGGATCGCTCAGGCGCTTCAGGCGGGGCTGCAGAAAATCAGTCGCCTGTTCGTCGGTGAGCAATCCTTTGCGTTGCAGGAGGCGGGCAATGCAGGGCAGGCCGCAGACTTGGTCGGAAATCTTAACTGCGTCAATCTCGCCGTTGGCAGAGGCGAGGATCCAGCGTCGAGTCCGTTTCATCTTGCGGCCTCGTTAGGCCAGCAGTTGCGCAAGACGTTGAGCATCGAATGGGGCGTGAACTTTAGCATCGTTATCAAAGTAAACGAAAACGTCGCGACCGCGCCGCCAGCGGCGGATGCGCTTGGCCCAGGACTCGAGCGCGGAGTCGCGGTAGCCGCTGACGTAGAGCTGAGTGTCGCCATGGAGCCGACAATAAACGAGATCGGTCGTCAGTTCCTCGGCGTACGGCCAGCGGCCGGCGGTGTCGGCGATGACAAACGCGATCCGATATTCGCGCAGCAGTTCAAAAAATTCCGGGACGAGGAAAGTGCGATGGCGGATCTCGACGGCGTGACGCACGGGACGATCCTCGTCGATCCGGAGCCAGGCGCGGGCCTTCAGCTTGTCGTTATGCAAACGGCCGAGCTGGGCCCCTTCCGCGGTCGTGCGCGGAAGCATTTCGAAAAAGTCGCGAAAACGCCTTTCGTCCCAGCCGAGGTTCGGCGGGAACTGCCAAAGAATCGGCCCGAGCTTCTCCCGGAGCGCGAGCACCCCGGAAGCAAAGAAGTTGGCCAGCGGCACGCGCACGTCGCGGAGCTTCTTCATGTGGGTGATGAAGCGGGCGCCCTTGACCGCGAAGACAAAATCGTGCGGCGTGTCCGCATGCCACTTTTGAAAACTGGCGGGGCGTTGGAGCGAATAAAAGGTGCCGTTGATTTCGATCGTGTTGAAGGCGCGGCCGGCAAACTCCAGCTCGCGTTTCTGCGGATGTTTCGGCGGATAAAAAACGCCACGCCACGGCGCGTAATTCCAGCCCGAAATCCCAATCCGCAGCTCTCGCGCTAAACGAGGGCGGGCGCGGGCGGGACGGCCGGGAGCAGTTGGTGCTTTGCGCATAGTTGAGCAAACATCTGAAAGCCTTTTTTCTCTTCCTCGCCAAAGGTAAAGCGCAGGCATTCCCGAAAGTAAAATTCACCAAAAGCGCGGAGTCCTTCCGGCTGGCTCGCGAGCAGGCGGTCGAGATGAGCAAGGTTCTCCTGGCCTAACGATCGCAGCGCCGACGCAATCGCGGTTTTGCCCGCGTAATCCGGACGGACCATCCAGAGCGCGAAAACGAAGGGCAACCCGGTCGCCTGCTTCCATTCCGCGCCGAGATCGAGGAGCTGACAGCTCCCCTCCTTTTCGGCGCGAAAGCGCAGTGCCTGGTCGCCGATCAAAAGCAGGCCGCGCTCCTCGCTTAGCTCCCCCGCCCGGATGAATTCAGGCGCGAGATTGCGTTCGCCTAACAAACAGCGCAAGAGATTGACCGAGGTCTCCGAGGCGGGATCGACCACCACTTCCCGCAAGCGCTTGATCGGCCCGCGATGCGCGAGGATAACGCTGAAAACCGGGCCATCGGACGCGATCGCGAGCTGATCGACGACCGAGTAAACCGGGTGGCGCAGATATTCGAAACTCGAGACGAGCGCGACATCGAGCTCGCCAGCGGCCAGTTTCCGGCAAAGAGCCGCCGGATGATCGAAATCGACTTCGCCGCTCCAGCCGTGGATGAGCGGGAGGGCGTTGAGATACTGGACGCAGCCGAGGCGGAGCGAAGCGGGCGCCTCCACTCAGGCGCAAACGAGTTCGCCCACAGCCTGCGGCGCCGCGTCGGCCCGCGCGGACGATGTGGCCGGCGTGAGATGATTGTAATAACTGTCGCGCTGCACCGGATCACGCCCGGCTTCGCGGATGACGTGCCGGAGCGATTCGACGGTCTGCTGCTGCGGCGTCTTCGCCCCCGCCATGTGGAAGATTTTTTCCTCCATGATGGTGCCGTGCAAATCGTCGACCCCGTAGCTGAGCGACACCTGGGCCAGCGGCAGGCCCATGCTGACCCAATAGGCGGTGATGTGCTCGATGTTATCGAGGTAGATCCGGCTCACCGCCAAGTTGCGCAGCTGATCAAAGGCGGTCGAAGCCTTGATGTGCGCGAGGATGGTGGTCTGAGGTTCAAAAGCGAAAGGGATGAAACCGGTGAAGCCGTGCGTCTGATCCTGCAACTCGCGCAGTTGGCGGAGATGATCGACCCGCTGCTCGAGCGTCTCGATATGGCCGTAGAGCATGGTGCAGGTGCTGCGGCCGCCCATTTCGTGCCAGGTGCGGTGGACTTCGAGCCACTCCGCCGCGTTCTCCTTCCCCCGGCAAAGTTCGTCGCGCACGGCGGGATCAAAAATCTCCGCGCCGCCGCCGGTGAGCGAACCGAGGCCGGCCTCGCGCAGGATGGCGAGGGTTTCGGCGATGGAGGTTTTAAAAATCCGCCGCGCCATGTGGCGTATTTCGATCGCGGTGAAAGCCTTCAACTGCAATTGCGGATCGAGCGCGCGGAGTCGCCTGAGCAGGTCGAGATACCATTGCTTGTTCAGCGTCGGATGCAGGCCGCCGACCATGTGCACCTCGGTGATGCCGCTGGCCAGCGCGTCCTGGACGGCGGCGGCGATCTCGTCGATCGAGCTCTCGAAGGCGTGCGCGTCGCGCTTCTTCGCGGCAAAGGCGCAGAACTGGCAGGAGAGGACGCAAATGTTGGAATAGTTGATGTAGCGATTGAGAATGTAGGTCGCGACGTTGCCGTTTTTGCGTTCGCGCACCGCGCTGGCCATGATGCCGAGGGCGTTGAGATCGTTGCAACGGTAGAGCTGGAGGGCGTCCTGATCGGAGATGCGCTCATTGGCCTCGATTTTTTCGGCGATCGGTCGGAGCGAGGCGGGAATGAGCGAAATTTTCATCAGGAATACGCGCTCTGTGCGGGGAAACTCACGCGGCCTATTGTGCACAGGAGGATGCGCCCGCGCAAGTGTCGCGGATGCGCCCTATCCAATAACCCGGCCATTCCACCGAAAATAAAGAGGGCGAACCACCCGGTCCGCCCCCTTCCAACCCCACAACAAAAGTTTCTTAGAAGTCCCGGTCCTTCGCCGTGCTCATGAAGCGCATTTTGGCCGGTGCCGGGGCCACGCCCGGTTTCGGATAATCGGCTGTGATCTGGCGGTTCGAGGTCGGGACGAGACGGACGGCGCCCTTGGCGTTGTTGCGCCAGCCGTTCGGGTCGGCGAATTCCTCGCCGCTGTGATGCAAGCCGGAGACCTGGTCTTCCAGGCCGGTGCCGTAGCGCTGCTCGAGAATCGTCGGGGTGACAAAGACGAGCAGGTTGCGCTTGGTGCGCGCGTTGAGCCGCTCCTGGAAGAGGTAGCCGAGAACCGGGATGTCGCCCATGATCGGGACTTTGTTCCGGGATTTGGTGACTTCGTCCTGAAGCAGGCCTCCGATGGCGAGCGTGTCGCCGCTCTTGATCAGGACATTCGACTCCAGCGTGCGGGTGTCGATGATTGGGCTGGCGACGGTGGCGCCGGCGAAGACAAAGGTGGCATCCGCCACTTTGTTGCTGATCTCCGGCTTCACGCTCAGGGTGATGAAGTCGTCTTTGTTAACCGATGGCCGCACGACGAGCGTGTTGCCGAATTTCTTGTCCTGGAACCCGCCGAAGACCGCCGTCGCAGTCTGTTCGTTGAAGTTCAACTGCGGCACAGGCTGGTTGCGGATGATCTCGATTTTCGCCTGTTGATTGTCCGCCGTGACAATCCGGGGATTGGCAAGGAACTCCGCGTCCGCGTCTTCATTCAGAGCCCGGACGGTGAGGGACATCTGCGGGACGGAGAGAATGGCGAACTGCTGTGAAATCAGGCCGATCGCGCTGTTCACCGGGTGGGCAAGATCCGAAGTCGGAATCGTTCCGTTGATCGTCGTGGTTTGACTCGTTTCGCCGATCGTCCCGTATTTGATGGTCTGCGGGGCGGACGAACTGCCGACCACACCAGCCCAGTTGATGCCGTAGCTTTGTTTCGGATTGGCGTTCACCTCGACGAGGCGTGCTTCGATCATGACCTGCTTGGTCGGTTTGTCGATTTGCACCAGGAGCTTGCGCACGTTGTCGATATTGCTCCGGGTCTCCCGGAAGAAAATGGTGTTGGTCCGCTCGTCGACCTGGGGTGGCTCCTTGCTCGAGAGCTGGGTCGCGAGCATCGGGGCGATGTCTTTTGCCCGGCCGTAGCTGAACTGGTAGCTGTCGCTCTCGGTCGGCTCCGCCGTCCGCTCCGCGCCAGTCTTGATGTAATAGACGGTGTCGATCTGGTCCATAAACAGACCCTTCGATTTGACGATGATCGAGATCGCCTGCAGCGCGGTCACGTCCTCGAGCCGCATGGTCACCGTGCCGGCGACCGCTTCGCTCACCACCATGTTAATCTTAGCCTGCCGGGCGAGAAGGCGCAGGACCTGGCCGACGTCGTCGCCCTGAAATTCACGCACACCCACGCCGCCGCTCTCCATCGCCATGCTGGTCGTCGAGCTGGTGGTTTGCGCATCTGCCGGGACAGCCGCGGAGGGCTGGGCCGGAGTCGCCGGCTGAGCGGTCACAGGCGCAGCCTGGACGAGCGTCATCGGAGCGAGGTCCGAGGTCTGCACCGTCGCGCTGCTCGCGGCGGCCGGCACAGCGGCGGGCGCCGTCGTGGTCTCCAGCGAGGCCACCGCGGTGGTCTCCTGAGCGAGCGACGCAGTTGCGGCGGCCCCGAAAATGGCGAGCGCGCAGAGAAGTTGTTTGGTTGAAGTGAGCATAATGATTAAGGCAAGAGGTTTGGACTGCGGGACAGGTAAAAGCAGGAACCAGACCAGCCCCTCGAAACAGTTGCCTCCCCCGGGAAATCGGGAGGTGGGCGGGGCAATGGCGGACCCCTCCGCCGGAATCCGTCGGCCGCTCAGGCCGCGGTCGCGAAGCCGAGCGCCGTCTTGCTGAAATCGGCCACCGGCATTTGCCTAACGAGCCGGACGATGCCTTCCTGCCACTTCTGGCTGATCTCGGTCAGGTAGGGATCATTTTGCTCGAGGCGCGTGCGCATTTTCACCTGCAGGGAATCGGTCTTGTAGCAGAGGATGTCGATCGGCGGGCCGACCGCGACGTTGCTCTTCATCGTCGCATCCATCGAGATGATGCCAAACTTGAGCGCATCCATGAGAGTGCCGTCGTAGCTGAACCCGCGGTCGAGAATCGGTTTGCCGTATTTCGATTCGCCGATCTGCAGGTAAGGGCAGTCGCGGCTGGCGTGGATGCTGTTGCCCTGCGGGTAAATCGAGTGCACTTCCGGGGCTAGGCCGGTGATCTGGCCGCCGACGATGAGGTTGATATTGAAATCAAAGCCGTCGGCCTCGAGCGCCGCCCGGTCGCGGGCTTCCACGATTCGGACTTTGGAACCGACGTAGCGGACCGTCTCGTAAAGGGTCTCGCAATTGAGCAAATGCTTCCGCGCGGGGTGGCTTTCGTTGAGGTGCAGATCGTCATCGATCAGGGCCATCGTGGCCTGGGTGAGCGAGAGGTTGCCCGAGCTCATGATCGAGATCACCCGGTCGCCCGGCTTCTCGAAGATCCGCATCTTGGTCCGATTGCTGATGTTATCCATGCCCGCGCTGGTGCGGGAATCGGAGAGAAAAACTGCGCCCTGCCGACAGAGCATGCCGAGGCAATAGGTCATGATTCGCCGGGTTTGCTGCTCTTGACGACGCGGCCTTCGACCCGCCGAATCTGCTGCGGGTGATGCGTGATGGGATAAACGCGTCCGTCGCTGCCCCGGAAAAACGCGCTCAAGGCCCAGCTCACGATACTGATCAGGATCGCGCCCCAGAACGCGCTCCCGAAACTGTCGACGTGAAAGCCGCGCACGAATTGGTTCACCAGCAGAAGCATGAGGCCGTTCACGACAAAAATGAAAATGCCAAGCGTGAGGATTATGAGTGGCGCCGCGAGCAGGAGCAACACCGGACGCAAAAAGGCGTTAAGAATCCCAAGGAGGAGGGCGGCGCCGATGAGGGAACCCGCGCTGTCATAACGAATTCCGCCGAGGATGGAGGCGGCGACCATGACGGCGACAGTCGTGATCGCCCATCTAAAAATAAAGTGCCTCATCGTTAGGATAGACCGATTGGCGCAGGAGCTTTTTTCATGCCCTTTCCGCTTGCGCACCCGGCCCTCGGCGGGTACAGGCTTGGCCGACCCAAAGGAAAAGTAAATGGCGAAAAGTTCAAAAAAATCGAAAGAGGCAACGGCGCCGGAGGTCTCCTCCAACGCGCCCGGGATGGAATCGAGTAACGGGCACAGCGCAGCGCAAGCCGCCAAGCCCCCCGCCGTCAAAAAATCGGCGGCAAAGCCGGTCAAGGCTGGCAAGAGGACCGCAAAACCCCGCCAGATCGCGGTTAAGCGCGCCGCCGGCACCCGCAGCCCGCGGGCAAAAAAGACCGCGGAAGCCGCTTCCAGTTCCTCCGTGACGGACGAGCAAGTCCGCATCCGGGCTTACTTCATCTCGGAGTGGCGCATCCAAAATGGCATTGCCGGCGATTCCGCCAACGATTGGCTAGAAGCCCGTCGCCAGTTGCAGCGGGAAGCCGCGGCCGCTTAACCGAGCGCCTGATTTTCTCCGGTTGGCAGGGCCCGGGCCTAGGCCCCGGAAACGGTTTCCAACTCGGGGAAACAGGCCTTCACCTTCTCGATCAGGCGATTGATCGTGAAAGGCTTTGCCAGGAAACCGCGAACCCGAGCTTCCTTGAGGAGATCCTGCGCCCGCTCATCCGATCCCTGGCCGCTGACGAGCAGCAGTGGTGGAACCGTCCGCGGCGGATTCGAGTTTTCGTAGACCTTGGAGATGAGGAGAAAAAGTAGCGTGCCGTCGATCATCGGCATCGAGAAATCGAAAATCATCAGGTCGTAATTTTTTTTCAGCGCCAGTTCGAAGCCATACTCCGGCCTGGGTGAAGTATCGATTTCCCATTGCAAGAAGGACTGGAGCGCCTCGCGCATGATGCGCAGCACCGCCGTGTCATCGTCCACGATCAGGACGCGTTTTATCACTGGCTCGGCCATCCCGGAGGCTTGCGTCAAATCGGGTCGCGATTCAAGCTTTAGTTGCGCTCTTTTAGAGAGAACAGTTGACCATGCATTCACCCAAGTCCGCCCTCGCAGACGCTTTGCGCGAACGGCGCGCGCTGATTGCCGATGAAGCCAGCCGGCGCGACCCGGAACGGCATCTCGGCAAACTGCAGGCGATCTCGGAAAAGATCGTCGCGCTGGGCGAGGCGTTGCCGCGTCCAGTGGATCCGCAGCTCGCCCATTATCTGGCGCGTTGCAGCTACGACAAGGCGCTCGAAACGCTCGAGGCGCCGTAACGGCTCGCCTAACGAGCGGCTCGCAGGTTGATTCCTAGCGCGAGTACAACTCGACGATCAACTGCTCGTTGACCATCGGCTGCATCTCTTCGCGGGACGGGATGTGCGCGACTTTGCCGGTCAGGGCGTCGCGATCCACCGTCAACCAATCCGGCACGGGCGCGATCTGGGTCAGTTCCATGTTGCGCAAGGCGAGCTGGCGCGATTTCGGACGATCCTTGATCATGATCTCGTCGCCGGTCTTTACGTTGAAGGAAGCGATGTTGACGTTGCGGCCGTTGACCTGCACGTGACCGTGCGAGACCAGCTGGCGCGCGGCGCTGCGGGTATTGGCGAGGCCGAGACGGAAGACGACGTTGTCGAGCCGCGTTTCCAGAAGCTGGAGGAGGGTCTCACCAGTGACGCCGCGACGCTGAAGCGCGGTTTCGAAGATCCGGCGGAATTGCTTTTCCATCAGACCGTACTGGAAACGAAGCTTCTGCTTTTCGCCGAGGGCGATGGCGTAGTCGGACTGCTTGCGGCGGGAGCCTTTTGGCCCATGCATGCCGGGCGGATAATTTTTCCGCTCGAGCGCTTTCGAAGGTCCGAAAAGTGGCACGCCATAGCGGCGGGCGATCTTGGTTTTGGGTCCGGTATATCTGGCCATGGAAAAGTAGGATTGAGATTAAATCAGACGCGGCGCTGCTTCGGCGGACGGCAGCCGTTATGCGGGACCGGGGTGACGTCGCGGATGACGGTAAGATCGAGCCCGATCGCCTGGAGCGCGCGGACGGCGGATTCGCGGCCGGCGCCTGGTCCGCGGACGAGGACTTCGACTTCCTTCAGGCCGTGCCCCATGGCCTGACGCGAGGCGTCCTGCGCCACCATCTGGGCGGCGTAGGCGGTGCTTTTGCGCGAACCTTTAAAGCCGACTTTACCGGCGCTCGACCAGCCGATGACGTTCCCTTGCAGGTCGGTGATGGTGACGATGGTGTTGTTGAAAGTGGAGAGGACGTGGGCGTAGCCGGAGTAAATATTCTTGCTCCCCTTCGCTTTGATGATCTTCGGCTTCTCGACGTCGTTCGGGTCGAGCGAAAGATTTTCCTTCGGAGCTTCCGCGACGGGTGCTTCGGCCTTCTTCTTCTTGGCCGCTTTGGGCTTGGCTTCCTTGGCCGGAGCCGCGGGGGCAGCTTCGGTCGCAGCGGGAGCTGCCTCGGCCGCAGGCGCGTCGGCGGATTTGTCGGCCGCGGTTTCAGCAGGCGCTTCGTTCACCGGAGTTGCAGTCTGCTCAGCGGCGGCGGGAGCGGTTGGCTCTTCTGCCGGCGTTTGGTTTTCGGAATCTTCAGCCATGTCAGTTCGTTAGGTTAAACTTTTCCTGCCTTCGCATCCTTGTTCCGGATGACACCGACGGTCTTGCGCGGGCCCTTGCGGGTGCGGGCGTTGGTCGAGGTGCGCTGGCCGCGAACGGGCAGCCCGCGCCGGTGGCGGATGCCACGGTAGCAATTGATCGCCTGGAGGCGCTTCAAGTTGCTCTGCACTTCGCGCCGCAGATCGCCTTCGATTGGGAGTTTATTGCGCGTGATCATCTGGATGATCTCGTTGATCTGCTGCGGGGTCAGATCCTTCGCCCGGAGGTTGGGATCGATATTGGTTTGCTCAAGGACGCGCTTGGCGGTCGAGGGGCCCACCCCGTAAATGTAGGTGAGCGACGCTTCGATGCGTTTGTCGGCGGGAATTTCTACTCCGAGTAATCTTGGCATAAATCTCCTAGCCCTGGCGTTGCTTATGGCGCGGGTTCTTGGCACAGATCACGCGCACCACGTTCTTGCGCTTCACGATCTTGCATCCTTCACAAAGTCTTTTAACTGACGGTCGTACTTTCATGGTTTCACGAGACGAAAAACGCGGAGTCTTTTCTCCGCGCTAGCGATGGCGAAAAGTGATTCGCCCCTTCGACAAATCGTAGGGGGAAACTTCTAGCATAACTTTGTCGCCTGGCAAGATGCGAATGAAGTGCATTCTCATCTTTCCCGAGATGTGGGCGAGAACGCGGTGCCCATTGGGCAGTTCCACCCGGAACATCGTATTCGGCAGGAGCTCGACCACGGTGCCCTCTACCTCAATTGCGTCTTTGCGCGCCATGTCAGGATTTCAGGTTCGTCCTTGGTAATCAAAACCGTGTGTTCAAAGTGCGAGGAGGGCAACCCGTCGGAGGTGCAGACCGTCCAGCCGTCCTCGAGGAGACGGACGCCGGGCCCGCCGAGATTGATCATGGGCTCGATCGCGATCGTCATGCCGGCCTTGAGCCGCGGTCCGCTGCCCCTTTTGCCGTAGTTCGGGACCTGGGGCTCCTCGTGCAGCTTCCGCCCCACCCCGTGGCCGACAAATTCGCGCACCACGCTGAAATGACTCGCCAGCGCTTCCTCCTCGATCGACGCGCAGAGGTCGCCGAGGCGCTCGCCCGCGATCGCGTGGGTGATGGCGCGTTGCAGCGCGCTCTGGGTCACCTCGAGCAGCTTTTCGACGCGTTCGTCGATCATCCCGACCGGGATCGTGGCCGCGGTATCGCCGACCCAGCCGTCCTGCACCACGCCGATATCGAGTTTGACGATGTCGCCGTACTGGATCCGACGCTGGCTGCCGATGCCGTGGACGATCTCGTCGTTGAGCGAAATGCAGATGTTGCCCGGGAAAACGCGGTGTCCGAGCCGATAGCCCAGGAAGGCGCTGCGCACTCCGGCTTCGGCCATGAGGTCAGCCGCAGCCTGGTCGATTTCCTTGGTCGAAATGCCCGGCCGGATCAGTTCCGCGATCCGCTCCAGGATATCGCTCGCGGTGCGGCAAGCGATCCGCATCTTGTCGATCTCCCGAGCCGACTTGATCGGGATCATTTCACACGCTCTTCGATCAGGGCCGAGATGTCAGCAAAAACCGTGTCGCGATCTCTGTTCCCATCGATGCGGTGCAGCGCGTCATCCTTTTCGTAGAAAGAAAGGAGCGGCTCCGTTTTCGTTTTATATTCCGTCAGCCGCGTCTGCAAAACCGAGGCGTCGTCATCCTCCCGCCGAATCAGCGGCCCGTCGCAATAAGGGCAGATCGGACGATCGGCAAAGCCCGCGCTCGTCACGCTGGTCGTGAAACCGCAGCGGCGGCATTGCAGGCGGCTGGAAATGCGCTCGCGCACGGTCTCCTCGGAGACTTCCAGCCAGATCGCCAGGTCGAGCGAACTGCCCTGCTTCTGCAAAATCTCGTTGAGCCGCTCGGCCTGGGTCACCGTCCGCGGGAAACCGTCGAAGACGAAGCCTTCCTTGCCGTGCAGATTCAGCCAATCTTCAATCAGCCTAACGATGGTGTCGTCAGGCACGAGGCCGCCCTGTTTCGAAACTTCATCCGCTTCCAGGCCGAGCGGAGTGCCGAGATCGCGTTCGCGGCGCAGAATCGCGCCCGGCGAGGTCACCGAGATGGCGAAATGCCGGGTGATCAATTCCGCCTGGGTTCCTTTTCCGGAACCCGGGGCGCCGAGGAGCACGATGCGACTTTTCACCTAGCGTCCGTAGAGAAAGATTGCCACGCCGCCGATGACCAGGACCGCGATGCAGACGTAAAGCCACATTAGCGTCCCCTGCTGTGCCGCCTCGCCGCGATTGTAAGCGGAGCGATCGAAAGCCCGGCCGCGAATCCGGCCCTTGCGCAGGAAGCCATCATAGTGCCGCTGGATCAGGTGCGTTTCCACCTGGCGCATGGTGTCGAGAATCACGCCCACGATAATGAGCAAACTCGTGCCGCCAAAGAACTGCGCCGTGATGGTCGGGACATTCAGCCCTTGGCTCAACAGGCTGGGCAGAATCGCGATCATGGTCAGGAAAATTGCCCCGGCGAAAGTCAGCCGGGTCATGGTGAAATCGAGGAAATCGGCCGTCGGCTTGCCCGGACGAACGCCCGGGATATAACCGCCATACTTCTTCAGGTCATCGGCGATCTGCGATGGCTGAAATTGCGTCGCGACCCAGAAATAACTGAAGAAGAAAATCATCATGGCCAGGACCAGATAATGCAGCCAGCCATCGGAGAGCATTTGCGCAATCGTCTGCGCGGTCCGGCTGTTCTTGAACGCCAGGCCCACGATGGTCGTCGGGAAAAGCAGGAGCGCCCAGGCGAAAATGATCGGCATCACGCCGGCGTAGTTCACTTTCAAGGGCATGTACTGGGTCTGCCCGCCGTACATCTTCCGGCCCACGACGCGTTTCGCGTACTGCACGGTGATCTTGCGCACACCCTGGGTGACCGCGATCACGGCCGCGATCACGATGAACAGGAACGCGATCATCAATACCAAAATCGCCGGACTGACCTGACTCTGCCCGGTCACCGCGGAGGGGACGAAAGTTTTCCAGGCCTGGGCGAGCGCCGCCGGCAGCTGAGCCACGATGCCGACGGTGATGATGAGCGAAATGCCGTTACCGATGCCCCGATCGGTGATCTGGTCGCCCAGCCACATGAGGAAAAGCGTGCCCGCCGTCAGGGTGAGGACGGTGATGATCCGGAACGACCAGCCAAGGTTGTCGACCAGGGGAATCCCGAGCCTCGCCGTGGTCTCGTTGATGCCCGGGAGCATCGTCTGGTACGACTCCGGATGCTGGAACGACACGGCCAGGAGGTAACCTTGGAAAATGCAGAGCACCAGCGTCGCGTAACGCGTGTACTGCATGATTTTCTGTCGCCCTCCATCCTGCCGCGCCAACCGGCTGAGCGACGGGATGACCGCCGTCAGGAGCTGGAGCATAATCGAAGCGCTGATGTAAGGCATGATGCCTAACGAAAAGATGGCGCAGTTCTCGAGCGCGCCGCCGCTGAAAAGATTGAAGAGGGCCGCCACCCCGCCGCCGCCGCTCTGAGCGGAGGTCTCAAACCAGGCCTGCAGGACCGCCGGATTAACCCCGGGAGTGGTAATGGCCGCACCGAGACGCACGACCACGATGACCGCAAGGGTAAACAAAATCCGCCGGCGTAGTTCCGGGATTTTGACGCTATTGAGAAAGGCCGAAACCATCCGCTAAGGGCGCACGCTAACCGCTACTTAGCGGTCTTCTTCTTCTTCGCCGCGGGCTTTTTCGCCTTCGCCTTTGCTTTCGCTTTCGGCGCCGCTGGCTTCGGGGTTTCCTGTTTCGGCTCGGCCGACTCAGAGCGTTTACCGTCGGTCAGCGACTTGCGTTCGCGCAACGTCACGGTGCCGCCGGCCTTCTCGATCTTTTCCCGGGCCGACTCGCTCACGCGGTCCGCCTCGATCGTCAGGCTGTGCTTCAATTCGCCGCGACCGAGAATTTTCAACCCGGCCACTTTGCCGCGAATGTGTTTCGACTCCCGCAGCATCGCTTCGTTAATCACCGTGCCGGCCTTGAATTCGTTCAGGTCGTCGAGATTGACCAGCGCGTAAGTCTTCTTGAAAGCCGCGTTGTTGAAACCACGCTTCGGCAAACGCCGGATGAGCGGCATCTGGCCGCCTTCGAATCCGAGACGAATGCTGCCGCCGGAACGCGCTTTCTGGCCCTTGTGGCCTTTGCCGCTGGTTTTGCCGTGGCCGGAGCTTTCGCCGATGCCGAGCCGCTTCGTCCGATGCTTCGCACCGGGACGCGGTTTGAGATTATGTAAACGGATCATGACTGCGCTTCCTGCGACTCCCCGCCGTTATTCGCGTTCTGCACGCGAATGCCACGGGTCTTGAAAATTTCATCGCGCCGGCGCAAAGAACGCAGCGCTTCGATCGTCGCCTTGACGACGTTGGCATGATTGCTCGAGCCTAACGACTTCGCCAGGACGTCGCGAATTCCAACCGCCTCCACCACCGCGCGCACGCCGCCGCCAGCAATGACACCGGTGCCGGGCGAAGCCGGGCGGAGCATGACGCGACCACCGCCAAATTCACCGATCACTTCGTGCGGAATGGTGTTGTCGCGCAGCGACATCTTTTCCATCGACTTGCGGGCCGCTTCCGAAGCCTTGCGGATCGCTTCCGCGACTTCGTTGGCCTTGCCGAATCCGCAGCCCACTTTGCCGTCGTGATCGCCCGCCACGATGAGCGCGCTGAAGCTGAAACGACGACCGCCTTTTACGACCTTGGCGCAGCGGTTGATGAACACCACCTTCTCGGTCGTGTCGCCTCTTGCCGGAGGCGTCCGGTCCGTAGTGCGTGAGTCGCTTCGTCTGCCTTGGTTGCCTGCGTATGCCATATTAGAGTTTTAGTCCGCCTTCACGCGCCGCGTCGGCCAGCGCTTTCACTTTGCCGTGGTAAAGAAAGCCACCACGATCGAAAACTGCCTTGTCGATCTTCTTCGCGAGCAAGCGCTCGGCGATCAACTTCCCGACCTTCTCGGCCGTTGCCAGATTCGCGGCGTGTTTGTCTTTGCTGAGAGCTTTCTCGGTCGTACCGGCGGAGACCAGGGTCTTGCCCGCCTCGTCGTCGACCACCTGCGCGTAGACATGTTTGCCGGAGAAATAAACGCAGAGACGCGGACGTTCCGCCGTCCCCGAGACTTTGCGCCGAATGCGGTTGTGGATGCGCCCGCGAATCGCTTTTCGATTGATCGTAGCCATGACTATTGAACGGTTTTGCCTTCCTTGCGGCGAACCTGCTCGCCCGCGTAACGAACGCCTTTGCCCTTATAGGGTTCAGGCGGGTAATAACCCCGGATATCAGCCGCGACCTGCCCGACCGTCTTCTTGTCGACGCCGGCGATCGCGATCTTGGTGTTATCGGTCACAACAATTTTAATGTCTTCCGGAATCGGGAAGAGCACGGGATGCGAAAAGCCGAGGCTGAGATTGAGATTCTTGCCCTGGACCGCGGCCTTGAAGCCGACACCTTCGATCTCGAGGTTCTTGGTGAATCCCTCGCTCACGCCGACGACCATGTTGTTGATCAGAGCGCGGGAAAGACCGTGCAACGCTTTCAGGCTGCGCGTCTCGGCATCGCGGACTAACGACACTTGGTTGTCGGCCACGTTCGCCTTGATCCCTTTCGGGAGCTTCCAGTCGAGCTTCCCTTTCGGACCTTCGACCGCGACCTTGCCGCTGTCGTCGATGTTCACTTTCACTTTGGCGGGAATTTCCACCGCCTTGTTTCCAATCCGTGACATAGCGCTTGTTACCAGACGTAGGCGAGCAGCTCGCCGCCCACTTTTTGTTTCTTCGCTTCGCGGCCCGACATGACGCCGCGGGAGGTGGATAGAATCGCCGTCCCCATGCCGCCGAGGACGCGCGGAATTTCATCCGCCCCGACGTAACGCCGCAAGCCGGGACGGCTGACGCGTTTCAGGCCGGTGATGGCGCTGGTGCGATTCGAAATTTTATTCGTGATCTTGATCCGCGGATGGGCCGCGGTGGTGTCGAGGGAATAGTCCGTGATGTAGCCTTCCTCCTTCAGGATGCGGATAATCTCGTTCTTCACCTTCGAGTAAGGGACAAACATCTCGAGCTTCTGCGCCTGGGTGCTGTTACGCACGCGGGCCAGGAGGTCGGCAATAGGATCGGTGACAGTGCTCATGGGTTCTTTAGGCAGCTTGCGCGGCGGGCTTCTTCGGCCGATCGCTGAAGGGCATTCCCAATTCGCTCAGGAGCGATTTGGCCTCTTCGTCAGTGCGCGCAGTGGTCACGATTGTAACATCAAAACCGATGTTGCGCTTAATTTTGTCGAGCTCGACTTCCGGGAAAATGGACTGGTCGGAAACGCCCAGGGTGTAATTGCCGTTGCCGTCGAAACCTTTCGGCGGAACACCGCGAAAATCGCGGATGCGCGGGAGCGAAGCCTTGATCAGCCGCTCCATGAATTCATACATGTGCGCGCCGCGCAGGGTGACCTTGGCGCCGATCGCCTGCTCTTTGCGCAGCTTGAAATTCGAGATGCTCTTCTTGGCCCGGGTCTCGGCCGGCTTCTGGCCGGTGATGAGCGCGAGTTCCGTCTTGGCGTCTTCCAAAGCCTGCTTCACGTCGGATTGCGATCCGACCGAAGTGTTGATCACAACTTTCTCCAGCTTCGGAATCTGATGATCGTTCTTGTAGCCATGGTGCTCTTTCAACGCGGGCATGACGCGATCTTTGTATTCGCGGTAAAATTCGTTTTCCATTTTCTTGTGTCGACGTGCGGGATGTGACCAGGCGCGAGGGTTACTCGTCCTTCTTGGTCTTCTTCTCCTTCGTCGCTTTCGGTTTGCTGCTCTTCTTCTTCGTCTCCTTCTCCTTCTCGCGCTCGACCAGTTTCACATTCGAGATGTGAATCGGACCCTCGCGTTCGGCGATCGAACCCGACGGATTTTCCTGCGACTTGCGCATGTGCCTCTTGATCAGGCGCACGCCTTCGATCAGGACCCGGTTTTTCTTCGGCAGGACCTGGAGGATTTTGCCGGACGAACCCCGGAAATTCCCCGAGATGACTTCGACGTGGTCGCCTTTTTTAACGTGATGCTTGAGCCGGTTCATAACACTTCCGGAGCGAGCGAGACGATTTTCATGAAATTGCGGTCGCGCAGTTCACGCGCGACGGGCCCAAAAATACGGGTGCCGCGCGGGTTGAGATCCTTGTCGATGATGACGATGGCGTTGTTGTCAAAACGGAGGAGCGAACCGTCGTCGCGACGGATCGGCTGCTTCGTGCGCACGAGGACGGCGCGGACGACATCGCCCTTCTTCACCGCGCCGGTCGCGCTCGCCTCTTTGACGTTGGCCGTGATGACGTCACCGATCCCGGCGCATTTTGCGCCGCCCTTGCCGATCACGCCGATCATCGTCGCCATCCGCGCGCCGCTGTTGTCGGCCACGTCCAATCTGGATCTCAGGTAAACCATAAAAAATCTTTCTCTTACTTCTGGACCACTTCGACCAGGCGCCAGCGCTTCAGCTTGCTCAACGGCCGCGTCTCCATGATGCGGACGGTGTCGCCGGCCTTGGCTTTGCTCTCCTCGTCGTGCGCGTAAAATTTCTTTTTCTGCTTCACGATCTTGCCAAAGGTGGCGTGCGGTACCCGCGTCACCGTCTGGACGACTATCGTCTTGTTCATTCCGCTCGAAATCACCTGGCCA
>CAWIBC010000014.1:0-9054 GCA_963834255.1 uncultured Verrucomicrobiae bacterium | reverse complement strand
GTAGTTCAACGGATAGAACGAGGGTTTCCTAAACCTTAAATGTGGGTTCGATTCCCGCCGGGGACAGGCGGCAGGCAGGCGGTGGGAGAATCCCTTATTTGCTGGGCTCGCCTTTGCGGGCGGGGCTGGAGGTCGGGAAGCCGCGGAGATTTCCAGTTTGGAAATTCCTCATTGCTCGTTCGCTTTGACCGCCGAGCAGTGATGTTCCGCCATTTACCTTTTTGGCGGCGCTGCGCCGGTTCGCGGCGTTCGTTAGGTTGATGAAGCGCTGGGTGGTGACGAAAAGCGCCTGGGTCCGCTCATCGTAGAGCGCGATTCGCGGCTTCTCTTCGTTCGTCCTCCAGCCCAGCAGACCGTCGGGGACATTTTTCTGGCCGGCCAACTGTTGCGGATTCCAGGGGAAACCGCCGGAGTTCGCCTCGAGCAGCCGGTTGATTTCTTTCTCGGTGATCTCGGACTTGTCCGCCTTGGCGATCATCTCGCGCGCGCTTCGCCCGGCGACGTAGGTCACCGCGATGGAGAAGCCGTCGGAGAGATAGCACCTCGTCAGGTTAACGGCCTCGCGCGAGGAGAGAGTGAAAACGGGCGCCCCGTAACGCGCCTTTACCTCCTCCTCCGTCTCGCCGATCCGCGCCGTGGCGGTCCCGTGACACAGGAAAAGAGCGAGCAGAATGCCGCACCAGCGCGGCCTACGTGCGACCCGAAGCCCGCTGCTTTTTTCCCGAATCGATCCACCCATCGACCGGCAAAATGGAGCAGCCATGTCTCCAAGGGTGGCGGCGGTGAGGATTCCTCGTCAAGCAAGAACTTGCTGGCGGCCGCGCGCGGATTTTTCACCGCGCGCCCGGCCGCGGCCGTTATTCGACGTCGTAGGCTTCGACCAGCGCGACCCCGGTCGTGCCGTTCGCCCCGCGCACGATGGCGGTGTAATTGGAGGGCGCGAGGTCCATGACGATGGCGGCCTCGCGGTCGTCGCTCGGCGGAATGCCGGTGGCGGCAATTTCGCTCTCCTGGGTGTCGCGCCAATTGTCGTTCGAGCTGATGAGGGCGCCATTTTCGTCGTGCAACTCCAGCGTCGGATCGAGCAGCGCGTTGCTGACGCCGAATGCGCCTAACGACGGCCCGATGGCGCGGAGGAGGAGGCGGCGGCTCTCGGTTCCGGTGAGAATGAAGCCGCCGATCATGACGTCGTCGCCGGTCTGGACAAAACCGCGGGTCGAGATGTTGGCCGGGCTCGCCGGAGCGGCGGGGTTGGTGGCGAAGAGCTCGACCAGGCCATTGCCGGTCGCGCCGCCGGCGTCGCTCATGATCGTGGTGTAGGCGCCGGGCGCGAGCTCGGCGAGAATGGCCGACTCGGCGTTGTCGTTCGGAGCGAGGCCGAGCGCGACGATCTCGTCCTTGTTCGGCCCATTCATCCAGTCGTCATTGGCGGCAATGAGCGCGCCGCTGACGTCGCGCAATTCGATCTTTGGATTGGGCAGCGAACCGGCCACCGGCAGGGAAGGCCCAATGCCGCGCAGGACGACCTGCACGTCGTCGCTCCCGGTCACGATGAAGCCGCCGATGAGCACGTTGTCGCTCGTCCCGACGCTCAGGCGGGTGGAGAGGTTGACGATGGTCGGGTTAGCGGGGACCGAGACGACTTTGTAGACGATGCCGACGCCGTTGCTGTCGCCCAGGGCGTAGACTTCGCCGTTCGCGTCCTGTCCGAAGCCCTTCAGGAGGAGGCCGAGATCCCGCTCGGGATCGCCGAGGCGGAGTTCCTGGGTTACCCCGCCGGAGAAGTCGGAATAGAAAAGGCGGCCGGTCCCGGTGCCGGGATTGAGGTAATCGCCGAAAACATATTGGCCGCTGAGCGCGGGCACGGCGGTGCCGCGGAGGACGAAGCCTCCGATGACGGCCACGCCATCTTCATGGCTGTATTCCAGGACGGGATTGGTCAGCGCCGGATCGGGATTCGGATCGGGCGTGATCGTAGAGTTGGTTTTGTTGAAAAGGAAGGAGCCTTCCTTCCGGTTCCAACCGTAGTTCTTCCCGGACTCGACGAAATCCACTTCCTCGATGTTGGCCTGGCCGACGTCGCCGACGATCAGGCGCCCGGTCGGGAGCGTCGAAGGAAAAGCGGAAGGGATTGCGCAGGCCGTAGGCGTAGATCTCATGCACGGTGGTGGAGCTGTTGATGAAGGGATTGCTCGCGGGCACGCGATAATTTCCATTCACGCTCACCGGGTCGGCGCTTCCGCCCGTCAGGCCGGGATCGAGCGGATCGATGCGAAGGATTTTCCCGAGGACATTGGTGAGATCCTGGCCGTTGCCGATTCCGACGGTGTGACCGTCGCCGACGTCATTGGAGGCGCCGCCATCGCCTAACGAGATGTAGAGGTAAGACTCGCCCGGGCGAAAAGCGATTTTGCCGCCGTTGTGATTGGATTGCGGCTGATCGATCCGGAGCACTTCACGCCGCGTGGAGGGATCCGCGAGGTTGGGGTTTCCGGCCGAGGCCTGCCATTCCGCGACCACGCTCTGGTGATCGAAGGCGGTTGCTTTCGGCACGGTGAAATCGGCCGCGCCCGTGACCGGTTCGCTGGTGTAGGTGTAGAATTTCCGGAAGCCGGGGCTGGCGGCATTGTTGTAGCCGGGATGAAAGGCGAGGCCGAGGAGGCCGCGCTCGCCGGTGGTGGCGATGAGCCGGGCGGAGAGGTCGAGGAAGGGCGTCGTCAGCAGCGTGCCGTTCTCGATGATCCGGATCCGGCCGTTCTGCTGGTTCACGAAAAGGCGGCCGTCGCCGACCGAGGTGAGGTCGTTAGGCGCAACCAGCCCGCTGGCGATTTGCTCCAGTTCGATCCGGACCGGCCCCTTGAAGACGCGCGGCGGGAGAGGCGTGGGGGATGGAGACGGTGAAGGCGAAGGTGAAGGCGAGGCGAAGGGCTAGGCGAGGGCGAAGGGCTGGGCGAAGCCGACGGCGACGGAGAAGCCGAGGGCGAGGGCGAGGGCGAAGGGCTCGGCGAAGGAGAAGGGCTCGGCGAAGGAGAGGGGCTGGGCGAGGGCGAGGGACTTGGCGAAGGGCTCGGTGAGGGAGAAGGCGAAGGACTTGGAGAAGGAGTGGGAGAAGGCGAGCCGGCGACGACGTTGACGGTGCCAGTCATGGTGCAACAGCTGCCGTGAACGCTGCAGTAGTATGGGAAACTGCCGACGGTGTTGAAGTCGACGCTAAATTTGAAGCCGGTCTGGTGCACCTCGGAGTTCCACTTCCCCGAAGGGTTCCCGGGCGTGCCCGAGGTCGTGCTGTGGAAGCTGGAGTCCCATTCCCATTCCACTTCGTCGCCCGGTTCCACGGTCACCAAGGCGGGAGAAAACAAATCTCCACCGGCGCCGACGCGGACGGTGAATTTCTTGGCCAGGGCATTTTCGCCGCCGGCAAAGAGGGCGGCGGTGGCCAGGCCGAGAATAAGAAGTGATTTCATCATGTGTGTGGTTGTGTGTGGACTTTCGTTGCTGACGCTACCTAATTCCCTGCGTCACGGCGACCGCGCATTGGTAACGCCCCTGTTACTTTTAAGAATCCCTTAGAACCGAACCGTGAATTGCGCGGCAAATGTGCCGTGCAGATTATCGGAGATAAAATCGCCCCGGGCCAAACTGTATTGCAACTTTAATTGGGTGTAGGCGGTGAAACGATAGCCGAGCGCCCCGTCGACCCGGAGAACGTCATGCGCCCGGGAAACGGGCCGGCCGGCGGGGTCGTCCTCCGTCACGAAAAATTCCTGATTCCAGCGCAGGGCGACGAAAAGCTGCGGAGTGATCCGATATTTCGCCTCGATGTAGTAGGCAAACATGTCGGCGTTCCCGAGCCGCGGCACTTCGAACCGGGAGACAAAAGCCTCCGCCCAGATCTGGAAATGGCCGCGCGCGTAGCTCACGTCCTGGCTCAGGACGTATTGATAAAAATCTCCGCGATCGCTCTGCGCCGGCATCGGATGCGCGTCGGGCAGGAGGTAGGGGCCGGCCGCGCCGGAGAAGCCAAAATTCCACGCCTGGTTCGGCTTTAATCCCAGCCGCAGTTCGTAGGTGGGATAGTGGAAATTATACTCCTCCCAGGCTTCGGGGCGCGAGGAAACCGCCGCATTTTTCATCGCCGCGGCGTATTCGAAAATCCCAATCCGGCCGGCGACCGAAGCCCCGAGGGTGTAGGCGGGACCCCAGACGATGGGCAGAAATTCATACTTATCGAAGGCCGGCACCCGGCGGAAGCTTTGGCCGGTGAAAGGGAGCTCGCGGTCGGAGACGAGGGAGACGCCCTCGTACGGGAGCGGCGCGTTGATGAACGGGTTGTCCCAGGAAAGGTGGCGCTGGATCCAGCCGCCGATCACGGTCGGGAATCTCCCGAGCTGCAGGTTGAACCGGCCGTCGTCCCACGGCGTGATGCGCAGGGCATACTCGTCCAGCCGCCATTCCGTGCCCAGATCGGACGGATCGAAGCCAGTGTCGACCCGGCTCTGGGCGAAAAAATAGACGTGCGGCCCGATCTTGGCGTCGACAAAAAGGCTCAGGCGCGGGGTGAAAAGATCGTGCCCCATGGCCTCGATCAGACCCGGCGCGGGCTGCGGGTAATGATAGTATTCGAGATCGAGCAACCCGCTCGCCCGCGCCCGCACCTTGTCGTCGAAAACGCTGATCGTTAGGGACTGGTCGAGCCGGTCGAGAAAATCCTGGGCACTCAGGCTCCCCAAAGCGGAGGTGAACAGGCAGGCACACACCAAGGCGCGTTTCATGAAGCGACGGCGGAAGGTTGCGGAGCCGAAACGGCGGCCCGGAAAACGGCGCTAAACTCGGTCCACTCCGAGTCCGATCGGACGAGACGAAGTTCCCCGCCGTGGAGGCGGACGAGATCGCGCGCGAGATTCAGCCCAAGCCCATGCCCGGGCACGTCGGCGCTCGCGCCCGCGCGGTGAAACCGCTCGAAAATGTAGGGCTGCTCCGCGGCCGGGATGCCGCGCCCGCTATTCTTCACCCGCAATTCCACCTCCCGCCCGGAGCGGCTGGCGGAGATGCGAATGGTGCCGCCGGGGCGGTTATATTTGCGCGCGTTATCGAGAAGGTTCTGCACGACGAGGGAGGTATACTTTATCTCGCCGGCGATTTGGAGTCCCGCTGGAATATCGGTCTCGACCAAAAGTTCCGCTTCCGGCATGGCCTGGAGATCATCCAGCCATTCGTCGACCAGCAGGGTGAGGTCGACCGTGTTGAGGGTGAGTCGCAGCTTGCCCGCATCCATGCGCGAGAGCAGGAGCAGGTCCTCCACCACGCCGGTCAGCCGGTAGGTTTGATGGATGAGAGTGGAAACCTCTTCGTAGACTTCCTCGGGGAAACCTTCGCGGGCGAGGAGCGAATCGAGCCCGGCGCGCAGGACCGTGATCGGGCTCTTGAGCTGGTGCGAGGCATTGGCGGAGAAACCGGCCGAGCGTTGCAACTCCTCCGAGGTCGTCTGCAGCTCCGCTTCCGCGCGCCGGCGCTGAGTGAAATTTTCCTCCGAGACCACCGCCAGGGCCTCGACCGGTCGCGAGAGCCGGCGGGAAACGAGGTGGCTCACGACAAATCCTCCCACGAGGAGGAAGCCGCCCGCGCTCAGGATTTGCCAGCGCAGGCGCGCCTGGCGGGCGAGCAATTGGTCGAGCGGATAGACGCAAACTTCATAGGCCGGCGGATAAGCGGAATCGAGATTGAGTTTCTTGTAGAAAAGGAGATGCGGCACGCCGCCGATCGTGGTGCGGAGGCTTTCGTGCTGGATCGGATGCGCCAGATCCTGCGCCACTTCCCGCGCGACTTCCTCTTCCGCCGCCTGGTCCAGCTCGGTTAACTGCAACTTCTCGTCCACCAGGATGCCGCTCTTCATTCCGATCGATTCGCCGTGCGGCACAGTCTCGACCGGCTTGAAGCCGAGGACGAGCGCCGCGATCACCTCGTTCGTTTCGGTCGAGCGAATCGGGACTGCAATCATCTCGTCGACCGTCGGCCGGCCCGCCTCGTCGCGCCGCGCGAGGTAGCCGATCTGCAACGTCGGGGAGAGGCGCGGCTGGGCGAGACGCGCCTCCTCGTTAGGCAAAAGGACGCCGGCATCGTTCGTCGGCGGCGGGATGACCGCGCCGTGGCTGTCGAGAAAACGGTAAAAATGGGCGTGCAGCGTCTCCGCGCTATCCGCCTGGTTCGGGGCCGCCGGTCCCATCAGGTCGCGCAATTCCTCGCGCGCGCTCGGGTAGAGAAGGTCGAGCGCGTTGTCCTCCAGGGCGGCGTGGATGCGGGCGTTCTGCGCGAGCTTCCGCGAGCGGTCGGCCACGGCCGCGTTGCGCAGATCCTGCAGGCGATGGAGCGAGCTCAGCTCGAACTCGAAATCGCGCTGGAGATCGGCCTGCGCGTCCTCTGCCGCCCGCCGTTGCGCGAAGTAAATGCCCGACGAGGTCAGGGTCGAGACCACCACCATCATGGCGACGAGGAGCTTGATCCGAAAACGGCGGATGCCGGGCGCGCGAGACTCGGCCGCCGAACTCACGGCAGGTTCGCGTGGAGGGTCGCGCCGTTTTTCAGCTCGACCGGATGTTCGACCGTTTTGCGACTGTTGATCCAGGCCTTCAGGACGTAGCGCCCCGCCGGCAGATTCGTTAGGCGGAAATGGCCCTTGGCATCGGTAATGGTGAAGTGCGGAGTCTGGAGGACCAGGATGAGACCGCGCATGTGCTCGTGGATGTCGCAGCGCAGCGTGACCAGCCCGGGCTTGTCGAAGACGATCGAGGGCACCGGGTGTTCCTCCGGCGGATAGCGCCCGAGATCGAAACGCTTCGCCGGGGAGTAGGAAAAGATATTGTGATAAGTGTCATCCTCGTTAGGGAACTCGACCTTCGTTCCGAGCTCGATCGCGAGCAGGCCGGGAAGGAACGCGAGTTCCTTTTGCGTCACTGTCTTGGGCGCAAGGCCGGTCGGCTTGGGAAAATTGCCCGCCAGGTAGACCACCGCCCGCGGCGGATCGGTCGCGAGCACGCCTGCTTTACTCACGACCTCGTAGCGCTCGTTTTCGACCGGCACAAAATGCGCCTTCGGCAGCTGCACCGTTCCCTCGATCGTGGCCTGGCCGAGAGAGGTCAAGGGCAGGAGCCCGCTGGAAAGTGCGAGGCATGTCTTGATGAGTGCGGGAATTTTCATCAGGTGCGATGGCCAGCAATGATCGATGCGCATTGAGCCCGGGGCCGTCAAACATTTCTTTCCCATGGCGGCTCTGCTTACATCGCTTCGGCTGAGAATAATCAGCGCAGGAAAAGTAACAGGCTTGTAACCTTTCGCGAATCGCCCGATGGAAAAGGGCGGGAGAAGTTGCGGCGCCGGGAAATTTTCCGGTTAATAAGATCCCCACTCGCATGCGTATCCTGGTCGTAGAAGATGAAGTTCGCCTGGCGCGGCACGTTTCCCGCGCCCTCACCGCTGCCGGCCACGAAGTGAGCGTGGTGCACGACGGCGAAACGGCTTTGCACGACGCCGAGGAAACGCGTTTCGAACTCATCGTGCTCGACGTCATGCTCCCCGGGCTCGACGGCTTTGAAGTGCTCCGCCGTTTGCGCAAGGCGCACGTCGACAGCCGCGTCCTGATCCTGACCGCGCGCGGAGAATTGAGCGACCGGGTCAACGGTCTCGCGCTCGGGGCCGACGATTACCTGGCCAAGCCTTTTGCGATGCAGGAACTGGTCGCGCGGGTGGCCGCGCTCGGGCGTCGCTATGCGGAAAAGGCGGCCGCGAAATTGCAGGTGGCCGACCTTACCCTCGACCTGGTCGATAACGAACTGCGCCGCGGGACGCGCCGGATCGAACTCTCGGCCCGCGAACTCACTTTATTGCGGGTCCTCATGCGCGAGCCGGGCCGTGTCTTCACCCGCACCGAATTGTGCGAGAGGGTCTGGGAGCGGGAACACGAATACGACATGAAGCTGGTCGAGGTATTCATCAGCCGGCTGCGCCGCAAGATCGATGCGCCGCCGCTCATTCACACCGTCCGCCATCTCGGCTACACGATCCGCGAAGAGCCATGAAAAAATGGCCACTGCGGTGGAAGCTGGCGCTCTACGCGGCCGGCCTCGCGCTCATCGCCACCATCGCCGGCGGCGGCACCACCTGGTCGGTCATGCGCTACAAGGAGATCGAGGCCTTCGATCGGCGGCTCGCCCTCGACGCCCAGGAGTTCTTTCGCGACGTGGAAAACTTCGGCGCGGATGCGGCAAAGAACCGTCGCATTTTCAAGGAAGTCTTCGTTCCGCTGGCGCTGCGAAATCGCCTCATCCAGGTAAGCGATGCCCGCGGCGAAGTGCTCTATCTCTCGCCCGGCCTGCCCGGGCCGCTCCCGAGGGAGCTAAAGAAGGAATTCCACACCCGTCGCATCGCCGGGCGCAATTTTCGAATGGGCGAGTTCAGCCAGAGCGGACTCACTCTTCAGGTCGGCGCCGACATGAAGGAGATCAACCAGATCGGGCTCGACATCCTGCACGGGATCCTGGTGGCGATCCCCACCGTCCTTCTCGTCGTCGTGATCGGCGCGCGCTGGGTGGCGCGACGCGCGATCGCGCCGGTCGAAGAGCATGCGGCAGGCCGCCGCGCAGATCACCGCGCAACGGCTCGACCAACGGCTGCCGGTCCCGCCGACGAACGATGAGATAGCGGGATTGATCGAAGTCTTGAACGCCGCCTTTGAGCGGCTCGAACGCAGCTTCGAGCAATCGATCCGTTTTTCGGCCGACGCGTCGCATCATCTCAAAACCCCGATCGCGGTCTCTGCGCGCCGGGATTGAAGAAATCATGAGCGATCCGGATTGCGCGATTCATTTGCAGGCGACGGCCGAGGGAATGCTGCACCGCGTCCATCAGCTCAACTCCGTGGCGGATAATCTTCTTCTTCTCGCCCGGGCCGACGCCGGTCGCCTGGAGTTGAACAAAGATGAATTTGACCTGAGCGAGCTGCTCGAGGGCGTGCTGGATGACGCGCGCGCCCTGGCCGAACCGCTCGGTCTCACGGTCGAG
>CAWIBC010000013.1:0-217734 GCA_963834255.1 uncultured Verrucomicrobiae bacterium | reverse complement strand
CCACCAGCATTTCGACGAGGGTGAAGGCGTGGGGGTGGCGCGGTTTGGAAGACGGTTTGGCCACGGCGAACGATCTCAGGGCGCGGTTATACCTGAAACCTCCGCCCAACGCAAAGGGAGGTTTTCCCGCAATTTCCGATTTCTGAAAAACAGTTGACCGCCCTCGCCTCCCCAGCAGGCCGCGCCCGCTCGTTTCGGACTTTCTACCGCCCCGAGTGAGCCAAATCGCACAAAACCTGCCCCGGTTCCGCTGCATCGGCATGGTTCTAGCTTTTTACGGCCTCGTGCTGGAACACACATTATCCGAAGAGGAGCGCAGCCAGATCCTCCAGACGATTGAGATGTTTGAGGTCATTACTCAAACACAACAAGACGATTATCAATCGCTCGAGATCCTCAAGGTGGCTTATCAGAAGCTCGGCAAAACCGACGAGGCACTGCGCATTTCCCGCCGCCTGGCGGAGGCCTATTTCGGGGTCGGTTCTTTCTCTCTCGCGATGCAGGAATGCGAGGCGGTGCTGGCGATCGAACCGGACGCGCCGGAGATCGCGGCCATGCTGGGCGAGATCGAATCCCGCCTCCAGCAATCGGGCCAGACCCAGGCGTATGCCGGCGGTCAAAATGCCCTGGTGGTCGATTATACCGCCGCCACGCCCTCGGCCGACAGCGGCTTGCTCGAGGTCGGCGGGCGCAACACCGGGAAGAAGCGCAGCCGCGCCAAACTCCAGGATGCCGAGCAGGGGAACGATCAACTGGCGAAGTTTTTGGTCCTGCAGCAGATGTTTCCCGAGGATGAGGTGAACGCCGCGCTCGAGGCGGTGAAAGCAGCGAACAAGGCGATGACCGGCCAGATGCTGGCGAGCTCGCTCCTGGCCCTCCTTTGCCAGGGCAACGAGAAGAAAATGGAAGCGGTGCTCTCGGCCTTGATCGACCGGACGAAGTTCGCCTACGTGCCGCTGGAATATTACGATATCGATCGCCAGGTGGTGCAGATGTTGCCCGACGACCTGACGATCAACCGGCTCTTTGTCCCGTTCGACCTGATCAGCCGCACCATCATGGTGGCGGTCTGCAATCCCTTCGACGCGGAAGCGCGCGAGGCGGTGCAGCAGTCGCTCGATTACACCGTCACCTGGTATCTGGCGAAGCCGGCCGTGATCATCAAGACGCTGCAGGACATCTACAAACTGGAGTCGAAATGAGGAGCAAATCTTTCGGCGAACGGATCGCGGATGTCCTGATCGAGGACGGGCTTCTCCTGCCCAACCAGCTGGACGAGGCGATCAACATCCAGAAGCAGCAGGGCGGCCGGCTGCTCAAGATTTTAACCGACAAGCAATTTGTCAGCGACCAGGACATGGCCTTCTCGATGGGCCGCTGCCTGAACACGCCGCCGATCAATCTCTCGAAAGTGCGGGTGCCGGAGGAGATCCTCGATCTCGTCCCGCGCGACATGGCCAAGACGCACAAGCTGATCCCGGTGGCGCGGCTCGATAACAAACTTTTCGTGGCCATGGCCGACCCGACCAACGTGCTCGCGGTCGACGACCTGAAGCGGCGGGTGCAGCTCGAGATCGTGCCGATGATCGCGACCGAGCGCGCGGTGAGCGAAGCGCTCAGCGGGGTGCACGGGGCGAGCACGAACATGAGCGAGGTGCTCAAGCAGGTCGCCGAAGAAGCGGCCAACGATGTCGAGGTGCAGCAGAACAAGCGCGAAGACATCGATCTCGATCGCCTCGCCAACGACAGCGAAGACGCGCCGGTGATCAAGATCGTGAACCTGATCCTGGCCCAGGCGATCAAGGAAAAAGCTTCCGACATTCACATCGAGCCGTTCCAGAAGACGCTCAAGCTGCGTTACCGTATCGACGGCGAACTGATCTCGGCCGAGTCGCCGCCCAAGGCCCTCCAGCTCGCGATCACCTCGCGTATCAAGATTCTCGCCGGCCTCAACATCGCGGAGCGCCGCGTCCCGCAGGACGGCCGGTTCCGCATCAAGGTGATGGGGAAAGAAGTCGATCTGCGTATCTCGATCCTGCCCACCTCGCACGGCGAGAAGGTCGTGATCCGTATCCTCGACAAGTCGGCGCTCGCCGGCAGCATCGACACGATGGGGATGGACGAGGAAACGGTGCGCCGTTTCCGCAAGGCGATCGACGCGCCGCACGGCATGATCCTCGTCACCGGCCCGACTGGGTCCGGTAAAACGACGACGCTTTATTCCGTCCTCCAGGAACTGAACAGCCCGAACTACAACATCGTGACGGTCGAGGACCCGATCGAATACGAGCTCATGGGCGTGAACCAGGTCGCGGCCCGGCCCGATATCGGACTCGATTTCGCCTCCGCGCTCCGTTCCATTCTGCGCCAGGATCCGGACATCGTGATGGTCGGCGAAATTCGTGACAACGAAACGGCCGACATCGCGGTCAAGGCCGCGCTCACGGGTCACCAGGTGCTCTCGACTTTGCACACGAACGACGCCGCGGGCGCGATCGCGCGACTCGACGACATGGGGATCGAGCCGTTCCTGATCTCGAGCTCGGTCATCATGGCCTGCGCGCAACGACTCATCCGGCGGGTCTGCAGCAATTGCCGCGAAGAATTTGTCCCGGAACCGGAGATGTTTGAACGCCTCGCGCTGGAGCCGGTGGAAGGCGCGGTCTTCTACCACGGCGTCGGCTGCGATCGCTGCAAAGGGCGCGGTTATTCCGGCCGGGCCGCGATCATCGAAGCGCTCCCGGTGAGCGAAGCGATCCGGCGCCTGATCATCAAGCGCGCCTCGGCCGCGGTGATCAAGAACCAGGCGATCACCGAAGGGATGAAAACGTTGCGCATGGTCGGCATCGACAAGGCAATGGAGGGCATCACCACTCTCGAAGAAGTCTGGCGCGTCACCGCTGAGGATCACTAGAAATGAACTTACCTTTTCTCCGCTACTTTAATTTCAAGAAGGACAAGGGCGCCGACAGTGGCGGCGGTGTGGCCGTCGCGCCGGACCCGCGGCCTGCCACCCCGATCGCCAAACCGGCCTCGGAACGTTTCGGCAAGACCGTCATGCCGAACGCCTCCCGCATCGTCGGCGTCGCGCCGCGCGAGACTTTCCCGATGCCCTCCGGCAATCGGTCGTCCGCTTCGGCCTCATCCGGGTCGCGCAAGATTTCGTTAGGGGTGGACGGCGCCATCGCGGTCTCGCCCAACGCGGCCGCGGGCAGCCCGGTGGGCGAACGCACGATCGCGCTGCAACTGGCCGACCTGGTGGAGCAGATGCCGGCCGGCGTCCTGCAACCGACCCCGGTCGACCCGGAAAAGCGCGTCATTTTCAAGGCCTCCGAGCTCGAGCGCGGGATGGCGAGCGGTCGCCCGGCGGTTTCGCTCCGTTCCATTTTTCAACAGGCGCCGGACTTTTTCGTGAGCGACGTGGCGGCGGACGACGCCCGCGAAGTGGTGCTGCCCTTCGGCAAAGTGCTGGAGCAGTTTACCGCCTTCCAGGTGCGCCCCGACCAGGTGGCCGACGAAGCGGTGCCGCAGCTCGAAACGCCTTTCCTGAAAATGACGCTCGAGGACGGGCAGCGCTTTGGCAAAACATCCGCGCCCATCCCGGCGCCCACGCCGGTCGCCCCGGCCGCGATCGAAGCGGAAGTTCCGCCGGTCGCAACCGCCGGGCCCGAGCCGGCGCCTGCGCCCGCGCCTGCTGCTGCCACGCCCAGGGCGATTCGTCCGCTCCGGCTCCCTCTGCCTAACGAAGGCGAGGCGGGCTCCGCCGAAGCCGCCACGCCTGTCTCCGGGAAAATTTCACCGAACGGAACGGGCGTGCCCGCCACTGAGAGAGTTCCAGCCTCAAGTGGGCCGCCCGTTCCCACCCCTTTGCCGTCGCCCCTGGCGCCGCCGCCGCCGATGCGGATCCCATTCAAGATCAGCCCGCCCTCCAACGATCTGCGCGCGCCGATCCCATCCGCCGCCGCGCCAATGCCCAAGGGGGCCGCGGTCGCTTTTACGACGGATGGACCGCGCGTGCGGCTGCCGCTGCGCAATGTCCTGCGCGGCATCGCGCCCTTCCAGTTGTCCGGTCCGGTCGACCAGGTGCCGGAGACGGCCACGGTCGAGATTCCTTACTCGATCATCGAGCCGCAGTTGTCGTTAGGGCGGATCGCGGTCTCGCCGGCGCAATTCCAGGCCGCCTTGCCGGAAGAATTCCGCGCCCTCTTCAAGCTCGAGGAAAACGAGCTGCCGGTCGTCCTGCCGCTCCAGGAAGTGCTGCAGAATTTGCCTAACGAGAGCCTCCAGCTCCGGGGCGACCAGGAGGAAACCGTCCTCACCGAAACTTTCGAGACACCGTTCAGCACCAAGGCCGCGGAAGACGCGGCCCGGATGAAGGTGTCGTCCGGCCCGATCGCGAAAGCGCCGCTGCACGGAATTGAAGTGAGCGCGGACGAAGCCGTCGCCGAGATCGCCGATCCCAGCCCGGCTCCGACCAAAGCAAAGCCGGCCGCGGAACCACCGGTCCCTGCGCCGGCAAAAGCCGCGGCGCCAGCGGAGCCGGCGGTGCGCAGCGCGCTCCAGGCATTCTTCGATACCGACGAAACCCTCGACGCCAAGACGATCGTCGCCCACGCCAGCAAGCTGCCGGGCGTGCTTGCCTGCGCGGTTGTTTTCTCCGACGGGCTCAGCCTCGCCGGAAATATTCCCGCCGAGTACCAGACCGAGGCGCTCTGCGCCCTCGCGCCCTCGATCATGAAACGGATCAACGACCAGATGGTCGGGGCCAGCCTTGGACCGCTTCAGGGAATCACCCTCTTCTGCGCCAAGACGCCGGTCAGCTTTTTCGCCCACGGCAATATCTGCCTCGCCGCCCTGCATACAGCCGGCGAAATCTCCTCCGAAGTCCGCAGCCGCCTCGGTGAGGCGGCGCAGGAACTTGCCCGGATGTATGCCCAGCCTGCCTAACGCCTAACAAAAAAACCATGTCCATCATCAACTACGCCAGTCGCGAGATTCAGTTCAAGATCGTCTACTACGGGCCGGCGCTTTGCGGCAAGACGACCAACCTCGCTTACATCCACGAGCGCATCAGCCCGGCCAACCGGGGCGATCTCGTCTCGCTCGCGACCGCGGCCGACCGCACTCTCTTCTTCGATTTTCTGCCGCTCAACGCGGTCGTGATCAAGGGCTTCGTGACCAAGTTCCAGCTCTACACCGTGCCCGGGCAGGTGATCTACAACGCCACCCGGCAGCTCGTGCTGCGCAGTGTCGACGGGGTGGTGTTCGTGGCCGATTCGCAATGGGAGAAGATGGAGGAAAACGTCGAGAGCTTTAAAAATCTCGAGGAAAACCTGGCCCAGCAAAATCTCTCGATCGACGAGATTCCCTACGTCCTGCAGTACAACAAGCGCGACCTGAACAACGTCGCGCCGATCAATTACCTCGAGTTCCTGTTGAACAATCGCAAGAAGCGCTCCCAGAGTTTCGAGGTCGTCTCGAGCACGGGGCAGAATGTTTTTGCTTCGCTCAATGCCGTCTCGCAAATGCTGCTGCACAAGTTCAGCAAACAGGGCGATGTCGCGCCGAACGGCGCCGCCGCGCCCGTCGCCGTGCCGGTCGAACCGGCCCCCGCGCCCAAGCTCGCCATCCAATCCAACTCATGAACTGCATCCCGGCGCTCACGATCGAAAACGTCGCCAATCTCGACGGCATCCTGGCTGATTTCCTGACGAAGTCGGACGCGGAGCTGACCGTCGTGATCGATCGCGGCGGCAACGTTATCTCGCAGTACGGCGACGTCGCGGTCATGGACGTGACGATCATTGCCGCGCTCGCGGCGGGCTCGTTTGCCGCGACCAAGGAGCTGGCCCGCCGCATTGGCGAGGTCGAGTTCAACGCCCTCTATCACCAGGGCAACGGCAGCCACATTTTCATGAACTCGGTCGACGACGACACGATCATGATCACGGTCTTCGGGCCGCGCACGACCGTGGGGTTGGTCCGCTTTTATTCCACCGCGACGGCGCTGGCCGTGTCGGAGCTCTTGAAATCTTTCGATCGCAGCGGCACCCAGGGTTTCACCTTCGACGCCGCCGACGTCAGCGCTTCGGTCTTTCTGGATCGTTAGGCGAAATTAACCGCAGAGAGCGCAGAGGACGCAGAGTCCGGAAGGGGAAGCTTCCCATCAGTCCTCTCTGCGTCCTCTGCGTCTCCGTTAGATAATCTTTTCGTCGAGCGTGCGTGTTCTTGGCACCGGTTGCGCATTGCCATCGATGCGGGAAATTCATCCGCACGATTTATGGCGGTTCAATTCAGGGATTATTACGAGACGCTCGGCGTCTCGAAGACGGCCGGCGCGGACGAGATCAAGAGCGCTTTCCGCAAGCTCGCGCGCAAGCATCATCCCGACCTCGCCAAGGCGAAGGAAAAGGCGGCTGCCGAGGAAAAATTCAAGACGATCAACGAAGCCTACGAGGTCCTGAGCGATCCCGAGAAACGGGCGAAATACGATCAGCTCGGGGCGGATTGGAACCAGCCGGGCGGATTTCAGCCGCCGCCGGATTGGGGCCGGGGCGGAGCAGGCGGCGGTTTTCGTCGTCACCCCGGCGGCAATGGCGGCGGGGTCGAGTTTGAATTTGGCGGCACTGGGTTCAGCGATTTTTTCGAGGCCTTCTTCGGCGGCGGCCGCGGCGAATCGGCTTTTGGCGGCGGCGGCGGATTTGGCCGGCGACCCGCCACGGCGGAGCGCGGGCAGGATGTCGAGGCCGATATCATGGTCACGCTCGAGGAAGCGCTTCACGGTTCCACCCGGCAGGTTTCACTGCGCCGGAGCGACTCGGAGAAAGTCGAAACTTACCAGGTCAAAATCCCGCGCGGAGTGCACGAAGGTCAGCGCATCCGGCTGGCGGGGCAGGGGGAGCCCGGCACCCGCGGCGGAAAGAAGGGCGATCTTTTTTTACGGGTGCGACTGGCGCGCCATCCCGATTTTTCGGTCGAAGGAAATGATCTCGTGCACGAAGCGACGCTGACCCCGGCGCAGGCGGTGCTGGGGACGGAGTTGGAGGTGCCGACGCTGGAAGGATTTCGCCGGCTGAAAATTCCGGGCGGCACCCAGGCAGGGCAGCGTTTCCGGTTGCGCGACCGCGGGCTCCCGACCGCGACGGGCAGCCGCGGCAATCTTTACGTCCTGGCGCAGATCGCGATCCCGAAAGAGCTGAGCGAAGCCGAGCGGGAGCTTTGGGAGAAGCTGGCGGCGCCCGGTGCTTCAGGAAAATTGTAGGGCGGGCGCTCCGCCTGCCAGAAGAGCCGCGAGGAGGCAGGCGGAGCGCCCGCCCTACAACCGGACTCGACAAGCAACACGCCCTTTCGTTACGAACACAAAATGAAGATTGCGCTCGGCTCCGATCACGCCGGTTTCCGCTACAAGGAAAAAATCAAGCAGCTCCTGCTGTCGTTAGGGCACGAGGTCGAGGACTTCGGCACGACGAGCGAGGAGCCGGTCGATTATCCGAAATTCATCCGCCCGGCGGCGGAAGCGGTCGCGCGCGGGGAGTGCGAGCGCGGGATCGTCCTCGGCGGTTCCGGCAACGGCGAAGCGATGGCAGCAAACAAGGTGCGCGGAGTCCGCTGTGCGCTTTGCTGGAACGAGGAGAGCGCCCGGCTTTCCCGCCAGCATAACGACGCCAATGTGTTGTCGTTAGGCGAGCGGATGATGCCGGAGGAGCTCGCGCTCGAGATCGTGCGCATCTGGCTCTCGACCGATTTCGAAGGCGGCCGCCATACGGCGCGAATCGCGCAGCTCGATCAGTAGCGGGTCACCGCAACCCAGACGCTGATTAGGAAAACCGCGCTGACAAAGGCATTGCTCTGGAAAAAGGCGCGGTTGATCCCGGCCAGGTCGAGCCGGGCCGCGCTCCGGTGTTCATAGACGAGAGCGCCCGCCACCAGCGCCATGCCCGCGAGATAAACCGGGCCCAACGATGCGGCGAACCCGAAGGCAAGGAGGGCGCCGAACATCAAGAGGTGGAGAAATTGCGCGAGCTGGAGGGAACGCTCGATCCCGAGGCGCACGACCAGCGAACGCAGCCCCTCTCGCCGATCGAACTCCAGATCCTGTGTCGCGTAAATCAGATCGAAGCCCGCCACCCAGGCGATGACCCCGGCCCCGAGGAGCAGCGGGGCGAAGGCGAGGCGGCCGGTGGCAGCGATCCACGCGCCCGCCGGCGCGACGGCGAGCGCGAGCCCGAGAAAAAAATGGCTCGCGGCGGTAAACCGTTTCGTTAGCGAGTAAAAGAAAACGATCGCCAGCGCGACGGGTGAAAGAAGCAGGGTCGCGTGGTTGATCAACGCCGCGGTGGCAACGAAGGCGGCCGAGTTTGCCGCCAGCAACAGGCCGACCGCGGACCGCGAAAGGAGCCGGTGCCGCGTTGCGGTGCGGGGATTCCGCTGGTCGAGGTTCCAATCGACGAGCCGGTTAAAAAGCATCGCCGCCGTGCGGGCGAAGATCATGCAAAGAAGAACGAGCGACAGCAGCCGGAGCGACGGCCGGCCCCGAGTCGCCACCAGAAGCGCGCCCAGGGCAAAGGGCAAAGCAAAGACCGTATGCGAGAACCGGATCAGGCGGAGGAAGCGGACCAGTCCGCTTTCGTTAGAAGGGTTCATCGGAGCAGTGTCTCCAACCGGTCCCGGGCGGAGCTGAGGATTGGCGTCCCGTGGGCGAAGAAGAGGCGCTGGAACGGCCAGTCGAGCAACCGCCGGAGCGAGCGCCGCATCTCCTTTTGGTCGGTGCAGTACTTCGGCGGCAGAAAGGTGAAGCCGTAAGGCGCGAAATTGATCAGGGCATCTCCGACGACCACCGTCCCGCCGTCCTCCGGGAAATGGAAAGCGGTCTCGCCCGGCGCGCCGCCGGGGATGGCGATGGCGGAGACCCCGGGGCTGATCTCCGGGGCGTCCGAGGCAGAGAAAATCGGCGCCTTGAAGCGCCTCGCAAACGTTTCAGCGGCGCGGAAATGGTTCGAATTCGTGAGCAGAACCGCCACGACGGGGTTTGGCCCGATTAATTCATCCAGGGAGGCAGGCGCCAGCGGGATTGGGTCGATGAGAAAGAGCCCGGCCTGGGTTTTGACCGCGGTGGCGAAAAGATCGGACTTCACCGCGGGATCATAGGCCTGCCAGAGGGCGAGGGAGGGGGTGAGCCGGGTGAACTCAGAAGCCTGAGGCATGGGGATTTAGCAAAAGGGCGGGAAGGCGTGGCATCGTAGCTGCTACAAGAGACATAATTACTAGAAACACCATATGATGACCTTCTCCTATCAAGCTCGCGATGGCGCCGGGAATATCGTAAACGGTATTCAAGACGCGATCAACGAGGACAACGCTGTCACCAGTCTCATGAGCCGCGGGCTCATGGTGCTTTCCCTACAGCAGAAAGCCGCTGCCACCCGCACCAAAAATAAGGCCTGGACGGTGAAAGAAACCGACCTCGTCCTTTTCACTCGCCAGCTCGCCACCATGATCGAGGCCGGCATTTCGCTCGTCCAGGCGCTAACCGCCCTCTACGAGCAGTGCGACCCGAAACGCCAGAAAAACCTGCGCACCGTCATCAGTGACGTGACCGCCCGGGTCCAGGGCGGCGAGACCTTCCACGAAGCGATCGCGAAACATCCGCGCGTCTTTAACCGCCTCTTCGTCAGCATGGTGAAGGCCGGTGAAGCGGGCGGTCTGCTCTCGGAGATTCTCGACCGTCTGGCCGGCTTCCTCGAAGCCAGCGCGCGTCTCCGCAAAAAGGTGAAGTCGGCCATGACCTATCCGGTCATCGTCATCAGCATCGCCTTTCTGATCACGACTTTCCTTATCGTCCGGGTCGTCCCGGTTTTCGGGGAAATCTTCAAGGATTTCGGAGCCAGCCTGCCGGCACCGACGCAATTCCTGATCGACCTGAGCGACTTCATCCGGGCTCGGTGGTATTTCATGATCCTCGGCATGGTTGCCGTCTTTTTCGGGCTCCGCACTTTCCTCCGCTCGACCAAGGGCCGCCAGTGGAGCGACAAATACAAGCTCAAGCTCCCGGTCTTCGGGCCGCTCATCCATAAGATCTGCATGTCGCGGTTTGCCCGCACCTTCGCGCAGCTCATCCGCAGCGGTGTGCCGATCCTCGAAGTGCTCGACATCGTCGGCGGCACCTCCGGCAACCACGTGGTGGAAGAGAGCATCAAGGGCGTGAGCGCCGATGTGGAGAAAGGCGACAACCTCTCGGTTGCGCTTTCGAAGAAGAAAATTTTCCCGCCGATGATGCTGCGGATGGTCGCAGCCGGTGAATCGACGGGTCGTATCGACACCATGCTGGAGAAGATGGCGGACTTCTGGGACGAAGAGATCGAGGCCCTGCTCGACGCTCTCACCTCGCTGATCGAGCCGCTCCTGATCGTGTTCCTCGGCGTGATCGTGGGTGGCATCGTGATCGCGATGTTCCTGCCGATCTTCAAGCTGAACGAAGTAGTTTCGCAGAGCAAAAGCTAGGGAGAAGCTTGCTCCACGGAGAGGGAGGGCGGATCGCAAGGTCCGCCCTCTTTTTTTGTTCGTGGAGACTGTTCCTCTCATCGTTAGTCCGCGAAAAATCTTGCTCGGGACGCGAGTGTGCGAGACCAATCCTGCATGACGGAGCTGGACGAATTCAAAAGCTCCGTCGCGCTGGTCGTTTCCAGTTGCGATGCCTTCTTCGATGCCTGGGGTCCATTCGCCGCCTTTTTCGAGAAATTCTGGGGCGATTGTCCGCTCGACCTTTTTCTTCTCACGAACGAACTCGAGATCCGCTCGCCGCGGCTGCGTGGGATCGCGGTCGGGGAAGATCGCGGCTGGTCGAGTAATCTCATCGTCGCGCTCGAGCGAATCGAGCATCCCTACGTGCTCTATTTCCAGGAAGATTATTTTTTGATGGCGCCGGTGGAGCGGGCGCAACTGGCGGCCGATTTCGCCCATGTTATCAACGGTGGCGCCGACTCGCTTTGCTTTCGCGCCCGTTCCAAGCCGGAGGCCGCCCCGCAGCCGGTGAACGATCGTTTTGGGGTCGTGCCGCTCGATTCCGACGGCCGCACCCGCTGCCAGGTCACGCTCTGGAAACGGAGCGCGCTCCAGTCCATCCTGCGCGAGGGCGAGACGGCGTGGAACTTTGAAGCGCGCGGCAGCGCCCGCACCCAGGAGATGCAGATCCTTTCTTACGCCAGCCGGGAAAACGCGCCGATTCGCTACCTCATGTCGGCCATCTCGCGCGGGCTTTGGATGCCGGACGCGATCGAACTCTGCCGATCGCATGGGGTAACGATCGATCCCTTTTTCCGCCCAGTGTTTCCCGTTGCCTCATGGCAGCGACGCCTCTATCGCGCGCTGGGGCGGGGGCGGCTGCGGCGGGCACTGGCAGCGCAGAAGAATAAGCCGATCGAGCTGACATGAGGCGCATCGTGAGGTGGAACGTGAGCGGCCGTGCCCGCCAGCTTTCCGGCGGCGACGCGCTCCTGGTCTCGATCCCGAAAAGCGGACGCACCTGGGTGCGCACTTTTCTCTGCGCATATTTTTGCGAGAAGGTTGGACAGCCGTTCTCGCTCGAGCCGGAGCAGTTCCCCGGCGTGCCGCGCGTTATTTACACTCACGATCTTTTCGAGCAACGGACGAAAGCCGATCGCTGGGACAAGGTGCGCGGGAAATACCTCATTCCACCCCGCGAACGCGCCCGGCTCCCGATCATTCTCCTGGCGCGCGATCCGCGCGACGCCTTTGTCTCGCTCCACATTCAGCTCACCCGCCGGACGAAGGAAACGCCGGAAGATCTGAAGCAAAAAAGCGCGAGCGAACTGCTGCACGATCCGGCTTTTGGCATTCGCTCGATGGTCGAGGTGATGAACTGCTGGCTGGCGGAATGGTCCGGCCGCTCCAACTTTTTGCTGCTGCGTTACGAGACTTTGCGGCAGGACCCGGAGCCGGGATTCCGGTCCCTCCTCCGGCTTCTTGGCCAGCAGGCAGTGGACGAATCCGCCCTCGCCCAGGCGCTTAAATTTTCCGATTTCGGGCAAATGAAAAAGATGGAAAGCGAAGGCGCTTTTGATTCGAAAATTCTGCGGGCGGGCGATGCGCGCGACCCGGAATCGTTCAAGGTGCGGCGGGGCAAAATCGGCGGCTACGAGGATTACCTTTCGCCGGAGGACCAGGCTTACGCCGCGACGGCGTTGCAGAAACTCGATCCGCGGTTCGGTTACGCCGGGGCCAAAACGGACCCACGTTAACCACAATCCCAAAACGATGTAGGACTGTGCATACCGAGCCTTTTGGATCCGCCATCCCTCCCAGCGGGCTCGAAGAGTTGAACCGCGCCATTCTTAGGTCGGCTCTCGATTGCATCATCACGATGGACGCGCGCGGGATGGTCCAGGAATGGAATCCCGCAGCAGAGCGGACCTTCGGTTACGCGCGCGCTGAAGCGGTGGGCCGTGAACTAGCCGCGCTTATCATTCCCGAGGAGCTTCGCGAACGTCATCGCCAGGGGCTGGCCCATTATCTCAAGACTGGCGAGGGTCCGGTCCTCGGTCGTCGCATCGAGATTCCAGGTCAGCATGCCGCCGGGCACCGGCTCCTGGTCGAGCTCGCGATCACGGCGTTTCAGATTGCGGGTGCGCCGGTTTTCACCGCTTATCTGCGCGACATCACCGAACGGGTGCGGGCTGAGCGACGGCGGGACGCGCAATACACGATCGCGAGTCTGCTGGCCGCTTCCAGCAGCATCGAAGAAGTCGCGCCACAGGTCATCGAGACGATTGCGCAAAGCGGGAACTGGATCTACGGCGCCCTTTGGCTGGTCGACCCAGACAACGCCACCGTACGGTGCCACTCCCTTTGGCACACGTCCCTTTCCGCCCTGGAAAAATTTGCCGCGGTCTCGCGCGAAATGGCTTTTTCCGGAGCGAGTAGTTTGCCCGGCAGCGTCGTTGAGTCGCGCAAGCCCATCTGGGTCACGGATGTGAAAAAGGATTTCGCTTTTCCCCGGTCCGGCGCGGCGGCTGAGGCCGGCCTGGCCGGCGCATTTGCCTTTCCGGTCACGGCCGCGGGCGAGATCAAGGGGGTGATCGAACTCTTCAGCGCCGAGCCGGTGCAACCGGACGAGGACTTGCTCCTTCTCGTTGATTCGTTAGGCAGCCAGGTCGGGCATTTCATCGAACGCCGCCAGGTCGAGGTCGAGTTGCAGCGACGCAAGGAAATGGCGGAGGCAGCCAACGCTGCCAAGGACCGTTTTCTCGCCACTCTCAGCCACGAATTGCGCACGCCGCTCACCCCGGTGCTGATGTGGGCCGGCGGAATGCTGCATGATCCGGAGCTGCCGGAAGAGCTGCGCGACGGCTTGAAAATGATCGCCCGCAACGTCGAGCTGGAAGCGCGCCTGATCGACGACCTGCTCGATCTCACCCGGATCGCGCGGGGCAAGCTGCGCCTCCAGTTGCAGAAGACCGACGTCCATGAAGTCCTGCGCCACGCGCTTGAAATCGTGCGGGAGGGAGATTGTCCGCCGGGCCTCGATCTGCAGGTGGAGCTGGGCGCAACGGAGTCGGAGATGGAGGGCGACCCGACGCGATTGCAGCAGGTTTTTTGGAATCTCCTTCGCAACGCGACCAAGTTTACCCAGCCCGGCGGCCGGGTCGTGGTCAAAACCGAAAACCGCACGCCGGGAACGGTCTCAATCTCGGTCAGCGATACCGGCGCCGGGATCGCGCCGGAACATCTCCGGAAAATTTTCGACGCCTTCGAGCAGGTAAGCGAACGGCATGAAGGTCTCGGTCTCGGGCTCGCGATCAGCAAAGCGATCGTCGACTTGCACGGCGGCCAGATCCACGCCGAGAGCGCCGGGCTCTCCCGGGGCGCGACTTTCATCGTCGAGCTGCCCCGGGGTCAGGGCGCGGCGGTTCGCAGGCGCCCAGATTAGCGCAATGGTCGCGCGACCAGGATGCCGCTATTGCTCCGGTAACGTGCGAGGTAACTCGAAAGCCGGGCGTCGACCACGACCTTGCCATCATTTCGCGGCGAAGAAGCGTGCATGAAATGGAGGACGCCGTCTTTCGTCCGGTAGGCTAACCCGACGTGCGAAGTCGAGTAGAGACCGGGCCGGTCGCGCGAGACGATCCCGATGATGTCGCCGTTCTTGAGTTTCGATTCGATCCGGGCGACGCGATTTTTCGGGATCTGGTAAAGCGGCCGCGCCGTCACCTTGGCTTCCATTCGGCCTAACGGCGCGAGCAGAGAAGGGTTCGCTTTCAGGTAGCGATAATGGCGCCAGCCGAAGGTCATCTCGTGTGCGGCGTGATTTGAGCGCACCCCGCCGAGCTGGCGGGTGAGATCGCTCACCAGACCGCGCCGGTCGTTATCGGCCAGCCAATCTTCGAGGTAATGCAGGCGCGAGAGATATTCGCCCGTGCATTGTCCGCCGCGATAACGGTCGAGCTCGATGTAATGCAGCAGCCGCTCCGGTGTCCACCAGACTTCGGGATCGTTCAACATCCGGGCGAAGCCGAGCGAGATCTCGAAAAACGTCCAGCAATCCATCCCGATGAAATTCGCCGAGGGCGCCTCGATCCGGTCGTCAATCTCGAGCGTGTACGATTTGTAGCGCGTCCCGACGAGGGCGCGGCCGACGGTGGCGGTCCGCTCGCCGATGCGGAGCGATTTCCAGTCGTTCGCCCGCGCCTGTTGCACGAGGTTGTCGAACTTCGCGCGCCCTTTAAAGACGGTGCTGAACGGAAGTGTCGCGCCGTCCGTCCAGCCGGCAGCAGCGCCGAAAAAAAAGAGAAGAGAAAGTGAAATTCGAAGCGCGCGCATCTGCCAAACGTTTCGAGCAAATGCGGTGCCGCGCAAGGCGGAACGCTATTTTCCGGCTGCCGGGACGAGGAGGACCGAGCGTTCCCCCGCCTTCAAAACGCCCTCGGTCACGCTGCCGACGAGAAGGCAATAGACCGAGCCGTGACCATGCGATCCCATGACGATGAGGTCGGCCGCAATTTCCCGCGCGGTCTTCAGGATTTCTTCCACCACTGCGCCTTCCCGTTCGTGCGCGATGGCGTGCAGTCCGCTCCGGGTCAGTTCCCCCCGGAGAGTCTCGAGCTGGCTCTTCCCCCTGTCGTTAGGCGCATCCTCCGGCAGGTAACCGGGGCTGCCGACCGGCAGGCCGCCCGCCATTCCCATCTCCGGCATGCCGATTCCCGGATAGCCAATGGTGGCCGCGGGAAAGATCGGGACAGCTGTGATCTCTCGCACGTGGACGAGATGCAGCTCGGACCCGAGAGCGCCCGCCAGCTCGCGCGCCTGGGTCAGCACGCCTTCCATCGCGGGAGAGAAGTCGACCGGGACGAGGATTCTTTTCATGGCTTTGCTTCTGCGAACTGAGTCGAGAATGCGGAAAGCGCGCGGCAGGGTCAAGCAGTTGGAAAAGGCGGGTCGGCCCGTTATCCTGCCCTGTGCAGGATCTTTTCAGCGAAGCCGAGCCGGAAGCGAAGGTGGACACGGCGGCCCCACTCGCCAGCCGGATGCGGCCGCGCTCCCTTGAGGAATTCGTGGGCCAGGAACACATTCTCGCGCCCGGCAAACTGCTCCGCCGCGCGATCGAGGCCGACCGCCTGCCGTCGGTCATCCTGTCCGGGCCGCCGGGAACGGGAAAAACGACGCTGGCCCAGATCATCGCGGCCATGACGGAGTCGAAATTTGAGCGCCTGAGCGGGGTGGAAAGCAACGTCGGCGACATGCGCAAGGTCGTCGCCGCTGCGACCAATCGCCGGCGCACCTCCGGGAAAAGAACGATCCTCTTCGTGGATGAGATCCATCATTTCAACAAAGCGCAGCAGGACATCCTGCTCCCGGATGTGGAGAGCGGAAACCTGCGCCTGATCGGGGCCACGACCTACAACCCGTTCTTCTACGTCAACAGCGCGCTCGTCTCCCGCTCCCAGGTCTTCCAGCTCGAGTCGTTAGGCGTGGAAGAGCTCGAAAAATTGATCGAGCGCGCGCTCCAGGACGAGGAGAGGGGGCTGGGAGAGCATCGGGTCAAAATCGACCCCGCCGCGAAACGCCACCTCGCCAAGCTGAGCGACGGCGACGCCCGGAAATGTCTCAACGCCCTCGAGATCGGCGTCCTGACCACTCCGCCTAACGAAAAAGGGGTGATTCATTTCACGCTCGCGGTGGCGGAGGAAAGCATCCAGACAAAAGCGGTGGTCTACGACCGGGCGGGCGACGCGCACTACGACACCATCAGCGCCTTCATCAAAAGCATGCGCGCCTCGGATGAGAAAGGGGCGATCTACTGGCTGGCCAAGATGCTACACGCCGGCGAGGACTTCCGTTTTATCGCCCGCCGGATTGTGATCTTTGCGAGTGAAGACGTCGGGCTGGCCGATGCCGACGCTCTGCCGCTGGCGATCGCCACCCAGCAGGCGGTCGAGTTTGTCGGGATGCCGGAAGCGCGCATTCCGCTGGCCCACGCCGTCTGTTACATGTGCCGGGCGAAGAAAAATCGCGAGGCCTACGAATCGTTAGGCGCAGCGACCGAGGAGATCGAGGCGGAAAAAACGAAACGTGTCCCGGAGAAGCTCAAGAACAAGCATTTCCCGGTGAACCCGGAACGTTAGGCCAAACCTAGGCCGCCTTTTTGCGCGGGCTGTCTTTGACCGGGAAGGGGATAACGGCGGGTTCTTCTTCGCCGGCTTTGAGGACCGGCGCGGCCTCAAAAGAGAGTTTGCCTTCGATCACTTCGGTCAGGGCCACATCAGAGAGGCCGGTGCCGGGAGCGCAGGCGACCAGCGGGCGGTGTCCGCGGGCGAGCTGGCGCACACGGCGCGAGATGACATTCACGAGCATCATCTGGTTGGGGATCACTTCCGAGGCGGACTTAATGAGATGAGTTTTCATAGGTAACGAACCGACAGAGTTCGCGGCTAACGACGAATGCTTTTCCCATCACAGGGATAGAGGACTTGGAGATGCCCCCGAGAAATCGCAGCAGAGATACTGGCGCAAAGGTCGTCGACTCTGACCGAAACACAACCGGTATCTCCGCCGCAACCCTAAAGGCGCCAGAGCATCATGACGAGGAGATCGACGGCAAGGAGCCAGACGAGGATGACCTGCCAGAGGCGGAGGTTGCGCGCGGCCCAGTGGTCGGCCGCCACTTCCGGGTCGCGCTCGAAGAGCCGTTTCCGGATCTTGAAAATGTAAACGCCACTGAGCAGGACGAGAACGAGGCAGATAGAGAAGACGATCCGCAGGGCAAAGACGGAATCCGCGTGTTGCCGGGCGGCGGCTAAAAGCACTTCGCTGGTCATCCGGGACCGTTCTCCAGCCACGAAAAACGTGCAACTCCCTACCGGGAGTGGCGGAGAAGGTCGCCTTTCGCGAAAGTCTCCGATGCCATCGCCGGTCGCAACCCAGGAAGCGCTTTTCCAGCGGCTCCATCCCAGGCTTGCCGGCTGGTTTCGCGCCACCTACGGCAGTTTTACCGATGCGCAATTGCGGTGCGTGCCTTCGATCCTGGAGCGGAAATCGATCCTGCTCACCTCGCCCACGGGAAGCGGCAAAACGCTCGCCGGTTTCCTCGGGGTCTTCGATGATTTTCTGCGGCGGAGCGAGGCCGGGACGCTCTCGTTAGGCGTGCATTGCCTCTACATTTCGCCGCTGCGCGCGCTGACCTACGACATCGGGAAAAACCTGCGCGCGCCGGTCGCCGGGATGGGATTGGAGAAGGAGCTGCTCATCCATGTTCGCACCGGCGACACGAGCGCGAGCGAGCGGGCGAAATTCCGGCGCAAGCCGGCGCATTTTCTGGTCACGACCCCGGAAAGCCTCGCCGTCATGCTGGCGCAGGAAAGTTTCGCCGCCCATCTCGCGAGTTGCCGCTTCGTCATCGTGGACGAGCTCCATTCCTTCGCCGGCAACAAGCGCGGGGTCGACCTCGTGCTCTCGCTCGAGCGCCTGGAGGAGCTGGTTTCCTTGCCTAACGAAAAGACGCAGCCGCTTTGCCGGGTGGGGTTGTCGGCCACAGCCGCGCCGCTCGCGCTGCTGGCGAAATTTCTTGCGGGCGGCGACCGGCCCTGCCGGATCGCGCAGGCCAGGATGGAGAAGGAATCGATCGTCGAAGTTTTTTCGCCAATCCGCCGCAAACCGTATCCGCCCGCCGGCTACACCGGCATCCGGCTCTACGCCGAACTGGCGGAGCTGATCCGGTCGCGCCGCTCGGTCATCGTTTTTACCAACGTCCGCTCGGCCGCGGAACAGCTCGGTTTGCGGCTGAAGGAACTCCTCCCCGAGCTCGCCGACCAAATCGAGATCCATCACGCCTCACTCGATCGCAATGTGCGGATGGAAGTGGAAGACCGGCTCAAGGACGGCGAGCTGCGCGCGGTCGTTTGCTCGACCAGTCTCGAGCTCGGGATCGACATCGGCGCCGTCGATCTCGTCGTGATGGTGGCAACGCCGAAAGGCGTCTCCCGCGCCATTCAGCGGATCGGCCGATCCGGCCATTCCTTGAACCAGAGCAGCCACGGCGTGCTCGTCGCGACCAACATCAACGACCTCGTGGAAGCGACCGCGACTGCGCAGCTGGTGCGGGAGGCCGTGCTCGATCCCATCCAGATCCTGGAAAAGCCTAACGACGTCCTCGCGCAACACATCGTGGGGATGGCGGCGCTGGCCCCGATCGCGGTCGATGAGGCCTATGCCATCGTTAGGCGGGCTTATCCTTTCCGCGAACTGGAGCGCGACGAGTTTGAGCACGTCCTCGAATATCTGACCGGCGGCGGCGAATCGTTGCAGCGGCAATACACCGGGCTCTTCGGCAAAATCGCGATCGCGGACGGCATGATCGCGCTCGCGCATCCGCGGGTGACGAGAGAATTCCTGGTCAACATTGGGACGATCGTCTCGGAAGGTTTCGTCAGCGTCCTGCTCGGGCGCCGCCGGCTCGGTTCGGTCGAGGAGGGATTCATCAAGCAGCTCCAGGTGGGCGATCTTTTTGTCCTCGGCGGGCGGGTCGTTAGGCTGATCGACACCGGGGTGCAGGAGGCCTATGTGGAGCGGGCCGACGGGCATCTCCCGACCATCCCGCGCTGGAACGCGGCCAAGATGCCGCTCACCTCTGGCCTGGCCAGGGCGGTGCGCGATTTGCGCGCCGCTCTCAATCAACGACTCCTGGCCGATTCGGATGCCGCCGCGATCGACTGGCTGGTCGAGTCGTATCAAATTTCGATCGCCAACGCGCAGCCGATCGTCGAGTTCTTCCGCGCGCAACTCGCCATTTCGGAAATTCCGGTGGTGGGAAAGCTTCTGATCGAGCTTTATCGCGAGGACGATTTTTCCCACTATTTCTTCCATTCCCTCATCGGGCGGAGCGCGAATGACGCGCTCTCGCGCATTGTGGCCTGGCGCGTCCAGGACCGGATCGGCGGCAACGCGCTCGTCACGATCGACGACTACGGATTTCTGCTAACGCTGCGCCGCTTTCAGGAACTGCCGCTCGCGCAATGGAAAGGCTGTTTCCAACGGGCGGAAGCGGAGGAGGATCTGCACGCCGCGCTGCGCGGCTCGGAGCTGGTGAAATGGCAGTTCCGCGGGGTGGCGCAGACCGGTTTGATGGTGCCGCGCAACCTCCCGGGCCGCGAACGCAAGCCGCGCCAGCTGAGTTGGAGTTCCGAGGTTCTCTTCCGCGTCCTGGAGCAGCACGAACCGGATCACCCGCTGCTGGAGGAAGCCTATCGCCAGGCGACGCACACTTTTCTCGACGCCGAGACCGCTTACGAATTTCTCGACGACGTCCAGCAGTACGAATGGACGTTGCGCGAGCTGCCGGTCGTCTCGCCGTTTTCGTTCCCGATCTACGCGAGCAAGATCAAGGAAAGCATGATGCTGGAAGACCCGGCCGCCGCGCTCGAGCGGATCTATTTCGAGATGTACGCCCGGGTCGCGGAAGTGGCCGCGGCCCAGGCGGAGCCGGCGGATTGATCCGAGAGGCGAGGTTGTTTTCCAGCCTTTCCTGAGGTAAGATTTGGTCTCTCAAAAAACGGGGGCGTACTGGTTTCGACTGATTGTTTGAAGCGCAGGCGGCATGTCGAGGATGGTTCGTTGGCCTCGTTAAAATCCGAACCAAAAAAAATAAATGCAGATCACCAAGATCTCGCTCTCGCGGCTTAATTGACCGCGATGTTCCGGGCTGGACGCCTGCTACGGCTCGGGACATGGACAGCAGGCTAATCGGACGGCGGAGTGACCGCGCTGGACGGTGAAGGAATTTCGTGGTGGCTCGATGGACGGCGTGTGCCGGTGCAACGTCCGACCATTTAAAAATAATCATCGGCTACACATGTAGAAGCTCGCGGGGACAGCGATTAGGACAGGGGTTCGACTCCCCTCGCCTCCAAAATTTATCCAACAGTGACGAGGAATGAGGGGAGAGGCGGCACGTTGAACGCCTTCCCGTGTAAGAGGACGGGGGAAAGCCTGAGCACAGTTTTCCGCGCTTACCCGTCCCCGGTTCCGCTCTTGGCGCGATCGACAAGCCGTATTCTGCACGGGGCAGGACGGGGGAAGGTCTCATTAGCACCTTTTTAACTGTTTTCGCTGGAGGCTTAATTACCAATGCACCGGCGATCGCAGGAAGATCGTGGGTGTGAGAACTCACGACTGGCTCCAACTCCTGCTCTATTTCGGCGCGCTCCTGGCGCTGACTCCGTTGCTCGGAGCGTTTATGCACCGCGTCTTTTCCGGCGAACGCACCTGGCTTTCGCGGGTGCTCGGGCCGGTGGAGCGAGTGACCTATCACGTCGCCGGCATCGATCCGCGGCGGGAGATGCGCTGGACGACTTATGCGGCGGCGCTGCTCGCCTTCAATGCGCTCGGCCTCCTCGTGATGCTCGCGCTGCAGCTCGCGCAGCAGTGGTTACCGCTCAATCCGCAGGGGTTCGCGAATGTCCCTTTCGCACTGGCGTTGAATACCGCGGTCTCGTTCGTCACGAACACGAACTGGCAGGCGTATTCCGGTGAGGCGACGCTGAGTTACTTCACCCAGATGGCGGGGCTCGCGGTGCAGAATTTCGTCAGCGCGGCGACGGGCATCGCGGTGCTGATCGCGCTCGCTCGCGGGCTCACCCGCCGGTCGGCGGAGACGATTGGCAATTTCTGGGCGGACCTGGTGCGCGCAACGCTCTACGTGCTCCTGCCGCTCTCGCTGCTCCTCGCGGTGGTGCTCGTCTGGCAGGGCGTGCCGCAGACGTTTGCGCCATATGCGACCGCGCAGACGCTCGAGGGCGGAGAGCAAATCATCCCGCTCGGACCGGCGGCGTCGCAGATCGCGATCAAGCAGCTCGGGACGAATGGCGGCGGCTTCTTCGGTGTGAACTCGGCGCATCCGTTCGAGAATCCGACGCCGCTCACGAACTTCCTGGAGATGCTCTCGATCCTCCTGCTGCCGGCCGCGCTGACTTACACCTTCGGCCTCATGACCGGCCAGCGGCGCCAGGGCTGGACGATCTTTGGAGCGATGCTGGCGCTTTTTGTCGTCGGCTTTGGGCTCTCATGGTGGGCGGAACTTCAGCCCAATCCCGTAACCAATCTCGGCACGAACCTGGAAGGAAAGGAGGTGCGCTTCGGCGTGATGAACAGCGTCCTCTGGAGCACCGCGACGACGGCGGCATCGAACGGCTCCGTCAACGCCATGCACGACAGCCTCAGCCCGATCGCGGGCGCGGTGGCGCTCGTCAATATCATGCTCGGCGAGGTGATCTTCGGCGGCGTCGGCGCGGGTCTCTACGGCATGCTCGTCTTCGTCATCCTCACCGTCTTCCTCGCTGGCCTCATGGTCGGGCGCACGCCGGAGTATCTCGGCAAAAAGATCGAGGCGCCGGAGATCCGCTGGGCGGTGGTCGCGGTGCTCGCACCGTGCGTGCTGATCCTGGCGGGCGCGGCCATCGCGTGTGTCGCACCCGCGGGCTCAGCGACCCTCGGCAATCAAGGCCCGCACGGACTGAGCGAGATCCTCTACGCCTTCTCCTCAGCAGCGGGGAACAACGGCAGCGCCTTCGGCGGGCTCGGCGTGAACAACGATTTCTACAACTACGCGACTCGCCATCTGCATGCTTCATCGGGCGGTTCGCGATCATCGTGCCGGTGCTCGCGATCGCCGGCAGCATGGTCGGGAAAAAAGTGGCGCCGCCGTCGCCAGGCACGTTTCCGACCACTGGCGTCACCTTCGCCGTCCTGCTCATCGCGGTCGTGCTGATCGTCGGCGCGCTCACCTTTTTCCCCGCGCTCTCGCTCGGGCCGATCGTCGAGCACCTGCTCATGCGCGCAGGCCGCAGCTTTCTGACCAACCACCATGAGCCACCTCTCTTTTCCAACCTGCGCTGCTTCGACCCGCGGTGCTCGACGCGCTGACGAAACTCGATCCGCGCGTGCAATGCGGAATCCGGTGATGTTTGTCGTCTATCTCGGCGCCGTTCGTGACGACCTTCATCTGCTTCCGTGAATACGAGCGGCTTCAACGTGCAGATCACGCTCTGGCTTTGGTTCACCGTGCTCTTCGCCAACTTCGCCGAAGCGATCGCGGAGGGCCGCGGCAAGGCGCAGGCCGCCACGCTCCGCAAGATGCGCACGACCACGATGGCGCGGCGTTTGCGCGACGGGCGTGAGGAGAAAGTCGCCGCGGCCGAGCTGCACAAGGGCGACCTCGTGGTCTGCGAAGCGGGCGACATCATTCCCGCCGACGGCGATGTGGTGGAAGGCATCGCGAGCGTGGATGAAGCCGCCATCACCGGCGAATCCGCGCCGGTCATCCGCGAGAGCGGCGGCGATCGCAGCGCAGTCACCGGCGGCACGCGCGTGATCAGCGACCGCATCGTCATCCGATCACGAGCAATCCTGGCGAGACCTTCCTCGATCGCATGATCTCGATGGTCGAAGGCGCGAGCCGCCAGAGCACGCCAAACGAAATCGCGCTCGGCATTCTGCTCGTCGAGCCTCACGGTCGTCTTCGTCCTCGCGGTCGTCACGCTGCCGGCGTTCGCGCGCTTCAGCGAGCAAGCTTGCGGGGCAGACGGGCGTGGTGAACGTCTCGCTGGTCGTGCTCGTCGCGCTGCTCGTCTGCCTCATCCCGACGACCATCGGCGGACTGCTCAGCGCCATCGGCATCAGCGGCATCGATCGGCTCATCCAGCGCAATGTCCTCGCCACCAGCGGGCCGCGCGGTCGAAGCCGCGGGCGACATCGACGTGCTGCTGCTCGACAAGACCGGCACGATCACGCTCGGCAACCGCAGGCCGCGGCCTTTCTCCCCGCGCCGGCGTCGACGAAAAGGATCTCGCCGACGCCGCGCAACTCGCCTCGCTGGCCGACGAAACGCCGGAGGGCCGCAGCATCGTGGTGCTGGCAAAGGAGCGCTTCAACCTGCGCGCCCGCGACCTCGGCGAGACAACAGGCGCAGTTCGTTCCCTTCACCGCGCAGACGCGCATGAGCGGCGTGGATTCGACGAAGGCGGCAGCGTCTCGCGCTGGCGGAAGGGCGCGGCGGAATCCGTCCGCGCGTGGGTCTCGGAGAACGGCGGCGTCTATCCCGAGGCGGTCGCGCAGCTCGTCGAGAGCGTCTCGAACGCCGGCGGCACGCCGCTCGTGGTGGCCGAAGGCCAGCGCGTGCTCGGCGTCGTCCAACTCAAGGACGTGGTCAAAGGCGGCATCCGCGAACGCTTCGCGCAGCTCCGCAAGATGGGCATCCGCACCGTGATGATCACCGGCGACAACCCGCTGACCGCCGCCGCCATCGCCGCCGAAGCTGGCGTCGATGACTTCATGGCCCAGGCCACGCCAGAGGACAAACTCGCGCGCATCCGCGAAGAACAGGCGAAGGGCCATCTCGTCGCCATGACCGGCGACGGCACGAACGACGCGCCCGCGCTGGCGCAAGCCGATGTCGGCGTCGCCATGAACACCGGCACGCAGGCCGCGCGCGAAGCCGGCAACATGGTCGATCTCGACAGCAACCCGACGAAGCTCATCGAGATCGTGGAGATCGGGAAGCAACTCCTCATGACGCGCGGCGCGCTCACCACCTTCAGCATCGCGAACGACGTGGCGAAATACTTCGCCATCATCCCCGCGATGTTCATCGCGCTCTACGCCACTGCGCCTGGCCAGCCCGGGCCGCTCGCCGCGCTCAACATCATGGGCCTGCACAGTCCGCAGAGCGCCATCCTCAGCGCCGTCATCTTCAATGCGCTGATCATCGTCGCGCTCATCCCGCTCGCGCTGCCGCGGTGTCCGCTACCGCGCGGTCGGTGCCGTGGCCGTGCTCCAGCGCAACGTGCTCATCTACGGCCTCGGCGGCCTGCTCGTGCCTTTCCTCGGCATCAAAGCCATCGACCTCACCCTCACCGCGCTCCGACTCGTATGAAAACCATGCTCCAGGCTCTCCGTCTTCTCCTCGCCCTCACGCTGCTCACCGGCTTCGCCTATCCGCTGCTCGTCACCGCGCTCGGCGCACTCGCTGTTTCCGCACACGGCCGGCGGTTCATTGCTGCGGAATGGAGACGCTGTCATCGGCTCCGCGCTGCTCGCGCAAAAGACGGAAAGCCCGCGATACTTCTGGCCGCGCCCGAGCGCCGCGGATTACGCGACCGTGGCCAGCGGCGCCAGCAACCAAGGCCCGACCAGCGCCGCGCTGCAGCAGGCCATCATCGAGCGCCGCGCGAGATTCGGCGATGCCGCTCCCGCCGATCTGTTGACCGCCTCCGGCAGCGGTCTCGATCCGCACCTCAGCCCCGAAGCCGCTTTCCATCAGGCCGAGCGGGTGGCCACGACTCGTCAAATCTCGGTGGAACAAGTGACCACAATCATCAGCGGAAACATCGAACCTCCCCAGCTCGGATTCCTCGGCGAAGCGCGCGTGAATGTGATGAAACTCAACCTGAGGCTCGATGCCGCGAGATAGCCACGAGCATTTCCATCATCTGCTAAGCTCGCAACCGTGAGCGAAGCTGCCCGCCCAAATCCCGATACGCTGCTGGCCTCGATCCAGGCGGAGGAGGCGAGGGCGCGGCGTGGGCGGCTGAAGATCTTTTTCGGGATGTGCCCAGGCGTGGGGAAGACCTACGCGATGCTCCAGGCCGCGCGGCAGAAGCAACTCGAGAACGTGGAGGTGGTGGTCGGAATCGTCGAGACGCACGGACGCGCGGAGACGCTCGCCTTGATCGAAGGGCTGCCGATCGTCCCGCGCCTGCAGCTCCCGCATCGTGGCGCCATGCTCGAGGAACTCGATCTCGATGCGATCCTGCTCTGGCATCCGCGTCTGGTCTTGGTCGATGAACTCGCGCACACCAATGCGCCGGGATCGCGGCATCCGAAGCGCTACCAGGATGTGCTCGAGTTGCTCGATGCCGGCATCGATGTCTGGACGACGCTCAACGTCCAGCACGTCGAAAGCCGCACGGACACCGTGCGCCAGATCACCGGAGTCGTCGTGCGCGAGACGGTGCCGGACTCGATGCTCGATGTGGCGGACGAGATCGTCTTGCTCGACCTCACGCCGGAGCAGCTCCGGCAGCGCATGAGCGAAGGGAAAGTCTATCTCGGCGACCGCGCCGTGACCGCGGCGGAGAACTTTTTCCGCGAGGGAAATCTGACCGCGCTGCGCGAGATGGCGCTGCGGCTCACCGCGGAGCACGTCGATCGCCAGCTGCGAATCCTGCGACCGGCTGCGTTGCGCGAAAGCTGGCGCACAGGCGACCGGTTGCTGGTGGGCGTAAGTGCAAGTCCGCACGCCGCAGAGCTGGTGCGCTGGACCCGCCGATACGCGGGAAGCCTCGAAGCACCGTGGCTCGCCGTCGCGGTGGATCTGCCCGCGCCGCTCGGTCTTACGGACGAAAAGCGACGCGCGGAGAATCTTGCGCTCGCCCGCCAACTCGGCGCGGAAGTGGTGCTGGCGAGCGGCGCGCATGTTGGTGAAGCGTTGCTTAAGGCGGCCCAGGAACACGGCGCGACGCAGATCATTTTAGGCAAGCCGGAAGGGGCGCCGTGGCGCTGGATGCTGCGGCATCGCTCGCCGGTGGGCTGGCTCATCCAACACGGCGGCGGTATTGACATTCAGCTCGTCCGCACGCAGCGCGGCGCATCGGGATCCGCCTCGAAAATCGAGCGCGCACCAGCAAATGTTAGCGCGTTTGGCGTGGCCTGCGGGATCGCGGCGGCCGTCACGCTGCTCGGCTGGTTTGGGCAACGCTGGATCGGTTATTGGTCCGTCGCGCTGCTTTATCTCTTCGCCGTGATGGTGGCCGGCACCGCGCTGCGTCGCGGACCGACGCTGCTCCTCGCCGCGGTCAGCGCCCTGCTCTGGAACTTCCTCTTCATCCCGCCGATCTTCACGTTTCACATCCGCGCGCCGCAGGACGTGATGATGTTTCTCACGCTCTTCGTCGCCGCGCTCGTCGTCGGCCATCTCACCACCCGACTGCGCGAGCGCGAGCGCATCGAGCATCGGCGCGAGCAGCGAGCGACCGCGCTTTATCAACTCACGCGCGAGCTTGCCGCCGCCGGTTCGCATGACGCCGCCGTCCGCGTGGTCATGGCGCAGCTCGAGAAAGCGTTCGGGCTGAAAGCATCGGCGTTGCTGCGCGATGAGGCGGGCGGATTCAACGCTCTGCCGCACCCCGCGAGCACCTGGACTCTGCCCGCGAAAGAAGAAGGCGTCGCGGGCTGGGCCTTTCAAAAAAAGCAACCGGCCGGCCGCACCACGGCGTCGCTCCCCGAGTCCGCCGCCCTTCACCTGCCGCTGCTGGTGGCCGATCGCATCGAGGGCGTGCTCGCGGTCGAGTTGATGCCGGATGCCGTTCTCCCGCCCGAGCAGCGCGAGTTGCTCGAAGCCTTTGCCACCCAGCTCGCAGTCGTCGCGGAAAAGGAGCGTCTCGCCGCCGCGCAGCAGCGCGCCAAGGTCGTCGCCGAATCCGAAAAGCTGCAAAAGACGCTCTTCGACAGCGTGTCGCACGAGCTGAAAACGCCCATCGCCGCGATCGGCGCCGCGCTGGATCAGGGCGAGTTGGATCGCGCCGAAATCCGCCGCGCCAACGACCGGCTCCGCCGCACCGTCGAGCAGCTCCTCGACGCCACGCGGATCGAAACGGGAATGCTCAAGCCGACGCTGGAATGGTGCGACCCAACCGAGCTGGCGAATGGCGCGGTCGAGCGCGCGGGACTGCACGATCGCCAATCGCCGCGCATCGAAACCGCGGGCGAACTTCCCTCCATCCGCGTCGATGCCGGCCTGATCGAGCAAGCTCTTGCCACTTTGCTGCACAACGCGTTCACGCACGGCGGAACAAGCGAGCCGCCGCTCCTGAGCATCCGGCGCGAGGGCGATTTCATGCGGTTCGAGGTCGCCGATCGCGGACCTGGCCTTCCGCATGGGCTGGAGGAGAAAGTCTTCGAAAAGTTCTATCGCGCCCCTGGAAGTCCCACCGGCGGCGTCGGGCTGGGGCTTTCCATCGCGCGTCGGCTGGCCGAAGCGCATGGCGGCACCCTCACCGCCGAGAATCGACCCGCCGGCGGAGCGCGCTTCCTTCTCCGCGTGCCCATCGGCGGCGAACTCCATTTGCCCGCATGAAACCAAGCGCCTTGATCATCGACGACGAATTGCAAATGCGCCGCCTGCTCCGCGTCGCGCTCGAGAGCGCCGGTTACGCAATCCACGAATCCGAAACCGGCAACCTCGGTCTGCAGGCGGCCGCGCTCTGCCGCCCCGACGTCATCCTGCTCGATCTCGGCCTGCCCGACCTCGATGGGCTCACCGTCCTCCGCCGCCTCCGCGAGTGGAGCCAGACGCCTGTCGTCGTCCTCACCGTGCGCGACTCCGAGCAGGACAAAGTCGCCGCGCTCGATGCCGGCGCCGACGACTACGTCACCAAACCTTTCAGCACCGTCGAACTCCTCGCCCGCCTCCGCGCCGCGCAACGGCGCGCCCAGCCGCGCGAAGAAAGCGCCGTCTTTTCCCACGCTGGTCTCGTCGTGGACCTCATCGCCCGCACCGTCACCCGCGATGGCGCCGACGTGAAACTCACCGCCACCGAATGGTCGCTTCTTTCGCTCCTCATCCGCCACGCGGGCCGCATCCTCACCCACCGCCAGATCCTGCGCGAAGTCTGGGGACCGAAAGCTGAGGAGCACCGCGAATACCTCCGCGTCTATTTCACCCACCTCCGCAAAAAAGTGGAGCGCGATCCTGCCAAACCGCGCCTCATCATCAACGAGCCGGGCATCGGCTATCGGCTCACTTGCGAGATGAGGTAAGGACCGGTGTGCTTTCCGAATCGGCGGAGGCCGAGGCGATTGAAGACCTATCTGGCGTTTCGGATGAAGCGCGCGCGCGCGAGTTCGAGCAGTATCTCAAGTCGTCGTCAGGCCGCGCGTTTGCTAGGCGCTTGTAGTTTCGCGACTCTTCTGAATCGTCTTTTGCAATTCCCTACTTTGCCGCGTGGATCGCAACTGACGCCGGAAAGACCAGGCTGGTCAGGCTCACCTCGCGGAAACCGGCGGCGAAGAGCTCGCACCAGAAATCTGCCCCGTACTCCGTCTGCACCCGGTAATCATCCACCGCCCCGGCCTCTCGCGTGCCGTGATAACTCGGCGACAGCCCCGTCCTTGATCTCGTTAGGCGGCCGACCACGACCGGGACGGTGTAGAAAAGATGACCGCCTTTTTTCAGCACCCGCCGGCATTCCCGCAATGCCTGCAGCGGATCGGGAATGTGCTCGAGGGTGTCGGAGTGAACGACGAGGTCGACGGATTCGTCGGGCAGGTTCATCTGCTGCATGTCGAACTCCGGGTAGGCGACAAGCGAATGCTGCGGGAGCTGTTTAAAAACCGCAGTTAATTCGCCCGCGGAGTTTATTTCGAGCAAACGCAGGGCGCGAAATTGCGCGTTGGAAGCGCACAATTCACGCAACGGGCCGGCGTGAGCGAAAACGCGCGCGATCGCCGCGGCCAGGGTCATGGACCGGAGATTGTTTCCGCAATCGAGGCAGGCGAACCCTTGTTGCCGGTCGATGTATCGCACTTCCTCGGGCGCGAGTTCCCATTCCGCGATCAACTCCGGCCAAAGCACGGGCTGTTCATGGAAGCGGCCACCGCCGCAGACCGGGCATTGCGTCAGCGGAAAAGGCCGCTCGATTGCTGATTCGCCAGATTCGTTCGTTGCCATCCCTTTTATTAGCAATAGCGCGCTCTGGGATTTTTCCTACCCGCGCCCGGGGGTTATTTCCGCAGTCAGCGGGAGCTTGACGACCGCTTCGACTTCCCGTTAGTCTCACGCCGCCGTGAACGAAAGCGTTATCACATTTCCTACCGCGGGCGGCGCTTTCATGACGACGCACTGGAGCGTGGTGGACGATTTTTCCCTCGAACAAACGGCCCCCGATCGCGCCGAGGCCGCGGTCACCCGGCTGTGCCGCGACTATTGGCCGCCGCTTTACCGTTTTGTGCGGCAGCGCGGTTACAGCCAGGACGACGCGAGGGATCTGACGCAGGGGTTCTTCGTTTATTTGCTGGAGAAAAAGGCCTACTCCGCGCCCGATCGGAGCAAGGGGCGATTCCGCACTTTTCTCCTCCTGATTTTAAAGCGCTATCTCAATGCCGAACGCTCCTACCAGGATCGGCAGAAACGCGGCGGCAGTGAGCGGATGATTTATCTCGATAGCGACCAGTTCGAAGAGGTCGCGGAGAAAACCGACGGCGCCCTGGCGACCGCGGCGCCGCTCGATGAAGAGCGTTTGTTTGAGTGGAATTGGGCCGCGGCTTTGGTGGGACGGGCGATGGAAGCGCTCAGTGTCGAATACCGGCACGGCTCCAAAGCGCGGGTCTTTACCGGTCTGCGACCGTTCCTGACCGGCGGCGTCGGTTTGCCGACTCACGAAGAAGCGGCGGCGTACCTTGGACTTTCGGAAGACACGCTGCGCAGTCATCTTTTCCGCATCCGGGCCCGCTACCGGGCCTTGCTCCGGGCCGAGGTCCTGCGCACGGTGACGAACGAGCGGGAGGTCGACGAGGAACTCCGTTATCTCTGCCGCATCCTGATCGCGCAATCCTAGGAGGCCCTTCCGCCGGCTGGTTTTTGATGGCTCCCTCGACCAAAAACCAGACGCTCCTCTGCGAACAATGCGGCGCTCCGTTGCGGAGCCGGGCGGGGGAAAACGATTGCCTGCATTGTCTATTGACGGCCGGCTTTGATCCGGAGGAGGCCGCCGACGAGGCCGCGCTCGGCGATCTCGGGACGCGCTTCTATCAACATTTTGAAATTCTCACCCGCGACGACGGTGCGCGCTGGGAGTTGGGCCGCGGCGCCATGGGCGTGACCTACAAGGCGCGGGACATCAATCTCGATACCCTGGTCGCGCTCAAAATTATCAATGCCCGCTATGCCGCGCGGCCCGGGGCGCGCCAGCGGTTTTTGCAGGAAGCCCGGGCGGCCGCGCATTTGCGCCACCCAAATGTGGCGAGCGTTTTCCACTTCGGCACGATCAATGCCTTGCCGGCGGCGGAAGGAACGACGCCGAGCGCAGAGGAAAAAGCGGAGGCGGGCGATTGCTTTTACGCGATGGAATTCGTCGAGGGCGAAACTCTCGAGGCGCGCCTGCGCCGGAGCGGGCCCTTGCGTCCGGCGGAGGCGGTCGCGATCGGCGTGCAGGTGGCGGGCGCGCTGGCCGCGGCCGAGCGTCGTGGCCTGGTGCATCGCGACCTGAAACCGGCCAACATCATGCTCGCGACCGATGACGAAGTGGGGCATGGGGCGGGAGATGTCTGGGTCAAGGTGATCGACTTCGGTCTGGCCCAGTTGGAAGAAACGAAGCAGCCGGCGGGGAAATTCCTCGGGACGTATGCCTTTGCCAGCCCCGAGCAGATCGAGCGACGCGTGGTCGATACCCGCTCCGACATATACTCGTTAGGCGCGACCCTTTGCTATGCGCTTACCGGTCAGCCGCCGCGGGCGGCGATTCTCCCGGGCGAATCTTCGGCGCCACCGCGGCCGGCGGCGCCGTCCGTCGCTTCTCTCGAAGCGCGCGGCCTGCCCGCGCCGCTGGCAGCGCTCTTGGCCGCGGCCGTGGCGACGAATCCGCGCGAGCGCCCGCCGAGCGCGCTCGAATTTGGCCGGCGCCTGCAAAAGTGTCTCGACGACATGGGGGACGCTCCTCCGGCGAAGGTGCTTTCTTTTCCCCCGCGGCGGCGCTGGCAGCGGGCGGCCATTTCCGCGGGAATCGCGGCCGGCCTGGTCGCGCTCGCGATTTTCCTTCTCTTGGGCAGGGCACCGCGCGACAAGTCGATCGCGGTTCTTCCTTTCCGAAACCTGAGCAGCGATCCGGCCAACGCTTTTTTCGCGGAAGGCATCCGGGACGACATTCTTTCCCGCCTGGTCAGAATCCGCGATCTCAAGGTCATCAGCCGGACCGGGGTGGCGCGCTATCCGGCCGACCGGCCGCGCGACTTGAAGGAAATCGGGAACGCGCTCGGGGTGCGCCACGTCGTCGAGGGGAGCCTGCGGCGAGCAGGGGACCACGTTTTTCTCCATGTCGCCTTGATCGATGCGCGCAATGGACAAGAGCTCTGGGCGGAAGGGTACGATCGCAACCTGGCGGATGCGATCAACCTCCAGGGTGAGCTTGCAACTGACATCGCCGACGCCCTTAACGCCACTCTGAGCCCGCAGGAAAGCGCCCGCGTGCGTGAAACGCCGACGCGCAACTCCGACGCCTACGTCCTCTACCTGCGGGGCCGCAAGTTTGAAGCCAGCCTGACCTACGCCATCTCCGACTATGAAGCGGCGGAAACGCTCTACAGCCAGGCGATCGCGCTCGACCCGGGGTTTGCCCTCGCGCATGCCCGGCTCGCCTCCGTCCTGAGCGTGCTCTATCGCGTGCGCGGGCCGAGTGAAGAGCTGCGGGAACGCGCCTATGGGGAGGCGCGCGAGGCGCTCCGCCTGCAGCGGGAGCTAGGGGAAGCCCATCTCGTCAGCGCGCTTTGCAGCTATCGCATCGATCGCGATTTCGACCGGGCGATGCCGGCGCTGGAAAAAGCGCGCCGTCTTTTGCCTAACGACGCCGAGGCGGAAAGCTTCATCGCCTACATCCAGCGGCGCCGCGGCCAGTGGCGCGAGGCCCGGGCCGGTCTGGCGCGTTGTGTGGAACACGATCCCGGGAATGTCACTTACCAGGAGGAGCTCTACACCACGGCCTACCTCGTCCGGGATTGGCCGGCGGCGGAGTTGAACGCGCTCCGGGCCGAGGCGCTCGGGCCCTCGCAGGCACTGCTTAAAGTCCAGCGCGCGCTCGTCGCGGTCTGGAGAAATGGCGACCTCGAGCCCCTGCGAAAGGTCTTTGCCTCGATACCGACCTACGGAGATTCCGAGGGAATCACCGCCTGGATGCGCTGGGACGCGGCCATGATGGCGCGCGATTTCACCGCGGCGCAGGAAGCGATTGATGCTTTTCCCTACGAGACGCTGCCGTCGGTTTACAGCGCGCCGGTTCCCAAAAGCTACCTCGAAGGTTGCATCGCGCTCGCCACCGGCGACCAGCCGCGGGCGCGGGAGAAGTTTGAGGCGGCGCGCCCCGCCTACGAGGCGGAAGCCCTGGCGCATCCGGAAAACGCGTTGCGCCATGCGCGGCTCGGTCTGCTTTACGCCTACATGGGGCGACGAGAGGAGGCCCTGCGCGAAGGTCAGCGCGCGGTCGATTTGAAGCCGATCGCGTTCGATCATTTTGAAGGCCCGGAAGTGCTCTCCAACCTCGCGCTGATTCACGCCCGGCTGGGGAACAACGAGGAGGCGATCTCGGCGATCGAGAAGCTCCTGCGCACTCCCGGGGGCGTTTTTTTCTACGAGGCGAGCATGAGTCTTTGGGAACTGCGCCTGCGCTGGCAATGGGACCCGCTCCGGAGCGATCCGCGTTTCCAGAAACTCCTGGCCGCGGCCGAGCCGGTCACGATTTACTAAGCGCGACTCGCCATGCCACCCTTCTCCCAGAATCAGAATCCGCGGCGCGCCTATCTCCACTACGAGATCCTCACGCGACCGGATGGTTCGCTCTGGGAATTGGGCCGCAGCGCGCAAGGCGTGACCTACAAGGCGCAGGACGTGAACCTCGGCACGCTCGTGGCCTTGAAAGTCGTGGCCGAGAATCTTGCGGCGCGCCCGGAAGCGCGCGAGGAGTTACGGCAGGCGGTCCAGGCCGCGGCGCGGGTTCATCATCCAAATGTCGCCGGGGTTTTTCATTTCGGGATTGTCGAAGCACCGGCGGCGCGCACGGAGGAGAGCCGGCCAGCTGGCGAGTGCTTTTACACGATGGAATTCGTCGAGGGCGAGACGCTCGAGGAGCGCGTCCGCCGGCGCGGGCCGCTGGAGCCGCTGCTGGCGCTCGAGATCGCACTCCAGGTGGCGCGGGCTCTGGCCGAAGCGGAAAAGCGCGGCCTTGCCCGGCGCGGGATAAGGCCGTCGAACGTCATGCTTGCGAGCGAACAACCGATCGCTCCGAGCGCGGCGGAGCGACGCCCGGCGGTCTGGGTGAAGGTGATCAACCTCGGTCTCGAGCGTGCTTCACCGCAGGAGCCCGAAGGCGGTTCGGCGGACGCAGATCTTGATTCGTTAGGCCGAATCCTTCGTTTTGCCCTGAGCGGGGAAAAGGATGCGGTTGATCCCGGGGCAACTCTGCCTGACCGCCGGATTCCGCCCGCCCTTGCCGTCCTGCTCGAGAGAAGCGGGGAAAAACCGCGCCCTTCGCTTGCCACCATCACTGGCGAAATGGAGTTGCTGCTGAAGTCGTTAGGCGAAACTGCCGCCGCGCGGCGGCGGCGCTGGACGATTCTCGGCGGTCTTCTCCTCGGCGCCGTTCTGCTTGGCCTGGCCCTGTCTTCACGGACCTGGTTTGCGCCGCGGGACAAATCGATTTCGGTCCTGCCCTTTCGCCATCCTGGCCAGGACCCGGGCGCCGCCTTTTTCGCAGAAGGTCTCCGGGACGATATCGTTTCGCGCCTGGTCAAGGTTCGCGACCTGAAGGTGATCAATCATCCGCGAACGGGGGGCGCGACCGGTCAGGTGCCCGACTCCATTGCCCTTGGCCGCAGGATTGGCGTTCGCTACCTGCTGAGCGGCGACGTGCGGCGCGCGGGCGACCGCGTTTTGCTGGACGTCTCGCTGGTGGATGCGATCAAGGGAAAACAGATTTGGGCGGAGAAATATGATCGCCAGCTGAAGGACGCGATTAATCTCCAGGGCGAACTGGCGAGCAATGTCACGGCGGCGCTCGACGCCGAGCTGACCGCGGCGGAACGCTCCGAGGTGCGGGCGAGCCTGACCTTGAATCCCGACGCCTACGTCCTATACCTGCGCGGGCGGAAGCTGGAGAATAGCGTGACGACCCAGGTTTCCAACTTTGAGGCAGCGGCGGCTCTCTACAGCCAGGCCATCGCACTCGATCCCGGTTTTGCACTCGCGCATGCCCAATTGGCCGGGACGCTGGGATTGCTTTATCGCTTTCGCGGTCCGAGCGAGGAACTGCGGATCCGGGCGGCCAGGGAGGTGGCAGAAGCGTTGCGTTTGCAGCCTGATCTGGGCGAAGCGCACCTGGTCAAGGGAGCCAACCTTTACCGGATCGAGCGCGACTTCGAGCGCGCCCTGGCCGCGCTGCAAATCGCGCGGGACCTTTTGCCTAACGACGCCGCACCGCGGTTTTACATCGCGCTGATTCACCGGCGCCAGGGCCGCTGGCGCGAAGCCCGGTCGGGCCTCGAGGAAGCGAATCAACTCGACCCGCAGCATCGAAAATACCTGGAAGAACTGCACGCCACCGCCTCTCTTCTGCGCGATTGGCCGGCGGCGGCGCGCTACGCCGATCTCGCTCTCGCGATGGCGCCGGAGGTGACCCAATTGAAGGCGGAACGGGCTTTGGTCGATTTCTGGCAAAAGGGCGACTTTACGGGGCTGCAAAAGCTGATTCGTCCGGAAGTTCTGACCGACGTGAAGGAAGACACGACCTGGGCGGGATGGGACGTGGCGCTGTTGGCGCGTGATTTTATGGCGGCGGAAGCCGTGGTCGATCGCTATCCCCTCGAGACCTTGCCGACCGTGCTGGGCGCACCGATTCCGAAAGATTACCTGAGAGGTTGCATCTGGCTGGCGCAGGGCGATCGCGCGCGGGCGGAGGCGGCACTGGAGCTGGCCCGGCCCTCGCTCGAAGCGGAGATTATGGCCAAGCCGGGCAACGCCATGCGCCATGCGCGCCTCGGCCTTCTCTATGCCTACCTCGGGAGAAAATCCGAGGCCCTGCGCGAAGGGAAACGCGCGGTCGAGCTGACGCCAGTTTCGGAAGATGCGGTCGACGGTCACCATTGGGCGTGCCACCTGGCGTTAATCCACGCCTGGGTCGGGAACACGGCGGAGGCGGTGGCGATGATCGAGTCGCTCCTCCGCCAGCCGGGCTGCGTCTCGCCCCTGAACGAAGCCTCGCTCACGCTGTCGGATCTCCGTCTGCGCTGGCAATGGGATCCACTCCGGCGCGATCCCCATTTTCAGCGGATCCTGGCCGGGCCGGAGCCCCCAACCGCGTATTGATCGGAAAACTTTTTCGCCTTTTTTTGCGATTTATTGCAACGCGGGGGAAAATTTAGACATGGAAAAGGTAGTGACATTCTAGTGTCAGTACCAAGGCTAGTCCCCGGATCTCCCGATCCGACATGCCTGGAGGTGCCCCTGGCGGTGCTTCCAGGCACGGACGTCGGCCGATGAGAGCCCGCAAGTGTCCGTCGGCCTCAGCCCGCGACTTCCACCAGAGTTCCGTCCGGTTTTGGCGCAGCCGATTCAAGCTGGCTCCGCCAGAGATGAGGCGGAAGGAGACCGATCATCATGAAGGCGAGCTGACTCGCGCCAAAGGTGATCAACCAGGGGAAAGCGCTGTCCATGAAACCGTAGGAGTGGAGGCCGATGCCGAGCATGTTGACGCCAAACCAGGACCAGCTGGTGACGACGTTGCCAAAGATGGCCATGACCATGAGACCGCGTTGCCGGACGAGTCCGCCCCAGCGCGCATGCAGGATGATGGCGTTCCAGAGGACGATGAGGAGGGCGCCGTTTTCCTTCGGGTCCCAGCCCCAGAAGCGGCCCCACGATTGATCGGCCCAGATCCCGCCCAGGATCGTGCCGACAAAGCTGAAGAGAGTGGCAAAGCAAACAATGCCGTAAACCATCCGGCTGAGAGAGCGGGCGGTGTCGCGATCGAGCGAAGGGGTGAAGGCACCACGGACGATGTAGGTGAGGGCGAGAAAACCGGCGAGGAAGGTCGAGGAATAGCCGAGCGTGACACAGACGACGTGGGTCGCGAGCCAGCCGTTGGTATCGAGCACCGCCCGCATCATTTCCATCGTGTCGCCATCCATCGAAAGGTGATGCGCGATGAGGAGGGTGATGAAACCGATCATGGCCGCGGTCGCGCTCCCGATGCCGTTGCGGAAAAAGCGCTCGAGGAAAATGCCGAGCAGGACGGAGCCCCAGCCGATGAAGACGGCGGAGGAATATAAATTCGTCACCGGCGGCCGGCCCTCGAGATACATCCGCGTGATCAAGCCACCGGAGTGGAGGACGAAGGTGACGAGAAGAAGGGCAAACGCATAGCGGCCCAGGGTTTGCGGCCAGGCCAGCCATGAACCGGCGGCGAGGATGAAGATCAGGACGTAGATCACCATCGCGCTGTAGAACGGCTGGAGTTGATTAAAGACGGCCTCGACCTTCGCCTTGAAGACGCGCCGCGGCAGATCCTTCTCCAACTGCGCGGAGTAGGCGTCGACCGTGCGGTTGAAGGCGGCCGGGTCGTTCTTGGCGTAGGCGGTCGCGAGCGTCGCCCAGGCGCCGACTGCGGGATGCAATTTTCCGTCCGTCAGGAAAGAGATCAGGCTCTCGCCCATTTTCCGCCACTGCAACGGATCATCGTTAGGCGGGAAGGGCGGGATCGGAAAAAAGTAACCGGTCTCGGCCAGAAACCCGAGGCTCTGCAACGCCTCCGTCGAAATGCCGCTGTTCATCGGCACCGGCGAGGGGCGAATGTTTTTCACCAGGTCGTCGATCTGGCTTTTGAAATCGATCGTGCCCTTGACCTGAAGGCTGTTGGAAAGCCGATGGTAGAGGGTCAGGCGCTCAAACAACTTGATAATGTCGCGCTGAAAGGGCGAGCGCAGCTGCGCCTCCACCCTTTGCGCGAGGGCCGCTTTCTGGTCGATCTCCTGCAGGTGCGGGACGAATTCCTGGAAGGAGAAATACTTTTTCTCGTCCGGTTTCCAGCCGAGCGCGGCCAGGGTGTCGGCGTTGCGGATGACAAAAACTTTCCGCTGGTCGGCCTGCTCCGGCTTCATCATCACCTCGGCCAGCCAATCCATCGGCGTCATCGAGCCCTTATCGGTGCGCAGGGTCTGTTTTCCGTGAATAATGAGGAGTGAATTGCGCGCGACGGTGTCGAGCGGTTTGATCCGGCCGTTCAGCAGCACCGGCAAGCGGCCGAACTTATCCATCTCAAAGCCGCCGGCGTTGTCGTGCCGAAAGAGCGGCGCGATCACGTAGAGCAGCGTCGCCGCCACCACCAGCCAGAGAACCCATCGCCGCCCCGTTTTCATCGCGCCCTCTTTCTTACGAAACCGAAAAGATGCATCGAAAATTGCACCAGGAGACCGGCCGCGACCAGGCCGCAGGCGATGTAGGGCAGGAGCATCGCCGGGTTTTTCACCACCTGCAGAATCGTCGTCTTGTCGTTGTTGTCGAAACCCGACTGGTAGAAAGTGAAGCCGCGATAACGCAGCGGATCGTTCATCGAGATTAGCACCTCGCGGTTTTCGTTCCGGTCCAGGTCGACCAGTCGCACCCTGCTGGAGAAATTTTTCGGGATGTCCGTCCCGGCGTAGCGATCGTGCGCGAAATCAAGCAGGGTGAGGGCGAATTGCTTGTAGTAACGCCGCTGCCGCATGACCAGTTCGTAGGTCCGGCCGTTGACCGTGAGCGGCTGGGCATCCGGGATCGCGTTCGAAACGAGCCACGTGCCTAACGAGCCCTCGACCCCGTTCACTTCGACAAAGGCGGAGCTGAGGTCGCGTTCGTTATCCTTGACCGTGCGCGGCGCTTCCGCGGCCACGATCTTCGGCCCGAAACCAGCGGTGGCGAGCGAGGGCGGCGCCTGCGGCGCCTGCGTCCGCATCGCGAGATGCGTGTTGCCCATGAATTGCCGGATATTCAGCGTAAAGGGCAGAGTCGGATTCTGGATCGTTCCGCCGCGGGCCAGGACTGCCTCGGGAATTGCCACCACCTGGTCGAAGTTCGGGTCCGATTTATCGATCACCGCCAGTTCCACCTCGCGCGGCGCCTCCGAATAGCCGGCGGTCTGGCCCTCATCGATCCGCATCTGCGTTTCGCGCGCGAAAAGCCCGGTCAGGAGTTGCCCTATGAGAAGCAGGATGACGCCGAGATGAAGGAGGATGATCCCGGTTTTCTTTTTCGTGAACTGGAAGCGAACGGAGTGGGCTGCGATCAGGTTAACCAGAAGGACAGCGCCGAGGAGGTAACCGCCGGGCAGAATCGGGATTTTCCAGCCTGCTCCCGGCGGCGACCAGTAAATGACCAGGCTCTGGAAATAGCGCTCCTGGACCGCGTGGATCCCGAGGTGGACCTGGGCCAGCGTGCCGAGAAAGACGATCAGCATCCCGAGCCCGAGACAGATCACCGTCAACCGCAGCGAGGAAAGGATGCGGAGCGGCGACTTCAGCGGAAATGGACGGACGACGGCTTCGGGCATGGTTCGTTAGGGGATTTTGAGTCCGCGCAGGAAGTCGGTGAAGGCGCTTTTCTGCGAGGCGACGGCCGCGTCTTCACCGGTCATCTTGATGAACCAGGATTGCTGATTCTCATCCAGGATCGCGGCCAGGATGCGCTGCTTCTCGCCGTTGATCGGCTGCTCGCCGGCGAGGTCGAAGAGCAAAAAATCGTGGCCGTTGGCCTGCACATGCTCGGCGGTCCTCGCCAGCATCGCCTCATCGATCGGCGCGAGCTGTACCTGTCCGCGCCAGCGGTTCACATTATCGAGAACGCCCCCGGCCGTTCCCGGCAGGGCGACGACCGAGATATCCGTTTCTTTTCCGTTAGGCGCGGTCGCCTTGAAGCTGGCCAGTCGCATGGGCGAGAGCGGTTTCTCCTGCCAGCCGGCAGGGAGGGTGTATTGCACCGGAGCGCCCGGGGCCGCTGCCGCCAGCGGCGCGGCGGGAGCGATCGTGTCGGCACCGCCGGAGTTGGCGCTCGCCGGCGCGTGCGTATGACCTGTCGCGCCATCGCCTTCCGCCGGATGCACGCTCTGCAGAAACTGTTTAAACGCTTCCCGCTGGGAATCGACCAGCGCATCGGGCCCGATCATCTTGAAAAACCACGTTTCCGCCCCGGCCGGAAAAATCCCGCCCAGGATGCGCGACTTCGATCCATCCGGCGAGAGCGGCTCGTCGCTGAGCAGCTCGACGAAAAACATGTCGCGCCCGGCCACCTCCATCGGCGTGCCCGCCTTCACCACGTCGGTGATCGGCGCCAACTTCAATTGGTCGCGCCAGCGATTCACATTTGCGAGCAAACCGCCAGCCGCTTCCGGGAAGGAAATGACCGACACGTCCGCTTTCTTGCCGTCGGCGCCGGTCACGAGAAAGCTTCCCTTTCGAAAACCGGAAGGTGCCTGTTCTTCCCAACCCGCGGGCGCCGTCCAGTGCACCGCCAGGGGAGCCGTGCCGCCCGGCGCTGCCGGCTGAGGAGCGGCCGGGGTCGGCGTTTCCTTCGGAATGCGATAGACCGTGATCTGGTCGTTGCTCCGGTTACAACCGGCGCAAACCAGGAGCGCGGCGAGGCCCAGGGCCAGCCTAACGAGCGGCGGTTGAAGCGGAAATCGTGGTTTCACGGGCAGGTGCGAAGTACCCGCCGCCCGCGGGAGATGTCAAGCGACAGGCAGGAAACCGGGAGCCGCAGGCACATGGCCCGGATGGTTCTCGGCCCGGCATGATTGAACCGGGCGGCAGCGAAAACGGTCGAAGACAACGCGAGAGGCGCGGCGAACGGCGGAGGCGGACGAAAGAAGACCTTCCCAAAGGCGCGGGCAAAGTGCTATAACCACCATAAATCCGATATAAATGATTAAATCATTCGCCATTTCTCCCCACCGGATTCTGCTCGCACTTCTGGCTGCTTTTACCCTCGGAGCCTGTCAGCCGCAGAAGGTCATTTTGGTTCCCGGTGAAAACGATCTCGTTGTTCTCAATGGCTGCGTCATCTCGGCCTGCAACTACCTCGCGGTAGTGGAAACCCAGCATAGCCTGGAGCCGAATTTCTGGGCCAAGATTCTCCTCGTCCGCTACAAGGATCGTCCCGCCGGCCACGCTTACTGCGTTTGGGAAACTGACGGCACCATCTACGGCTATGACCGGAACGGGGGTTCGTTTCCTCTCCCGACCTACACCCGCGACCCCAAGGCCATCGCCGCCGCTCTCGCCACCGGGCTCTCCAAGGCCTTGAACGAGAATCTCACCGTTGCGCAGGCGGAATTCATCGAGCCGAAAAAATCGGAGCTCTACAAGTTTTGAGTCTTCGCCCGGGCAGGCCGCGAGGCCTGCTCGGAAACGGGAGGCGCGCCCGGTTTAGCCCTGAAGGCAAAAAAAACGCGGCCATTTCTGGCCGCGCGCGAAGGCTGAAGGAACGAACGTAACTTGGTTTTTGAATTGCAGTAGTGACTTCCTAGCTCGCCCCTTCCTTTAAGCACCGGGTGTGCCATGGTTGCGCTCAACCTTTCGTTGGACGGAGTATTTCTTCGACAGGATTGCTGGCGAAACGGCTGCGGCCTTCGGCCTAACGATTCAGCCGGCGCCCGGTCCGCATGGTTTTACTTGAAAAATCTCCGCGGACTCGGCTTGGTGAGGGAATGAAAGTTCTATCTCTTTTCGCGCTCTCGCTTTTTCTCGGGCTCTCCCTCGCCGGGGCGAACCCGCTGCCCAAGGAACCCGGGTCGAAAATCACCAAGAACGAAGCGCAACACATCGCGCTACGGCAACACAAAGATGCCCGGGTGACGGCCGCAAAACTCGAAACGATCGAGGGCAAGAAAATTTGGGTGATCGAGATTGCACAGGGCAAACGCCAGACGACGGTGCACGTCAACGCGGTCAGCGGCCGCGTGGTCTCGACCCAGAAAGCGAATCGTTAGGCCGAAAATGGCCGGGCGATTATTTGCCCCAGATTTTCGCGAGGTAGCTGACCCGGCCGGACCCGACGTGGTAGGCCTCGTAGGCGGCGGGGTTCTTCTGGTAATATTTCTGGTGAGACTCTTCCGCCGCATAAAAAGGCTTGGCCGGCAGAATTTCGGTTACGATCGGTTTGTCGAAGCGGCCTGATTTCGCCAGCTTCTCCTTGGAGGCTTCGGCGATCTTTTTCTCCTCCTCGCTGCCGTAGTAAATGGCGGCCTGGTAGGAGAGCCCGATGTCGTGAAACTGGCCGTTGGCCTGGGTCGGGTTGATGTTGCGCCAGAAAACGTCGAGCAGCTGGTCGTAGGTCACCTGCGCCGGATCGTAGGTGAGTTCGATCGCTTCGCGATGCTGGGTTTTGTGGGCGGAGACGGCGGTGTAGTCGGCGTTTTCCTTGTCGCCGCCGGTGTAGCCGACGACGGTTTTGGTCACGCCTTTGACCTGATCGAACGGCTCCTGCATGCACCAGAAACAGCCGCCGGCCAGGATGGCGGTCTTTGTTTCAGCCTGGGCGGTGAAGGCGAGGCCGAGGAGCGCGAGAACGAGGAAAAATTTGTGCATGGTCGCCATGAGAGTGCCCTGCCTGGCCAAATATTCCACCTCCACTTCGCCGGGGTGGCTCGCCGGCCGCTATTTCACCCGCACGTTTTTGCGCAGGAAGGTCGGGACATCGAGGTCCTGGCCTTCCACGATCGTCGGTTCGCTTTTCTCGAAACGCCCACGCGTCACCGGCTCGAACTGCATCACTTCCTGGCGCGCGTGGACGAATTTATCTTTCTTCGCCGGCGCAGCCGCGGGCAGTGCTTCCGGCTCGGTCTGGACCGCGGGCTTCCTGCTTTTTCGAACCGGAGGCGGCATCTCGACCGCCGCGGCAGGCTCCTCTTCCATGGCTGGCGCTGAAATTTCCTCCGTGAACGGTTCCGGCTCCGCTTCCGGGAGAATATCTGCGACGGGCTCCGGCGCCGGGGTGGCATACTCCGTCGCGATCGGGACTCGCGCCGGCTCCGCTGCAAATGTCGGTTCCGGTTCGAAGGCAGGCTCGGGTTCGATCGCCGGCGGCACGGCCTTGCGTTCCGGTTTTTTCACCGTCCGCATGGGCGCCGCCTGCACGGTGCCTTCGGCGGAGAGCGAACTGATCAGGGTCACGCTCATCCGGTTGCCCATTTTGCCGTCGACCGATGTGCCAAAAAGGATTTGGGTGTGATCCTCGACGTGCCGATTCAATTCCTGCATCACGATCTCGACCTCGGTCAGCGTCATCCCCGGGCCGCCTGAGATCTGCACGAGCACGGACTGCGCATCGGTCAGCATCTTGCCCCGGTTCATGAGCGGGTTTTTCAGGGCGAGAGCGAGGGCTTCGTGCGCCCGGTTGTCGCTGTCCGATTCACCAAAACCGAAAAGGCAGCGGCTGTTCTGGCTGCGCAGGGCCGAGATCAATTCGTCGAAACCGATCCGGATCAGGCCCGGCCGCCTGACGACATTGACGATTGCGCGCACGCTCTGGCTGATGGTGGTGTCGGCGACCGCGAAGGCCTGGTGAATGCCGGCCTTGGGCAGGACGATGTCGCCCATCCGGTCGTTCTCGAAACAGACCACCGCATCTGCCACGCGCTGCAATTCGGCCAGGGCTTCCATCGCCTGCGCGGTGCGGCGTTTTCCTTCAAACGCAAAAGGCAGGGTGGCGAAGGCGACGACGAGCGCGCCGCTCTCGTGCGCCATTTCTGCGACCAGCGGAGCCGCGCCCGAGCCGGTCCCGCCGCCGAGCCCGGCGCAAACAAACACCATCCGCGCGCCTTCCATCGTCTCGCGCAATTCACCGGTCGATTCCTTGGCTGCGTTGTAGCCCAGCTCCGGATCGCCCCCCGCACCGAGACCGCGGGTGACTTCCTGGCCGATCTGCACTTTCTGGGTTGCGACCGAGCTGGCGAGCGATTGCACGTCGGTATTGATCGCGATCATTTCGGCGTGCTCCATCCCGTCGAGGACGATGCGGTCGAGCGCGTTCGCGCCCGCGCCGCCGACGCCGATGATTTTGATTGCGAGGTCGTCCTCCTTCTTTTCCGGCAGGCTGTAGTTGCGGCTGAGTTGGATCATGAGTTTTGGCTTTTGGTTAGGCAGGTGCGGGAAGGCGTCATCGCATTCCCTGGAAAAGTTTTCCGAAAATCCCGCGGATTCCGGTCCGCGAGGGGCGATCGCCCTGCACGGCCTGGGCGTACTTGATCAGGCCGATGGCGGCGGAGAATTGCGGGTTTTCAAACGCGCTCGTCAGACCCGACATGGTGCGCGCGTGCGAGGAGCGGGCCGGGAGCCCGAAGACGTCTTCCGCGAGGTTGTCGATCCCGTTGAGCTGGCTGCAGCCGCCGGTGATGAAGATGCCTTCGCCGAGGTAATCGAGATACGGCTCGTCCTCGAGCCGGCGTTTCAGGAGCTCGAAAGTTTCGCGCAGCCGCATGTGAATGATCGTGTTCAGGGTTTCGCGCTCGACTTCTTTCCCGGCGAAACCGGAGTCGTCCTTGAGCAGGACGGTCTCGCCCGGGAGACAATTGCCGAGGACCGTGCTGCCCTCCTCGATCTTGAGCTTTTCCGCGCGCGTCATCGGGATGCGCAGACCCATCGAGATGTCGTTCGTGATGTGATCGCCGCCGACCGCGAGGACGCCGCTCTGTTTCACCGCGCCGTCGACGTAGAGAATGTAATCGGTCGTCCCGCCGCCGATATCGATCACGAGCGCGCCGAGATTTTTCTGGTGCTGGGTGAGGACGACCTGGGCCGACGCAAAGGCGGTGAAGACGACGTCTTCGACATCGAGCGGCAATTCCTTCACGCAACGGATGGTGTTTTGAATCCGATTCCGCACCCCGTGGATGATGTGGAAATCAGCCTCGAGCCGCTGGCCGAGCATCCCGACCGGGCTGAGCACGCCGTCGTGCCCGTCGATGTGATAACTCTGGATGATCGAGTGCAGGAAAGCGTTTTGCGCCGGGATGCTGACTTCGCGGGCGTTGATCTTCACGTCCTCGACGTCCTGCTCGTCGATCTCGTCGCGGTCTTCCGGGAGCGTCACGCAGCCGCGGTTGTTAAAGCTCTGGATGTGCGCCCCGGTGATGCCGATATAGACGCTGCGAATCATGATGTCGCTCTTCTCCTCGGCGTCGACGACCGCTTCGTGGACGCATTTCATCGCGGTCTCAAAGTCCACGATCTCGCCTTTGCGCACGCCGCGCGACGGCGCCTGCCCGACCCCGAGGATTTTGATTGTGCCGTCCGGCTTTCCTTCGCCGACGACGACACAGATTTTCGAGGTTCCAATTTCGAGACCGACCATCAAGTTGCTGCTAGCCATTACCGTTGCCTTCCTGGTTAAAACGCTGAAGTGGGACCGACCGCCGCGTCGGTAGGGGCGCGGGTTTGGAGTGGAATTTTTGCACGCCCGGGCTGTAGGGCAGCGCCTTTTTCACCGGCACCGGCACGACCGCTTTCGCTTTGCGGATTTCCGGTTCCCTGGCGGCGGCTTTCGCCGGTTTCGGCGCGGGCTTCGATTCTCTGGCCACCGTTTTCGTTTCGGCCGGCGGCTTCGGAGGGATCATTTCCTCGGCCGGTTCGAGCTCCGAGATCACGGCCGAGACGGGCTGGGCAAAGGTGACCGGAATGTTGCGCGCGACGAGCAGATTGACGCTCTCGATTGGGCGCTGGGTGTCGTCGCTGTAGACGAGGAACTGCTCGAGGCGCTGCATCTGCACCTCGAGATTGTCGAAACCGAACATGACCCGGGTGTGGTTCTTGTCCGTCACGAGGAGGCAATAGCCTTTTGCGACATCGACCTCGCGGATCTGGAAGCGCGTCTGCATGAAACTCGTGGTCGTTAGGCGGAGAAGTTCGAGCGCCGCCTTGGCTTCAAAGGAAGCGATGGTTTGGCCCGGGATGAGGGCCTCGCTCGAGCAGCCGGTGATCAAGGGCAGGGCGAGGTATTCCGGGAGCAGTTTCTTCTCCTTCATCAGGATGCCGCGGGCGTCGACGAGGAAGGCCGCCTCGGAGGCAAACGGATCGGAGATGGCTTTCTCGCTCGTGATCCAGGCGATCGGTTTGCGCTCCGTGATCGTGATGTCGATCTCGTTAGGCATCTTTCGCTCCACCTGCACGTCGTCGACCTGCGGGAGCTGCTGCAAGCGGTCGTGCACCTCGGCGAGGTTGACCGAAAAGATGTTCAATCCTTCGCGGAGCGCGCCTGCCTCCAGGACCTGGTCGCGCTGGAGGGTGCCGTCGGTCTGGACCGCGATGGTCTTCAGGCTGTAGTCGGGGTTGTCGAAGAAGAAACGGCTCAGCCCGGTGCGGACCCCGTAGTAGGCGCCGGCGCAGAGCGCGATCACGAGCGCAATTTTCGAGAGGACGAGAAGAACGCGGCGATTGCGATGATGCGACGCGCGGCGGGCCCGCACCTTGACGTCGAGCAGGTGTTGCTGCTTCCGCTGTCGCGAGGTGGAGAGCCGGCGATTGCCGGCGCGCGGTTGGTTTTTGGTTGTCGTCGCTCTCATTTTTTCGGAGGCCGGGCGGCGAGTGAGAGTTCGATGATCCGGTGACAGAGTTGCGGATAGCTGATGCCGGCGACGCCGGCTGCGTCCGGGAGCAGGCTGGTCTCGGTCATGCCCGGGATGGTGTTAATCTCGAGGACGGAAGGCTCGTTTCGTTGCGAAAGCATGATGTCGACCCGGGAATAGACTTTCAGGCCTAACGAACGGGTCGCGAGGAGGGCGAGATCCTGGATTTTGCTCGTGAGATCGCCCGGGATCTCCGCCGGGCAGACGTGCTCCGCGCCGCCGCCACCCTGCGGGTTGAGGAACGGATACTTGTCGTTGAAGTCGTAGAAGCCGCTCTTCGGGATGATCTCCAGCACCGGCAAGGCGAGGTCGCCGAGCACGCCGATGGTCAGTTCGCGTCCGGGAATAAACTGCTCGATGAGAAATTCCTTGTCGTATTTCGCGGCATCGCTCAGGTCGGCGGCGACGGCTGATTCCTCTTTCACGATGTAAACGCCGACGGTCGATCCCTGGCGCGGGGCCTTGATCACATACGGAATGGAGAGGGTGGGTTGTTCACCCGCTTGGATGATTTCCCAGGTCGGGGTCGCCACGCCGTGCTGGGAGAATTTTTTCTTCGACTCGATTTTGTCGAACGCGAGCCGGCTTTTTTCGACATCCTCGCCGGTATATGGCACCCCGCGATCCTCGAGGATCTGCTGGACCTGGCCGTCCTCGCCGAAGGTGCCGTGGAGCGCGATGAAAGCCAGCTCGATGTCGTTAGGCAAGGCGAAGTCCGGGCCGGGCACATCGACTTCCGTCACCTCCGCGCCTAACGAACGGAGCGCCTTGGCCACGCCCGCGCCGGTGGCGAGCGAGACCGCCCGCTCGGAGCCGGGGCCGCCTTTTAGAACCGCGATCTTTTTGCCCTTTAGATCGATCATCGGTTTAAGCAGGTTCCCCCACGATTTGCACTTCGGTTTCGAGTTCGACGCCCCGTTTCTCGCGCGCCGTCGCCTGGATTTGCCCGATCAACTCCAGGACCTGGTCGGCCGTGGCCGCGCCCTCGTTGACGATGAAATTTCCGTGCACTTCCGAAACCCGGGCGTCGCCGACGCGCGAACCTTTCAGGCCCAGCTCGTCGACGAGCTTTCCGGCCGGGCAGGCGGCCGGGTTTTTGAAAATGCAGCCGGCGCTCTTCGCGCTCGGTTGGGTGGTGCGGCGTTTTTCCTGCGAGGCGTCGAGTCGCCTGACGATCTCCTCGGTCGATGATTTCTCGCCGCGGAATACAGCCGAGACGGCGAAGTTTTCGTCGAGCGAGGGAACATGACGGTAATGCACTTCCAGTTCGGCCGGTGCTTTTTCGTGCGCCACGCCTTCGCGGTCGAGATATCGCACCCGCTCCACCTGGTCGAACGTTTGCACGCCCATCGCCCCGGCGTTCATCCGCAGGCCACCGCCGACCGAGCCGGGGATACCTTCCATCCATTCGAAGCCGCCGATCCCCGCGGCTTTTCCGGCATAGGCGATCTGCTTCAGCCTCGCCCCGACGCCGGCGGTCACTTCGAGACCCGCGGTTTCGACTTTTTCAAAATCGCCGCCGCTCGGATGAACAACCACGCCGCGGATGCCGCCGTCGCGCACGAGCAGGTTCGATCCGCGGCCGATGACGAAGAGCGGCAGATTTTCGCGCCGGCAAAACCGGATCAGTTTCGCAAAAGCTTCCTCGGTTCTCGGTTCGACCCAGAACTGCGCCGGGCCGCCGACGCGCAGGGTAGTGTGCTTGGCCAGCGGCTCCGAGAGCCGGACCTCGCCTTCCGGTCCGACGATCTCTTTCAAGCGCTCCGCGATCACAAGCTCGGCGGCGAGCCTGGCCAGTTGTTCGTGCACATTGCCCGCGCCGAGACTGAGAATGAGATCGCCCTCCATCAGCATCCGGCCAAGGTCGCGGTGCAGCCGATCGAGCCGCGGCTGGTAGGTGACCGCGCGATGCCCGTGCTTGGAAATCGCGTCCGCGATCGTCTGCCCGCTCACTCCCGGGAGCGGAGCTTCGCTGGCGGCGTAAACGTCCGTGATCACGACCTGGTCGGCGTCGTCGAAAGCCGCGCCGAATTCGTGCTGCAGCGCTTTCGTGCGGGAATAGCGATGCGGTTGAAACATCGTCAGGACGCGTTTGCGGCCGGCTGAGCGCGCGGTCGCGAGAGTGGCCCGGATTTCGGTCGGATGATGCGCGTAATCATCGACCAGGAGAAAGCGGTCGCTCTGGTATTTGATCTCAAAGCGGCGCCGGGCGTGGCGAAATGTGCCTAACGACTTGGCGATCTTCTCGAACGGAATGCCCAGCTCGGTCGCGAGCGCGATGACCCCGAGCGCATTGCTCACATTGTGTTTCCCGGGGACGCTGAGGGTGGCGTCGCCCAGTTTTTCCTCACCGCGCTGGACGCAGAACGTGGCCGCGAAATCCTTCAGCTCGAGACCGGTCGCGCGATAGCGCGCCTGCTCGCTGAAGCCGTAGGAAACAGTCCGCGCGTGCTTCCCGCAGACGCGCGGGGCGTGCAGGTCGTCGGCGCAATAAAAGACCGTGCCCTTGGTTTGACGGAGGAGTTTTCCGAAAACCTCCTCGATCGCGGCGAGGTCCTGATAAAAATCGAGGTGTTCTTCTTCGACGTTGAGGATGAGGGCGTGCTCCGGTTGGAAAAGTTGCAGCGTCCCGTCGCTCTCGTCGCCTTCCGCGACGAAATATTCCCCGCGCGGATCCCAGTGCGCGTTACTCCCGAGAATAGGAATCTCCGCCCCGACATAATGGGACGGATGCAAACCGCCACCGCGCAAAACATGCGCCGTCATCGCGGTCGTGGTCGTCTTGCCATGCATGCCGGCGATGATGATGCCGCGCTTGCCCAGCATGATGGCGGCGAGCGCCTCGGCCCGGCGGATCGTGGGAATCTTGTGCGCGCGGGCTGCGACCAGGATCGGGTTGTCGTCCTTGATCGCGGAGGAAAAAACGATCATCTCGGCGTCGGTGGTGTCTTCCGCGCGGTGCGGTGAGAAAAAGCGCAGACCAAGCTGGCCCAGCCGTTGCGTCTCCTGGGTGCGCGCCTTGTCCGAGCCGCGGACGTCGTGCCCGAGCTCGAGGAGCAACGCCGCGATGCCGCTCATCCCGCTCCCGGCCACGCCGATGAGATGGATCGCGTGTTTTTCCGCGGTCAGGAATTTTGGGAGATCAGGCGGCAACGGCGTCATTCGGCAGGCTATATTTCTCCATCGTTTCGACAACCAATGTGGCTGCGTTTTTCGGCGCGAGGGCGCTGGCGTTGGCCGACATGGTGCGGAGGATCGCGGAATCGCTCAGCAGCTCGCGGATTTTCTGGGCGAGCAACTCGCCGGTCAGCTCGGATTCCTTCAAAAGCAGCGCCGCCTTGGCCCGGACGAAGATCTCGGCATTGCGCGTCTGGTGATCGTCCGCCGCGTAGGGATAGGGAATGAGCAGCGCCGGCAGGCCAAAGGTAGCGAGCTCGGCCAAGCTGGCCGCGCCGCTGCGGGCGATGGCGAAGTCGGCCGCGCTGTAAACTTCCTCCATCCGGTGATGAAAAGCCGCGACGAAGGCCGGGATGTTTTCGCGCCGGTAATTGTCCTCCAGCAGGCGCGCGTCGCGGCTCCCGGCAAGGTGAATGACCTGCAGCGGAACGCCCTGGAGCGCGGGCATCGCCTTGATCAACGTCTGGTTAATCCCGCTTGCGCCCTGGCTGCCGCCCATCACGAGCAGGGTTGGGATTCCGGGTTCCAGGCCCAGTTTCGCAAGCGCTTCCTTGTGATCGAGCCGGCGCAGGCTGGAACGAATCGGCGTTCCGGTAAATTCTGTTTTTGCCTTGGGAAAGAAGGCGGCGCATTCCCGGAAGCCGAGAAGGACGGCGCGGACAAAGCGCGCGGTGTGGCGGTTTGCTTTGCCCGGGAAGGCATTGGATTCGTGAATGAAAGTGGGGATGCCGCGCATCCGGCCGGCGATGACCGGCGCGGTCGAGGTGAAACCGCCCATCCCGAGCACGACGTCGGGATTGTATTTGCGAAAAATCCCGCGACAGAGGGAAAGGCTCTCGTTGAATCGCCTAACGAACGCAAGAATGGCGGGCGAAAAAGGTGAGGGGAGCGCGACCGTCGGCAGCTTCTCGAAACGAAACTCCGTCCGTCCCTCGGCCGCGAGAGTGTCGATCTCCTTTTCGGAAATGAAGAGCAGCACCTCGTGCCCGCGTTCCCGCAGCACTTCGGCGACCGCGAGACCGGGAAAGAGATGTCCGCCAGTTCCGCCACATGCGATCACGGCATTCATCAGATTCGCGGGGTGATTTTTGCCCGGAGCGCCATTTCTTTTTTCGCCACGGGCTCGAGCACGCCCTGTCGGTAGATATTCAAGAGAAGCCCTACCGCGAAAAGCGCCACCACAAGATTTGAACCGCCGTAGCTCACGAACGGCAGCGGCAGGCCCTTGTTTGGCAAAAGCGAAGTCACCACGCCGATATTGATCGCGGCCTGGAAAGCGATCAGGGAGACGACCCCGCTGGCGAGAAGGAGGCCGAAGCGATCGCGCGCATGGAGGGCGATCGTCATCCCGCAGATGATGATGAGGACGAAAAGAAAAACCACGAGCAGGCTGAAACGCAGGCCCAGTTCCTCCCCCACGATCGGGAAAATGAAATCGGTGTGGGCATAGGGCAGGTAGGACATTTTCTGCCGTCCATTGCCAAGCCCGAGCCCTTCGATTCCGCCGCTGCCCCAGGCGATGAGGGCCTGGAGCTGCTGCAGCCCGGCGGTCAGTTTGTATTGCTCGGGATTGAGGAAAGCGAGGAGGCGGCCGTTCCGTTCCGCGATGTGGGTCGCGACGTAAAGAATGGCGGCGACCCCGCCTAACGAGAGGGTGCCAAGGAGGACGAGGTTGGTCCCGGCGATGAACATGACGACAAAAGTCGTCGCGCCGATCAGGACGGTGGTGCCGAGATCGACCTCGGTGATGATGAGGGAGAGGAGGAGGCTCACGATCGCCATCGGGAAGACGAAACCGCGCAAAATCCTGCCGCTTTCCTTTTCATAACGCGCAAACCAGAAGGCGAGAAAAAAGACGGCCGCGAGCTTGGCAAACTCCGAGGGCTGGCAGGTCATGCCGTTGAATTCGAGCCAGCGCCACGAGCCATTGATCTTGTGCCGGAAGGGCGGGAGAAAACAGAGCGCCAGACTGAGGAGCGAAAGGCCGAACCAGACCGCCCAGGTCCGCTCCCAGAAATGGTAATCGATCAGGGCCGCGGCGGCGCAGCCGACGAGCCCGATCCCGAGCCACATCGCGTGCCGGCGCAGGAAATAATAAACGTCGTTGTGGCTGTCGCGCGCAAAGGCGCCGGTGCTGAAAAGGATGACGATGCCGATCGCCAGCAGTCCCAGGACGGCGAGAAACAGGATGTAGGCGCTCTTCCGTTGCATCGGGTGGGTCTGCTCTCGTTAGTCTGGTTTGGCTTTGCCGGTGGTTTGCGCCGGGATGTGCAGTTTCTGGCCGATCTGCAATTTGCGCGGGTCGGTGATCTGGTTGAGCTCGAGCAGATCCGCTTCCGAGACTTTCAGGTGGCGCGCGATCGTGACCGGGTTATCCCCTTTCACCACGGTATAGATCCTGCCGGAATCGAGAATGGCCGGGGTGGTGATGACCGCCTTGGCCGATTCAGCCGGCTTGACCGGAGTTTTGCTTTCCGTCTTCGGCGCCGCGACCTTTGTCACTTCGTTAGGCGCTGCCGCCTCCGGTTCTTCCGTTACCGGCGCGGGCACGGCGGGTGGCGCGACGGCTTCGGGCGCGTTCGCGGTCGCCATCGTCTCGCGGGTCTTGATTGTGTTGAAGGCGATGATCCCGGCCACCGCGACGATGTGGAGGACGAGGACGATGAGGAGCGCGCGCGACAATTTCATGTTCGGCTCCGCCATCTGCTCGTAATCCATGCCGTCGGGCAGGCCGAGCGAGCGCGAACGGCGCGCGGTCGAGGCCTGGAGTTTCTTTCGTTTCAGGATGGATGGCATTTTCATAGTGTTTGGTCGGATAAACCGCGCACGAGGGCGCGGAATTGGTCGCCGCGATCGGCGTAGCTCTTGAACATGTCGAAGGAGGAAGTGCCCGGGGAAAAGAGAACAATCTCGCCTTCGCGGGCCGCGGCCTGGGCGCGGTCGACAGCCGAGCTCAACGACGAGGCGAGTTCGCATTCTGTCGCCTCGCGCCAGTCGTGCGCGACGCTCTCGGCGATCTCGCCGATGAGGACGGCGTGCCGCACTTTGCGCGCGACGAGCGGGGCGATGGAATCAAAAGCAAAACCTTTGTCCTTCCCGCCGGCGATAAGGACAATCGGTTTGTTCGCGCTCAGGAGCGCTTTCTCGAGCGCGTCGAGATTGGTGGCCTTGGAATCGTTGATGTAATCGACGCCCGCGATCGCGCGGATGAACTCAAGCCGGTGGAACTGCGCGCGATAAGCGCAGAGCGGCGGGACCATTTCCTCAAAGGACAACCCGCGCGCCCGGCCGACGGCGAGTGCCGCCATCATGTTCTCGGCGTTGTGCGGACCGCGCAGCTGCGCCTCCGCGAGGTTGAGGATGGGCTGCTGCCGGTACGCGATCCAGCCGTCGGCTAACGAAAAGTCGCCGTCGTTCGTCCAGGCGCTGAAGGTGGTCACCTTCGCCTTCAGGCCCGGCAGATCTTCCGCGACGTTGATCACCGCGGTGTCGTCGGCGGTTTGATTTTCGAAGATGCGCAGCTTGGCCGCGCGGTATTCGCGGATCGATGGATAACGATCGAGATGATCGGGGGCGAAGTTGAGCCAGACCGCGATCTCGGGATGAAATTCGCGAATCGTCTCGAGCTGAAACGAGCTGACCTCCACCGTCAGGACGACGTAGTCTTCCTTCTCGCGCACCGCTTCCACGAGCGGCTTGCCGATGTTGCCGCAGGCGACCGTGCGCTGCCCGCAGGCGTTGAGCATTTGCGAGATCAATTCCGTCGTCGTCGTCTTGCCGTTGGTGCCGGTGATCCCGATGACGGGGACGGTGCAGTATTGCCAGCCGAGCTCGAGCTCGCCGATGGTCGGGATGTTTTTGCGCGAAAAATTTCGGCCTAGCGCCAGTTCCGGATCGATCCCCGGGCTAAGCACGCCGAGATCATAAACCGCGGGATCTTCTTCCGCCGCTGGACCGCAGAGCATGTAAACGCCTTTCGCCCGCAGCGGGTCGAGGCCAGCCAATTTTTCCTCGGGCGCGCTGTCGAGCATCGTCACTTTCGCGCCTTCCTCCGCGAGGAGAAGCGCGGCGGCTTTTCCGCTCCGACCCGCGCCGAGGACCGCGACATTTCTGTTTTTGTAGTCGGGCGTCATCGCAGTTTTAAAGTGGCAAGACCGAGAAGCGCGAAGACGATGGAGAGAATCCAGAAGCGCACGATGACGGTGTTTTCCTTCCAGCCGCTCAGTTCGAAATGATGATGGATCGGCGACATGGCGAAGAGCCGTTTGCCGGTGAGCTTGAAACTCAAAACCTGGAGGATAACGGAGACCGCTTCGATGACGAAGACGCCGCCGACGACGGCGAGGAGCAGCTCCTGTTTGCAACAAATCGCGACCACGCCAATCATCCCGCCGATCGCAAGCGAGCCGGTGTCGCCCATGAAGACTTTGGCGGGGTGACAGTTGAACCAGAGAAAGCCGAGCCCGGCGCCGACGAGCGCGGCGCAAACGATCGCGAGCTCACCGGAGAAAGGATAGAACGGGACCTGGAGATATTGCGCGATGCGAAAATTGCCCGCCGCGTAGGCGAGGAGGGAGTAGGCAAAGGCGACCGTAATCGTGCAACCGATGGCGAGACCGTCGAGTCCGTCGGTTAAATTCACCGCGTTCGACGCGCCGACGATGATGAGCGCGAAAAAGAAAAAGGTGAAGACGCCCATGTTCACGATCACGGGCAATTTGTAGAAGGGCAGGTAAAGCGAGCGCGCCTGGACCTCGATCAGCGGATTAAAAAGGAAAAAGCCGGTTACGATGCCGGCGAGCGCGATTTGGAAGACGAGTTTCAGCCGGCCGCTGATCCCGTCCGACTTCTTCTTCGTGACTTTCAGGTAGTCGTCGACGAAACCGAGAACGCCGAGGTAAACCATGCAGAAAATGACGAGCCAGACGAACGGATTATCCGGCCGTGCCCAGGCGACCGACGCGACCACAACGGCGCCGATCACGAGCACACCGCCCATCGTCGGCGTGCCCTGTTTGCCGCCGTGCAGCTCCGCCAGATGGCGCACTTCCGACGCGGTCCGGATCGGCTGGCCGATCTTGAGCGAGACGAGTTTGCGGATGACGTAATTTCCAAATAGAAGCGAAATCGCAAAGGCCGTGATGGCGGCGAGGACGGCGCGAAAGGTGACGTAGTAGAAGACGTTGAAGCCTTTGAATTCCTCCGTCAGGAGATGCAGGTAAAACATCATGACGCGCAGGGAGTCTCCAGCTGGCGTTTCGCAAATTCCTCGAGGACGCGCTCGGTGCGGGCGGCGCGGCTGCCCTTGATCAGGACGAGATCGCCGGGATGCGCGGTCTCGCCCAGGAACTCGGCCACTTCCTCGACCGAAGCGAGGGTGCGGCTGTTCTTCAGGCCGGCCCCGCGCGCGGCCGTGACGATCTCCGCGGAATCTTTCCCTAACGAAATGAGATGATCGATGCCTAACGAGGCCGCGACTTCGCCGACTTCGCGATGACCGCGGGCAGATTCGGCGCCGAGCTCGGCCATCTGCCCGAGAACCGCGATGCGCTGGCCGTCGGTCTCGAGTTCGGCCAGGGTGCGGAGCGCCGCCTTCATCGAATCGGGATTGGCGTTGTAGCTGTCGTCGATGAACTGGACGCCGCCGATGTGCTTGATTTGCAGGCGCGCCTTGGTGACCGGCGCGGCCGCGAGCCCGGCGGCGCATTGTTCGAGTGAAAGGCCGAAGACGCGGCCCGCCGCGATCGCGAGCAGGGCGTTCTGCACCATGTGCAACCCGGGGACGGGCAGAACGGCATGGCAACGGTGCGCGCCTTCGTAGACGGTGAACTCCGCGCCTTCTGCCGTCTGGACAATTTCGCGCGCCTGCACTTCGCCACCGTCGATCCCGGCAAAAATGACCTTGGCCGAGGTGCGTTGCGCGATGACGTCGGCGAATTCATCGCCGCGATTCAAGATGAGGGTACCGTCGGGAGGCAGCGCGGCGGCGAGTTCGCCTTTTTCCTGCGCAATGGCTTCGCGGGATCCCATGAATTCCAGGTGCGCGACGCCGATGTTGGTGATGATCGCGACATCCGGACGGGCGATTTGCGCGAGGGGGGCGATCTCGCCCGGATGATTCATCCCGATTTCCCAGACGCCGATCTGATCGCCCGCGCTCGCTTCGAGCATGGTCCGCGGCAGGCCAACGTGATTGTTGAAATTGCCTTCCGTCTTCGTGACGCGAAAACGGTGCCCCAGGACCGAGGCGGTGAAGTCCTTCGTGCTCGTTTTGCCGTTGCTGCCGGTGATGGCGACGGCTTTTAACCCTAACGAGCGGCGATAATGAGCGGCGATCTGCTGGTAGGCGACGAGCGTGTCCGCCACGCGCAGGAGCGAAAAATCAGGCGCCGGTTTGCCGGTCCACTTCGTTTCGACAATGGCGCCGGCCGCGCCGCGCTGCAGCGCCTGCTCGATGAATTTATGACCGTCGAAGTTCTCACCGCGCAGGGCCACGAAGAGTTCGCCCGGCCGCACTGTCCTCGAGTCGGTACTCAGGCTGGTGACGACGCGGTCGCCATCCCCGTTTGGCGTGACGGACCCGGCGAACTGCGCAATTTGTGCAATCGAAAGCGGATCCATCCCTAGAATTCCAGCGGTCGATTCTCGAGGGCGCGCAACGCCATCTGGCGGTCGTCGAACGGGATCGTGTGATCGGCAAATTCCTGGTAGGTTTCGTGACCCTTCCCGGCGATGAGGATGATGTCGCGCGGCTGGGCAAGGGCGATGGCGTGCGCGATCGCTTCCGCGCGGTCGGGCACGGTCTCAAAATTCTCCGAGCGAAATCCTGTTTTGACGTCGGCAATGATGGCGAGGGGATCTTCTTTCCGAGGATTATCGGAGGTGATGATGCTGTAGTCGGCGTTTTGATCCGCCACCCGGCCCATGAGCGGGCGCTTTTGTTTGTCGCGATCGCCGCCGGCGCCGAAGACGACGATAAGGCGGCGCGGGCTGAGCTCGCGCAGAGTCTTGAGGACGTTGAGGAGCGCGTCGGGCGTGTGGGCGTAATCGACGAAGACCTGGAACTGCCGTTTCGCCGGGACCATCTCGAGGCGGCCCGGGACCTGGGGCGACTTGGCCAGGCTCAGCACCGCCTCGCGCAGACTCACGCCTAACGAATTGGCGGCAGCGAGCGCGGCCATCGCGTTCATGACGTTGAAGCGGCCGATGAGCGGGACGCGGACGAGATAAATCTTGCCGCGAGCATCGAGCTGGAAAGAGGTGCCACTAAATTCGGCCCGGTAATTGGAGGCGCGAAAATCAGCCCGCGCGCTCATTCCGTAAGTGACGACCGGGGTGTCGTCGCCGAGGCGTTTCACGAGCTGCTCGCCGTAGCGGTCGTCGATGTTGATCACCGCGCTCGCCTGCTTCTTGTTAGGCTGATTTTTCAGCCCGGTGAAAAGGAGCGCCTTCGCCTCGAAGTAATCTTCCATCGTCCGATGAAAATCGAGGTGGTCCTGCGTGAGGTTGGTGAAAACGGCGACGTCCCATTCCAGACCGCGGGTGCGATCCTGGGCGAGGGCGTGGGAGGAGACTTCCATCATCGCCGCCTTGCAGCCGGCGCCGGCCATTTGCGCGAGCATTTCCTGGAGATCGAGCGACTCGGGCGTCGTGCGAGTGGCGGGCAGGACACGCTCGCCGATCTCGTAGCGGACGGTGCCGATTAACCCGCTGCGCATCCCGGCGTTTTCGCAGACGTGCTTAAGCAGGAAGGTGGTCGTGGTCTTGCCGTTCGTCCCGGTGACGCCGGCCATCTTCAGGCGCAGGGCGGGCTTTTTGAAAAAGGTAAACGCCAGGTCGGCCAGCGCGACGCGGCTGTCCTTGACCACGATGGAGGTGGCGCGGGAATGCGATTCCGGGCGTTCCACCACGATCGCCGACGCGCCTCTCTCGATCGCCTGTTCGGTGAACTTGTGGCCATCAACATTCGCCCCCCGGACGGCGACGTAGAGGCCGTTCTTTTGCACCCGGCGCGAGTCGTAAAAGATGCCGTCGACCTCGCGGTCGAGCGGTCCGAGGACTTCCTGAACCGGAATGGAATCGGCGAGAATTTTGAGCTGCATGAGGCGTGAACACGCGAGACGCGGGAATCTAAGGGGCATTCGTTAAGGCGACTCGTCCGGCCGGGTTTAGCGTTTCACTTTCCTCATGCGGCTCAAGGTCGAGATACCGCGCCGCCCGTTCCGCGACGCGGGAAAAAATTGGTCCGGCGACGGTGCCGCCGTAGTTCAGGTTGGGGTCCTTGGTGTGGGCTTCGTCGAGCACGACGAGGCCGACGAAGGCCGGATTTTCGGCGGGAAGGAATCCGCTGAAAGAGACGATGTATTTGTTTTTTTCGTAGCCGCCACCGGGCGCGGCTTTCTGCGCGGTGCCGGTCTTGCCAGAGATGGTGAAGCCGGGCACGGCCGCTTCCGCTGCGGTCCCGCGTTTGCTCACCACTCCGCGCAGGGCGAGGGCGATCTGCGCGGCAGTCTCGGGCGAGATAACTTGCCTAACGAGGGTCGGCTTGAGATCGCCGGCGACCTTGCCCTGGTCGTCGATGATCGTCTTGACGATGCGGGGCTGCACCAGCTTGCCGCCGTTCGCGATCGTTGCCATCGCCATCAGCATCTGCAAGGGAGTGACGCCGACTTCATGACCCATCGGGATGCGGGTGATGGAAATCTTGCTCCAGCTTCGCGGCGGATGGACGATCCCGCGAATCTCGCCCGGGAGCTCGATCCCGGTACGGGCGCCAAACCCGAACCGGCGGATATATTCGTAAAACTTCTGTTCGCCCAGCATCATCGCCAGCTTGGCCGCGCCGATGTTGCTGGAATGGACGAGCACATCCTGCACGCTCAGGTCGCCGTAGCCTTTGTGGCCGTGATCGTGGAGGGGGCGGCCGCCGATGTTCCAGACGCCGTTTTCGCAGAAGACCATGGAGTCGAGGCTGACCTTGCGCTCGTTAAGCGCGGCCGCCGCGGTCACGATTTTGAAGGTCGAGCCCGGCTCCATCAGGTCGATGATGGCGCGGTTTTTCATCTGCTCCGGTTTCGCTTTCGCGCGGAGATTGAGATCGAAGTTAGGCCGGTTGGCCATCGCCAGGATCTCGCCGGTCTGGGGACGCATGAGGATGATCGTGGCCTTGGCCGGGCGGAATTCGCGCACCGCGGCGTCGAGTTCGTTCTCGACGATGGTCTGCAATCCCATGTCAATTGTGAGATGGACCTGCGAGCCGTTGCGCGGAGCGCGTTCCAGGCCGCGGTAGAGGACGATCTCGCGACCCTGCGCATCGCGCTCGATGTAGCGATAACCGTCCTCCCCCCGCAGATAGTCGTGCATCGAGGCCTCCACGCCTTGGATGCCTTCCTGGTCGAAATTGGAAAAGCCGATGACGTGGCAGAGCATCGAGCCGTTGGGATAAACCCGGACCGTGCCGCGTTCGGAATAGATGCCGCGCAGTTTTTTCTCGCGCAAAGTTTTCTCGAGAAGGCGGGCGTCGGCATCGGGCACCTCGCGCTTCAGGACGATGTAACGGCGACCGCTCGCGATCTTTTCCGCGATCTCGTCAGGCGGAAGCTGCAGGCTTTCTGCGACAATCGGGATGAGGGCAGTTGGGTCGGGAATAAGAGAAGCATCGGCCACGACGGTCGCGACCGGGACGTTCTGCGCCAGCACTTCATGGCCCGCGTCGTAGATCGCGCCGCGCTCGGCCAGGATGACGTTGCGGCCGACGTTTTTGTCCGCCGCCTCCTTGCTGTAGTACTCGTGCATCACGAGCTGGAGATGGATCAGCCGGTAGGAGAAGACGCTAAAGAGGAACGCGAAGAAAACGCAGACCAAGGCGCAACGGGTTCGGCCATTCCACTTCATTTGCGGCCTCGCTGATTAACGACCGGCTGAACTTCGTCCTCGCCCGCGGGGTGGCTGGAGGAATTCAACCGCACGATGCTTTGCTCCGTGATCGGGATCATCTGGAGATAGCCTTCCTTCAGCCGCCGTTGCAGGGCAGTGCGGGAAGTGAGGGCGGCGATCTGCACCTTGGCGTCCTCGTTCTGGGTGCGGGTGGCGATCAGATCCTGCTCGAGCGCGCGCCGCTGCACCCCCTGGTGATGAAGCTGCACCGTGAGGTAGACGTAGCTCAGGCCGGTGGCGGCAAGGAAAGCCACGATCACGATCCAGCGCGCGAGGGCGGGAGCGTCGATCGGGTTGAAATTTTTCCGCCGGCGCCGGTTCATCCGATCCTTTCCGCCACCCGCAGCTTGGCGCTGCGGGAACGCGGGTTGGCCCGCTGCTCGACCGCGTCGGGTTCGACCGGCTTGGAAGTGATGAGCCGGAGGGAGTAGTCCGGATTCGGGCGAGGCTCGGGCCATTCCGGCCGGTCGAGGAACTCGCGGCTACGGTCGCGGAAGAAGTTTTTCACGATCCGGTCCTCCAGCGAATGAAAAGTGATGACCGCGATCCGGCTGCCGGGCTCCAGGCGACTCGTTAGGGCAAGAAGGCCCTCCGCCAGGGCGCCGAGCTCGTCGTTCACTTCCATCCGCAGGGCCTGGAAAACCTGGGTGGCGGGATGGCGACGGCCGTGGCGGCCCACGATTTTCTCGATCGCCTTCGCCAGCGCGAGGGTTTCGCGAAACGGCGCTTCCTTGCGCAGCTTCACGATCTGGCTCGCGATCCGCCGCGCGGCCGGCTCTTCCCCCAACTCGCGGAAAATGTTCTTCAGCTCTTCTTCGCTGTAACTGTTGACCACCTCGGCCGCGGTCAGCTCGCGGCGCGGATCCATCCGCATGTCGAGCGGGCCGTTGCGCATGAGGCTGAAACCGCGGTCGGCGTTTTCCAGCTGCCGCGAGGAAACGCCGAGGTCGAGGAGCGCGCCGCCGATCTGCGCGATCCCGAGCTCGTCGAGGACCCGGCCGGCATCGCGAAAGTTGGCCCGGTGCAAAGTGACGCGACTGCCGAAATTCGTCAGGCGCGCGCCCGCGAATTCAAGCGCGTCGGGATCCTGGTCGAGGGCGAGGACATCCGCCCCGGTTTGCAGGATCGCCTCGGCATGGCCGCCGCCGCCGCAGGTGCCGTCGAGAACGAGCGAACCCGCGCGCGGCGCCAGCAGCTCGATCACTTCGGTCGCGAGCACCGGGCGGTGATAGGTGAAATCTTCCATATCCTGCGCCTCCTCGTTGATCAGCAGCGGGCCGGTGGCGAAGCGGATGGGCCGTTCAAATAACAGTGCGTTCATTTGAAGTTTCCTCCCGCTATAGTCCGACCATGCTGGCCACATGCTGATAGGTGGGATGCTCCTCGGTGTGGGCGGCCTCACGCCGCTTCAGGTTCCAGATCTCGAAACGCCCGCGCCCGCCGACGAGGGCGATCTCGCGTTTCAGGTCCAGCTTTTTGCAAAGATCATCTGGCAGGACGAGGCGGCCCTGTTTATCCGAGGCCCCGTGCTGGGCCTGGGCGTGGAGCTGCCGGAAAAAGGTGCGGAGATCGCGCGGGGAAACGCCGACGACATTTTCGGCCGTGGCGGCGATCCGCTCAAACTCATGCGGAGGCATGACGAGCAGATATTGTCCGCTCGGCTCCGGGACCATGAGGAATTCTTCGCCTGCGCCGTTGCGCCGCCAGCGGGAAGGGATGGTGACGCGATGTTTCTCGTCGAGTTGATGACGAAATTCTCCCGCGTAAAAAGCTGAGTTTGTAGAGACCGAATCCATGCCGCAGGAGTTTTACACCAAATTAATCCACTTCCCCCCACTTTAAACCACTGCGAATTTCACGGGTCAATAAAATAAATGCCGGTTTGCGCGCTTTTCTTTGGCCCCGTAAATTCCGGTCCCGCCCATGTCTCGACTGTTTCTTACTTTTACCGTCGCTTTTGCCCTGGTCGGCGGGAGCCTTTCCGCGCTCGCCCAATCGGGTGACGACACCGTCCGAGTGACCGTGACGATGAATCCCGACGGCTCGAAGACGGTTTACCAAACCGACGGCGCCAATCGGCGCTCCACCGCGACCACGACGGGCGCGAACGGCAAGGCGCAGGGGAAAATCGTCTACAAACTGGACGGCAACGGCCGCTACGAGAGCGGCGAGGTCTTTACTGCGAAAGGCGTTTTGCGTTTCAAGACCCGCTACCGTTACGACGCGGCGGGTCACCTGCTCGAGGAAACGCAATTGGCCAAGGATGATTCGGTGCAGAACCGGATCGTCTATAGTTATGATGCCTCAGGTCATTCCTCCGGTTACGCCATCTATGATGGCGCCGGCCGCCTCCTCGGCCGCACGACCGCGAAAAAGCCTGCTGCCCGCGGCAAGCCATAAATGCGCGGGGCTGCTTGCACTCGTTAGGTGGCAGGCCACGCCACTTGCCAGCAGGGGCAAAGGGAGTTATCTGGTCTTCGCATGATCGATTACATCCAGAAGGGTGGTCTCCTCATGTGGCCCATCCTGGTCTGCAGCATCATCTCGATCGGCGTCTTCGCGGAGCGTCTCTTTTATTTTCACCGCGCCACGATTCACGTCGGCGAATTTCTCCAGGGACTCTCGAATCTCCTCCAGCGCCGCAACTTCGCCGAGGCCTTGCACGAGTGCGCCGGCACGCCCGGCCCGGTGGCGCGGGTCATCCATTCCGCCATCATTCGCCACGAGGCGCCGCGAGCCGAGTTGCGCGAAATCGTACAGGAAGCCGGTCAGCTCGAGGTGCCGAAGCTGGAGCGCTTCCTCGGCGTGCTGGCGACGCTGGCCTATCTCGCCCCGCTCATTGGTTTGTTAGGCACAGTCGCCGGGATGATCGAAGCTTTCGGGATGGTTTCCTCCAACGGCGGTTACGCCACGGTCACGGAACTTTCGACCGGGATTTACCGGAGTCTTCTCACCACCGCCGCCGGGCTCGTGGTCGCGACGCCGACCTTTGTCGGCTACAGCTATCTTTCCTCCCGGGTAAATACTTTATTGCACGACATGGAGCGCGCCGGGATCGAGGTCGTCCATATGCTGACCGATCACGCGCCTTCAGCCGAGATCATCAGCTTTCAACAGGCGCAGGAAAAAGAAGCGCTGCGCCGGGGCGAGCGCTGAGCGGTGCGGTCCTTCGTTCTCGCGCCTAACGAGCCGTAACGGATGCGTAGCACCGGCCGGGCTTTCAAATGAAGCTTTCTCGTACCAGCAATATCAGTTTCGGGTGGCTCTATGTCTTTCCCCTGCTCGATGTCGTTTTCCTTCTCATCTTCTTCTTTCTTCTCAGCTCGAGCTTTGTCCTGCAGCCGGGCATCGCGGTGACCGTTCCGTTCTCGCGTTTCACCCTCGGCCCGCAACCGAACCAGCAGATCATCAGCATCACCGCCGGACCCAACCCGGCGATTTATCTGCGCGACCAGAAGGTCACGCTCGACCAGCTCGGCCCCGCCCTCGACCTCACGAAACGCGAAGGCCGCGCCATCGTGATCAAGGCCGATCGCGCGGTTTCCTATGAGCTGGTGATGGCGGTGACCAACGCCGCCCTCGAGCGTGGGATCAACTCCGTCGCGCTGGCCACGACTCCGCAACAGTGAGTGCCGAGAGCTATGCTTCTGCCGAGCCCGGCGGTTTGTTGTTTCATTGGGAACGTCCGCGCCGGCGAAAAGTGGCGATCGCTGGTTTCCTCGTCGGCTCGGCCGTGCTGCACGCGCTTTGCTTTTACCTTTTCCAAGTCGTCTATCCGCCGGCTATTTCGCTCCTGCCGCCTCCGGCGCAGGTCAGCCTGATTGCGCCGACTTCGGCGGAGGCGCGGACGTTTTTGAACTGGCTCGAAGCCGAAGATCCCGCCCTCGCCTCGCGGACCCAGCGGCCGGCCGATGCGCGCGCCTTTCAACTTCCGCGGGTCGCGCACGTCCCGTCCTACCTCGCCGTCCCGCCCCGGCTAAAGGAGTTGCCGGCCGCCAAAACGTCGCCCATCGCTCCTTCCGCCATGCCGCCGGCGCCGGTGCCGGTCGCAGCCGCAGCGAAGCCCGCCCCGCCGCTTCCGGCGCCAACGAGCCTGATTTTTTCCGATGCTCTGGGTGAATTTCCGGTCACCCCGCCGGAGTTGAAATTTCAAGCTTCGATCCGCGACGCCCCGGAGAGCGCGCGCTTTCGGGTCGCGGTCGATTCGTTAGGCGTGGTCCGCTATGCTTTTCTCGACCAGTCTTCGGGCGACGCCGCCCTCGACCAACAGGCGCGGCAGGCGCTCGCGCTCTGCCGCTTCGGCGGGAGCGGAAAACCGCTTCCGGACGGGGGGCTGATCTGGGCGACGGCGACGTTTGAATTTGGAACGGACCTGACGCTGCCGGCGGGCGCGGCGGAGCGCGCGCCGTGATCCGGGTCAGCCTGGCCGCGCTGGTCACGATTTATCTGCTCCTTTTTCTTGCGGCGGTTTTTCTCCTCTGGATATTTGGCGAGTGGAATCGTCGACGCCGTGAGCAGCGGGCGCTGCGCCACCGGCTGCGGTGTGTGATTTGCGCTTTCGAGTTTGAGGACCGAACGACGACGCTTCTGCCTCGTTGTCCGCGCTGCGGCAGCCTGAACGAACGTTTTAAACTGGATCGAATTTAATCATGGGAATGTGGATTGGCCGAAATCGAAAAGCACGCGTGTCCTATGGCTTCGACGAGATCGCTCTCGTCCCCGGCCGCGTGACAATTAACCCGAACGAAGTCGACATCACCTGGCGCCTCGCGCGTCGGGAGGCGGAGCCGCTGGAATTCAAGATCCCGATCCTCGCCAGCGCGATGGACGGGGTGGTCGACGTCCGTTTTGCCATTGCAATGGGGAAACTGGGCGGCCTCGCCGTGCTCAATCTCGAGGGCGTGCAGTGTCGCTACAAGAATCCGCAGGAAGTCCTGCAGAAAATTGTCGAGGCCGATAAGAACGAGGTCACCGCGCTCCTCCAAAAAATTTACACCGAGCCAGTGCAGGAAGATCTGATTGCCGCCCGGATCAAGGAGATCAAGGACTCGGGCGTGCCGGCCGCGGTCAGCTCGATCCCGCAGCGCGCGGAACGGTTTGGCGCCATCGCGCAGGAAGCAGGCGCGGATATTTTCGTCGTGCAAAGCACCGTCTCGACCGTGCGCCACATTTCCTCGGAATATAAATCGCTCGAGCTCGCAAAATTTTGCGGCGAGATGCGCATCCCGGTCATTGTCGGCAACACCGTTGGCTTCGATGCCACCTACGAAATCATGGAATGCGGACCGGCCGCCGTCCTCATCGGCGTCGGCCCGGGCGCGGCCTGCACCTCGCGCGGGGTGCTCGGGCTGGGAGTGCCGCAGGTGACCGCGACGGTCGATTGCGCCGCGGCGCGTGACGCTTATTTCAAAAAAACCGCCCGTTACGTTTCGATCATCACCGATGGCGGCATGAGCAAAGGTGGCGATGTCTGCAAGGCCTTCGCCTGCGGGGCCGATGCCGTCATGGTCGGGAGCGCGTTTGCCAAGGCCCACGAATCACCGGGCAGCGGTTACCATTGGGGAATGGCCACCCCGCACGCCAACCTCCCGCGCGGCACGCGGATCAAGGTCGGCGCGACCGGCTCGCTGAAACAGATTCTCTTCGGCCCGGCCGAGGTCGACGACGGCAGCCAAAATCTCGTCGGCGCGATCACCACCTGCATGGGCAACGTCGGCGCCAGTTCCATCCCGGAATTCCAACAAACCGAAATCATCATCGCTCCCTCCATCCGGACCGAGGGCAAACTTTTCCAGACCGTCCAGAGCGTCGGGATGGGGACTCGTTGACGGGGAAGTGACAAGTGCCGAGTGATGAGTGACAAGTAGTCGCTGAGAGCACCCTATTCAATGAACCGACGCGTCGTCATCACAGGCATGGGCGTAGCCACGCCCCTGGGCATGGAACTGGAGCCGTATTGGCAAAACCTGCTCGAGGGCAAAAGCGGGATCGTCGAGATCTCGCGCTTCGATACCACGGGCTACGATTGCCGGATTGCGGGCGAAGTCCGCGACTTTGATCCGAAGACGGTTTTCAACAATCCCAAGGAACACAAGCGGACCGATCGCTTTGCCCACCTCGCCATGGCCGCGACGAAAAGCGCGATGCGCGATTGCGGGATCGACCTCGAAAAAGTGAACCGCGACCGCTTCGGCGTGCTCGTGAGCAGCGGCATCGGCGGCCTGAAAACGCTCGAGGACCAGCACACCGCGCTCGTCACCAAAGGGCCCGGCCGCGTCTCCGCGTTCACCATTCCCATGCTCATCAGCAACATGGCAAGCGGACTCATCTCGATGGAATTTGGATTGCGCGGCCCGAACATGTGCATCGTCACGGCCTGCGCGACTTCCAATAACGCGATCGGCGAAGCCTGGCGCATCATTAAATTTGGCGACGCCGACATCTTCCTCGCCGGCGGCTCGGAAGCGGCCATCATCCCGATTGGTCTGGGCGGATTCTCGGCCATGAAAGCCCTCAGCACGCGGAACGACGAGCCGCAGCGCGCGTCGCGGCCGTTCGATCGCGATCGCGACGGGTTTGTCATGGGCGAAGGCGCGGGCGTGATGGTGGTCGAGGAACTCGAGCACGCCAAGGCGCGCGGGGCGAAGATTTGGTGCGAACTCGCCGGCTACGGACTGTCCAGCGATGCCTATCACATGACCGCGCCGCCTCCTGATGGTGATGGCGCCGCCCGAGCGATGAAGATGGCGCTGGATCACGCCAAGATCGCTCCCGCCGACGTCGACTACGTCAACGCGCACGCCACCTCGACCGGCCTCGGCGACATCTGCGAGACCCGCGCGATCAAGACGGTTTTCGGCGAGCACGCGAAGAACGGCCTCGCCATTAGCTCGACCAAATCGATGACCGGCCATTTGTTAGGCGGAGCGGGCGCGATCGAGATGGCGGCCTGCGCGATGGCGATCCGCGACGGCAAGATTCCGCCCACGATCAATCTCGAGAATCCCGATCCGGAATGTGATCTCGATTACACCGCGAATGTCGCCCGCGAGAAGAAAGTGCGGGTGGCGGTCAATAATTCCTTCGGCTTCGGCGGCCACAACGCCACCCTCGTCGCGACCGAGTTCAAGGACTAACCGAGCGCCGCGCTGGTCGCTATTTTTTGCGCCACAACTGCGGCGGCGCCAGCTCGACGACGTTGCCGGCCGGGTCACGAAAATAGAGCGAGCGCCCGCCCTCGGGCCACTCCACCTCGGACTCGATCGCGACGTCCGATTCCTTCAGCCGCTTGCGCCACGGCTGGATTTCGGATTCATCGATGACGAAGGCGATGTGCCCTTCACCAGTCGCGCCATGCGTCGGCACGCCGGCATCGGCCACACGCGTTCGCGCCGGGTCAAAAAGAAGTAGAACCGTGGCCCCGCAGCGAAAAGACATTCCCCGGTCCTCGAATTTAGAAACGATCTCGAGGCCGAGCACGCCGTGATAAAACCGCTCCGCCGCCGCGAGATCGCTGGTGTAGAGCGCGGCTTCGCTGAGTTGCCCAAGCTGCATCAAAACAGGATGCGTTTATTGCCGCACGGGGCAAGAGCCGGTTGCCCGCGCGTCGTCTGAACGCGAGATTCCGAAAATGCCGGAGATTGGAAAATTGCTGGTCGTTTTTGGCGCAGTCATCGTCCTCGTCGGGCTCGCGCTCTGGAGCGGGTTGGGGGCGGGTTGGCTGGGACGCCTGCCGGGTGATATCCGGATCGAGCGCGGACATTCCGCTTTCTATTTTCCGATCGTCACCTGCATCATCATCAGCATCGTGGTCAGCGTGCTCCTCTCTCTTTTCCGTCGTTAGGCGAAATGGTCCAGGCGGAAAAAAGAGCCCGACTCGAGCGGCACGTTATTCGCCTGCGCAACTGCCGGCGTTGTCCCTTGATGCACCCGCCGCCGGTTTCCGGCGGTGCCGTCCTGAGCAAAGTGCTGCTCGTCGGGCAGGCCCCGGGCGTGCGCGAGCCGGTGGTGGGGAAGCCGTTCGCCTGGACCGCGGGCAAGACGCTTTTTCGCTGGTTCGAAGAGGCGAGTGGTTTGAACGAAGAAGCTATTCGCGCAAAAATTTATTTCGCCGCGGTTTGTCGTTGTTTTCCCGGCAAAGCGCCCGGCGGGAGCGATCGAGTTCCGAATCCGCAGGAAATCGCCAACTGCTCCTCCTGGCTGAATCGCGAAATCGAAATCCTCGAGCCGCGGCTCGTCATTCCGGTCGGGAAACTGGCGATCGCGCAGTTCATGGAGATCGGCAAGCTCGACCAGGTGATCGGCCGTAGTTTTCGCGTGCGCCGTGCGGGGCGGCAATTCGATCTCATCCCGCTGCCCCATCCTTCCGGTGCCTCACCCTGGCACCGGATTTCGCCCGGCCGCGAGCTGCTCGGGCAGGCCCTTCAGCTTATCGTTAGGCACGCCGCCTTTCCGCGCGCTCTTTACTAAGTTCCTCCTTTCCTCTTCGCCTGTTTCATCCTTTCTTCAGCCATGGCGAAGCCGATCCGCGTCCTTGTCTGGGGCGAGAATGTGCACGAGCACAAGAATGCAGTCGTGGCCGGGATTTATCCCGACGGAATGCACCACTGCATTGCGCAGGGTCTGCGTGAGGATCCGGCTCTCGAGGTCGAAACCGCCACGCTGCAGGACGAGGAACACGGCCTAACGGAAAGTAGGCTCGCGCAAACCGACGTCCTCCTCTGGTGGGGCCATGCCGCGCACGGCGAAGTGGCGGATGCAGTCGTCGAACGCGTCCTTGGCCGCGTCTGGGAAGGAATGGGATTGATCGCGCTCCATTCCGCGCACTACTCGAAAATCTTCAAGCGTCTGATGGGCACGAGTTGCTCACTGACCTGGCGCGAAGCCGGCGAACGCGAAAGGCTCTGGGTCTGCAATCCAGGCCACCCCATCGCGCGTGGTATCGATCGTTTTTTCGAGATCGAGAACACCGAAATGTACGGCGAACCCTTCGCCATCCCGACACCAGACGAGATCGTTTTTCTTTCCTGGTTTGAAGGCGGGGAGGTCTTCCGCAGCGGCTGCACTTGGAAACGCGGCAACGGAAAAATCTTTTATTTCCGTCCCGGTCACGAAACGTATCCGATTTACTTCCACCCGGTCGTTAGGCAGGTCTTGCGCAATGCCGTCCGCTGGGCCACGCCCGAAGGTCAGCCATGGGTCGACAATTGCCCGAACGTCCCGGTCGAAGAGGCGCGCGAAAAGCTGGTCGCGAAAGGCCCACGCCTGCACAAGGAAGGCGAAGCCGGATTTCGTTAGGCGTTATTTCTCCGGCAGGACCCGCTTCACCAGTCGGTCGATTCCGCCCTGGGCAAATTCGCTCGCGGGATAAAGCTTTTGCGCCTTGAGATACCAGGCCAGGCTCGAGCCGATTTCGTCTTTCGCTTCCAACTGTTCGGCGGTGCGCAGGGTGCGCACGAACTCGGCCGCCTCGGTCGTTAGGCTGGCGCGCATCTGGTTCAGTTTGCTGTCGTCCGGGTAGTCCTTGTAAACTTTCTCGATCGTCTCCCACGCCCCGGCGTAGTCGCCGTGTTTCTCGATTTCGCCCGCCTGGATGATGGCGGTCTCGATCACCTGCATCTGGTCGAGGATTTTCTTCAATTGCTCCTGCCGATCCGGATAAAGCGCGGCGGCGGCGATGAAGCGCAGTTTGTCGTTGTAAATCTGGCGGTGGTTCTGCTGGCTGATTAACTGGTCGAGATCGACCAGCGCTTTCTGCTGCACGTCGGCCTGCGAAAAAATGAGACCCGAAACATCGGCCAGTGCCGGATTCCGCGGCCAGATCTCGGTCGCGGCCTTGAGCTCGGTTTCGAGCGTGGCGCGGTCGCCGCTGACGGCCGCGTTGCGCGCTTTGGCGAGGTGCATCGCGCTCACCGTGCGCGCGGTTTCGATCGCGGCGAGCGGCTTCGAGTCGTCGAAATCCTTCGCGATCTTGTTCAGCTCTTTGACCAGCTTTTCCGCCAGTTGGTAATCCTTCACCTGAACGGCGGAGATGAGCTGGTAATTTTTTTGCGAGAACTCAAGCACCTGCCGTTTTTCCTCGCGCGCCAGGGTGCGCACCTCGGGCATGAATTCGCCGACACTGAACGCTTCCGCGAGGCGCTTGGAGGCGCTTTGCAGTTCGTTTTTTTGGAGGAGGAACCGGAAGGCCTGGATGCTTTGATTGACGTCGCGGATCGCTTCATGGGCGAGGGCGTCGAGCGTCCCGACGGTCGGCGGCAGGCCGCTGCTCTTGGCAAAGAGATCCTTCGTGTCCTTGCCCACTTCGAGTTTGCTTTCGCCGCTGTTGAAGACGTGGCGATAGAAACGGGTCCCGATCAAGACATGCTGGAAACGGCGTTGCAGGAAGAGCTGCACGAAGAGGGCCTGAAATTCGATTTTCGCCTCGAGGATGCTGATCTCTTTTTTCGCCTGGTTGGCCTTGATCGTGGCGAGAATCTCCGCCAGCCGCGTCGTGTATGGCTGCATCGCCAGGTCGCGCGCGAGCTGTTGTTCCTTCGCCCACTGCGCGGCGGCTTCACCGTTCTTCGAGGAGGGCGCGCCTTCGAGCTTCTTCTGTTGCGCCGCGACCTGCGCGTTCCATTCGTTATTCTTGCGCTCCTGTTCGAGCGCGAGATTGGCCTGGGCCAGGCGCTGGCTCGAATCCTGGGCGCGCCAGACGCTGTAAACCGCGTCGGCCAGGGCGTCGCAGAGGCGCGCATCCATCTCGTAATTCGCGGCTCGTTTCAGCAAACGAAAAGCCTGGTCGACCGAGTCCGCTGCGGTCTGACCCGGACCGAGCTTGCCGAGGATCGTGCCCAGGATCGTTTGGTAGGCCTGCGACTCCGCGCCGGTGTCGGCCGGGGCGTTGAGGTATTTCTCGAAACGCGCCTCAAAGAGCCGGTTGTTGTTCAGGTTCCAGCTCTGCCCGTCCCAGGTCACGATCTCGTTCGACGGATCGAAGATCGGGACATCGCCCCCGAGAAATTTCGGTGCCGGCGAAGCGGAATCAGCCGGCTTGGCCGCGGGGACCGGCTGCGGCGCGGGCTGTGACGGCGCAATGTCGGGAACCTGCGCCCGCAGCGATGCGGCGCAGATCACGAGCAGAACGAAAGCCGCGATCCGCTTCATACCTTGCGGATATCCCGCACCCGCAGGATGCCCTTCTCGCCGACCTCGATTTTGAAAAAATAATGCTGCCCCTTCTGGATATTGAGGTTGTTGAACTCGGCCGGGATAAGCAGCGCGAGGATGTCGTCGCGGTCTTTGACTTCAACGGAATAAAGGCGGCCTTCGCTCGGGGCCCAGGCGAGTTGGGCGGCGACGGTGGCGTCGAGTTTGTAAACGTTGCCGCGCAGGCTGTCGGCGCTCTTGAGATACGCCGGCAGATCGAGCGAGGTCAGCGTCCGGTACGGGTCGCTCACATTCTTGAACAGCACCCAGCCGCCGACAATCGCCGCAATGACGACAAGGACGACTCCACCGAGCCACCACGGATTAACGGAAGAACTTGCCCGGCGAACCACGAGCGCCAGAGTAGCGGCCCGCGCTTCTTTTGCAATCCTCGCCGCGGCGCCTACTCCCAGCGGCTGTTCTTCGCGCCGAGATACGCCACCACGATCCCGCCCGCGATGTGCATCAACAGGACCCACGCGCAAAGCTCAAACCCGACCAGCTCGGTCGCGCTCATGCTCTGGACGAAATCGTAAAAGCGCGTCTCGCGCATCGTTTGCCAGTAGCCGGACCAGCCCCAGTAGGCGGCGATGAAGGGCCGGGTCATGAGCCCGAGGACATGCGGGAGCGCGAGGACGGCGCCGGAAAGCGGCAGCTGAAGCCCGACGAGATAAACCGAAAGCAGCGACGCATTTTCCGCCGAGCGGCTCAGGCTGGAAATGGCGAGACAGACGAAGGTCATCGCCGCGTTCGTTAGGCAAAGAATCAGGATTTGCGCCAGGAGATCGCCCGGGAAACGGCAGATCATGCTCACGAAAAATCCCATCCAGGCCGCTTGCGCCACGATCAGGACGCTGAGGAAAACAATCTTGCTCGCGATATAACTGGCGGGCCGGATGCCGGCGAATTTTTCCTTCTCGAAAATCGCGCGCTCGCCCGCGATCTCGCGCGCGGCGTTGTTCGAGCCCATGAGAGTGAGGAGGATGACCTGGAACATGATCAGCCCCGAAACGAGACTGCCGACCCGGTCGGCGCGGAGCGCGAACGCCGTTGTTTCGATCAATTGCTGCAGGGCGTTGGAGGAACTGCCGGCCAGGTTCTGGATCTGCGGGAGACCGCTCCAGGCGAAGATGACGACAAGGCAGGGAAACCCGAAGAGGAGCGCGAGCTGGAGCGCGATCTGGCCGCGATTGCGAAAAAAGAGGAGCCAGCGCCGCTGCAACAGAACGAAAAACTGGGCGAGGAAATCCGGGGTCGGATCTTCGGCGGGCGGGTCCGCGATTTCGTCGGGCGGGACGGTTTCGCGGGGCGGATAATGACTCGCCTGCGCCTGCCAAAGCGCGTGCCAATCCTCCGCCGAACGCGTGCCGAGGGTGGGGAAAAGCAGCTCCGGATTCTCAATCTGGAAATAATCGCCTAACGAAGTCGGCGCGGCCTGGTAAACCAGCCGGCCCTCGTAGAGGACGGTGACGGTGTCGTGCAGCTCGAGGTGGCGCAGGCTGTGAGTGACGGAGATGACCGTGCGCTGCTCGATTTTCGAAAGGTGGTGGAGGAGGCGCACGATTTCGCTTTCCGATTTCGGGTCGAGCCCGCTCGTCACTTCATCGCAGAGCAAAAAGTGCGGTTCGCTCACCATTTCGAGGGCGAGGGCGAGGCGCCGTTTTTGTCCGCCCGAGAGAAGGCCGACCCGGCGATCCGCGATCTCGGCCAGCCCGACCTCGGTCAGGAAATGAGTCGTGCGCGATTCCCGTTCATCGGCGCTCAGGCCGCCGACTCGCAGCCGGAGCGCGGTCTCGATGCTTTCCGCCACCGTAAGGAGGTCGAAGGCGATGCCAAACTGCGGGACATAACCGATCTCGTTAGGCGCGAGATCGTGCCGGTCGAGGTCGCGCCCGGCCCAGAAGACCCCGCCTTCCTCCGGCTGGTGCACCCCGGCGATCGCTCTCAAGAGCGTGCTTTTGCCACAACCCGACGGCCCGACGACGGCGTGCAACTGGCCGGGCGCAAACTGCGCCGTGATCGCGTGAAGGAGCCGGCTTTCCTGCGCCCCCCGACTGGAGACGACGCTGACCTCGCGCATTTCGAGCATGATGGTTGGGATCGTGCCGTATCTGCGGTAGCTTGGCGAGGCGCTATGACGAGATTTCTGCGGGGCACGGCCTGGACCGTGTTTCTTTTTCTGGGTCTGCTCGTGGTGGCGGCGCTTTTTGCCCGCGTCGCCGCGGTTTGGTACCTCGGGAGCGGACGCTTCCGCGATCAGATCACGGGTGCAATCGAACAGGAGCTGAAGGCAAAGGGCACTTTCCAGCCTCTCCGTTTCCACGATGGAACTTTTTATTCCGACAGTTTTGTCGCGGTCGGAAAGGAGCGCGCTTTTTTCTCCGACCTGCGGGCCGAGCAAATTCGCGCGGTGGTGAACTGGCGCGGGCTGCTCGATCGCCGCTGGGAAGTGGACGAGCTGAATCTCCAGAACCTCGAGGTGCAATTCGCGGCCCGTTCGCCGGCGGAAAAGCCGCCGCCGGCTGTGGCGTCGGCGGAGCCGCCTTCAAAAAAGCCCAGTTTATGGAAACTCGATCTGCGGAAAGCGGAGATTGCACAATCCTCCTGGCATTGGGGAAGCACGGCCGCGACCTCCGGCAGCCTAACGAAAAGCGGATTTTCCCTCACCCCCGATCACGGTTCCTGGCGGATCGAGGCACACAGCGGCACGCTCGCGCAAAGCGGCTGGCCCACCCTGACGATCGAGTCGGCCAAATTGCGCTACACCGGCCCTTCGCTCTTTGTGACCGAGAGCGTGCTGCGCGCGGGCGACGGCCGCCTCCAGGTGAATGGTGAAATTGAGTTCGACCGCGCCGCCGATCTGCAGGTGCGGCTCGACCAGGTCGACTTCGCGCCTCTCCTGCCGGCCGATTGGCGTCTGCGGTTGCGCGGGAAAATCGCCGGCACGGCCAAAGTACAGGCGCCACTGCCGGAAGGTGCATTGAAAATCGAGGGCGACCTCCAGCTGGTCGATGCTCAGCTCGAAGCGCTGCCTTTGCTCGACCAGATCGCAACTTTTACCCGCACCGAGCGCTTTCGACGCCTCGCGCTGACGCGGGGTTCGCTCCAGTTCAGCCAGGAAGGCGAACGCACGGTCGTGCAAAATCTCGTGCTGGAGTCGTCCGGGCTGATGCGGGTCGAAGGCAGTTGCACGATCGCGCAGAAAAAAATCGACGGCGTTTTCCAAGTCGGCGTGACCGCGGCCAGCCTGCAATGGCTCCCCGGCTCGCAAGCGCGCGTTTTCACCGTGGCCCGCGACGGTTATTATTGGACGCCGGTGCGGGTGAGCGGTCCGGTCGAACATCCGCGCGAGGACCTGACGCAACGGCTGCTCTCGGCCGCGGCGAGCGAGCTTTTGCAAAATTCCAAGGGCACGCTGGAAGACGCGGCCAAGACTTTGCTCGACCTCATCCCGCGCTAGTCCGGGAGCTTGAACGTCGTCGTCCGGCCCGATTCGAAAGCGCTTTGCGCGCTGCTGAAAATTTGTTTCAGCTGCTCCTCGCTCTCGACCCGGTACTCGATCGAATGCGCGTGCGTGGTGGTCGGATAGGTTTTCACGACGCGCCGCCAGACCTGGTCGGCCCCGACGCGCTGCCCCGCCTCTTTCGCGAGTTCGCTGATGCGATCGATGGCGGATTGCCCGACCCCGACGGGCGACTTCGCCGCCGTTGGCTCGAGGTAATAGAAGCGCGCCGACATGTTGCCGAGGGTATCGACATTGATTTCGTTTACCCGCGCCGCGCCGTCGACGATGTACTCGTGGCTGCTGACCGAAACGATGGAACGGATCGCGACCTCGTAAGTGCCGCCGGGCAATTCGCAACGCCAGTAAGGCAGCCGTGGCTCCGGCGTTTCGCTCGGGCTTGGGCTCGGCGATGGCGTCTGGCCGTGGGCGATCGCGGCCAGGGCGAACAAAATTAGCAACCAGCGTGTTCTCATGATCATCCTAGAAACTGGCGTCCCATCCTGCCGATTCCGCTGCGAGCGGCAAGCCGATTCCGCGTCGCTGGCGGGAAGGACGCCACGCTTGCGTGCCGACCCTCCGCCGGATAATGAAAAATCGCCGCATGACCTCCGCTTCATCGTCCCGGCCGCGGATTGCCCTCGCGGGCATTCCGTGGGACGAGAATTCCTCTTTCCTGCGCGGAGCGAGCGAAGCGCCGCCCCTGATTCGGTCCGCGCTTTTTTCCAAGGCGTCCGATTTGCGCAGCGAAAGCGGGATCGATTTTCCACCGGAAATCCTGACCGACGCGGGGGACGTCCCGGCCCTGAGCGGTCGTGCGATGCACGAAGCGATCGAGGAGTTTATCGGAGCGCTTCTCGCCCGCGAGCTGCGGCCGTTGTCGTTAGGCGGAGACCATGCCGTGACCTATCCGATCCTGCGCGCGTTTCGGCGCAAGTTTCCCCGCCTAACGATTCTGCAGTTCGACGCCCATAGCGATCTTTACGATGTCTACGAGGGCAATCGTTATTCCCATGCCTGTCCCTTTGCCCGCATCATGGAGGAGGGCCTGGCGACGCGCCTGGTACAGGTGGGCCTGCGCACGCTCGATCCGCACCAGCGCGCGCAGGCCGCGCGCTTCGGAGTCGAGATGGTCGAGATGAAGGATTGGCGCGCCGGCCGGGAACTGGACCTGGCCGGGCCGGTTTACCTCAGCTTCGACCTGGACGCGCTCGATCCCGCTTTTGCTCCCGGCGTTTCGCACCAGGAACCGGGCGGGTTCAGCACGAGAGAGGTGATTGATGTCCTCCTGGCGCTGCGCGCGGATGTGGTCGGGGCGGACCTGGTGGAATTCAATCCCCGCCGCGACGTGGGCGACCTGACCGCGAATGTGGCCGCCAAACTGGTCAAGGAAATCGCGGGTCTGATGTTTCGTTCCGTGCCGGGAAAGTGAGCGAGGCGCAAGCGCGACCGTTCTCGACACGACGGCGCTCCCGGTTCCAGACTCTCCAGTCATGAACTCACGGCGCGTGTTTTTGAGAAATGTCATCGGCTCGGCTGCCGCAGTGGCGGTCGTGTCGGTTGGGCGGTCGTTGGTGTCAGCGCAGGACAAAAGCACCCCTCCGGCAACCAGCGCGCCGCCGCGTCCACCGCCCATCGCCGCGGAGCGGGTGAAGGAATTTGTCAGCGCCGCGCACACGGATTTGCCGCTCACCGAGAAACTCCTCGGAGCCGATCCCGCCCTCATCAATGCGACCTGGGACTGGGGTGGCGGCGACTTCGAGACCGCGCTTGGGGGCGCGTCCCACATGGGGCGTCCCGACATCGCGCGCTACCTTCTCGCGCACGGGGCGCGGCTCGATCTTTTTGCCGCGGCCATGCTCGGCCTCACGCCTGTGGTGAAGCACGCGCTCGAAACCTTCCCGGCCTTCCTCAACACTCCCGGTCCGCACGGCATCCCGCTCGTGGCGCACGCCAAAGCCGGGGGCGATCCAGCGAAAGAAGTGCTCCAGTACCTCGAGGCGCTGGCCGGCCAGAAACCTTCCGGCTGAGCTCAGCGTTCCGAAAGATCGTTCCGGTAAACCGTTCCGCCTTTCATCACAAAACCGACGCGCCCGAGGAGCGCGACGTCCTGCAACGGATCGCCGGGAACGGCGATGAGATCGGCGAATTTTCCGGCTTCAACGCTGCCGACGCGATCGCTCCAGCCGATGATCTCGGCATTCAAACTGGTGGCGGCCATGATCCCGGCGGCGATCGGTTCACCGAGGCTGTGACGGACGGCGAATTCTTTCCAATTCTCTCCGTGCTCGATCACCGCCGCGTCCGTGCCGAAACCGATCGGAATTTTGGCCGCGAGCGCGCGCTTGAAGCCGGCGAACATGACGCTTTTCATCTTGCGGCTGCGTTCGATTTCGGACGCCGGGATATTATTTTTAACGCCGTCCTTCTCGATCGCTTCGATCACTCCGAGCGTCGGGACGTAATAGGTTTTGCGATTGGAAGCTTTAATCAGCGCGATGGCTTCGTCGTCGAGATCGGAGCCGTGATCGACCGTGCGCACTCCGGCGCGGATGGCGGCTTTGATTCCGGCCGCGCCGTGCGCGTGGGAAGCGACTTGGCCGCCCCAACGCGTCGCCTCGACCGCCGCGGCTTTGATTTCTTCATCCGAGTATTGCTGCCGCCCGGGCTCGATTCCTTTCGAGAGGACCGCGCCCGTGGCCATGATCTTGATGAAGTCGGCGCCGTTTTTGAAATTGCTCCGGACCGCTTTGGTGATTTCATCCGGACCATCCGCGAGATTCTTCACCAGCGGCGCGTCGAGATAGATCGAAAATTGTTTCGCGTCGCCCGCGCCTCCAGTGGAAGAGACGTAATTCCCGGCCACGAGCAGCCGCGGCCCCGGGAATGGCGCCTTCGTTGATCGCATTGCGCAGATCGACATCGACGTAGGGCCATGTCGGTCCCATGTCGCGGCAGGTGGTGAAGCCCGCGCGCAGCGTGACGAGCGCGTTGCGCGCGCCCCAGAGGGCATCGTGACCGGGCGTCGTTCTGGCCAGCCCATCCTCCCAGTGCACGCCCATCTTTCCGGTGAGATGGGTGTGCAAATCGATCAAGCCCGGGAGCAAAGTCGCGTCGCCGAGGTCGATCACCGTCGCGCCTTCCGGGATCGTCAGATTTCCCCCGACCTCGGCAATTTTTTCGCCTTCCACCCGGACCATCGCGGGAGCGAGAGCCGCGCCGCCGCGGCCATCGAGCAAGCGTCCGGCCTTGATCATGGTGACGGGCAACTCCGCCGAGTGCACCTTCCCGCTCGGCTGCAGCAAGGCGACGAGACTGAGCGCGATGATGGACCATCGGAAATCGAAAAAAATGGAGTGTCTCATAGAAAAAGCCGGTCAGCCTGTGGATTAGTTTGGGTCTGGCTGACCCGAGATACTCCGCTTTCTTTAGTTATCCAATTGGTACGCTTCGACCAAGGCAACGCCGGTGGTGCCGTTTTTACCCCGGACGATTGCGGTATATCCGTTAGGCGCGAGGGTGGCCAGGATCGCCGACTCGAGGTCGTTGCTCGGGGGGATGGTGGTGTCGATGATCGCCTGTTCCTGAGTGCTGCGCCAATTGTCGTTACTGGCCAGGAGGGACCCATCTGAGTTATGTAAATCCAGCTCCGGATCCGCCAATTTACCCGGCAGCGGCAGTGAAGGACCAATCGCGCGCACCAAGACCGTTTGAGGTTCATCTCCCACGATAATGAAGCCACCGATCATGACATCGTCGCCCGTCTGGACCAAACCGCGGGTGGAGATGTTGGCCAGGATCGAGTCCGCCCCGATGGAGAGGTCGTAGGCCTCGACCAAACCGATGCCGGTACTGTTATTGACCCCACGCATGATGGCGGTGTAAGCGCCGGGATCGAGCGTGGCCAGGATGGCAGACTCGAGATCGTTGCTTGGCGGGATGGTGGTGTCGATGATCTCCTGCTTGTTAGGGGAATCCATCCAGTTGTCGTTGCTCTCCAACAACGTTCCGGTCAGGTCATGCAATTCGAGCATCGGGTTGGCGAGTTTGCCGGCGAGCGAAAGGGAAGGACCGATCGCGCGTACGAGGACTGACTTGGGCGCCGCGCCAGTGACGATGAATCCCCCGATCAAAACGTTGTCTCCGGTTTCGACCCGCAGCCGTGTCGAGATGTTTCCCAGCGTGGGGGGAATTGGCGTAGGGGTCGGAGTCGGTGTGGGCGTAGGGGAAAGAAAAACATTCTTCACTGACTCCTGGATGCTCTCCGAGCCGTTCTGGAAGCCGGTTCGATAATACCCACGGGCGCGGATGTAGAGGTTCTGTTGGAGCGAGAAGTTTAAGCCCGTTAGCGTCCACATGCTTCCCGTAGCTGTGCCGTGGCCGAGAAAACTGTAATTCACCCCGTCGCTTGAATCCTCGAACGTGACGCGGAAGAACTGTGGACTCGACCCGCTGCGCGTCCAGGTCACGCTCGTTTGAGTGACCGAGAGGTTTTGCTCGGCGTTTGTGTCGTTGCTGAGACGGGCGAATCGACTGCGGGTCTGCCCGCCGATGCTGCTGAAGATGCCGCCAGCCAGAATCTTTCCGTCCGGCTGCACGGCAAGTGCGTTAACATCACTATCTGCTGCAGGGTTGAACGAATCCGCCAGGCCGTTCACGGCGTCGAGCCGGGCGATGCGCGTGCGCGACTGACCGCCGATGGTCGTGAAGAGACCGCTTGCCAAAACGCGGCCGTCCGCCTGCAGCGCGGTGGAGCCGACTTCATCGTTCGCATTCGGGTCAAACGCATCAGGCAGTCCGCTCATGGGGTCGAGCCGGGCAATGCGCGAGCGCAACTGCGCGCTCACGGTCGTGAAGAGTCCGCCCACCAAAATCTTGCCGTCCGGCTGGACCACGATTGAACGGAGCCTGCTATCAAGTTGCGGGTCAAGCGCGTCAGCCGTTCCCGTGGCGCTTTCGAGCCGGGCCATTTCACGGCGTTGCTCTCCGCCGATGTTAAAGAAATCACCGCCCGCTAAAATCTTTCCATCGGCCTGGACCGCCACGGTGAAAACGAAATCATCCGCCATCGGATTGAACGCGTCCGCCAGGCCGCTGGCGGCATCCAACCGGGCGATGCGGTTGCGCGTCTGTCCGCCAACATTGGTGAAGCCGCCGCCCACTACGATCTTGCCGTCCGGCTGCAACGCGATTGTTTCAACGAATCCGTTCGCGTCCGGGTTAAAGGAATCTGCCGTTCCGCCACTGAGTCGGGCGATACGATTGCGCGTCTGTCCGCCGATGAATGAGAAGCCGCCGCCGACCAGAATCTTGCCGTCTGTCTGCACCGCGATTGTAGTGACCGGTCCATTTGGGTCGGGATTGAACACCAGGTCCAGCGTGCCGTCCGTATTCAATCGGGCAACGTTGTTTTGAGTCACGCCCAGAACACTGGTAAAGCTGCCACCGATCAAAATCTTGCCGTCCGGCTGCACCGCGATGGCGGCAACGAATGGGTCAACGCCACCCAAATTGAGATCGTTGAGCGTCCGATCGACGCGGCCGCCCGTTTCCAGCCGGGCGATGCGATTGCGTGTTACGGCCGTTCCGCCATCGGGCGAGAGCGTGGTGAAACCGCCGGCCAATAATATTTTTCCGTCCGGCTGCAGGACGATCCCGTTGGAATTGACGAAACTATTTGGGTTCGGGCTGAAGGAGTCGGCCAGCGCGTTGATCGGATTCAGCCGGGCCGCGTTTGTGCGCGTCTGGCCGCCGATGCTGGCGAAATTGCCGCCGACCAGAATCTGGCCGTCCGGTTGCACTGTGATTACATTGATCACGTTGCCAATGTTGGAGGACACGTTGGCGTTGTAAGAATCGGCCAGACCAGTGCTGGGATCGAGCCGTGCCATGCGACCGCGGGCCTGACCGCCGATGGTCGTAAAAATTCCGCCGACCAGGAGCTTTCCGTCCGGTTGCGTCGCCAAACAAAGAACGTTGTTGTCGGCGTCCGGATTGAACGCGTCCGCCAGTCCCGTCGCCGGGTCCAGTCGCGCGATGTGATTGCGCGTCTGCCCGCCGATCGTGGTGAAGTTGCCCGCGGCCAAAATTTTGCCGTCCGTTTGCAGCAGGAGAGTAAAGACGATGGTGTCCGCGTTCGGATCGAACGCGTCCGCCAGACCGGTTGCGGCATCGAGACGGGCGAGACGGTTGCGGGCTTGCCCGCCGATGGTCGTGAAATCGCCGCCGGCCAGAATTTTCCCGTCGGTCTGAACCGCCACGGTATACACGAGATTGTTCGGGTTCGGATCAAAGGAATCGGCCAAACCGGTCGTTTTATCGAGCCGCGCGAGACGGTTGCGGGTCTGCCCGCCGATGGTCGTGAACGTACCGCAGACCAACACCTTTCCATCGCTCTGGAGCGCCATGGATAGGATCAAGCCGTTGGCATTTGGATTGAAAGCGGTATCGAGCGTTCCGTCGCCGTTGAGCCGGGCGATGCGGTTGCGCGTGACCGTCGCGCCACCGTTTGGAGCGAGGGTCGTAAAGTCACCCGCGATCAGCATCTTGCCGTCCGGTTGGACGATGACCATTCGCACCGCGTTGTTGGCATTCGGATCAAAACCGTCGAGCGCGGATTGCGCCCGCGCCGAAGCGCCAAAACAGACCATAACCGCTAACGAAAGGACCAGACGGGTCAGGTGGAGGTGCCGCGCGGATGCCGAGGTCTGGCGTAAACCAGTCTGCCGATGTGTTCCTGGAAACACACTCTTGAAGCTCATCAAAAGAACCTGTTGAGAGTCCACTTAAGAGGCCGGCAAGGTTGACCGGGCTTAGGTTTAGCCCTGAACGCTATTTTTTTGCAAGCCAAGAAGGGACTAGAGTTGGCGGAGCCGCCCTGCCCGCTATCTGCCATTCTCGCCCGTCCTCGACTTCGGCCGGGATGACGGCATTTTGCCGGGATGGACGAATCGAAAATTTTGACCCGGGACGAAATTGCGGAAGCCGACAAGTGGGATCTTTCGCACCTTTTCGCGAGCGCGGACAAGTGGAGCGAAGACTTCGCCTGGATCCAGGCGAACTATCCGCGCCTAACGACCTGGAAAGGACGGGTCGGCGAATCGGCCGGGACGCTGGCGGAGATGCTCGAGTTCGACAAGACGCTCGACCTGAAAATCGAGCGGGTTTACCACTACGCCTCGCTCCAGTTGGCGGAGGACAGCTCGAATCCCGCCTTTCTCTCGCGCATGGGGCAGCTGCAAAATCTGCTCACCACCATCGGGGAAGTGACGTCGTTCATCGTGCCGGAAATCCAGGCGATTGAGGACGCGAAGTTCGCCGAGTTCCTGGAAGATCCGGCGCTGACGGAGTGGCAGATCAGCCTGCGCAAGGTGCGCCGGATGAAGCCGCATGTGCTTTCGGAGAAGGAAGAGCGGCTCCTCGCGCTTGGGAGTGCCGCGCTCGACGGCTACGACGACGCCTTCTCGCAACTCACCGATGTCGACATGAAATTCGGCGTGCTGATCGACGAGAAAGGCGAGGAGCGGCCGCTCACGCAAAGCTCTTACAGCTCCTTTCTGGTAAAACGCGATCACGCGCTGCGGAAGCGCGCCTTTCACCAGTTCTACGCCGAGTTCCAGGATCACCAGTTCACTCTCGCGAGTTCGCTTTCGTACTCGGTGAAGGCGGATGTTTTCCGGGCGCGGGCGCGGAATTATCCCTCGGCGCTGGAGGCTTCGCTCTTCAAGGACGACATCCCGCCGGCGGTTTACGACGCGCTCATTGGATCCGTCAGGCAAAACCTCGAGCCGCTCTTTCGCTACTACGATTTGCGCAAGCGCGTGCTCGGGTCTGGAGAACTGCATCCCTACGACACCTATGTGCCGCTGGTGGCGGAGATCGAGACCAACATCTCCTTCGACGAAGCGATCACCGACGTGCTCGCCTCGCTGGCGCCGTTAGGCCAGGAATATGTCGAAGCGTTAGGCGCGGGTCTGCGCGGGCGCTGGTGCGATCGTTACGAGTCGAAAGGGAAACGGAGCGGCGCTTTTTCCTCCGGCAGCTACGGCGCGCCGCCCTACATCCTGATGAACTACAAGCCCGACGTCTTCTCCGACGTTTACACGCTCGCGCATGAAGCGGGGCACTCGATGCACACCTGGTTTGCGCAACGAAACCAGCTCTATCAGAATGCCAACTACCCGATCTTCCTCGCGGAAGTCGCCTCGACCTTTAACGAAGAACTCCTCAACCACTACCTGCTCGAGCGCACGACCGATCCGAAGATGCGCGCCTACATCATCAATCGCCAGATCGACGACATTCGCGGTACGCTTTTCCGGCAGACGATGTTTGCCGAGTTTGAAAAAGTCATTCACGCGCTGGAGGAGAGCGGCGCGGCCATCACGCTGGAGGTTTTCAAGACCGAATATCGCAAACTGCTCGAGGCTTATTTCGGTCCCGGCGTGGTGCTCGATCCCGAGCTCGATCTCGAGTGCCTGCGTATTCCGCATTTCTACAATGCGTTTTACGTTTACAAATATGCCACCGGCGTCTCGGCCGCGATCGCGTTGTCGGAGCGGGTTCTGAACAAGGTGCCGGGCGCGGTCGAGGCCTATCTCGGTTTCCTGAAATCGGGCGGCTCGAAATTTCCGCTCGAGACTTTGCAGGCGGCCGGGGTCGATATGCGCACGCCCGCGCCGGTCGAGAGCACGCTGCGTTTGTTCGATCGCCGCCTGAGCGAGCTCGAAGCGCTCCTGTAGCGTCCGCCTTTCCAAGCGGAAAATCCCAGGCGAAGAGGCAGGCGAAGCGCCCGCCTACAAAAATCTGCGGAAGAGCGGGAATTGTAGCAGGCCCCCGCCTGCCATTTTCCTCTGCCGCAGTCGCCGGCGCCGGTAGGCCCGCCAATTGCTATTCGAAGAATGAATGAGACTCGAATGGCGATTGCGCAGCGCCTGTGGCTACGCCGAACTCGGGATGGATCGCGAATCCATGGCCGAACTGAACTCCATCCCGAAAGCCCAGCAGGACCGGCCCGAAGTCATCCAGCTGCGCCTGCACCATCTCATGCTCCGCCAATCCTGGCAGCGCGCGCTCACCCTCAGCCGCAAGCTCTGCCGCGTCGCGCCCGATTGCGGCGCGGGATTCCTCCATGCCGGATTTTGTTTGAACCAGCTCGGCCGCACCGAAGACGCGCGCCGCATTCTTTTGAAAGGTCCGCCGGCCCTGCGCCGCGAGCCGATTTTTTATTACAATCTCGGCTGTTACGAAGCGCTCCTCGGGCACGTGGCCGATGCCCGGCGCTATCTCGAGACGAGTTTTCAGATGGACGGACACTTTCGCGCCATTGCGAAAAAAGATCCGGATTTGAAGAACGTGCAGGCGCTGTTGTAGCCCCGATTCGGCGCTGAGAGACCGCCGCTACAATCTTCCGCCGAACGTGCGAACCTCACGGATGCAGCGCGAAGTGGACCTGGTCATCGACGACATCGCCTTTGGCGGCAAAGGCGTCGGGCGCGCCGATGGCAAGGCGATCTTCGTTCCGTTCACGATCGAAGGCGAACACGTCACCGCTCAAGTCGTGAGAGAGAAAAAATCCTTCGCCGAGGCCGAACTCATGAGGGTGGGGGAAACCTCGCCGCATCGGGTCGAGCCGCGCTGTCCTTATTTCGGGCGCTGCGGCGGGTGCAGTTACCAGCACATGGAGTACGAGCACCAGCTCCACTGGAAATCGCGCCAGGTGAAACAGGCCCTCCAGCGCATCGGCAAATTCCGCGAGCCGCCCCTGCGACCAATCGTGCCTTCGCCGCTCGATTACGAATATCGCAACCGCATCACCGTCCATGTCGAGAACGGCGTCGTCGGGTTCTACCGGCATGACGCCCATCGCCTGATCGATGTTGAACGCTGCCCGATCGCGCAGCCGGAAGTGAATGCGGAACTGTCCGAGCTGCGCGCCCGGCGACCGCGCGACGGCCATTACACTTTGCGCGCGCACGGCGGGCCGCGCGTTTTCTCGCAGACGAACGATGCCGTCGCCGTGCACCTCGCCGACGCCATCGCCGCGCTCGTCCCGCCTAACGAGACGCTTTTGATCGATGCCTATTGCGGCGCTGGATTTTTTGCCAAGCGTCTTCTCCAGAAATGCCAGCGCGTCGTCGGGCTCGACTGGGATATTCACGCCATCGCGGCGGCGCAGGCCGGTTCCACGGCGGCGGAAACCTACATTGCCGGTGAAATCGCGCTTCATCTTGGCGAGCAACTGGTCCAGGCCGATCCGAAAACCACCACCGTCATCGTCGACCCGCCCGCGACCGGTCTGGGCGCGGACGTGCGCGAAATTCTCCGCCGGCATCCGGCGGCGACGCTTCTCTACGTTTCCTGCAATCCGCCGACCCTCGCCCGCGACCTGGCCGAACTCGGATCGGCTTACCAGCTCGAGAGCGTGACCCCGTTCGACATGTTCCCGCAGACGGCCGAGATCGAGGTGCTCGCCCACCTCACCGCGGCCTAGGGCGATCCGGAGGGATGTTGCTCCGCGCGTAATCCAAATCGAGTCTTTGCAGAAGGGGCATGAGCACCTGGACGATCACGAGAAAGGCGCGGGAAAGCCGCTGCGAGGCCCGGGAAAGGGATAGCGACGCAACTACCGCGCTTATCGCCGCGCGCAAAAGGGTCGCGTCGTCATCCCGACAAACGCTGCCCAGTCCTGACAGCGCGCCGTCCCGTGCCTGACGTGGCCTCGTTTGACGAAGGCACCCTTGGAAGGAACCGCTCCGTCGCTTCCGCGGGATCGCGCGCGGTCTTATCCTAGGAGCAAAGTCCCCACCCCGCGGCACCGACGGAGCGGTGCCCTCCAATTCGTGACGCCCTCGTCGGGGACGCCGGCGGCGGGCGGAAGATTGGTCTTGCACCCCGGCCCCGAGACTGACAAACGCAATTTGAAATGACTCCCCTCGCACCGGCTCTCCGCGCCGTGGAGAGGAAGCATTTTTCGTAATTCTTTCGAAGGTTCGTATAATTCTCGTTAGACGTGAAGAACGCTCTTCTCAGCATGGCAGCGTCCAAATCAGAATACGATCATGACAGCACTTCAACGGTCCATGCGTGAGGTTTTCTCGAAGCATCGCTTCGCTGGCTACTGGCTCCTGTTCTGCATCATTTTTACTGCAAGCACACTCATCCACGAAATACTTCATCTATGCGGCGTGTCTTTTCTCTCCAGTTCCAGCGAGACTCTTGCAGGGCGTGTCGGACTCGCCGCATTCGGCGCACTTGTCAGCCTGATCGGTTATCGTCGCTCTTCCTCCGGCGAATCGTAACATGCTGCACTCAACGCCTAACCCATGCGATGGAGCTGACCACGAGCCGCCGTACGATCCTGCTTTCCGTGACTACTTTCCTTTCACCCGCTGCCACGCGCGCCCTCGCTCGTAGCAGCTTATCTTGTTCTCGTTAGCCTCATGCGCGCAGCACCGCTCATCGCAGTTCTCGTCGCTCTACTCGTCGGTTGCGGGGGGGCTCGCGCTGACGGTCCGAAGGTCATTGCTCCGATTTCGCCCGATGACGTTCGTGAGATTGCTGCGTTGGTGCGGACGCAGACGAGCGAACCGCTAGAGTCCATTTTGGAAGTCGAGACAGAGGCCTACGTGCCCGGTGTCACGCCGCGGCAATCCGTCCGGATCGACCCGAACGGTGAGCGGCAGGAGGTCACGATGTACCCTTGTCCCGATCGTGTTTGGGTCTTCACCCAGCCGCCGCGCGGTCCTCAGCTCTGGCTCGACATCCACAAGAAGGACGGCAAGTGGACCATCGTGAAGACGGAGCGGGTGACCTACCGATGAAGCCTAACGTCTATGGAGAAAACTGACCTCAAGAAGGAACTCAAACAGCTCTACAAAACCTCCGCAAAAGAAGTTGCACAGGTCACTGTGCCGCCGCTCAAATACCTGATGATTGACGGCCAGGGAGATCCAAACACTTCCCAAGAGTATGCCGAAGCCGTTGCGGCATTGTTTTCAGTTTCCTATGCGGCGAAATTTGCCGTGAAGAAAGGGCCTGAGGGGACCGACTACGCCGTGATGCCGCTCGAAGGACTCTGGTGGGCAGAGGATTGGTCTGCCTTCGTGGCGGGAGACAAAGCAAATTGGAGTTGGACCATGATGATTTTGCAGCCGTCTTTTGTCCCCAACAAGACCATCGAGCACGCCATTGCTGATGTCCGCAAGAAGAAGAAGCTCCCTGCGCTACCCAAACTGCGGCTGGAGGAGTTTTCCGAGGGCCGGTGCGCCCAGATTTTACACATCGGCCCCTATTCGGCAGAGGGTCCGACAATCGTAAAACTCCATGAGTATATTCTCCGTCACGGAAGCCTGGCTGGGAAGCATCACGAGATTTACTTGACCGACATCCGGCGCGCCAACCCAATGAAATGGAAGACCATCCTGCGCCAACCAATGAAATGACGGCTAACCAATTGAGGCTGCCGAATACTCCGCCATGAAAAGCAGATCTAATCAATCGCTACAACTGATGATCCAGATTTCACATGGCTAAATCCTCTCATCCCGCCGCTGCGCGCTCTCCTGCTCGTGGCAGCTCATCTTGTGCTCGTTAGTCTCATGTTCCGCGCCCTCCTTCTCGCAGCTTTTATCGTCGGCGTTTTGGCAATGCCCTGTGCCGGAGAGACCGCTGGTGTCTCGTGGACCGTCGAGCCAAAAACGGACACTTACCGCAACCGGCAGACGAAGATCGCGTTCCCCACACGCGTGGCGAGCTTCACGAGGGATCGTGCAACCCCGGTCCACGATGACGGCAGCGCTTCGTTTGGCTATTCCGGCAAGGCGGGCGTGATCACGCTGTATTTCAGGCACCGCGGGATTTCCGGCTGTGCGCGCGAGGGAGACTGTGTGCCGCGCTTTCTCGCCGGTTATCGCAACGACCTGAAGCAGCTCTATGGCAGGGCGGATTCGGAAACGTCGTTTGCCGTGCGCGGCAAGTGCGGTGGCCAATCGGTGCGGGGCGCAGGCACGACCTATCACTTTTTGCACTTCCCTGCGATGGAGGGCAGAAGCGTCTATTCAGAGGTCGGCGCGGTCCAGGTCGGTGACTTTATCTACTACTATCGCGGCACCTTTCCGGGAAAAGGCGGACTCGCGGACCTGGCGGCGTTTTTACGCGCGCTCGGTCTCCGGAAGGTCTAGCCATGGAATGCAGCGAGACGAGGAATCGCGGCCTTTCCGCGAACGAGCTGGCTGGGCGATAAACCGAAAGTCGAACGCCGCGAGGCCAGATTGACTCTGTTCGGTTGTTCCGCTTGTTCTCGTGTGACTGTGACGCTGCGCGAAGTGAGGAAAGAGGATCTGCCGATCTTCTTTGAGCATCAGCGGGATGCCGAGGCGACGCGGATGGCGGCTTTCCCCAGTCGCGACCGCGAGGCTTTCATGACGCACTGGACTAAAATCATGCAGAACGAGACCGGACTGCTCCAGACCATCGTCGCGGACGGTGCGGTGGCGGGCAATATCGTCTGCTGGGACGCGGCGGGGGAGCCAAACATCGGCTACTGGATCGGCCGGACGCATTGGGGGAAGGGGATTGCCAGCGCAGCCCTGGTGCAATTCGTGGCCAAAATCGAGGCGCGGCCGCTCTTCGCGCATGTGGCCCAGCACAATGCCGGCTCGATCCGTGTCCTGCAAAAATGCGGGTTCCAATTGGCACGGGAGGAAATGATCGAGGGAGAGGATATCGTGGAACTGGTGATGGAACTGCGCTGAGCAGGGCTGCGTCACTTCCGGCCGACAACCCGCGAATCCGGCCTCGCCCGCAACCGATCAGCGCAGGCGACGGAGGTGCGGGCGGCCCCTCGCGGCGAGAAAAGACTTGCCCGGCGCGGCGATGCGTCGGTTACTCCCACTCGCACGACTCATGGCTGAACCTCTTATCGAAGCGCCGGGTGTGCATCGGCCCCGCAATGTCGACTGGAAGCGCGCCGCCGCCCTTCTCTACGGCGACTGGGGCACGAGCAAGGCTTACGTCATCGGCCTCGCTTTTGTCGCGGCCGGCTTCTCCTCTTTCCCGCTCATCCTCGCGGTCTGCGCCCTGACCGCGGTCGTCGGTTTCAACTACATCATCGTCTGTTCCCATTTCCCCGACGGCGGCGGCGTTTATTCCGCCGCCCGGCAACAGAGCCGCTTCCTCGCCTCGGCCGGCGCCCTGCTCTTGGTGGCGAATTTTATTGTCACCGCCGCGCTCAGCGGGTGGGCGGCGGTGAGCTACTTCGGGGTGCCGGCGGAATATGCGCGCCTTGCCACCATCGGGCTCGTGCTCCTGGTCGGCGCGATCAATTTTTTCGGGCCGAAACACAGCGGCAGCGTCTCGATGTATCTCGCCGTGCCGGCGGTGTTGACGGTGCTGGTTATCATCGCCCTGAGCAGCGGTTACCTGACCACCGAATATCTCGAGCCGCGGCACGCCAACGCCGGCGTGGCCTGGACCCAATTTGTCGGCGTCATCCTCGCCCTCAGTGGCGTCGAAGCGGTCGCAAATATCACCGGGGTGATGAAACTCGATCCCGGTTCCACGCCGGAGAATCCCAAAGTCACGCGCACGGCTACGAAAGCGATCATTCCGGTGGCGATCGAGGTCGTGCTCGGCACCGCGCTCCTCGGCTGGGCGATGCTCTCGATGCCGAAAATTTTCACCCCGGAACTGACCAACCACGCGGAGGACATGCTCCGCTATCTCGGCGAACACTATGGCTCGCTCGCCGTCGCGCCCTGGTTCGGGAAGGTTTTTGGCATCTTCGTCGGCGTGGTTTTCGGCTTCCTTCTATTTAGCGCCGTCAATACCGCCGTCGTCGCCCTCATCGGCGTCATCTACATGATGGCGCAGGACGGCGAAATGCCGAAGCAGCTCGCCAAACTCAACCGCCACGGCGTGCCGCGCATCCCGCTCTTTGTCGCGGTCGTCATCCCGATCGTCGTTCTAGCGGTGACGCGGAAATTCGAGGCCCTCGCCGGCCTCTATGCCATCGGGGTGGTCGGCGCGATCGCAGTCAACCTCGGCTCCTGCACCTTTAACCGGAAACTCGCCCTGACCTGGTATCAACGCCTGCTCATGGGCGTGACGTTTCTCATCCTGGCCGGGGTCGAAATCACCATCGCGAAGACGAAACCGGACGCGCTCTTTTTCGCCATCTGCGTCCTCGGCATCGGCTTCGCCTTGCGCGCCTACTCGCACAAGCTCTCCGGGCTCAAGACCGTCACGATGACGAGGGAAGTGGCGGAAATGGTCGTGCCGGACCTTCCCGAGACGATGCGGCCGAAGCTCGAGGAAGGGCAGAAAATCATGGTCGCGGCGCGCGGGATCAACCCGGTGTTGAATTTTGCCCTGGAGGAAGCGGCCCTGCGCAAGGCGGTCCTGTGCGTTGTCTACATCAAGGAGATCGCGGTTTATTTTGCCGGGGCGCCGGCCGTCGTCGGTAGTGCGAAGTGGAAGGATGACGCGCAGGCGCGCGCGATCATGTCGCTCATGCTCAAGGAAGGCGAAGAGCGCGGCGTCTGTGTGCAACCAGTCTACGCCGTGAGCGAGGACGCCTCGGCCACGATTCTCGATCTCGCGGCGACGTTAGGCGTGGACTACATCATTCTCGGCGCCTCGCAGCGGCGCACGTTGGCCGATCTGCTCAAGGGCAGCGTCGCGACCCAGATCGCGCAGCACCTGCCGGAATCGATCCGGCTGGTGATCTTCGGTTAAATCGCGTCCACTTTAGCCCAGTGAACGCGCCCAAAGTCTTAATCGCAGATTCCATTTCGACCCGCGGCATTGAGGAGCTGGGCGCGGGCGGCGCGCTCGAGGTCGTCGTCCGCACCGGGCAAAGCGAAGCGGAACTGGTGGCGTTGATTCCCGACTTCAGCGCGCTCGTGGTGCGCAGCCAGACGAAAGTGACGGCCCCGATCTTGCAGGCTGCGACGCGATTGAAAGTAGTCGGGCGCGCCGGCGTGGGCGTGGACAATGTCGATGTCGAAGCCGCCACTCGCCGCGGGGTGATCGTGATGAACACGCCGGGCGGCAACACGATCTCGACCGCGGAACACGCTTTCTCGCTCCTCGTTTCCGTCGCGCGCAAAATTCCGCAGGCGCATTCCAACCTGCAATCCGGGAAGTGGGACCGGAAACAATTTGAAGGAACCGAGCTTTACAACAAAACGCTCGGCATCATCGGCATGGGCCGGATCGGTTCCGAGCTGAGTCGGCGCGCGATTGCTTTCGGGATGCGTGTCCTCGCTTACGATCCGTATCTCTCCTCGACCCGGGCGCGCTCGCTTCAGGTCGAGCTGGTCGAGGAAATCGACGAGCTCCTGCCGTTGGCCGATTTCCTGACTTTGCACACCCCGCTCACGCCGGAGACGCACCACCTCCTCAACGCCGTGCGCCTAACGAAAACAAAACACGGTGTGCGCCTGATCAATTGCGCCCGCGGCGGCTTGATCGACGAAGCGGCCCTGGTCGAGGCGCTGGCCAGCGGGCAGGTCGCGGGCGCGGCGCTCGATGTTTTTGAAACCGAGCCGCTCCCGGCGGATTCGCCGCTGCGTGGAATTCCTAGCCTGATCCTCACCCCGCACCTCGGCGCTTCCACGGCCGAGGCGCAGGAAAGCGTCGGGATCGAAATCGCGCAGGCCATTCGCGACGCGCTTCTGCACGGCACGATCCGAAACGCGATCAACATGCCGAATCTCGACGCCAAGACGCTCGCCATCGTCGGGCCGCATCTGCGTTTCGGGGAAAAACTGGGGCGTTTTCTCTCCCAGGTCTCGCCCAAGCGGGTCGAGAATCTGCACATCAATTACAGCGGCAAGGTGAACGAAGTCGACACCACCGCCATCACCCGCTCGATCCTGAAAGGTTTCCTCCGCCTCGCGGGCGGCGACGACGTTAACGAGGTCAACGCGCCCGCTTTTGCCGAGACGCTGGGGATCAAGGTCACCGAATCGCGCCTCAGCGCGCCGGGCGATTACACCGACCTGCTCGAGCTTTCGGTCGATGCGGAAGGCAAATCGCTTTCCGTCGCGGGCGCGTTTTTTGGCGCCACGCCGCGGATTGTCAGCATCAACAACCGCCCGGTGGAAGCGCGGCCGCATGGCGTCCTGCTCGTGCTCGAAAACACCGATCGGCCCGGCATGATCGGGCGCATCGGGACATTGTTAGGCGCGCACGGGGTTAATATCGCGACCATGTCGCTGAGCCGAAACCAGGCCGGCGGCCGCGCCCTCACCGTGCTTAATCTCGATACCGCGCCGCCGTCCGAGCTTTTTGCTGAGATCGCGCAGAGCGACGACATTCACAGTGCGCAGGTGGTGGAATTGTAAGGGGCAGAAGTCCGTTGCCCTTTCCGCCTTCGATTCCTAGGATCAAACCATGAGCGCTATTCTTTGGACTCTCGTTATCGGCCTCGTTGTCGGTGCAATCGCGAAATTCCTGATGCCCGGAAGAGATCCCGGCGGTTGCATCATCACCATCCTGCTCGGTATCGCCGGCGCCTTCGTCGCGGGCTATCTCGGTCGCGTCATGGGCTGGTATGAACCCGGCCAGCCGGCGGGATTCATCGCCTCGGTCGTCGGCGCGATGCTGCTCCTGCTCGTCTACCGCATCTTCGCGGGCAAGCGGGGTTGATCGCCTAACGAATTTACCGCCACGCCTCGCGCGGGGTGTCCCTTGTCGGTTCGCACTGGCGGCGACGGATTCCGAGTCCATCTTAATGGCGGCCGTGGTGACGCTTCGCGCGTCCGGCGGCTGCGCGAGAAACTCAACCGGAGATCATTCCCATGCTGGCAAACAAGAAAGTCATCGACGCGATCAACAAACAGATCGGCAATGAATTTGGCGCGGCCATGCAATACGTCGCCATCGCAGCCTATTTCTCGGTCGAGGCTCTCCCGCAGCTGGCCGAACATTTCTTTCCGTCAGGCTGCCGAGGAAAACGAACATGCGATGCGGTTTATCAAATACGTCATCGACACCGGCGGCCAGCCTCTGATCCCGGCGATCGCCGCGCCGCAGCCGACCTTCAAGACCGCTGAGGAAGCGATCCAGCTTTCACTCGACCAGGAAATCGAGGTGACGCATCAGATCAATGCGCTGGTGGAGTTGGCTCGATCGGAAGAATGATTTCATCACCAATAATTTCCTGCAATGGTTCCTGACCGAGCAGCTCGAGGAAGTCTCTTCCATGGATACGCTGCTCAAGATCGTGCAGCGCGGCGCGAATAATCTCCTCAGTGTGGAGGAATATCTCGCGCGGGTCGGGGTCAAGGGCGCCGGGCCCGCGTCGCACTGATTCGCGCTATTCCACCGTCACGCTTTTCGCCAGGTTGCGCGGTTTGTCGACGTCGCGACCGAGGGCGACGGCGAGATGATAGGCGAAAAGCTGGAGTGGGATGACGGTCAAGACCGGCATCACGATATCGTCCGCGTCGGGAACGAGGATGAGGTCGTCGGCGATGCCTTTCAACTTGGCCGCACCGCTCTCGGTCGTGACCGCAATGATCGGGCCTTTGCGGGCGCGCACCTGTTCGATGTTGTTCAGGTTTTTGGAGAAGACGGCGTCGTCCGGTGCGATGAAAACCGAGGGCAGCTCCGGTTTCACGAGCGCGATGATGCCGTGCTTCAGCTCCGCGCTGGGATGACCTTCGGCGTAAAGGTAAGTGATCTCCTTCAACTTCAGCGCCGCTTCCAGCGCGATCGGGAAATTGAGCTGCCGGCCGAAGAACAGCATCCCGGTCGCCTCGACATATTTCTCGGCCACGGCTTTGATCTGGTCGGTCGTCTTGAGCAGTCGCTCGATCTTATCCGGGAGTGCCTCCAGCGCTTCGATGAGGGCCGTGCCTTCGGCGGTCGAGAGATGCCGCATCCGGCCTAACAACAAGCCGATCAGGGTCGTGATCACGACCTGGGAAGTGAAGGATTTGGTCGCGGCCACGCCGATCTCCGGCCCGGCGTGCATATAAACGCCGCCGTCGCTCTCCCGCGCGATCGTGCTCGCAACGTTGTTGCAGATGCCGAGGGTGCGATAACCTTTGCGCTGGCTCTCGCGCAGCGCGCCTAACGTGTCCGCTGTCTCGCCGCTCTGGCTGATGGCGAAGACGAGCGTGTCGCGCGTCATCGGGGTGTTGCGGTGGCGGAATTCACTCGCGTATTCCACTTCCGTCGGGATCTGGGCGAGCTGTTCGATCAAATATTCTCCGACCATCCCGGCGTGGAGCGCGGTCCCGCAGCCGGTCAGGACGACGCGACCGACGTCGCGCAATTCGGCCGGAGTCATGTTCAAACCGCCCAGCTTCGCCGTGCACTCCTCGAGGCTAAGCCGGCCGCGCATGGCGTCGCGGACCGAGCCCGGCTGCTCGAAGATTTCCTTCAGCATGTAGTGCGGGTAGTCGCCCTTCTTGATGTCCTCGGCGGTGAACTCGACTTTGCTGATGGAATGGTTGCCGCGTTCGCCGGCGAGCGAGCTGATCTCGAATTTGTCGCGCTCGACCGCGACGAGATCGAAGTCGTTCAGGTAAACCGCGTCGCGGGTGTAGGCGACGATCGCGCTCACGTCGCTGGCGAGAAAATTTTCGTCTTTGCCAACCCCGAGCACGAGTGGGCTGCCGCGCCGGGCGCCGACGATGAAATCGGGAATATCGGCGTGCACCATGGCGATGCCGTAGGTGCCGATGACCTGCTGCAGCGCGCTGCGGAGCGCTTCCACGAGGAGCGCTTTGTGTCGCTGCGGATCGGTCACGCCCTTGGCGGAGTCGGCGTAAATTTTTCCGACCAGATGGGCCAGCACTTCGGTGTCGGTCTCGGATTTGAAATGGTGCTCGCCCTCCTGGAGCAGCGTCTCGCGAATCTGGGCGTAGTTTTCAATCACGCCGTTGTGGACGAGGGCGAGTTTGCCGCTCTCGTCGAAATGCGGATGGGCATTCTGATCGGTCGGTTTACCGTGAGTGGCCCAGCGAGTGTGGCTGATGCCGTAAGTGCCGGCGGCGGGCGACTCGGCCATGAGCTTCGAGAGCCCGGCGATGCGGCCGGCGCATTTGCGGGTCGCGATTTGATCGCCATCGACGATCGCGACCCCGGCCGAATCGTAGCCGCGATATTCCAGCCGGCGCAGACCATCCAGCAAGATGGGCCCCGCTTCTGCTCGACCGACGTATCCGACAATGCCGCACATAAGTTAGGGCGGAAGCGTGGCACCGACGACCACTCGACGCAAGGAAGGCGCCCGTGGCATTGATCGCGGCGACAAACAAAAATCGTGAACCCGGCGCTTGAATCGGCTTAAATTGCCCTCTTCGCATGCCTCAAACACCCGCTTTACCGCCCGGCACCACGCAACGCACCCTCTCCATCATCATGGGCGGCGGCGCCGGCACTCGTTTGTTTCCGCTGACCAAAGACCGTTCCAAGCCGGCGGTGCCGTTAGGCGGAAAATATCGCCTGGTCGATATCCCGATCAGCAATTGCCTCAACTCCGGGCTGCGCTCGATCTACGTCCTGACGCAGTTCAACAGCATGTCGCTCCATCGCCACATCCAGGCGAGCTACAAGTTCGATAATTTCTCGCGCAGCTTCGTCGACATTCTCGCCGCCCAGCAGACGCCCGAGGGCGCGCAATGGTACCAGGGCACGGCCGACGCCGTTCGCCAGAACCTGCGCTACTTCCTCGAGCAGCCCTACGATTATTTCCTCATCCTGAGCGGGGATCAGCTTTACCGGATGGATTTTCGAACGCTGCTGCATCAGCACATTCGCTCCGGGGCCGAGATCACGCTGGCGACCACGCCGGTGCAACGGGCGGCGGCGGCGGATTTCGGGATCATGCTGAGCCGGCCCGACCACCGGATCACGCGCTTCGAGGAAAAGCCGAAGGAGGCCGCCCTGCTCGACGAGCTAAAACTCGACCGGCAACTCCTCGAATCGATCGGGAGCAACGTCGAAGATGAACTCTTCGAAGCCTCCATGGGCATTTACGTTTTCAACCGGCAGGTGCTGGTCGATTGCCTCGACAGCGACCTGGACGATTTCGGGAAACATGTCATCCCGAAGGCGATCGTCGATCGCCACGTCAACTCCTACATTTTCAAAGGCTACTGGGAAGACATCGGAACGATTCGCGCCTTTTACGAGGCCAATCTCGACCTGACGAATCTGAAGCCGCAATACAGCTTTTTCGAGGCGACCTCGCCGATTTACACCCATCCGCGCTTTTTGCCGGGGAGCAAAATCAACGGCGCCACCTTGCGCCAGGCGATCATCTCGGACGGCTGCATTATTTCCGATGCCCACATCGAGCGCAGCGTCATCGGCGTGCGCAGCATCATTCGGAGCGGAGCGACCATTCGGAACAGCGTCATCATGGGCGGCGACCATTTCGAAGGCGCGGCTCCGGCGCCGGCCGGCGATGTCCCGCCGATCGGGATCGGCCGCAATTGCGTGATCGATCGCGCGATTATCGACAAGAATGCGCGCATCGGCGACGGCGTCGTCATCACGCCGGAAGGCAAAGAGCTGAACCTCGACGCCGGGAATTATTACATCCGCGACGGGATCGTCGTGGTGCCGAAAGACGCGGTCATCCCGGCCGGTTTCTGGATCTGAGAAGCGCCGTCGGCGCGCGGGATCAGTAGTCGACGCCGGCGCCGCCGAATCCGCCGGTGCCCGAACCGCCGAGACCGGAAGGCACATTCGCGCCGGTTTCCCATTTGGCCGGCTTATTCCAGGGAATGGATGATTCCTTCTGGGCGTCAGGATCGGTGATCAATGCGGTGCGCGGTTCCTTGGTTGCACAGGAGGACAGAAGCGCGAGGGCGACTCCGGCAAGGGAGAAGGTGAAGCAAAGGTTGAGTAGTTTAGGGACGGGTGTTTCCAGCATATACGACGGTATCTCCGGGCTGCACCTGGACGCCACGCGCCATGGTGTTGCTCAAAATATCGCCTATCGAGGTGGTCGGTTCAACTGAGGAGATGCGAATCTTGCCGATGAGCGCCCCCTGGCGCATGACGAGCATCTCGGAATTCGGGACCACTCCCTGCCGGTCGCCGAGGTCGAGAACGACGAAATTGTAGGCCTGGTTCACCGCCAGCACGATGCCGTGCACCCCGGCCGCGTTCACGCCCGACTCGCGCCGTTTCTTGTCGGCTTCCATTTCGGTCACCTTGTCCTGAGCCATCTTCACTTTGTCGGCCAGGACGGCTTTTTCCTGTTCGGCCGCCTCGAGCTGACTCTTGGCGTCGTCCAGCATCGCTTTCATTTCGTTAGGCGAAACCGCGCCCTCCATTCCCGGCACCCCCGCGACGGTCGCCGCGGCCACTTGTCCCTCGAGTTCCCTGATGCGGGTGTCGTTCGCCTGGACCTTTGCTTCCAGCTCAGCTTTTTCGTTTTGCGCCTTGCTCAGGTCGGCCTCGGCCGTGGTCGCTTTCGCCTCGGCCGCGGTCGCCTTGCTCTGCTCGGCGGCAAGAGCGGCCTCTTTCGCCTTTAATTTCTTCTCGCTCGCGCTCCGCGCGCGTTCCGAGGTGTCGCGCGCCGAGATCGTGCTGACCAGTTCGTTCCGCAGGCCCTTGACCTTGTTGGTGTTCAAGAATCCGAAGACGAGGGACAGCGTCATCAAGAGGATGGAAATCCCGATTAAGATCTTGGGCATGGCGGCGAGTGGCTGAGGTAAGGCAATAGCTGGCACAGAGGCAAGGGAGAGTTTGTAGTCGGTCGCGCCGGTCAAAAGCAACATCCATTTGGCCTATTTCTTCCCGGTCCGAAAAAAAAACCATTTTTGGCGCCGGGGCGGCGGGCGTGATTCGAAATTGCGCGGTTGGCGCTTCCGCCTTATAGCAACTGCCTCATGGGCCAACAACACCGAGTCAAAGTTAAGCGGAAGCGCCGGAAAGCGTATGTCGAACGCAAACGGGCGGCGGCCAAAACTCCGCGCCGGCCGGCGGCCAAATCGCGGGCCAAGAAAGCGCCTGCGGCCAAGAGCGCCCCGGCGGAGAAAGCTGCGCCCGCAGAGAAGAACGCTCCCGCAGACAGTTGATCCCGACCGTGCGGGCGCCTTATCCTGAGCGGTGCGGCCGCAATATATCCTGGTCGATGGCCACAGCATCATCTTCGCCTGGCCCGAGCTGCGTTCCTTGCACGAACGCCGCACCTCGCTCGCGCGCGAGGCGTTAGTCAAACAGCTGCGCGATTTCCAGGATTGGACCGGGATTCACGTTGTCGTCGTCTTCGATGGGCGTGGCTCCTCGGTTTCCCACGAAGCGGCGCCAGGAGAGATCCAGGTTTTTTATTCCCGCGTTGGGCAAACGGCGGACTCGATCATTGAGCGGCTGGCGAGCAAATACGCCGAGCGCTTCCGACTCATCGTGGCGACGGGCGACTACCTGGAACAGGAAACCGCGAGCGCGAGTGGCGCCGAGACGCTTTCCCCGGAAGGGCTGCGCGAATTGTTGCGCGATGCCCGGCCTCGTTAGGCGGCGCCGAGCAGGGCGGGGCGGACGGCGAGAAGCGATTCGCGACGGGCGCGTTGCCGGCAGGTCGCGAGGACCCGCGAGAGAACGCAGTAAAGTTGTTCGACCGGCAGATTCTTGCTCACGTAACCGTTGGCGCCAGCGCGCAGGGCGGCGTGCATTTTTTCCTCTTCGTAGCCGACGCCGGTGAAGACAATGATCGGAAGGCCGGGCTGGATCTCGCGGATGTAGGTGATGAGCGAGATGCCGTCGACTTTAGGCATGTTGAGGTCGACCACGACCACTTCGCAATCGTGCACCTCGAGCCAGGTAGCGGTCTGGAAACCCTCCTCGAGGGTGGCGCAGGTGTGGCCCTTTTGTTTCAGGTAAGCGGCGAGGAAGCGGGTGATCGACGGGTCGTCATCGATGACAAGGAAATCGGCGCAGTCGCGATTGAGGATTTTCATAAAGTTAGAGCGGAGCCACGGGCATCTCCCATAATTTCTATAATCGTAATAAGCAGTAACCTTGCCACGGCCCGTTCCGCCCGGGAGTTTTGGCTGGAACGCCCCTTCTTTTGGAAGGGCGTGCCGAAGCGGACGCTACAATTCACCCGGCCTAACGACTTGTCCCCGGCTCCGGGGGAAACGCCAAAACTTTTCGTTGAAGACCCGGCACCGCCGCAGCAGCGTAATCGCCCGATGTCCCGCGAATACACGCTCCAGCGCGCCCCCTCTGCGGCTACGATCAGCATCGACTACGCGGCGGAGCTGAACGAGCAGCAGTATGCTGCCGTGACCGCGGCGCCCGGCCCGCTGCTCGTCATTGCCGGGGCCGGTTCGGGCAAGACTCGCACCCTTACCTACCGCGTCGCCTACCTGCTCGAGAACGGCGTCGACCCGCGCAACATCCTCCTCCTCACTTTCACCAATAAAGCTGCGCGCCAAATGCTCGACCGCGTGGCCAACCTCCTCCCGCTGGACGCGAGCGGACTGTGGGGCGGGACCTTCCATTCTATCGGCAACCGGATGCTGCGCCGCCACGGCAGCGCGCTCGGTTACACCAGCGGGTTCACAATCATGGACCGCGAAGACCAGAAGGACCTGCTCAATTCCGTCGTCGCGAGCAGCGGGATCGATCCCAAGGAAATCCGGTTTCCGAAAGGCGATGTGCTGGCGGATATTTTCAGCTTTGCCGTCAACACCGAGCGTCCGATCGAAGAATTGCTCGCGGAAAAGTTTCCCTATTTCCTTCCGCTTCTGGAGGAAATCAAAGCGGTCCATGTACGCTACGAGAAGCGCAAGAAATCGACCAACTCGCTCGACTTCGACGACCTGCTCGAGAAGACGCTCCGGATGTTGAAGGAGCACGAGGAGATCGCGGCCTTTTACCGGCGGCAATTTCAATTCATCCTCGTCGACGAATACCAGGACACGAATAAGATCCAGGCCGACTTCATCGATCTCCTCGCGGCCGAACACCAGAACGTCATGGTGGTGGGCGACGACGCGCAGTCGATCTACTCCTGGCGCGGGGCAAATTTCCAAAACATTCTCGCGTTCCCGCGGCGTTATCCGAAGGCGCAGGTCTTCAAGATCGAGCTCAATTACCGCAGCGTGCCGGAGATCCTGCACGTCGCGAACGCCGCCATTTCGGCCAACACCCAGCAATTCCGGAAGCAGCTCAGCTCCACGCGCCTGGCGAAACAGGCCCGGCCCGCCATGGTGGCGCTGAACGATGGCGGCGAGCAGGCGCTCTTCATTGCCCAGCGCATCCTTGAGCTGCGCGACGAGGGGATCGAGCTAAACGAAATCGCCGTTCTCTACCGCTCGCATTATCACGCGGTCGAGTTGCAGCTCGAGCTCTCGCGCCGCGGGATTCCTTACCAGATCACGAGTGGGATTCGGTTTTTCGAACAGGCGCACATCAAGGACGTTGCCGCCTTTATCCGCTTCGTCGCCAACCCGCGCGACGAGGTCGCCTTTAAGCGCATGGTTCGCCTCCTCCCCGGTATCGGGAACAAGAGCGCGGAGAATCTTTGGCGCGGCTGGGAGGAATCGTTAGGCGAAGCGGCGCTCGTTGTAGCCGGGGGCGGTGACCCCGGCCCTGCGAACGCCGCCGCACCTTCGGCCGGGGTCACCGCCCCCGGCTACAACTTTGGCGAGCTCCTCCTCGCTTTGCCGGTGCCGGCGCGCGCCAAACGCTCCTGGCAGCAGCTGGCCGATACCCTTGACGAAATTGCGCCTAACGGTGCTCCCAAGCAGCCGACCGAGATGATCATGTCGATTGTGGAGGCAATCTACGACGACTACGCCAAGGCTACGTTTGCCAATTACGAACTGCGCAAGGAAGACCTGAGCCAGCTGGCCGGGTTCGCCCGCCAGTTCAAGGACATCCACGAATTTCTCTCCCAGCTCGCGCTCATCAGCAACGTCGACGCCGAGCCGGCGGTGAACCAAGCAGGCGATACCGAGGCGGTGAACCTCTCCTCCGTGCATCAGGCCAAGGGGCTCGAGTTCTACGCTGTTTTCGTCATCTGGCTGACCGACGGGATGTTTCCGAGCACGCGTTCGCTCGACACGCGCGAGGCGATCGAGGAAGAGCGGCGCCTCTTTTACGTCGCCGTCACCCGCGCGCGCGACGAGCTTTATCTGACCTATCCGCACATGCGCCTGAATGCCGGCTACGGCGACATGTTCCAGCGCCCTTCGCGCTTCCTGAAAGAGATCCCGACCACGCTGGTCGAGGATTGGAATGTGCGACGGCGTTGATTCGCCGGTGCCAAAGCATGCTCGATGAACCTTTCGCCTGACGACAAGATTGCCGGCGTCCTCGCCCCGCTTTTTGCCCTCCGCACGGAGGACGATCTCGGCGTCGGCGACGTCGCCGCGCTCCGGCAATTTATCGACTGGTCGCGCGCCCTCGGTTTCCGCCTCGTGCAGCTCCTCCCAATCAACGAGACCGGTGGCGATAACAGCCCCTATAACGCGATCAGCTCGCGCGCGATCGAACCGACCACGCTCCACCTCGCGCCCGGCAGCCCGGAGGATTTGTCCGCGGAGGCTTTCGCGGAAGTGACCGCCGGAGTCGACCTCGCCGCGCTCCGCCGGGGGAGCGTGAAATACGAAATCGTGAAGCCGCTGAAGCGAAAACTTCTCGAACGCGCTTTTGACGCCTTTCGCGCCCGCAGCAGTGCCGACCCTGACTTCACCACCTTTTGCGAAAAGGAAAATTCCTGGCTGGCGCGATTACACCCTTTTTCGAGTCTTGATGGAACTCAACGGCGAACGCGAGACGTGGGATGCGTGGCAGCCGGAACAAACCACGATCGAGCCTGCCCGTCGCTGGTTCGACTTGTTAGGCGAAGAAGAACGTTCCTCGCTCGAAGGGCGCCGGGAGTTCCACAGCTATGTGCAATGGATCGCGCATCAGCCAATGGCGCGAGGTGAAATCGTACGCTGAAAGCCAGGGCGTCGCGCTCATGGGCGACATCCCGTTTGGGATCAGCTACTACAGCGCCGACGTTTTCACGCATCCCGAGCGCTTCTTGCTCGACTGGTCGGGAGGCGCGCCGCCGGAGCCGTATTTCAAGGACGACGAATTTACCCAGAAATGGGGCCAGAACTGGGGCATCCCTCTCTATCGCTGGGACGTGATGCGGAATCACGGGTTCGATTGGTGGAGACAGCGCGTCCACGGGGTACGGGAAATTTTTCATCTTTTCCGGATCGATCACGTGCTCGGATTTTACCGCATCTACGCCTTCCCCTGGCGGCCGCAGGAGAACGCCGAGTTCCTGCCCCTGAACTGGGACGAGATGCTCGCCCGGACGGGCGGCCGGCATCCGCAGTTTGCCCCGCGCGATGATCAGAGCTGGGAAAACGGCGAAGCCAACCGGCGCGAAGGTGAAGAATATCTGCGCGTCGTGCTCGAGGAGTCAGGCGCAAATCGCCTCATCGGGGAGGATCTCGGGACCGTGCCAGACTACATGCGGCCGAGTCTGCGATCGTTAGGGATCGCCGGCTTCAAGATTCCGCAATGGGAAAACTCGCCTGAGAACAATCGCGCCATTCCCGGCAGCTTTTATGAGCGCAGATCGGTCGCGACCTTCGCGACCCACGATCACAAGCCGGTCCGCGCGCTCTGGGAGGCGGCTTTCGAGACAAAGTCCGACGCGCCCGAGCAGGCGCGCCACGACTTGGGAAAGATGGCGGAGTTCGCCGGCATCGCCTCGCCTAACGAGTCGAGTGACTACTTGCACGAATTTTACCCGGCGATTTTCGAGGCCCTCTTTCGAAGCGAATCGTGGATCGCGCTTGTCATGATTACCGATCTGCTCGGCCGGAAGGAGCGCTTCAACGTGCCCGGCACGGCGAGCGGTTCGAACTGGACCCGCCGGCTGCACACCACGGTCTGGCAAACTCGGCCGGGGTCACTCGCTCCAGCGCCAGCTGCGTCTTGTCCAGGGGCTTCTGGAACAGACCGGCCGCACCCGCGCCGCTTAGGATGACAAGCTTCTAAACTGCGGCTAGAGGGAAGGATGAATTCACCAATCAAAGTCGCCGTTACCGGCGCCGCTGGCCAAATTGGCTATTCGCTTCTCTTTCGCATCGCCTCGGGCTCCATGTTTGGCCCCGACCAGCCAGTTCATCTCTCCCTCATCGAAATTCCGCCCGCGCTCGGTGCGCTCGATGGGGTCGTCATGGAATTGCACGACTGCGCCTTCCCGCTCCTCAAGGGCATCACCCCGACGGCCGATCTCGACGAAGGCTTTCGCGATGTGAACTGGGCGCTGCTCGTCGGCAGCGTCCCGCGCAAGGCGGGGATGGAACGGGGCGATTTGTTAGGCATCAACGGCAAGATTTTTATCGGCCAGGGCAAGGCGATCGAAAAAAACGCCGCTGCCGATGTCCGCGTCCTCGTTGTCGGCAATCCCTGCAACACCAATTGCCTGATCGCGATGAACAACGCTCGGTCGATTCCGCCCGAACGCTGGTTTGCCATGACCCGGTTGGACGAAAATCGCGGCAAAGCGCAACTGGCGCAGAAAGCGGGCGTCGACATTACGGCGGTCAGCAACATGACCATCTGGGGCAATCATTCCGCAACGCAGTATCCCGATTTCTACAATGCCAGGATCAACGGCGAAAACGCCGACAAGGTGATCAACGACGAGAAATGGCTGAAGGAAACTTTCATTCCCGCGGTGCAACAGCGCGGCGCGGCCATCATCAAGGCGCGCGGCTCTTCCTCGGCCGCCTCCGCGGCGAACGCGGTCAGCGACACCGTCCGCAGCCTAACGACTGAAACGAAGAGCGGCGACTGGCACAGCGTGGCGGTTTGTTCCGACGGCAGCTACGGGGTGGAGAAGGAACTGATCAGCTCCTTCCCCATCCGCGCCCAGGGCGGGAAATGGGAGATCGTGCCGGACGTTCCGATCAACGACTTCAGCCGTTCCAAGATCGACGCCTCCGTCGCCGAGCTGAAAGAAGAGAAGGCGCTCGTCAAAGATTTGATCGGGTAGCGCAGCGTCAGGTTTCCGTAGCCGCTCGCAGCGCGAGGTCAAGCTGCTGACAATCGACCAGCACGTCGCTTCCGTGCGGGTAAGGGAATAGCGGAGTGTTCATACTTGTAATTTGCGCGTACGAATGCTGCAACACCCGGTAAATTTCCGTGTAAGTCGGGTTGAGATACATCGGTGAGAAACATTCGATAACCCAGGAACGTCGGTTCATTAACTGGCTATGGACGAAGTGAGAACCGTGCAGCCCGCTGATGACTCGAGCATTCCGGGAGATGGCGATTTGTTGCAATAACGGGAGGGAGCCCATGTCCACACGCTCGAAACTGTAACGGGCCAACAGCCGGCAGACTTCTTCTTCATTGATTAGCTTCCGGCCGAGGCGGGTTTGCTGGCCGCGATCCAGCCATAAACGTGGGCCGAGCTCCGACTTGCCCTCGTGATCAGCGGAAAGCAGTCTTTCCCTCAGCGAGAGCAGCACCTCGGGATATTCCGCAACGTTACGATAGCTGACCGGCGTCGTGAAAAGTGCCGTCCGAAAACGAGTCGGCCGCCGAACCTCCAGGATTCGATCCGGCGCAATGCCAAGCAGTCCGAGCAACTCCTTGGCGAATCCAGGGAGCTCTGCAATGACGTAACGACACTCATAGCCCATCGTCTCCAGGATGATCACTTTCATCATTTCTTCATGACAATGAGTAAAGTTGCGCGAGAAGACGTTGCCCAAGATGCACACCGCGCCATCGATCGTTTCTTCGGTCTCCGGCAGCTCTGTCAGATTCTGTTTTGATAGCTCACGGCGGACAAAACTCGGAGTAAAGGCGTCGAACACCGCTTCCAGGGGCATCTCGCGATTGCCAACGATTTGCACGCTCTGACCTTCTGCCAAAGCGCTGGGCCAGTAGGAGACGTCCCGGACCATCGCCGCTTCAACCAGCGGAGTGTTGTCGCCGAGCTTGACCTTGTCTATGCGCCCCTCAGCCTGGCGCACCATTTCAAGAACGGAGACTCCGATGATTTCATTGATCGGGAAACGACTCATCTTCCTGGCGCTATTACGACCGCATAATCAGCCGGTCGTCGAGAGAATCATTAGTCCTCCTCACGGAACGGTGGTTTCGGATGTAAAGGGCCCAGACGATGACTTTCGGGGGAGGGCCTTCCTTTTTAGATCTTCCACCGCTACCCTCAACGAGGCTCAAGCCAACCGGTCGAAGTCACCTGTGCGCATCATCAGTTCCAGCGAATACTACGACCAACTCTCAGCCGAATACCGGCAAATCTCGCAGAGCCGCCGGGCCTATCTGGCCGGGATTGAGCGCCTGATCGCGGAGAGCCTGCGGTCTGGCCTGTCTTTACTGGATGTAGGCGGAGCAGACGGCGTTCGCTCGCGGCGGTTGGCGCACGAGGCCGGCATCAGCCGCGTGACACTGCTGGATAGCAGCCCGGCGATGCTCTCCGGCGTCGACCCGAAAAACTTCGAGCAAATCATTGCAGGCGATATCACCTCGGAAGCCATACTCGCGCAATTGGGCGAAACGCGGTTCGACGCTGCGCTGCTCCTGTGGAACGTCCTTGGCCACATCTCCACGCCCGAAGGCAGACTGCGCGCGCTGACCAATATTCAGCGGGCATTGCGTCCGAATGGAATTCTTTTTCTGGATTGCAACAACCGCGAAAACGCGCGGACTTATGGCTGGCGGGCGGCAGGGCGAAATTGGCTGCTCGATCTGCTCAACGAAGGAAGCGAACGGGGGAACTTCCCGTTATCGGCAAAGAACGCGCCGGACGCCGTCTCGTATGTCCACATCTTCTCCCCGCGCGAGTTAAGGCGGCTGGCTGCGGCGGCGGGATTCGAGATTGATCGCTCCGTCTTTGTCGATTACGAAACGGGCCAGCCGGTGAAATCACGCTTCGAGGGACAAATCTTTCTGCAACTGCGCAAGCGCGGCTGAGGGCAAAGGGCGATGCGCTGGGCCATCATTACCGGAATGTATAACGTGGCCGATTTGGTCACGGAATTCTGTGAGTACCATTTCAGCGTTGGCGTCGATAAAATCTTTGTCGCCGACTACGGATCCAACGACAGCACGCTCGAGCGGCTTAGCCCTTTCCTCGCTGCGGGCAGGGTCGAGCGAGTTCTCTTGCCGACCCACCACCTCGCCAGTTACAACCCGTCGAATGCGATACTGGGAACGATTCGCAAAGACGATGCGGCGGATTGGGTTTCGTTCCTCGATCCCGACGAGTTTCTGACGGGCCCGGAAAACGTGAAGGAGATGCTAACCCGGGAAGAAGCGCGGGGGGCGGAAGCGATCGCTGTGCCGCGGGCCAACCTTACCGGCATCGGGCCTGTCTTAGCCGAGGAACATTACCTGACCCATCTGACTCTCAAGGTCGCCAAGACAGATACCAGAGTGGCACAAGCGTCCGCTGCTCTATCTTCTCCCTGGATCTTCTCACGCCTTCCGCCCAAGATAATGGTCCGGGCGCAAAGTAGCTTAACGGTTACAAACGGCGATCACAATGTCGTCGGAGCGGCGAAGAAAATTGTTCCAAGCGCCTCACTGGAGGTGCTTCATTTGCCGATGCGCGGTTACGGGGCCTTCCAGGAAAAAATCGAGCGCGGGAGGGAATATTTCGCGAAGAACCCGGAGCTTGCCCCGAGCACGGGCTGGCAGTGGCGGAGATGGATTGAGCTCCTCCAATCGGGAGGGCTGCGCCAAGAGTACGAGGAACAATTTCCCGATGAAAAGACCGCCCAGGCATTGCTGGCCGAAGGTCGTCTCGTCCCGGAGACCCGTCTGGCGCAGTGGTGGACTAACGAACAAAGGCGCCAGGCCGTCGATCATTTATAGACGTAAACCGTGTATTCGTAGAGGCCGTAGTCCGCACGAAAAACATAGTTGCGATTCAGATTGGCCTGGAGGAGGTCCGCCATCTCGTCAAAGGGGACGTGAAAGAGATCGTCTCGTTCCCAGTCGACGTGCTTGGACATGACGTTAAAGACGATGCCCCGGCGACAGTGTTTGAAGGCGAGGCGGAGCATCCGCACCATGTAATCAGTCATTTCTGCCACACTCATCTGGAGACGACAGGTGAAGATCCCGCCAAAGACCACGTAGTCTGGCCGAGGCGACCAAATTTCCTCGAGATCAAAAGGGTCACCGCAAAGGAATTCGGCTTCGGGATGTTTCTTTCGCGCTGCCTCCAGCAGCTTCGGCGACAAGTCGATCCCCCGGTAACGAATTTCGTCTCGGCCTAACGACTTAATCAAATCGAGCAAGCGGGCGGTTCCGCAGCCGACATCAAGTAGGGAACACTTTTCACCCGCCGCGGCCGCGCGGATGACCTCGAGGAAAACCCGATAACGGACCTCAAAGCCCTCGTCCGTCTGGAAACCCATCCCGCGATGATTGTCGCCGTGCTCGGTGAAAAACTTCTCGAGCGTTTCCACGAGGGGATGATAGAGCCGTTGGGCGGGAGGGCCGTTTTTTTCCTCGTCGGTCATGGATTTCGGTAGGCTGGAAAGAAGGTGGCGTGCGGCTGGTCGCCGAGCAGCGTCGCATAGCGATCGGCATCGAGACAGCTGCCGCAAAAGTAGGCCGTCACTTCGCGATTGGCAAAGCCACGCTTGAAATGGACGAGGCCACCGCGCTCCTCCGGCTCCAGTCCAGCGGCGCCGCCGAGATGGAGGATGCGACAATTGGCGAAGTGTTCGTTAGCCGCGGCGATCAGGCCATAGGTGGCATAGGTGCGATAAGGCGGACTGCGATCCTCCCTCGAGATGCGCATAGACGATGTCGCCTTGGCGAACCCAGAGGATGATGGCGACGATCTCTCCGTCGTGCCGGGCGGCCAGGGCGGTGACTGCCGGCATCTCGGCCAGGGCGCGGAAATATGCCGGCGCGAAATCGTGCATTCCGGTCGCCTGGTGTCGTGTCACGGTGTGGCGATAGAGTGCGAGCCAGACCTCCAGATTCTTCCGCAGGTCGATCACCTCAAAGCCGCAATGCTTCCCGGCCTGGCGCACTGACCAGCGATGATTCTTCACGAAGTGCACCGGACCTGCTTCCCGGTCGATCAGGTAATGCGTTTTAAACGGCCGGCAAATTTCGAAGACGGCCGACAAAACGTCTGGCGACGGACTGAGGAGGGGATCGGGGACCAGCGCCACGCTCACCAGCCCCGCCGCACGTAATCGCTCCCGCCCTCCCTGGAGATCTGGTTTCGGCCCGAAGGCCGTGAGCGGATAGCAGCCGAGAGCGTCGCGCCACTCCGTGCCGGGAATCGCCCGCGTGAGCATGGCCGTGTCCCACTCGGGGACGTCAATCGAGCCGAGACCGAATGCCTCGGCGTAGGCGACCGTCGCGAAGAGCGGCCGAGTCGAAGTTCCTTTGCCTCCCTCCATTCTCGCGGTCATCCCGCCGCGGAGGCGACGAGTTCGCAAATGAGTTCGATCTTGTCGTTAGGCAGGTCGCGCCAGCAGGGAAGTCCGATGACTTTGCCGGCCAAAATCTCCGTCGCCGAGAGGTCGCTGCGGGGACATTTCGCAAAGGCCGCGTGGCGATGGAGCCCGCCGCTCCACCACTGCCGGGTGCCGATGCCGCGTTCTGCCAGTGCGCGGCCCACCGTCTCGGCACGGCCGTCACTCAGGGTCGCGATCACGGTCGAACTAATCCAGCGCTCTCCGAATCCTGCTTGCAGCGCGACGCTCGATTGGCCTGCGAATTCCGCAGCGTAGGCCCGACCCACGCGCGCGAAGTCCGCCCGCGTTTCGGCTCCACTGATCGAGGCCGCCAGGCCAACTGCCGCCGCGTATTCGCTCAGCTTTCCGTTGCCAGAACGGGCGGTGGCTTCGCGTGATCCCCAGAAGCCGAAGTTCGATCTCTTTTGGATTTCCTCGACGATAATTGTGGTCGGTCGTAATGACGAAACCGCCTTCCCCGACGCCGAGCGCCTTGGTGGCGTGCAGACTAACGACTGCGGGGATCGAGCCGGCGCGAATCGTGTCGAACATCGCCGCGGCATCGATCACCACGGGAATTCCGGTCTCGGCGCGAAACAGCTCCCACTTCGAAAAATCAATCGGCTGACCGAAACGGGCTGATCGGCATCACGACCGAAACCGGGCCGGGCGCCTCGGGCAAAAGTTCGCGCGCCATCGACCCTTCGAGAGCCCAGCTTGCGGGATCGACGTCGACCAGCCACGGCGTTAGTCCCGCCATTTGGATGGCGTGGCCGGTGGCGGCGAAAGTCCACGACGGCACCATGCACAGAGAGCCGGGAGGAAGATCATAGGCGAGCAGTGCCAGGGTCAGGCCGATCGTCGCGTTCCCCACCGTCCCGACCGTTCCGCCGCCGGCATGTTGCGCCAGGCGACCTTCAAACTCTTCCACCAGCGGGCCACTATTGGAGTACCAGCGGCTTTGATCGATCCGTCGGAGATAGGGAAGCAGCTGGCCGGCGAGGGGCAGGCGCGGCCGTGCCACCGGCACCGCTGCTTCGCCCGCGATCTCAAAGGCGGAGAATGATTCAGGCCGGGTCTTGGTCAAGTTCATGATTCGTGAGGCGGCGGAACGCTTCGCGATACTTCCGGGTTGTCTTTTCAATCACTTCCCGCGGGAGGGAAGGCCCGGGCGCGGTCTTGTCCCAGTCCAGCGTCTCGAGATAGTCGCGCACGAACTGCTTGTCGAAGCTGGGCGGGCTCTGGCCGGGCGCGTAGCTGTCGGCCGGCCAGAAGCGCGAGGAATCGGGAGTCATGCATTCGTCGATCAGGAGCAGGTCGTCGCCGTTCGTCAGGCCAAATTCAAACTTGGTGTCGGCCACGATGATGCCGCAGGCAGCGGCGTGTGTCTTGCCCGGCCCGATAGATTTTCAAACTCAGGTCCCGCACTTTTTCCGCGACGGTGCTGGCCGATCATGGCGCAGCATTGTTCCCATTCGATGTTGAGGTCGTGGCCGGCTTCGTTTTTGGTCGAGGGAGTGAAGATCGGCTCGGGCAATTCGTCCGCCAGGCGCAGGCCGGGCGGGAGAACGTGGCCGCAGACTTCGCCCGTCGCCTGGTAGTCCTTCCAGCCGGAGCCGGCGAGGTAGCCGCGCACCACGCATTCGATCAGGAGCGGCTGGGTCTTGCGCACGATCATGGAGCGACCCGCCAGCTGCGCGCGATACGGTTGCAGCGCCTCGGGAAACTTGGCGAAGTTCGCGGTCAGGAAGTGATTCTGCGCTTCGGTGATTTTTTCGAACCAAAAGGCGGAGATTTGATTCAGGACCGCGCCTTTATCCGGGATCGGATCGGGCAGGATGACGTCGAAGGCGGAAAGCCGGTCGGTGGCGACGAAAAGGACGGTGTCGCCGAGGTCGAAAACTTCGCGCACCTTGCCGCTGCGCAATTTCGGCACGCCGGGAATATCGAGTGAAACAAGAGTGTCGTTAGGCATGGCGTGCGGGCGAAGAGAAGATAAGCGCGTAACGGGACTCGGCGCCAATCCCGATCGCGCGCCCGGAGCGGATTGAGCTTGCGCATTTTCCTGACAAAGTGGCGCATGGCGCAAATTTTCCAGCACCGCGTTTGCAGTGGGATCCTTCTTTTGCTGACCACAACATTGAGCGCCGCGGCGCCGGATCCTGCTACCCCGGAGACGTCGCCCTCGCCCACGCCTTCCCCGTCGCCCACGCCGGTTCTTTATTCGCCGCAGACTCTGGCGGAATTGGAAAAACTCCGGTCCGCCGCCCTCACGAGCGATTACGCTTACCGCCAGGTGGCGCATCTTTCGAATAACATCGGCCCGCGCCTGAGCGGGTCGGCCCAGGCGCAAAAGGCGGTCGAATATGTCGCCGCGGAATTGAAAGCGCTCGGAATGGAAGTGCGGCTCGAGAAAGTGATGGTGCCGCACTGGGTCCGCGGCGAAGAAACGGCCGCCCTTGTGCAATTCCCCGGGCAGGCGGCCGGCACGACGCAGAAGGTGGTGCTAACCGCGCTCGGCGGGAGCGTGGCGACTCCGCCCGAGGGCCTGACGGCGGAGGTCGTGGTGGTGCGGGATTTCGACGAACTGAATTCGTTAGGCAAGGAAAAGGTCAGGGGCAAGATTGTGCTCTTCAATTATCCCTTCGACCGACGGCTGGCCGCGCAGGGCCGCGGTGGCGAAGCCTACGGCGATGCGGTCGTCTACCGTTCCGGGGGCCCGATCGCGGCGGCCCGGCTCGGCGCGGTCGCGGCGCTCGTCCGCTCGGTCGGTGGCGCGTCGTACCGCTTGCCGCACACGGGCGCGACTCGTTACGCGGACGACGCTCCGAAAATTCCCGCGGCGGCGGTGACCAACGAAGACGCCGAGATGATGGCCGCGCTCGCTCCGCAAGGTCCGCTGCGGCTGCGGCTCGTCCTGACCCCGCAAACTTTGCCCGACGCCGTCAGCTACAACGTCATCGGCGACCTGAAAGGGAACGAGCATCCGGAGCAGGTCGTGATCGTTTCCGGGCATCTCGATTCCTGGGATCTCGGGACGGGGGCGATCGACGACGGCGCGGGCGTGGCGGCCGCGATGCAGGCGGCGCAACTCGTTAGGCAGCTCGGTTTAAAACCGAAACGCACGATCCGCGTCGTCGCCTGGATGAACGAGGAGAACGGCCTGCGCGGCGGAAAGGCCTACGCCGCCGAGCATGCGGGCGAGGTCGCGAATCATTTCGCCGCGATCGAGACGGACGGCGGTGCCAATCATCCGCTCGGCATTTACATCGCGGGCAAGCCGGGGATAAAGCCGATGCTCGAGCCGATCGCGAAAGTTCTGCAAGGCTCGGGGGCGGGTCTGCTCCAGTTGCGCGACGGAGTCGGGGCGGACATTGATCCGCTGGCCAAAATGGGGGTGCCGAATTTCGCCCCGATCCAGGACAGCCGTTTCTATTTCAATTATCACCACACCGCGGCCGACACCCTGGACAAGATCGATCCGCACGAACTGGCGGAGAATGCCGCAGTCAACGCCGTTCTCACCTACGGCCTGGCAAATCTTGAACAGCCCCTCCCGCGCTGAGCTTGAGCTGTTATGTTGGGTCATGAATAAAATCTCCTACACTCGCCGCGAGGCGGCACGATTGATCGGTGGCGCCGCGGTCGCGACCAGCCTTTGGCCGCTCTCGTCGCGCGCGGCCGAGAAAGCGACCTCGGCTCAATTGCTCCGCGCCATTCCGTCCACGGGCGAAAAAATTCCCGCGCTCGGTCTCGGCACGTCGCGAACTTTCGATGTCGGCGGTTCCGCTGCCGACCGCGGACCGCTCCGCGAAGTGCTTCGGCGGTTTGTCGAACTCGGCGGCAAGGTGGTCGATACCTCGCCCATGTACGGTCGCGCCGAGGAAGTGATCGGCGATCTCGCGAGCGAATTGAAAGTGCGGGACTCGCTTTTTCTCGCGAGCAAAGTCTGGACGACCGGCAAAGAGGACGGGATCGAGTCGATCGAGCGCACGCTCTCGCGTTTGCAGACGAAACGCCTCGAGCTCATGCAGGTGCACAACCTGGTCGATCTCGACGTCCAGCTCGCGACATTGCGCGCGTGGAAAGAGGAGGGGCGCATCCGCTACGTCGGGATTACGCATTACGTCGAGTCGTCTTTCCCGGAGGTGGAAAAAATTCTCCGGCGCGAGAAGCTCGATTTTCTGCAGATCAATTACTCGATCGCCGAGCGGGGCGCGGAGGAGCGCATCCTGCCGCTCTGTCAGGAGCGCGGCGTGGCGACCATGATCAATCGGCCGTTTGCGCGGGGCAATCTGTTTTCCCGCCTGCGGGCGCAGCCGCTTCCGGAATGGGCGGCGGAGTTTGATTGCAAATCGTGGGCGCAATTCCTTCTCAAATGGATCGTCGCAAACACGGCGGTGACCTGTGCCATCCCGGCCACGAGCAAAGCCAAACACCTCGAGGACAACATGGGCGCGGGCCTCGGCCGGCTGCCGGATGAGAAAATGCGGCAGCGTATGGTGCAGACGATTTCGTCGCTCTGACGCCCCGGCCGATGAGCGAGCCGGTGCGGATAGCGATGTGGTCGGGACCGCGCAACATCTCGACCGCAATGATGCGAGCGTGGGGGAACCGGGCCGACACGGCGGTGGTGGACGAGCCGCTCTACGCTTTCTATTTGCAGGCGACCGGGAAGGAACACCCGGTGGCCGTGGAAGTGATCGCGCACGGCGAGACGGATTGGAGGAAAGTGGTCGCCGGCCTAACGAAATCATCCCCGAACGGGAAGGCGGTCTTTTATCAAAAGCATATGACGCAGCATCTCCTGCCCGAGGTCGACCGGGGCTGGCTCGCTGGCCTAACGAATTGCTTCCTTATCCGTGACCCGGCGGAAGTGATCGTTTCCTACATCAAGAAGAACGACAACCCGATGCTGGAAGATCTCGGCTTTGTCCAGCAGGCGGAAATCTTCGAGTCGGTTCGCGCGCGAACGGGAGCGGTGCCGCCGGTGCTCGATGCGCGCGACGTCCTGCAAGATCCGGAGCGCGCCCTGCGCCTGCTCTGCGCGGCAGTGGGGGTGGAGTTCGATCCGGCGATGATGTCTTGGCCGCCGGGCTTGCGCGAGACGGACGGCGTGTGGGCGAAACATTGGTACGGCGAAGTCGCGACGTCGACCGGATTCGCGCCCTATGTCGAGCGCCGCGCCGAAGTGCCGGAGCGGCTGCGCGAGATCGAGGCGCGCTGTCGTGCCTGTTACGAAACGCTTTCTCCGCATCGCCTTCGCTGAGTTTATTTCAGGAGGTGCGTGCGAATGAACTGCACCATCGAGTAGAAGAGGTAATCGGCGTTTTTCTTTTTCGCGAAGCCGTGGCCCTCGTCCTTGCCGATCATGTACCAGACGGGCGTCTTCCCTTTTTTGAGGGTGGCGACAATCTGATCCGCTTCGGATTTTGGGACGCGCGGATCGTTCGCGCCCTGGACGACGAAGAGCGGCTTGGTGATTTTGTCGGCGTTGTTCAAGGCCGCGATGCGCTCCATAAAGGCGGCCATTTTCGGATCGCGCTCATCGCCGTATTCGACGCGGCGAAGATCGCGCCGGTAGTCCTCGGTGTTTTTCAGGAAAGTGGCGAGATTTGAAATGCCGACGATGTCGACCGCGCAGCGAATGCGCTCGGGATAGTTTGTCGCCACCTGGAGGACCATGAAACCGCCGTACGAGCCGCCTTGCGCCATGACCCGGCTGGCATCGAGCTGCGGCTGGGTTTTGATCCAGTCGAGCAGGGCGGAGATGTCCTTGTAGGAGTCTTCGCGTTTGAAGCCGTTATCGAGGAGGAGGTACGACTTCCCGTAGCCAGCCGAGCCGCGAACGTTAGGCAAAATCATCGCACAGCCGAGCTCGTTGAAGATGTAGTTGTTGCGCCCGGCAAAACCGGGGCGAGCCTGAGATTCCGGACCGCCATGGATGTTCACGATCACCGGGCGCGGCCCCGGGAATTTTTTCGCGTCGGGCTGGTAGAGAAATCCGGTGATCTCGCGGCCGTCGAAAGATTTCCAGCGGATGAGCTTTGGTTCGACGAAACGCTCGGGCGGGATGCCGCCGGTCTCGCTCGTCGTCCAGCGAGTCGCGGCCGATTTCTCCCCTGGCGACCAGGTGTAGACGTCGGAAGGCGAGCGCGCGCCGTTCACGTTGAAGGCAAGCCGGTCCTGTTTCGGGTGCCACTTCAGACCGGAAATAATCGAGGCGGAAATGGGCGGGTCGAAGGCCGGGTCGGGCAGCGCGGCGGCGGCTATTTTGCCGTCGCGCATCGCCACGCTGATGAGGTGCAGCGTGCTCGTGCCATTTTCGTTCAGGGTGTAGGCAATGCGCTGGCCGTCGGCGCTCAGGTCCCAGTCGTCGACGTCCCATTTCGCCTCGGGCACGAGGTAGGTGTGCTCTTTGGTTGCGAGATCGATGTAGGTGAGGCGGAGGAATTCGGATTCACGATCGGTCGTGACGAAAACGCCTTTCCCGTCCTTTGCGAAAAGCGGCTCAGCATAGGCGATTTTCTCCGCGCCCTCGGCCGGCCGCGGGGTGAGTTCAGTGCGTGCGCCCGTTTTGGTGTCGAAGAGCCAGAGATACGCTTCATTGATCGAAATTCGCTCGAGAACGAGCAGCCGAGAATCGTCGGGCGACCAGTCGAACACGTTCCAGCCTCCGCCCTTGACCTCGGCGAGAAGGCGGTCGCTTTTCGGGTCGTTAGGCGATTCGAGATAAATGTCGGTATCGGCTCCGTTGCGTCGAGTCGAAGTGTAGGCGACGCGTTTCCCGTCCGTGCTCCAGGTCGGGGCGGAGTTGCGCGATTTGCCGTCGGTCAGGAGCGCGACCTCGCCGGTCGCGAAGTCGTAGCGATAATTCTGGTTGAATTCATTCCCGCCGGCGCTTTTGGAAAAAACAAAGAACGCGCCCGCCTGCGGATCGAAGCTCGCTTCATTGATCCGGTCGTCAAAGAACGTCAGCTGTGTCCGCGCCCCGCCGGGTTGCGCCACGAGGTGGACTTGGTTGGTGTCGCCGAAACGGGTCAGGATAAGCATCTCCGGCTTGCCCGGTTGCCAGTCGAGAAAGGCCGCGGCGCGCGATTCGGTATAACGGCCGACCTGCGCGGCGATCTCGACCGGAATTGGCGGCACGCCGTCGAGGACGAGCGAGTCGGGCGGAGTGAGAGTGCCAGGCTCCGCCGCGAGGAGAGCGGCCGGAAGCAGGAGTGAGAGCAGTAGAGGTCGAGCGTTCATAAAAGCGTCTAATATGCTAAAGAGCTAGGCCCGGATGAAAATGGAGAAACGACGTGCTGCAGGAATTTAACGAGAAGAACCGCAACCTGGTGGTGAATATCAACGGCCGTCTCGTCCACCGTGACGAGGCCGGCATCAGCCCCTTTGATTCCGCCGTGCAGGGCGGCGATGCCGTCTGGGAGGGATTACGCCTCTACAACGGGCGCATCTTCAAGCTCTACGAACACCTCGATCGTCTCTATCGCTCCGCGGCCGCCCTCTCTTTTGCCGAGATTCCGCCTAACAAGAAGATCATCGCCGAAATCAAGCGCACCCTGGCGGCTAACCAAATGCGGGACGGTGTTCACCTTCGCCTCACCCTTACGCGCGGGGAGAAGATCACCTCGGGAATGGACCCGCGGCTAAACCAGAGCGGACCGACTCTGATCATCCTGGCCGAGCACAAGGCGCCCGTTTACGCGAAAAGCGGCCTGAAGTTAATCACGAGTAAAATGCGCCGCCCGCCGCCCGAGGTGCTCGATCCGCGCATTCATCACGCTAATCTGCTCAACTCCATCCTGGCGAAGATTGAGGCGAACGAGGCCGGGGCGGACGATGCGCTCATGCTCGACTTGTCCGGCCACGTGGCGGAGACGAACGCGACGCATGTCTTCGTCGTGCGCAAAGGCGAGATCGCAACCAGCCGGGTCGTTGCCTGTCCGGAAGGAATCACCCGGGCGACGGTGCTCGAAATTTGTGCGGCCGAGAAGATTCCGCACGTGGAAACCTACCTCACGATCGAGGATGTTCATCGAGCGGATGAAGTTTTCTGCACAGGAACGATGGGCGAGCTGGCGGGTGTGACCCGGGTCGATGACCGCGCGATCGGGAACGGAGAAATTGGCCCCATGACCCGGCGCCTGAGCGAGCTTTTCGCGGAGCAGACCGCCGCCGAGGGCGTGCAGGTGGCCGATTAGACCCCTCGCGTTCCTTTTGGTTAGGCAACAGGCAGAGAGCCCGACACTGGCGATGCACTGATGGGAACGTTGCCCGGGGTGGGCATTGATATCTCGCCCGTTGAGATTAACGTACACCATGAAAACGTTAAAACTGACGCTCGGCACAGCCGTCGTGAGTCTCGTTGCGATCGGAATTGCAGCGGCCGATCCGCTGGCTCCGGCGGTGACCGGTGAAAAGAAGAAAAAAGACGGGAAGAATGAAGAGCTCGTTTTTGTGACGGGCTCCCGCATTCCCAAGCGGGTTGAAGTGAAGGCGATTGGCACCAACACCGTGGGCCAGTTGCGCGTCTACACCCGCGAGGAAATGGACCGGATCGGCCGGAATACTGTCGAGGGGATTTTGGCCCAAGATCCGTCGGTGACGATCATTGGGAACGGCACCCACTAGAGCCAAAAGCTCAGTGGGAGCGCAGGAGCGATGACAGTCGGCCCAGGCCGACTGTTCATCGCCTTTTTTGTTTGGCAGACGCGGCCTGCCAGCTTCGAGGCCATTACCGCCGCTAGGCAGCCTCTGCTGCCGGCTTTCCCGGACGTTTTTTCCAAGGCCGCTTCGCCCGGGCATAACCCACTCTTGAAGCCCGGCTCGCTCCCCCGGGCCCCTTCCCTCCAGAGAAGCGCTCGGAATACCCGCGGCTAGCGGAGCGGGCGAGTTCTTGACCTCTCTTCGCGGAATCAACGCAACAAACCAAGGCTGCGGAACGGAACCTGCAACGAGGTCCCAGTCTCCGCCAACGGATGGCACGGACGCTGCTTATAGAAAACATAGATATTATGATTTTCGTAAGCGTCAATCCTTTTGCCCTAAAGCGGTTCTTTCTCTTCCTCCTTGCCGCCATCGGGTTCTCCTGCGTCTCCTGTTTCGGGCAATCCATCCTGCTCAGCGTGAAAAACACCCCTTACGACAAGCAAATGAGTCGCATTCGTCCCTTCCTGGCCGGAGAGAGCCGGCGCGCGAAAAACGAGCTCTCTCTCGGGGTCGTAAATTATTGGATGGGGGATCTCCGGTCCATCCCCTATGGCTTCACCAAAGAGTGGAAAACACCCGCCGAAACCAAGTCTGGCGCGCCGGCCGATTGTAAGGCCAAGGCGGTTGCCCTCTACGAGAAGATGCAGTCCCATGGGGCGACGAACATGCGGCTGGTGATCGGCAAGCGTGCGGCGACCAGTCGTTCTACCCATGCCTGGTTGGAATGGGATACTGAGACCGGCACCTACGTTTTGGATCCCACGATCAATTGGCGCGCCTACCGCGGCCGTGATGTCGGCCGCCGTTCCTACATTCCGCTCTACGCTTACGAGGGGACTCGCAAATTCCGAGTGGCCTCGACGACGCTCGTCGCGCAGAATTAGTCTCTGCTTCCTGCAAACGAAGCGCGCGGAATCCCGCGACGCGTTTCTAACCCCGCTGACGAGCTTTTCGCGGTCCAAGGCGAAATGGGGGCGCCGCAATCGATGGAAAATGGACGTCGCGAATCTTTCGACTTTCCTTTGTGGGAGAGCGGTGCATTTTCCGGCCCGGTTGAGAACAGATCAGAGAGCGCAGAAAGAATTTTTTAGCGGGACGAGATTTTCATTGCCAATGCAGGGCTGATTTTCTACTATCCGTTTTTGTAAGTATGGAAATTATATGAAACCGAACACCATATCCTCCTCTGCCAAGGCTCTCTTTTCGATCCTCCTTCTGGGGCCGTCGATTAGCATGGCCGCGGATGTCGTCCTCCAAAAAGCGCCGCCGCTGACCGTCCGCCAGGCGCCCGAGTATCCCGAGAATCTGGCGCGCTATCATTTCGGCGCCGACGTCAAAGCAACTCCGGAGAGTGCCTCTCTGGCCAAGCTGGAGCTCAGCTCCAATGGACACGATCAAAATACGGCCGCGGCCGCATTGCTCTGCGACGATCCGACCATCGGCTACCGGCTTCCGGCTGGCTCGTCTTCGATCCTCGTCGCATTGCCCAACATCGAGAACGTGCAAAGCGTTTCCTTCTTGAATGAAGGTGCCCAAGGCGAGATGACGATCGCGATTTCCAATGCGGCCGTTCCCGAAAACAGCCCGGAATGGCGCCGGATCGAGAGCGGCGCGCTCTCGCAAGGTGCCGTTGCCACCAAGATCGGTCCAGGCGAGGCGAAATATGTGAAGCTAAGCTTCAATATTAAACAGCCTGGTCGCATCGCGGCTTTTGGAGTCTACGCGACACCGGCGCTCTCCGACTTCACCATGCCGCGTCCGCGCAAAGTGAGCTTCGAGGAGAACTCCGAGAGCTTTGCCTTGATCAACTTCAACTTCAGCGATGTGCACGCGAAGGCCCGCGCCCTGTATGTCAGCTCCGGCGATGTAAACCGGGTCAACGCCATGATCGATGACCAGCCGGCGACCGCCTACCAATTCGCGAACGATGATGCCGCTCCGACGGCGGTGATCGATCTCGGACGGGAACGTAATCTCAGCCGCCTGTCGGCTGTTTACGCCTCCCAGGCCGGCAGCGTTGACTTCTACGTTCTGAATCAACTGCCGGCGGGTGCTTCCGACGACTCCGTTGCCAGCGATGCCAATGTGCAGCAGATCGCGAATGTCGGACAGGGCGCTGATCTGCCTTCGTCGCTAAAGATCACCGAGCAGACGTTTGCCGGCCTCAAGCCCGTCGGCTCGGTTGTTAGCACCGGCGAAGGCCGTGCTTCGGTGAATTTCCCGGAGGTGTCCGGACGTTATGTGATGCTGAAATGGCATCCGGCGGCCCGCGGCGAAGCCTTTTCCATCGCGCAAGTCGCAGCTTTTGGTCCCGCGAAACGCGGCGGGACCGCCGCCGACCAGGCCGCTTACGCGCAAGCGGACGGGAAGAGCGCCTTCGACGGGAAGGACATTCTCGATAACAAGGACATACCCGCCTTGGGCGATGAAGCGCTTGCTCCCGCTGAAGGTCCTCCTCCGTCGCTCCCGGGTGTGCCTCCTTTCACCTTCATCCCGCAGGTGCCTCCCACCAGCCCCTAACGAACAACTAGCTTCGACTGCGAGGGCCCGCCCGCTGACGTGAAAACGCCGGTTGGCGGGTTTCGCATTTCAGGCGAAGCGACTTGAGCAGGAACGGCGAACCGGGGGTGCCGACGGTCGGAACGGGGGAGGCCTATTCGGCAGATTCAGCGGTCGGAACCGCTTCGTGACCGAGAGGTTCTCCGACGGAGTAACGAGTGAACCGACGGATGACGATGTTCTCGCCAATCTCGGCAATTTTCGAGGCAATCAATTCCTTGATCGTAAGGTCGGGGTTCTTGATGAAACCCTGCTCCAGCAGACACACGGTGCTGTAAAATTTATCGAGTTTTCCGTCCACGATTTTTGCAATAACATTCTCCGGCTTGTCTTTGACCTGCGCGGCATAAATTGCGCGCTCGGACTCTACGGTTGCGGCCGCCACTTCATCCCGGCTGACGTAGAGCGGCTGAGCGGCAGCGATGTGAAGCGTGATGTCTTTGACGAAGGCGCGGAAGCCCTCGTTTTTCGCCACGAAATCGGTCTCGCAATTTACTTCGACGAGAACGCCGACTTTGCCCTGAAGGTGAATGTAGGAGGCGACAATGCCTTCCTTGGTCGCACGCGAAGACTTCTTGCCTGCGCTGGCGATTCCTTTGGTGCGCAGGAGCGTTTCGGCTTTCTCGAGATCGCCACCGGCCTCAGTCAGGGCGCGTTTGCAATCCATGAAGCCGGCGTTGGTTTTTTCGCGCAGCTGTTTGACGGTTTGGGGATTAATTTCCATATGAGAGAAAAGTGAAGAGTTGCGAGTCGAGAAGAAGGCCGAAAAATTCGGAAGAGCCGGGAGGCTCTCGACTCTCCCCGACCAACTCTCCGCTGCTGTCGTTAGGCCGAGACGCCGGCCATCTCGACTTCTTCGCGCATGCGCGCTTCGCCGCTGGCGGAGACGATGGCGTCGACCAGCTTTTGCAGCATGACGCGAATGGCCCGAATGGCGTCGTCGTTTCCCGGGATGGGATAATCGATGACTTCCGGATCGGCATTTGTATCGACGATGCCGACAATCGGGACGCCGAGTCGGCGCGCTTCGTTTACTGCATTCTGTTCGCGGGTGGTATCGATGATGATGAGAGCGTCGGGAAGCTGCGACATTTCGAGAATGCCCTCGAGGTTGCGGCGCAGTTTGGCAGCTTCACGGCCGAGAGCGGCCAGCTCCTGCTTGCCCATCTTCTTGTAGTCGGGGGAAGCCTCGATCTCCTCGATGTATTTCAAGCGACCGATGCTTTTGCGGATGGTGGTGAGATTGGTCAGGGTGCCGCCTAGCCAACGCTGGTTCACGTAAAATTGTCCGCAAGCCAGGGCGGCTTCCTTGACTGCTTCCTGGGCCTGCTTTTTGCAGCCGACAAAGAGAATCTTGCCGCCACGCTGCGCGACCTGTTGAAGAAAATCGGTCGCAAGCTGCAATTGCTTAACCGTCTCATCGAGATTGATGATGTAGATGGCGTTGCGCTTTTCGAAAATGAACGGCTTCATCTTCGGGTTCCAGCGCTTCGTTTGGTGGCCAAAATGGACGCCGGCTTCGAGCAGCTCGGGCACTAATTCAATCGTGTTGGACATAGGTAGTTTGCGTTCGCTGGGGGGGCGCAGCGGGTGGGGAAGATGCTACACGCCTCCCGCTCTGGCAACTGCAATTTCGCGCCGCGGCGGCGCTAGTGATCCCAGGCGGAATTGGTGTCGGAAATCAGCTGCTGTAGCATGGGGAAGCGGACTTCGCCGTAATTCAGGGCGTAGCGAAGATCGCCGCCCTTGAAAATCCAGGTCGATGGGATCCAGCTCAGGGGCAAGCCGACAAATTGCGTGATCCGCCCCGTTCCCCGCGGACCGGGATCGGCCAGGATCGTGACGTTCGGTTGCTCCGAGATTTCGTGGCTCGCAAGCAGGGCGCGGCCGTCCTCGCCGCTATTCCAGACCGAGACGAAGTAGAACTTCACCTCCGGGTTCTCCTTGACCATTTTCGTCCAGCCGCCGCTCTTTAGTTCGGCCTTGCAATTCCCACACCATGGCGCCCAAAGGTGAACAACCGTTGCACCCGGCGCCTTGACCGCTTCGGTGACTTGTTGTTCGGCGGGCGAAGGAGCGGCAGCGAGTGGCGCCACTAGAAGCGCGAGGGCGAAGAAGCTGCAGAGGAGATGCTTGACCATGCGGGGGAGCGGCTAGCGGAAGTCGGGATTTTGCTGCAACCAGCTCGCGTCCGGCTTCATCCCCTTGCCCGCAGCGGCGTTATAGACGCATACGAATTGACTGATCACGCCCTGCAAAACCTCGCCGTCCTCCGTCTGGTCATCGCACTCGGCCTGCGCCTGGACGTCCAGCCCCGGAACCGAAATGGTGTGGCTCTGCCGGACGATGACCGTGCTGGAATGAACACGGTTATATAAACGGAGTGTGATTTCCGTCGGAATATCGCGCAGATGAAACTTAAACTCCGAACGAAATGACATCGGATCGCGGATGGCCGGGTCCGTCAGTGCCTCGCTGGTGCTCCAACTCATAGTTGCGCAAAACTATAGGCGGCAGAGACAGGGAGCAAACCCATTCTGGGTGCCCAGTTGACCACGCCCGAGAACGTGGCTACTTTCCATCCCCTTTCCGCGGGAACTGCCGGCGATTGTCGCTGCTGTTTTAACCACCGAGCCCCGCCTCACCAGGAGAGTCACACACCGTTATGTTGCAAATGCAGGATTTGATGGCGAAGTCCATGAAGGATTTCAAAGAAGGCAGCATCGTCAAGGGACGTATTCTGGAGATTCGGCCACGGGAAGTGCTCGTGGATATTGGTTACAAGTCGGAGGGAGTAATCCCAACGGCGGAGTTCGACGACATCGAGTCGCTCGAAGTCGGCGACGAGGTCGAGGTGCTTCTCGAGCGTCTCGAAAACGACGAAGGCATGGTCGTGCTCTCGAAAGAGAAAGCCGCCTATCGCCAAAACTGGAATAAGATCGCCCAGGTTTTCGCCGGCGACGGCCTGATCAAGGGCAAGGTAAAGTCCGTCGTCAAAGGCGGCCTCATGGTCAACATCGGCGTCGAAGCCTTCCTTCCCGCCTCGCAGATCGACATCATCCCGCCGCGCGATCTCCAGCAATTTGTCGGCAACACCTACGATTTCAAGATCGTTAAAATCAACGACGATCGCAAAAACGTCGTCCTCAGCCGCCGCGAGCTCATCGAGCAGGAGCGGAGCGAGAAGCGCCAGAAATTCCTCGAAGGCGTCAAAGTCGGCGACACCGTCTCCGGCGCGGTCAAGAACCTGACCGATTTCGGTGCCTTCATCGATCTCGGCGGCATGGACGGCCTCCTCCACATCACCGACATGACCTGGGGCCGCCTCGGCCATCCGAGCGAACTCCTTAAGGTCGGTCAGCAGCTCGAAGTCCTCGTCCTCGACATCAACAAGGAAAAAGAGCGGGTCTCGTTAGGCCTGAAGCAGACCCAGAAAAATCCTTGGGACCAGATCGAAGAGCGTTTCCCGGCCGGCCAGAAGGTCAAGGGCAAGATCACCAACCTCGTGCCTTACGGCGCGTTCGTGGAATTGGAAGAAGGCGTCGAAGGCCTCATCCACGTTTCCGAGCTTTCCTGGACGAAGCGCATCATGCGCCCGTCGGATATCCTCACCGTCGGCCAGGAAGTGGAAGCGGTCGTCCTTGGCGTGAACAAGGAAGAGCAGAAAATTTCGCTGGGCCTGCGCCAGCTCGAGACCAACCCATGGGATGAGATCGAGAAGAAATTCACCATCGGCAGCCGGGTAAAAGGCCAGATCCGCAACATGACCGCCTATGGCGCGTTCGTGGAATTGGAAGACGGCATCGACGGCATGATCCACGTCTCCGACCTGAGCTGGACGCGCAAGATCAACCACCCGATGGAGGTCTTCAAAAAGAACGACGAAGTCGAAGCGGAAGTGATCGACATCGACAAGACCAACCAGCGCATCAGCCTCGGCATCAAGCAGCTCTCCGACGATCCGTGGAAAGAAATCGATACCAAGTACAAGATCGGCGATCTCGTCACCGGCAAAGTCACGAAGCTGGCCAGCTTTGGCGCCTTCGTGCAGTTGCAGGATGACATCGATGGTCTCGTCCACATTTCCCAGCTGAGCGAAGATCACGTCGCGAAGGTGAAGGACGTGCTCAAGGTCGGCCAGGAAGTCGAAGCCCGCGTCATCAAGGTCGACAAAGTCGAGCGCCGGATCGGTCTCTCGATCAAGGCCGCGAACTACTCCGAGGAAGAACTCAAGCGCGAATCCGAAGCGTTCGATAACTTCCGTCCGGGCGAAGACATGGTCGGACTCGAGAAGGCTTTCGAAGCCGCCGAGGAAGATTATCGTCCCGGCGAGAGCAAGAAGAAGTAAATCGCTCAGCGATCAGGGTCGCGTTTCGCTTTGCGAAACGCGACAAAGGAATCGATGCGATGGGGCTCCGTTCTTGAGCGGAGCGCACTGTCTCTCGATCCATCTTTCATCTCGTGCTGCCGGTGCGCGGCAGAAACGGCGATACCGGGAGTCGCGCTGTTCGAAGTTTGCAACTTGAAGTAGTCCGGCCCTGAGAAAAAAGAGGCCGCCGCATCCCGCCGCCCCGAATCAGTTCCAACGGCTGTCCAGACTCTTCGGAGCGCAGCCGTGGGGATGCAGGGTCGTTAGGCGCATTCCCCTTCATTTTTCCCGCATTCAAATCTTATGGATCAAACCACACCTCTTCGCCGGTTCCGCGTGCTCTTTGCCGCGGCCATTCTTCTCGCGTCCGCCTCCGGCCTTTATGGCCAGGGCGTGCCTGCTTTCACCCAAGTCATCATCTTTGGCGACAGCCTGTCCGACACCGGCAATATCCGGGAACGGCTCGAGGACGACTATTTTATCAGCTATCCGGGCGGCGAATATAATTACAGCGACGGCCGTTTCACCAACAGCTCCGACACCGATCCGAACTCCGGCACCTACGCCGGGACGTGGCACGAGCAGCTCGCGCGCGATTTCCTCGGCCTGGCAGCGTCCACCAACAGCCTCGATGGCGGAACCAATTACGCCTTCGGCGGCGCGACGACCGAAGACGGAACACGCGAGGCGACCGTCCTTTCCAATCCCGATCCGTTTGTCGGCGGCGAGCTCAGCGTGACGATCGATAACCTCGGCCAACAGGTGGACGATTACCTCGCCGCCAACACGGTCGATCCCGCCGCGCTCTACCTCGTCTGGGGTGGGGGCAACGATCTTTTTAATGACGACAGCGAGGAAAATGTCGCCGCCACAGCCGAGCGCATGGCCGCGCTGGTCGACCAGCTGGCTCGCGCCGGCGCCGTTTACATTCTCGTGCCTAACGTTCCGCCCCTCGGTCTCGTTCCGAATTACAAGGACGATCCGGCAAAAGCGATCGAGTTGAGCGCCGCGTCGGCCGCGTATCGCGAGCAGCTCAATGCCGAGCTCGACGCGACGGTCGCGACCCTGGCCGCGGAGTCGATCACGATCACGCTCTATCGCCTCGACATTTTCGGGCTCTTTTACCGCCTCGCGGCCAACCCGGAGGATTATGGCTTCGTTAACATCAGCGATCCTTCGCAGGGCAACAGCAGCGTCGATCCGGATGAATATCTTTTCTGGGACGAAATCCATCCGACAACGGCGGGTCACTTCCAGATCGCGAGCGCGGCCTTCGACCTCCTGAACGGCACCGCCCTGCCTCCCGCGCAGTCGCTCAACCTCTCGGCGCGCCTCGCGGTTGGGACCGGCGACAACGTCCTAATTGGCGGCCTGATTATCGACGGCACGGAAGCGAAACAGGTCATCGTTAGGGGAATCGGTCCGTCGCTCACGATCGACGGAATGCCGCTTGCCGGCGCGCTGACCGATCCCGTGCTCGAGCTTTACCAGGACGACGTGCTCATCCTGAGCAATGACAATTGGAAGGCCACGCAGGAAACGGAAATCGAGGCCACCGGTCTCGCGCCGACCGACGATCTCGAGTCAGCCATCCTCGCGACCTTGGCGCCGGGCAGTTACACGGTCGTCCTCAGCGGCCAGGGCGACGGCACCGGGATTGGTCTGTTCGAAGCCTACGATCTCGATACGACGATCTCATCCACGCTCGCCAACGTGAGCACCCGCGGCCTGGTGCAGACGGGCGACGATGTCCTGATCGGCGGTTTTATTGTCGGCAATGGCGGCAGCGATACCGTCGTCGTCAGGGCGATCGGGCCGTCGTTGGCTGACGCAGGGTTTGTCAATCCGCTGGCCGATCCGACGCTCGATCTTTACGACGGCAATGGCGTCCTCATCCGGAGCGACGATAACTGGCGCGACGAACAGGAGTCGCTCATCGAGTCGACCGGCCTCGCTCCGGCGAACGACGCCGAATCCGCCATCATCCGCGCGCTTGCGCCCGGCAATTACACCGCGGTCGTGCGCGGGAAAGATGGCGGGACTGGCGTGGCTCTGGTCGAGATTTATAATCTGCAGTAGCGTTGCGCCTCTGCCGAAGAAGGGCTTCTACGCCGCCGGGGTAGAGGCAGGAGCCGCCGCGGGATTCGGGTTTGCCGGCAGGGCGGCGCCGTCGAGTGAGAGGTAGGTGTAGCCCTGCAGGCCGCGTTCGTAATCGGCCAGGATTTTCATGGCGTCGTTCGGCTTGAGCCGGTCGCTCTTGATCGCGGCATCGACCTGCAGCTTCACCAGGCGCATCAGCTCGATCTTGTCCCACTGCGTCAAGGCCAGGACCTGCGCCGATGGTGCTGCCCTCGATCACTTCCTCGATATACCAACCCGATTCCTCGTCTTCATCGAGGAAGACATGGACCTCGGTCACGCGGCCAAAAAGGTTGTGCAGATCGCCCATGATGTCCTGGTAGGCGCCCACGAGGAAGACTCCAAGATAATACATCTCGCCGGGGATGATCCTGTGCAGCGGAAGCGTGTCCTTCACGTCTTGCAGGTCGGTGAATTTATTGATCTTTCCGTCGGAATCGCAGGTGATGTCGACCAGCGTGCCCTGGTGATCGGGTTGCGTCGTCAGGCGATGGATCGGCATGATCGGGAAGAGCTGCCCGAGCGCCCAATGATCGAGGAGCGACTGGAAAATAGAGAAGTTGCAAATGTATTGGTCGCCTAACGACGTCTCCAGTTCCTTCACTTCCTCCGGGACGTATTTCAGGCCGCGGTGGAGCGCGACGATCTGACGGGCGAGCTGCCAATAGAGCGACTCGATCTTGGCTTTCGCCTCGAGGTCGAGCAGCCCGAGGTTGAACATCTGCTGCGTCTCTTCCTTGATCTGCTGCGCGTCGTGCAGGCTCTCGAGCCGGTTGCCGCGTTTCAGCTTCTGTTTCACGTCGAGGATGTCGCGCAACGGTTTGGGGTCGTTGGCGCCGGCCTCGATCTTGCCCAGCGGCACGTCTTTCTCGATCGCGCCGAAGGCTTCGACTACGAGGACGGAATGATGGGCCACGATGGCGCGGCCGCCTTCGCTCACGATGGCGGGGTGGGCGACACTCTCCGAGTCGCACACTTCCATGATGTTGTAGACGACGTCGTTGCAGTATTCCTGGAGCGAGTAGTTGGTCGAGCTGTCGAAACTGGTGCGCGAGCCATCGTAATCGACCCCGAGACCGCCGCCGACATCGAGGTAGCCGAGCTGATGGCCCATCTTGGAAAGCTTCGCGTAATAGCGGGCCGCTTCGCGCACCGCGCGCTTGATCGTGGAGATGTCGGGCACCTGCGAGCCGACGTGGAAATGGACGAGCTTGAGGCAATGGGCGAGCCCGGCCGCCTTCAACATTTCGCTGGCTGCGATCAGGTTCGTCGTGCTGAGGCCGAACTTCGCATTCTCGCCGCCGCTCGTAGTCCATTTGCCCGCGCCTTTGCTGTGCAATCGCACCCGGATGCCGATGTGCGGCTCGACGCCCATTTCTTTTGCGACCCGGAGCGTTTGTTCCAGTTCCTCGAGTTTCTCGACCACGATGATGACCGATCTTGCCGAGCCGCCGCCCGAGCATGGCGGTGCGAATAAAGGCGCGATCCTTGTAGCCGTTGCAAATGATGAGGCTCTCCGGGTCCTTGTGCATCGCGAGCGCGGCGATCAACTCCGGCTTGCTGCCCGCTTCGAGTCCGAAATGAAATTGCTCGCCCGCTTCGACGATCTCTTCGATCACTTCGCGTAGCTGGTTCACCTTGATCGGGAAAACCCCGCGATAATTGTTCCGGTAACCGAACTCCTCCATCGCGGCCTGGAACGCGCGATTGACCGTCTCGACCCGGTGGCGAAGCAGATCCTGGAAGCGGATGACGAGCGGAAAACCAAGGCCGCGCGCGCGGGCTTCATTCACGACTTCAAGCAGATCGATCGCACCGCCCGCTTCCTTTAGCGGCCTGGCGGCGACGTTGCCGGCGGGGTTGACCGAAAAGTAACCGTCACCCCAGCCCTCGACATTGTATGTCGCGCTTGCGGCTTCCACATCCCAGTCACCCTTCGTCATCGTGGCGCAGTGTAGGGCACCAGTCTGCAATATCAATCCACAGATTCAGCACCAAAATTCAACCGTTCACCGAGGCGAATCGGATGCATGAAACGCCCGCCCGACAGAGCGTCCGCGGCCTGCCCCGCTTGTTTTTCAAGATCGCTCTGATACGGTTTTTTCAGATGAACAAAACGGTCATTGAAGTGCAGGTCCGAGCGGTCCTGCCGACGAGCGGCGGGTGTGCGGTCTTTCTCGGCAATGCCGACAAGGTGTTCATCATTTACGTCGACCAGAGCGTGGGGAGCGCCATCACCATGTTCATGCGCGGGACGGTCAAGGAACGCCCGCTGACCCACGATCTCATGGCCCATCTCATGACCGCGCTCGGCGCGCATGTCGAGCGGGTCATTATCAACGACCTCAAGAACGCGACCTATTACGCGCGCATGATCATCCGCGCGGAAAACGAGCTGCAGCAGAAAAAAATCATCGAGCTCGACGGTCGGCCAAGCGATTGCATCGCGATGGCGGTGCAGCAAAAGGCGCAGATTTACGTCAGCCAGGAAGTCTGGGACGAAGTCGACGACATGAGCGACGTCCTGCGCAAGATGGAAGAGGATGGGATCAAGCCGGAGATCGGCCCGGAAGGCGAGGCCGAGGAAGAGCAGGATTAGGATTACCCGATCAGCTCGGGGTAATTTTTCTCCGCCATTGCCGTGCAGCGGGCGAGGATGGCGGAGGGCGTATCGAGTTGCAGCACATCCACCAGCAGGCGCTGGCATTCCGTAATCGTTAGGCGCTGAACCGCGCTCTTGACCCGCGGGACGAGGGTCGGGCCGGCGCTCAATTCATCCATCCCGAGGCCGAGTAGAAGGGGCGTAAACAAAACATCACCCGCCATCTCGCCGCAAATCCCAACCCAGATGCCGTTGGCGTGGGCGGCGTCGGCCACCATTTTCAGCAGCCGCACGACCGAGGGATGGCTCGGTTCGTAAAGGTGAGCCACGCGCTCGTTCGTGCGGTCGATCGCGACCGCGTACTGGATCAGGTCGTTCGTGCCGATGCTGAAAAAATCGACTTCGCGCGCCAGCCGGTCCGCCATGATGGCGGCCGTCGGGACCTCGATCATGATGCCGATGTCGAGATCGTCGTTGAAAGGCTGGCCTTCCTTTCGCAGCTCGTCCTTGCATTCCTCCACGATCTCGAGGCCGCGCCGCACTTCTTCCAGCCCGGAGATCATGGGAAACATCATCTTCACGTTTTGGGAGACGCTAGCCCGCAGGATGGCGCGGAGCTGGGCCTTGAAAATATCGATATTCTCCAGACAAAACCGGATCGCCCGCCAGCCGAGGAAAGGATTGAGTTCGTCGCCGCGCTCGATTCCGTCGGATACCTTGTCGCCGCCCAGATCGAGGGTGCGGATGATGAGCGGATCGGGCGCGAGCCGTTGCGCGACGGTGCGATAGACCTCGAACTGCTCTTCCTCCGTCGGGAGCGTCGTCTCGTTCAGGTAAAGAAACTCCGTCCGGTAAAGCCCGACGCCCTCGGCGCCATTGCGAAGGACGGCGTCGACCTCGTCCGGCAGTTCGATGTTTGCCGAGAGGACAATGTGGCGACCGTCACGGGTGGTGGATTTGGTTTCGCGGAGCTGGGTCAGGCTCTCGGCGATGACGCCTTTCTGGCGTTCGATCTCCTCGTATTCGCGCAGCGTTTCCTCAGTCGGGTAAACGATGAGCAGGCCGTGGTAGCCGTCGATCAGGGCGGGCGCGCCGGTTTCCAGGATCTCGGTTGCATCGTGCAAGCCGACCACGGAGGGGATGCCTAACGACTGGGCCATGATCGCGGTGTGCGAGGTGCGGCTGCCGAGATCGAGGACGAGGCCGCGCACCTGTTCGCGGTTCATGGAGGCGGTGTCGGAGGGGGTGAGATTATGCGCGACCAGGATGTGGGGCTGGTCGATCGAGAGAAACGGCCGGGGCGATCTGCCCTGCAGGTTGCGAATGACGCGCCGGGTCACGTCCTGGATGTCGATCGCGCGCTCGCGCAGGTAGGGGTCGTCGATCTTGCTCAGCGAGTCGACGTAGCGGTTCGCCACTTCCTGGAAGGTGAACTCGACGTTGCAATGGTCGGCCTCCAGTTTGCGCAGGACCTCGTCGATCAGGGTCTGGTCTTCCACCACCAGCAGGTGGGCGTCGAAAATGCCCGCGTCTTTCGCCCCGATCGCTTCCGCGATCTGCTGTTGCATCTCGAGAATCTGCGCCCGGGTCTGGATGAGCGCGTTTTCGAAGCGGGCGATTTCGTCCGGCACGTTAGCCGGGTCGACCTGGTAACGGACAACGTCGTCCGTCTCAATCGAGAAGACGTGGATGGGCCCGCGCGCGATCCCGGGCGCGGCGGGGACACCGTGACAACGCTTTTCCTGGTGGCCGGGCTCGCCCTTCATTCCGGTAACAATAACCGGAACGTCAACTATTCTTCGTTGAAGCGCGACAGGATTAATTCTTCGATATCCTGGATCGCCTGCGCGGCATCGGGCCCCTCCGCCCGGACACGCAATTTCGAGCCCTGGCCGGCGGCCAGCATCATCAGGCCCATGATGCTTTTGCCGTTGATCTCCTCATCGTCTTTCGCCACCCAGATATCGCACCGATGCCGACTCGCGATCCGCACAAACATGGCGGCGGGCCGCGCATGCATGCCGAGCCGGTTGATGATCGTGATTTCCTTCTCGACCTTTTCGTTGGTGGCTGGTGCTGAGCGGCGGTTTAATAGTCCCATTAGGTTTCCTGCGTCTTCATTAGACCGAGCAACTTCTCGTTAAACTCCACAGCACTATTCAGACCGAGGCCCTTCAGCTTTTGATCCATTGCTGCCACCTCGATCAATCGCGCGATATCCCGTCCCGGCCGCACCGGAATCGTGATGTGCGGCACTTGGATCTTGAGTATCTCGTAAAGTTCGCGGTCCAGACCGATTCTATCCACTTCTTCCAGCTCCTGCCAATCTTTTAACATCACCACCAGGTCGAGTCGCTTCTCGATTCGGATCGCGCCGATCCCAAAAATCGAGACGACATTTATAATGCCGATGCCGCGCACTTCCATGTGGTAGCGGGTCAGGTCGGGCGCCGTCGCCATCAGTTCGCGGCCTTCGAGCGACTTGATTTTGGTCACGTCATCCGCCACCAGGCTATAGCCGCGCTCGATCAGGCCCAGCACGGCCTCGCTCTTTCCCACCCCGCTCGAACCGCGAATCAGGACCCCGACCCCGAGAATGTCGACCATGCTGCCGAACTCGGTCACCGAGGGCGAAAAATCGAGCTCGAGCGCGATCGTGGCCGCGTTGATGAACTTCATCGTGATCATCGGGGTGCGGAAAACAGCGATGCCGGCCGACTCCGCGATCGCGAGCAGGTCGGGCGCGAGATGAAATCCGCGCGAGGCGACGAGACAGGGAATTTTCTGCGAACAAAGAGAACGGAAGCGCGTCTGCCGTTCGGCCTTGGTCAGACTCTTGAGGTAGGATTGCTCGGCCGCGCCCAGCACCTGCACCCGCTTGTGCGCGAAATACGTGTAGAAGCCAGCGAGGGCAAGGCCGGGGCGGTTGATCGTCGGTTCCCGAATGCGCCGGTCGAATCCGATCTGTTCGCTTTCCAGTTTCAACTGGAGCGATTTCGCATGCCGCTCGAAGAACTGCGCGACCGTCACGACCGGGATGCTCATCCGCTGCCGGCTCCCGGAAGTAATGGTCTGAACGATCGGCTCCACACTCATGCGCACGGCAGATGTATCCCGATCCGGCGCTGATTGCGAGAATCTCCTGCATCGTTAGGCGCGGCCGTCGGCCCCTTGGAAAAAGCTCGCCTGGCCCGGCAGATTACAATGGCGGGAGCTGCGACCACGCGGCCACCGCCCGGCACGATGGCGCTATTCGATAAGCCCGCGTTTTTGGAGGAGACCGCGCAGCGTTTCGATGCGGCGACGGTTCACGCCGAAATCGTAGTAGCCGCTGCGCGAGGCCGACCGCACGGCGAGCGTGTTCTCGCCGGGGCGGCGCAGGATTTCGAGGTCGTCAGTAAAGCCGAGAAGACTGCGGCATTCGGCGTGAAGATAAGTCTTGTCGTCCACCACGAGCGTGGTGCGGGGCAGCGCGAGGATGGCGGCGCGGAGTTGGGACCAGGTCTCCTCCACGGGCGAGTTCGGGACAAAGGGCGCAATCGCGTGGCGGGGATCCCGGGCATCGCTCGACACGCAATTGGGCGAAGCCGGACAAGGCGCAAACATCGCTTTTGCCATAGCACCATTCGGCGGCGGTGCACATGCCGGGAGCAGGCCGGCCATCGCCCACAGGATCGCGGCAGGCGAGGCGAACAAGTGGGGTAATCGGCCCATCTTCACCCTCACCATAGCCAGGCCGCGGGCCTCCACACAGCGGCGTTGTGCAAAGCGGCGACCACCGCTAGAATCGCGCCACGATGATCCTGCCCCCGTTGCCGCGCCTCCTCTTCTGCGCGGGCCTTGTTGCGCTGACCGTTTCCAGTTGTACCGAGTTGCCTAACGACGTCGGCGTCCGCCGCCATCGCACCCAGGCCGCCCAGACCAGCCAGGCTTCCCGGCACCCCGTTTTTTCGTCCTGGTATGACGACCCCACCGCCAAGGGCGAAAAGAAAATCGTCATCGACCTGACCAAACAGCAGGCCTTTTTCTATCGGGGCGAGACTCTCATCGGCCGGACCAACATTTCCTCGGGACGGAAGGAATTTGAAACGCCGCCCGGCAAATACCGGGTCCTGCAGAAGTCGCCCAACCACATCTCCAGCCAGTTCGGCCAGTATGTGGCGCGCAACACCGGCGCCGTCCTCCGCCGCGATGTTGACGCGAGGAAGGATCCGGTCCCGAAAGGCGCAAAATTTGTCGGCTCGCCCATGCCTTATTTCCTCCGCTTCCGTGACGGCTACGGAATGCACGCCGGCTTCGTCCCGCGTTTTCGCGCCTCCCACGGTTGCGTCCGCATGCCGATCCGGATGGCGAAGAATTTTTTCGAGGCGGCCGATGTCGGGACCCGCGTGGAAGTCATCGAACCGCCGATTATGGTGGAACGGTGAACCTGGTTTCCGATCTCCGCGCGCTCCTCGGCGATGCGATCGTCGCGGCCGATGAGCCCACCCGCACCGCGCACAGCGGCGACAAATGGGTCGCGAATCACGACCCCGAGGTCGTCGTCTTCGCGCAAACCACCGAACAAGTCAGCCGTCTCCTCCGTTACGCCTCCGAGAACAACGTGCCCGTGACCGCACGCGGCGCCGGCTTTGGATACGTCGGCGGTTGCGTGCCGATGCGCGGCGGCGTCGCGCTCTCGCTCGCGCGGATGAACCGGATCAAGGAAATCAATTTCGGCGACGCGATCGCGATCGTGGAACCGGGCGTGATCACCGGCGAGCTGCAGGCCGCGACTCGGGCGCAAAAACTGTTTTACCCGCCCGACCCCGCCAGCCTGCATGACTGCAGCATGGGCGGGAACGTTGCCACCAACGCCGGCGGCCCGCGCTGTCTCAAGTACGGCGTGACCCGTCATTACATCATCGGTCTCGAGGTCGTGCTCGCGAACGGCGAAATCCTGCGCACCGGCGGACGAGTGCACAAAAACAAAACCGGCTTCGACTTGATCGGTCTTTTTGTCGGTTCCGAAGGATTGTTAGGCGTGGTCACCGAGATCACCGTGCGCCTGCTCCCCTTGCCGCAGGCGCGGGCCACGCTGTCCGCTTCCTTTGCCAGCATGCCGGAGGCGGCGGCGGCGGTGCAGGCGATTTTCGCCGCAGGGTTTTTGCCTTCCTCGCTCGAAATCGCCGATCAATACACTCTCGAGGCCGCCCGCCGCGACCGCGGCAAAGGCGTCGTCCCCGAGGGCGACGCGCATCTTCTCGTCGACGTCGACGGGCGGGCGGAGACGGTGCGGACCGAAGCGGCCGCGCTCGAGGCACTTCTCGCCGCACGGAAACCGAATTCGCTCACCATTGCAACGACTGAGGAAGGCTCGGAAAAGCTCTGGGCGCTCCGGCGCGAGTTCAGTAATTCGCTTCGCGCCACCGGCTTAACGAAATTGAACGAGGACGTCGTCGTGCCCCGGAGCCGGCTGGTCGACCTGGTCGAGTTCGCCGGTCAATTGCAGGAACGCCACGGTTTTCCGGTCGCGACTTTTGGCCATGCCGGCGATGGCAACATTCACGTCAACATCATGGCCGCGAATTACCGCGACCCCGCCGTCCGCGAGCGGGTGGAAAAGGCGCTCGACGAACTTTTCGCCCAGGTCCTGGAATGGGGCGGCGTCATCACCGGCGAACATGGCATCGGGCTGGCCAAAAAACGCTGGTGGCCGGAAGCGACCAGCGACGTCGCGCGCGACCTGCACGCGCGGCTCAAGCAGGCTCTTGATCCGGGCGCGATCTTGAATCCGGGCAAATTTCTGGGCTAACGCGGGTTGCCAAACCCGCTCTGCGTGCTACCTTCCGCGACTTCAACTTACGCGCATTTCCGGTCCGCTGACCGAATCTTAATTGTGCGCTTTTTCTTCAGCCCGGTTGCTGAAGTTTTTGCCTCCGAATGAAACCTGGAAAATTTACCCATACCATTGCCGTTTTGCTGTCGTCGGTCTCGGCCTGCTTCGCGCCATCAGTCGTCGCGCAGACGCCGACCAAAAAGACCCAGCTGAACAAGAAACACAGTCGCCTGAACGAGGACGTCCTTTTCCGGATCGATCCCGTGAGCTTCACGCCTCCCGGCACCGCGCTCAACGCCAGGAAGGGCGAAGACCGTTTTCCCTGGAAGAAAAATATCGTCACCACGGTTTTCTGGATTGGCGAAAAACCCACGGCGAATAATCCGGTGCCGAATAGCGCCAGCAGCTGGGACATGTCCTGGGCGAAAAACTACGGCGGTTACGACGATCCGCGGCCCTCGCAGCGGAATGATTACATCCCGGCCAATTTCACTCCCCGGCAGAACCCGTTTTACGTTGCCCTGCCTTACAATGACAAAGCCCGCCAGGGCCACCGGCCGGAAGCGCCCAAAGTGGTGCCATGGTTCAAGGAAGCGTATCGCGGCCCGGGCGTTTCCGTCTGCAAAGGACGCTGGGTCGCCATCCGCAAAGGGAACCGGACCGTTTACGCGCAGTGGGAAGATGCCGGCCCGTTCCGGACCGATCATTGGGAATACGTCTTTGGCAATGAGCGTCCCAAACCCAATCTCAACCGCGGCGCCGGGCTCGATGTCTCGCCGGCGGTGCGCGATTACCTGGGCATGTCGGACACCGACGTGACCGATTGGAAATTTGTCGAGTTTAGCGAAGTGCCGCCCGGACCGTGGGCGAAGCACGGGAACAACAACACCTTTGTGCTGAACAAGCGCAAAGCAGAACAGCAAATGGCGAAGGCGAAGGAAAAGAGCCCGGTCATTGTTCGTTAGGCTAAATTTTTCGCGTGCTTTTTCGACGACTTTTCCTGGCGATCTTCGTCGTTTCTCTTTGCCTCCTGCCGGACCAGGCGCACGCCCAGGCGTCCGGCGGCAAATTGCTCACCGGCCAGGCCGCCCTTGGCGACTGGACGAGCGATGCCCCCGGAGTCCGGCGCAAAATCACGGTGGCGGATCTGCCCCCGCCCGGAGAGACCCGCTCGGCCAGCAACTCGCCCGACGTCGTGGCCCGGCCAAAGGGCGCACAGCCCCAGGTGCCGGCGGGGTTTAAAATCGAGGAATACGCCTCTGGCCTGCGCGATCCGCGCGTCCTTTTGACCGCGCCTAACGGCGACATTTTCGTCAGCGAAAGCCGCGCCGATCAAATCCGGGTCCTGCGCGATAAGGATGGCGATGGCAAACCTGACAGCAACGAAGTCTTTACCGAAAGCGACCTGAAAAAACCATTCGGGATCGCGTTTTATCCCCCCGGACCCGAGCCGCAATATCTTTATGTGGCGAACACCGACGGCGTGATCCGGTTTCCTTATCGGAACGGCGATCTCAAGGCGCGCGGCCCCGCCGAAAAACTCGGCGCGCATCTGTCGCCCGGCGGTTTGCTCCGCGGCGGCGGGCATTGGACGCGTGGGCTGGCCTTTTCGCCTAACGGAAAGAAGATGTATGTCTCGATCGGTTCGCTTTCGAATGTCTCCGACAAGGCGGATGAATCTGATCGCGCCCGGATCTTCGAGTTCAACCCCGACGGCAGCGGGCAGAAGGTCTATGCCTGGGGCGTCCGCAACGCAGTCGGGATCGCCATCCGCCCGGGCAGCGAGGAGCTTTGGATGAGCGTGAACGAGCGCGACGAACTGGGCGATAATCTCGTCCCCGATTACATCAGCAGCGTGAAACCCGGCGGGTTTTACGGCTGGCCCTGGTATTACATCGGGAATCACCAGGACCCGCGGCACGAGGGTAAACATCCCGAGTTGGCGGGGAAAACGATTGTGCCCGATGTCCTCGTGCAATCGCACTCGGCCTCGCTCAATCTCTGTTTTTATGACGGCGCGCAATTTCCCGCGGAATATCGGGGTGATATTTTTGCCGCCTTCCACGGCTCCTGGAATCGGACCCGGCGGACGGGTTATAAAATCGTCCGCGTCCCGCTCGAGCAGGGCAAGGCGAGCGGCGAATACGAAGATTTCGTGACCGGATTCGTGACGCCCGACGGAGATGTCTGGGGCCGGCCGGTCGGCCTGACGGTGGCGAAGGATGGCAGCCTGCTCTTCAGCGAAGACGCGCACGGCACCATCTGGCGGGTCAGCGCGATTCGTTAGGGCTGCCGGCTGATGCGCCTTGTGAGGCGCGGGCGGCGGGAGTAAACGTTGCTCGATCATGGAGCGCGCCATCCACACTTTCGACAATGGCGTTCGCGTTTATGAGGACCAGCTCTGGGCTGGTCAGCGCGCCCGCTACGAGAAGCGCAACGTTCATGAAGCCGAGGAAGAAGACATCTTTGTCGACCTTATTGCTCGGATTCCACCGGAAGGCCGCTACGTCGATGTTGGCGCGGCCATCGGTTATTATCTGATCCTCGCGCGCAAGCTCGCGCCGCGCCTCGCCATCCATGGGGTCGAGCCGCTCGAGCGCCATCGGCGCCTGCTGAGCGAAAACCTGGCCTTGAATGGCCTGGAGGAGGGTGATTTCACGATCCATCAGGAAGGCCTCACCTCCTCCGAGGGGAGCCAGACGTTCATGGATCGCGGCTATAGCAGCAAGCTCGCGCCCGCCGGCGAAACTCCGGAGATTTCGCTCAGCCGGCGCTGGAAAGGTTTGCTCGAGGCGATCGGGCTGCGCCGGGCAAAAAACAGGATGATCACGATTCCAACTATCACTCTCGACACGCTCGTTAGGCGAATCGGGGGCGCGGTCGATCTCGTGCAAATGGATGTGCAGGGCCTGGAAGTCGAGGTTCTGAAAGGCGCGCGCGAAAGCATGCGGACGGGCGCGATCAAAACCTTTCTCATCGGCACTCATGGACGCATGGTCGGCCTCACGTTGCACCAGGAATGCCGCGAGCTGTTGCAGGCCAACGGTTACCGGATCGAGGTCGACCAGAACGACACGAAAGAACAGCCCGACGGCATCCTCGTGGCGAGCAAATGACAAGCGGGGTGGGTCCGCTAGATTTGCCTGTGGCCCAGGCTTCCATCAAATCGCAGACACTCGACGACTTGGGAGAATACCTCGCCGCCGCCGGCGCGCCCGCTTACCGGGCGAAACAGGTCACCGATTGGCTCTACAAGAAGCGGGTCGATTCCTTTGAGGCGATGACGGATCTCCCGGCCGCCATTCGCGCCCAGTTGGCGAGCGAGTTTTCATTCGTCAGGCCGGAGCTCGTCCGCGTCCTCGGATCGAAGGACACGACCCGCAAATTTCTGTTCCGCCTCGCCGATGGCAACCTCATCGAGTCGGTCCTGATCCCGGCTTCGCCCGCGCTCTATGGCGAGACATCCGACCGTCGCACGGCCTGCGTCTCGACCCAGGTTGGGTGCGCCTACGGCTGCAAATTCTGCGCGAGCGGACTCGATGGTTTCTCCCGCAATCTCGACGCGAGCGAGATCGTCGATCAGTTGCTCGCGATCGAGAAAGAGAGCGGCGAGAAGATCGACAACATCGTTTTCATGGGGATGGGCGAACCGCTCGCCAACCTGACCAACCTCCTCCGCGCCATCCGCATCATCAACGCGCCCTGGGGGCTCGAGATCGGTGCGCGTCACATCACCATCTCGACCAGCGGTCTCGCCCCGCAGATCCGCAAACTGGCGAACGAGCCGACGCAATTTCGTCTCGCCATATCGCTCCACGGCGCGACCGACGAAGTGCGGAGCCAGATCATGCCGGTGAACCGCAAATATCCGCTCGCGGTGTTGCTCGAGGCCTGTGACGCCTATGTCGCGCAGAAAAAGCGGCTGATGTTCGAATACATCCTCATCGCCGGGGTGAACGACAGCGACGAGCAGGCGCACCAACTCGCGCGACATTCGTTGCGGCTCTCGGCCAAGGTGAATCTCATCCCCTACAACACCGTCGAGGGGCTGGAATGGTCGCGCCCTTCGCGCAACCGGCAGGAAACTTTTCTGCGCATTTTGCGCGGCCACGGCGCGGTCGCGACCCTGCGGCGCGAGAAGGGACACGACATCGCCGCCGCCTGCGGTCAGTTGCGCCTGCAGACCAAGCGCGCGGAAGAAGCGCCCGCTTCAGTTTAGCGCTCGTTAGGCGAAGCGCTCAACGCTTCCTGCACGCCCGCGATTGCCATTCCGCCTTCGCCGACCGCCGCCGCGCAACGCTTGACCGAGCCCGAGCGCACATCGCCGGCCGCGAAGATCCCGGGCACGCTGGTTTCGAGCGGGCCGGGCGGACGTTTGTTTTTCTGCCAGGCCGGGGCGGCGGCGACGGCGGTTCCGGTTTTGATGAAACCTTTTTCGTCGCACTCGATCTCGGCTGGCAGCCAGTTGGTGCATGGTTTGGCTCCGATCATGGAAAAGACAGCCGGCGTTTCCACGCTCCGGCGTTCGCCGGTTTGCAGGTTCTCCAGTTCGACGGTTTCGAGCATCTTGCCGCCCTGCATTTTTCGAATCTCGGTCCGGTAAAGGATCTCGATGTTGGGCCGGGTCTCGACCCGGCGGGTGAGGTAACTCGACATGCTCTTGCCGAGATCGTCTCCCCTAACGACGAGCAGAACCTGCGCTGCGCCCTCGGAAAGAAACATCGCGGCTTGCCCGGCGGAGTTGCCGGCGCCGGCCACGATCACGGTCACACCGCGGCAAAGTTGTCCTTCGAACGCGGTCGCCGCATAAAAAACGCCCGAGCCCTCGAACTCCTCGCGGCCTTCCGCCTCCAGCCGCCGATAATCCGCTCCGGTCGCGATCAGGACCGTTTTCGAATGCAGATTCGCGTTGCAGCCTTCGATCTGGAGGCAGGCGCGATATTCTTCCTTTTCATGCAGAGTCATTCCCAGGGCTTGCGACGGCGTGGAGAATTTCGCCCCGAAACGATACGCCTGGAGCTGCGCGCGATAGGTCAGGTCGCTCCCGCTGATTCCGGTCGGAAAGCCGAAAAAGTTTTCGATCAAAGACGACGACCCGGCCTGGCCGCCTGGAGCGTAACTTTCCAGGACGACGGTCTTGAGACCTTCCGAACAGGCGTAGACCGCGGCTGCCAGCCCGGCCGGGCCAGCGCCCACGATCGTTAGGTCGCAACGGATCTCGTCTTCCTCGTCGCTCGCCAGCGGCCGGAGCAGGCCGGCATGCTGCGCTACTTCGCGCAGGGAAGGCTTGCGCAGCGGCGCACCGGCGGCGGTGATCAGCGCCGGCAGATCGCGACTCGTTAGGTTCAAGCGCCGGGCCAGGGCCTGGCCGGCTTCTTCTTCGAACACGATCAGCCGGTGCGGGACATGATTCTTGGTCAGGAAATCGTGCAGATGCCGCCCGTCGCGCGAATCGCGCTGGGCAATGACGCGCAGACCGGCGAACTCGCGGTCGCGCATGAGGCGTTGCCGGCGCATGATGAAAGCGTTCACGACCGGCTCCGCCACACCCGGTAACTCCGCCAGGGCGCGCCGCAGTTCCATCGCCGGCACCTGTAAAATTTCCGCCTCCTCCGATTTCACCCGGGCGCTGGCGAGGGCCGAGGTCCCTTGCAGCATGGAGACGTCGCCGATGAAGTCGCGCTCGCCCGGGGTGCCGAGGATTTGCTCGGTCTCCTCGCGTTTTTCGAAAACCTCGATCTCGCCCTCGAGGATGACCGTGAGGGGAAGATCGCGCTGCCCGGCTTTGAAAACCATCTCGCCGCGCCGCAGCCGGCGCCGTTCGCCCAACCGCTCCAGCAGCGCGAGCTGATGATCGTCGATTTTCGGAAAGGCGATCGTCTCCGTGTCGCGATAAAACTGCTCATCCTGCTCTTCCTCGCTCGTGCCCATCGGTCCGCTAGTCTACGGGCCAGGCGGCGTCGTGGTCAAAAGTGCCGCTCTCTAGGTGATTGGCGGACCCTGGGTCCCGCGCAAAAGCTTTTTGCGCTGCCTCTCAAGCTGGCCTACATGACAGTATGGCCGGGCACGACTCAGACCGCGCTTGGGATGAATACGAGTGGGAACGGTTTCTCCAGCAGCAGGACCAGAAGACGGAGAAATACATGGAGCTGCTCGAGAAGTACATCGACGACCCGCGGCGCGACGAAATCGTGGCCCGCGAGATGGGCTGGTGTCATCAGACCGAGGACAGCGCGGAAGAATGGAACGACGATCCTGATCTCGCCTTCGATGAAGACGAGGCGGAGGAAGATGTTTCCGCGAGCCAGTTGATCAACGATTGCGCCGAAAGCTTCGAGCAACACGTGCTTTATCGGGCGGCCTTTTCGCTCACGATCTGGATCGATCGCCTTTTCGAGGGGAACCCGGCCCTGCAAAACGACCCGGCGGCGGTCAAGTTGGCCACCCACACTGCGCTGGCGAGCGCGAAACTGGCGGCGGCCCTGAGCGACGAGGAAGCGGAAGAACTGGGGATGACCATCGCCTACCTCAAGCGCTCGCTCAAAGCGATCACCGTGGCGATGGACGCCTCGGGGCAGTTGATTGCCGAGAAATCGGTCTCCCGCACCCAGCACGCCGCCCTGCAACATCGCCTCTTCCAGGTGCGCGACGGGATCATCCTGCTCATGGGCGAGTTCCGCGGCGAATGGCTCCGGCGCTACGGCAGCCTTTAGCGTTTGAATGAATCCTGGCCGCGCCCGTCCAAAGATGGACACGGAAGCGATTGCGGCAGAAGCCGATGTCCCGGAGCTCGACCTGGTGCGGCAAGCCCAGGCGGGTGATACCGAGGCCTTCGATCAGCTCGTCGGCCGATTCCGCAACCGGGTTTTTGGCATGATTTACAACATGGTGCATAACGAGCAGGACGCCTGGGACCTTGCTCAAGACAGCTTCCTCAAGGCGTGGAAATCGATCGCGCGCTTCCGGGGGCAGTCGTCGTTCTATACCTGGCTCTACCGCATCGTGATGAACGTGACGATCGATGCCATGCGCAAGAAGCAGGTGAAAGGCGGAGGGGCGGAATTCAACGACGAGATCCAGTTGAAAGAGATCGACCCGGCTTCGCGCACCGTGCCGCATGCCGATGCCCTGCCGCACGAGCGGATGGAGCACAAGGAAATCCGCGGCCGGATCGACGCCGCCATCGCCCAGCTCTCGCCGGAACATCGGGCGGTCATTTTAATGAAGGAGATTGAAGACATGCAGTACCATGAAATCGCGGAGTCGTTAGGCTGCTCGATCGGCACGGTGATGTCGCGCTTGTTTTATGCGCGGAAGAAGCTGCAGAATTTGTTGCGGGATGTTTATGAAAACGTTTGAGGAAAAATGGACCGCCTGGGTCGATGACCAGCTGAGCGACGCGGAACGCGCGGAGTTCGAGGCGTCGCTCGAGGACCGCGCCGCGGCCGAGCAGGAAAAGAATCAGGCCCAGAAACTGGGCGCCCTCCTGAGAGAGCAGTTGCAGCCCCACGCGATGGGGAACGAGGAGTTTTTTCATCATCAACTGCGCGAGAGAATCGCGGCGGAAACAGCGCCGGTGGCACCGGAACGCGCGGCCGGGGCGGGCGGAAGCTGGTGGACGATCCGTCGTTTGCTCTGGACGGGCTCGGCTTCGCTGGCGGCTTTTGCCGTCTGCACCTTTTTCGTTCTGCGCGATCAGCCGGCTCCCGACCAGTCGCAATATCTGACCCAGATCCTGAACGCCCGGGTCGATCCGGGCGTAAACCCCAATGCGAGTATCTCGATCTTTCAGACCAAGGAGGACCGCGTCACCGTGCTCTGGGTTGACGGTTTGAACTCGTTGCCGAGCGATTACGCCGCGAAGTAAATTCATGGGCCGTACCCTTATAGCTGCGCTCGCCGGGATGGCATTTTTGTGCGCGAGCGTCCTCCCAGCCGACGCCGGTAAACCGCGGCGGGGCGACCGTTCGGGCAGGCCGGGGAAAAAGGTTTGGAGCGGGATGGTCATGGCGACAAATGCCCCCAGGCCAGGGCCGGCCCCGGCCGAGCTGAACCGGCTCAACGGGACCTTGCGCCGCACTTTTGGCTACAATCAGTTCGAGGTCATCGCCCAGTCGCGCCGCGCACTCCAAAATGGCGAAACCAGCTGGCTGGCGGTAAGCAAACATTTCTCGCTGCAGGTCGATCCGCGCGGGGTTTCGCCCGATGGCTACCGGGTCAACCTCAAGTTGTATCAGGATCGCCAGTTGCTCCTCGAAACCGCCGCCACCCTCAGCACCAGCAGTCCGCTCGTCATCAAAGGCCCGCAGATCGGTTCGGGGCAATTGCTGTTGCTCCTCGTGGTGCAGTAAACGGCGCGCGATTGCAGAGAGAGGTCGACCGTCTTAAATGACCTATGCGATTTCTGCTTTCCGCCGCTTTTCTTCTTTTCGCGCTCACTCCCGGGCAGGCCGAAACCAAATTCGATTTCGCCACCACCCCCGGGAAATTGCCGAAAGAAGTCCGGCCGACTGAATACACCATCCGCATCGCGCCCGATCTCGAGAAGCTGACGTTCACCGGCTCCGAGACGGTCAGGATCTCGGTCGAGAAACCGGTTACGAAACTGGTCCTGAACGCGCTCGAGCTGGAAATCGCTTCCGCCTCGGTCGATGGCCAGGCCCTGCCGAAAAAGTCGATCGTCCTGAATGCCGAGGCGCAAACGCTGACCCTGAACTTGCCTAACGAGCTGGCGGCGGGCGAGCACGAAGTCGCGCTCCAGTTCAGCGGCAAGATTTACGCCCAGGGGCAGGGACTCTTCTTTGCCCGTTACGAGGAACTGGGCACAAACGAAAAGAAGATCATGCTCGGGACGCAGTTCGAGCCGACCGATGCGCGACGGATGTTTCCCTGCTGGGATGAGCCGAGCTTTCGCGCCAGGTTTCGCCTCACGGCCGTCGTGCCGGAGAAGTTTCTCGCGGTTTCCAACATGCCGATCGAGAGCGAGACGAAAGTGGAGGGCGGCAAGGAAGTGCGCTTCGGCGTTTCGCCCTCGATGTCGAGTTACCTGGTCGTCCTTTGCGCGGGCGAACTGGACACGATCGAGGCGGAACAGGATGGCGTGAAATTGCGGGTCGTGGCCACCAAAGGGAAGGCGGAGATGGGCCGTTACGCGCTCGAGAGCGGAGCGAAAATTCTCCATTACTTCAACGAATACTTCGGCGTCCCGTACCCGCTCCCGAAACTCGATCTTATCGCCCTCCCGGGCGGCTTTGGCGGGGCGATGGAGAACTGGGGCGGGATCACCTTTTACGAGGCGGTCCTGCTCTTCGATCCGAAGAACTCTTCCACCGGCACGAAGCAGGATATTTTTGCCGTCGTCGCGCACGAGGTGGCGCATCAATGGTTTGGCGATCTCGTCACCATGGCGTGGTGGGATAACCTCTGGCTGAACGAGGGTTTCGCCTCGTGGTTGGGCTCCAAATGCACCGACCGTTTCAATCCGGAATGGAACGAATGGCTGCGCCGCAATGAGCCGCGCGATGCGAGCCGCCCGATCGGCTTCTCAAAAGACACCGCGATGCAGATCGACGCGCGTTCCACCACCCACCCGGTGCAGCAACCGGTCCGGACCGAGGCGGAAGCAAACGACGCTTTCGACGAGATCAGCTATAAGAAAGGGCGCGCCATCCTCCGCATGCTCGAAAGCTTCCTCGGCGAAGAGGTCTTCCGCGACGGCATCCGGAAATACATCGCCGCGCACAAGTATTCCAACACCACGACGGCCGATCTCTGGCAGGCGCTGACCGAAGTCTCGGGCAAACCGGTCGGGGAAATCGCCCCGGGCTGGACCGAGCAACCGGGCTTTCCGCTCCTGAAAGTTGCGCGCCAGGAGGGCACCATCCAGCTCGCCCAGGAACGTTTCACCGTCCATTTCGCCGATCCGCCTGCGCTCCAGTGGCAAATCCCGCTCACCTACGTGACCCAGGATCAGCCGACGCCGAACGGCTTTCTCCTGCGCGACAAGGCCGCCCTTCTCCCGAACGAGCTCCCTAAGGACAAGGCGATCAAGTTCAATGCCGGGGATGCGGGGTACTACCGGGTGCAGTACGACGCCGCCTCCTGGGAGCTGCTCGCCGCGCAGATCCCCCGGCTCTCGGAGGCCGATCGGGTTAACCTGCTGATCGACGCCTGGGCGCTGGTCGAGGCGAAGCGCGAGCCGCTCGCGCATTACCTGCGCCTCGTCGACCAGGTGGTGAACGAGGATCAGCTCGCGGTTTACGATCAGATCATCGACACCTTCACGTTCCTCAACCGGCTCCTGGCCGGCGACCGGGTGCGTCCACGCTTCCAGCAATTTGCCCGCGCGATTCTGCGGCCGGCCTTCGATCGCGTCGGCTGGGAAGCGAAACCGGGCGAGAAATCCCAGCGGAGCCTGCTTCGCGCTTCCCTCATCCGCGGCCTCGGCCTCCTCAATGATTCCGACATCATTGCCGGTTGCCGCTCGCGCTTCGATGGTTTCCGCACCGACCCCGCCAGCATCGCGCCGGATTTGCGCCCGGTCATTCTCGCGGTCGTCGGTCGCTATGCCGACTCCGCCACCTGGGAAAAACTGCACCGGCTCGGCCGGGAAACCAACAGCACGGAAGAGAAACAATACTTTTACGAAGCCCTCGCAAGCGCGATCGAGCCGCGGCTGGTCCAGCGTACCATCGCGCTGGCGCTGACCGACGAATTGCCCACCAGTCGCGCGGCCGCGCTCCTTCCGCTGGCGGCGCGCCGGGGCGAGCGTGCGCAGCTGGTCTGGGAGTTCGCGCAGCAAAACATGAAGGCGCTTCTCGCCAAACAGAGCTCCCTCGGAGTCAATAATTTCGCCGCCGGTCTCTTTACCTTTTTCTCGGACCCGCAGGATGCCCAGACTCTGGAGCGCTACGCCAAAGCGAATCTGTCGCAATCGTCGGCACCCGCGGTCGCGCGAGCGATCGCGGAAATCGGTTTCCGGGCGGAACTGAAAGAGCGGCTGGTGCCGCAACTAAACACCTGGATGGAGGCGCGATGAACCGTTTTCAAAAGCTGGTCGCGGCGGCGAAAGAGGGGATCAAGGAAATTTCGCCTAACGACGCCGTGCACGAAGTCGGCTGCGGGGCCGCGACCCTGATCGATGTCCGCTCGGCGGAAGAATGGCAGGCGGGCCACGCCCGCGGAGCGAAGCATCTCGACCGCGGCGAAATCGAGGTCGAGATCGAGGAACAGGTACCAAACCTGGATCAAAGGATCATTTGTTATTGCGGCGGCGGGAGCCGGTCTGCGCTGGTAGCCGAGAGCCTGCAAAAGATGGGGTATCGCAACGTGCGCTCGATGACCGGCGGCTTCCGCGCCTGGCAGGAAGCGGGTTTGCCGCTGGGCGATTGATTTGATCCCGCGCACTGCGGGAAGCGACGCGTCTACAACTGCTCGGCGATGATTTTAAAAATCATCGTGTTGTCCAGGAATCCATGGAGCTTCTCCGTGCCTGGTCCGCGACCGACGGCGAGGACGTCGTTGACGGTGCTGCGCGCCTCCGGGGCATAGGCGGCCGCCGGTTCCTGCGCGCCGGCGTCGTCGAATGGCGCTTCCCCGGGCGGGGCGGGTTCTTCCTCCGGCTCCGGTTCCGGGAGGGGAGCGCGGGTGTTGATTCCGTTAGGCCCGGTCGCCCAGGTGAGGGCGGGTTCGCCCGAGGAATTGACGCCGAGCAGGGCGACGCCGCTGTCGCGCCGGAAAGGGGTGCCGTTGAGCGAAAGCCCGCCGATCCCGAGATTGCCCGCGACCAGGATGGTCGAGTTTGCGCCCACGTACGTGCTCGCGATCGCGATCGCGCGGTCGAGCTCGATTGTTTCCGCAAGTGTGCGTTCGCCTTGATTCTCACGCGCCGCGGTGCGCATGAGGCCGGCGTCGACGATGAGCAAATATCCGCCCGCGTTCCATTGCAGGAGCTCGATCGCGCGCCGCGTCATGTCGGCGAGGGCGGGTTGCTCGCTCCCGGCGGCGATCTCGTTCCCGAAGGCCATTTCGCGCTCGCTGAAGATCCCGAGCAGCCGCGGCCGGCGCCATTGCGGAATGTTTTCCAGCTCCGCCTTCGTCCGCACGATCTCGTAACCGTTGCGGCGCATCTCCAGGACGAGATCGCGGCCGTCGGTCCGTTGCCCGTTTTTTGCCTCAGGCAGAAAACTCACGCCGCCGCCGCCGAGCACGATGTCGATCTTCCTTTCGTCGGCCAATTGTTGCGCGAGATCGGCGCCGCCTTTGCCGGTGGCGTAAAAGGCAGCTGCGGTCGGGTTTGTCAGGCGACCGTTTGTCACCAGCCCGATGGCGCGCCCCTTGTCACGCGCGAGATCGATGATGCTGGTCAGGCGCTTGTCGTTAGGCCCGACACCGAGGCTGCGATTGTTCACCTTCACCCCGGTCGCGAGGGTGGTGGCGGCGGCGGCTTCGTCGGGCACGGCGAAATCCTGTGAATGGTTGGAAAGAAGCGCGAGCGCGGGGAACGACTCGAGCGCGAGTTTGGTGTTGGCGCCGCCGGCGTAGAGACGGGTGGCGGCGACGCGATCGGCGGTCAATCCTTCACCGACGAAAAGCACAATCGCGAACGGCTTCTGCACCACCCAGTTGCGGAAATAGAGGACGCCGAGCGCGATGAAGATCGTCAGGCAAACGAGAGCCAGGATCTGGTTGCGCCATTTCATCCATCGATAGAGCGAAGGGCGGGCCGGGTTGTCAATCCCGCAACCGTGGGAAACCGCTTGAGGCGCCCGCCCGCGTCGGGAGAGTGGACCCTATGGCAAAGCCGGTTGTTTTAGTCATCCGCGACGGATGGGGCATCAATCCCGGGGGAAAGGCGCAAGCGGAGAAGAACGGCGACGCGACCCTGCTCGCGCACACGCCTTTCCACGATCGGCTCTACCGCGAGTATCCCTGCGCGACGCTGAGCGCGAGCGGCGAGGACGTCGGGTTGCCGGAAGGGCAGATGGGAAATTCCGAGGTCGGCCATCTCAACCTCGGCGCCGGCCGGATCGTTTACCAGGACCTGACCCGGATCAACAAGGCGATCAAAGAGGGCGAGCTGCAGCATAACCCGGTTTTGCAGGAGGCGTTTCGGAAGGCAAAAAGCGGGCGGCTTCATTTCATCGGCCTGGTTTCGGATGGCGGCGTGCACAGCCATTATTTGCATCTTCTCGCGCTCGCGGCGGCGGCGAAAGCAGCGGGCGTCGAGCAGATCCTGGTGCACGCGATTACCGATGGACGCGACGCCTCGCCCACCGGCGGGGCCGACTATTTAACCATCTGCGCCGCTCAACTCGCCCAGAGCGGAGCGCAGATCATCACGGTGGTCGGGCGCTATTTCGCGATGGATCGCGACCGGCGCTGGGAGCGGACGAAGCTGGGCTGGGACGCGATCGTGCTCGGGCGCGGCGAGGTTTGCGAGGACTCGCCCTCGGTCGCGGTCAGCCGGCATTACGCGGGTGGGAAGACGGACGAATTCATGCCCGCGCTGATCTTCGCCGAGCCTAACGAACAGCGAATCCGCGACGGCGACACCGTCATGTTCTTTAATTTCCGGGCCGATCGCGCGCGGCAGCTTTCGCAGGCTTTTCTTTTCGAGAATTTCGACTGCTTCGACCGCGAAGCCTGGCCGCGGGTGCACTACGTCACGCTGACGGAATACGACGCGACTTATCACTGCCCGAGTGTTTTCGGTCCGCAATCGCTCGCCAACATTCTCGACAACGTGGTCAGCGGAGCGGGGAAGACGCAGTTGCGCATCGCGGAGACGGAGAAGTATCCGCACGTCACTTACTTCTTTAACGGCGGGGTAGAAACGGCAGCGCCGGGCGAGGAACGCAAGATCATCCCGTCGCCCAAGGTCGCGACCTACGATTTGCAGCCGGAGATGAGCGCGCTGCAGGTGACCGATGAAGTGCTGAGCCGGCTGGCGCAGTATGACCTCGTGATTTTGAACTACGCCAACCCCGACATGGTCGGCCACACCGGGGTGGTGGCGGCGGGGGTGAAGGCGGTCGAGACGATCGATGCCTGCATGGCGCGTCTCGTTCCGGCCGTGCTGTCGTTAGGCGGGAAACTGCTCGTCACGGCTGACCATGGAAACTGCGAGCTGATGCGGAATCCGGACGGATCGCCCAACACCGCCCACACCACGAATTTGGTCCACCTGATCTACGTCGCGGCGGACGCGAAAAATTTTCGACTGGAGAGCGGAATCCTGGCCGACATCGCACCGACGCTGCTCTTCCTGCTCGATTTGCCGAAGCCGCCGGAGATGACCGGGAATTGTTTGCTTGCGCCGGTCTAGCGCTTTAGCCTAACGATCAACCGGCGCGGGCGGGGACGTGGGAGGAAGACCGGCGCCGCCGATCCCTTTCAGGATGTTGCCGAAATCGCTGCTGGTGGAGATGACCGCGGTGGTGTCGCGGGCGAAGGCGGCCTGCGCCACTTCGAGGCGGCGGTTAAACGAGTACAGGCTCTCCGCCTCAGGCGAACCATAGGCCGCGGCGTAGATGCGGGCCGCCTCGGCGTCGGCTTCGCCCTCGATCTTCAGCGCACGGCGGGTAGCGGCGGATTGGATGGAGGCGACGTCGCTTTCCTTTTGCCCATTGATGTTGGCGGCCTCGCCACGTCCTTCGGAGCGAAACTTGGCGGCGATCTGGTGCCGTTCGCTCGACATCCGCTCGATGATTTTCTCGGCCACCGCCGGGCTGTATTTGCTCCGCTTGAAACGCTCGTCGAGCAGTTCGATGCCGAAGCCTTCGACCTTCTGCCGGGCTCGTTGGGTGATTTGTTGCTCGATCGCGCCCCGGCCCAGCTCGATATCGGGCAGGTTGCTCGGCAGGATGGTGCCGGTTTTCTCGAGCTCGGCGTCGCGCAGCGGGTCGCGGTTTTTGGTCAGCCGGACGATCTCGACCAGGTCGTTGGAGGCGACGGCGGTGCGGGTTTCGCTCCCGAGAATGTCGTCGAGGCGGGAGAGCGCGCTGCGCTCGTCATTGAGGCTCTTGAAATAGAGCAGCGGATCGCTGATCCGCCAGCGGGCGAAACAGTCGACGATGAGATAAAGCTTGTCCTTGGTCGGGCACTCCGTGGGCGGGCCGTCCCAGGCGAGGATGCGGTTGTCGAAGCGATGGACGGCATCGATGAACGGCACCTTGAATTTCAAGCCGGGTGTCTGGTCCACTCGCACCGCCTTGCCGAAGCGAGTCACGATCGCGCTTTCGTACTGGTGCACGGTGAAGATAAAGGCGCCCCATTTCAGCCCGGTGAAGAGGAAAATGAGACCGATGATCGCGAGCACCGGGCTCTGCACGAGACCGATGAAGCGGGTGGAGAGATGCGAGCGGTAAAGGGTTGGATTAGCCATGGTCAGGGTTGCGGGGCCGGGGCCGGTGTCGGGGCCATCAAGGGCAAAGTTTGGAGCACGCCTTTGATGGTGTCGTCGACCACCACCTTGCGGTCGAGCGAAGGCAAAATGAACTGCATCGATTCAAAATAAAGCCGTTGCCGCGTGATCTCGGGCGCCTTGGCATATTCGGCCAGGAGAAGGGAAAATTTTTCCGTGTCGCCCTTCGCGCCATTGACGCGGCGAAAGGCATAGGCCTCGGCCTGTTTCTCGCGGCCCTTGGCCTGGCCGCGGGCGTTCGGGACGGCGTCGTTGTAGATCGCCCAGGCCTGGTTGATCGCGGTCTGTTTTTCCTGCTGGGCCTGGTTCACCTCGTTAAAGGCCGACTGCACCGCCGGCGGCGGACGCACGGTCGCGAGTTGCACTTGCTGGATGGATAAGCCGAGGCCGTACTCGCCGGAAATCTTCGACAAACGTCCGAGCGCGGCCGTCTCGATGTCGTGCCGCCCGATCGTGAGCACTTCATCGACGGTGCGATCGCCGATCACTTCGCGCATCACGCTTTCGGAGAGATCACGCAGAGTTTTTTCCGGCTCGCGCGCGCCGAAGAGGTATTGCTTCGGGTCGGCGATGCGATATTGCACGATCCACGGGACGAGCGCGGTGTTGAGGTCGCCCGTGATCATGGTCTCGGTATCCTCCGGCTCGCGATCGCCCTGGTACTCGTTCATTGCCCCGGAAGTGGAGAAACCGAACTCCAGTTTCAGTAAACGCTGGGTCGGGATGATCTCGATTTCGTCGACGTAGGGAATGGCGTAGGCGAGGCCGGGTGCTTCCGTGCTGTGATAGGCGCCGAAACGCAGTTTCACTCCAACCGAATTTGCCGGGATGGAAACGAAGCCGAAGAGCAGCGAAAGGAGCGTGATCACGGTGCCGATGACACCGATCAAGCCTAGAACGAAGCGAAAGGGGTGGAACTGAAACCCCGGCGGAAAAGGCGAGGCGGAAGAACCGGATGAAGTCGTAATTTGCATCGAGAGAGATGAACTGACCGCAGACCCGCGCCCGGCGCAAGGTCTGAGCGCCCGATATGTTAGGTCGATTTCTCGAAAGGGGAAGCATTAGCAGCTATGGTCGAGCCTGTGAACGGCACCACGCAAAATCTCGACCGGCCGGTGACGGAATTTATCCGCCACGATTTTGCCAAACTGCGCGAGACCATGACGACGCGCGAAGCGCTCGAAGCCGTGCGGCGGGAGGGAATCGGGGAGAAGATCGTTTATTTCTATGTCCTCGACGAGGAACAGCGCCTCGTCGGCGTGCTCCCGACACGCCGGCTGCTGACCGCGGCGGTCGAGCACCGGATCGGCGATCTCATGATCAAGCGAGTCGTAGCCATTCCGCAGACGGCGACCCTGCTCGAGGCGTGTGAGTTTTTCGTCCTGCACAAGTTTTTTGCTTTTCCGGTGGTGGACGCGGAGCGGCGCATCCTCGGGTTGATCGATGTCGGCGTTTTCACGGAGGAGGTCTTCGACATCGCGGAGCGCGAACAGCACGAAGATGTGTTCGAGACGATCGGTTTCCATGTCTCGCAGGTGCGCGATGCCGGGCCGTTCCAGGCTTTTCGTTACCGGTTCCCGTGGCTCCTGGCGACGATCGCGAGCGGAACGGCGTGTGCGCTGCTGGCGAGCGCTTTTTCGCTCACCCTCGCGCAAAGCCTGGTCATCGCTTTCTTTCTCACCCTCGTCCTCGGGCTGGGGGAAAGTGTCAGCATCCAGTCGATGGCGGTGACGATCCAGGCCCTGCGGTCGACTCGCCCGACTTTGCGCTGGTACCTGCAAGCCCTGCGCCGGGAAGTCGCCACCTCGTTATTGTTAGGTGCAGCCTGCGGTCTGTTGGTCGGAGCGATCGTTTGGTTCTGGCGCGGCGCTGGCTGGCCGGCGCTCGCCATCGGCGGCAGCATCCTGGCTTCGCTCGTCATGGCCTGTCTCCTCGGCTTGAGCATTCCCTCCCTCCTGCACGCCCTCCGGCTCGATCCCAAGATCGCGGCCGGGCCGCTCACCCTGGCGCTGGCGGATATCTTGACCTTGCTCTTTTATCTTTCGATCGCCCGGCTTCTCCTTTCTCCAGCCTAACGACTATGAAAACACGCATCTACGACCACATCGACCTCCGCGTCGCCGACATGGCGGCGGCGCGAAAATTCTATGGCCAGTTGCTCCCTGCGCTCGGCTTTTCCGAGAAGGCCGGAGACGACGGATGGCCGACCTACCAGGCGGCGGGGGAAAAAACGGAACCGTTTTTCGGCTTCGAGCTCGACCCGAACCATTCCCCTAACGAAAACCGGATTGCCTTCTGGGCGGAATCGCGGGCGGAAGTGGATCGGCTGGGCGAGGTCGTTAGGCAAGCAGGCGGCCGGAACGTGGAAGGTCCGGAGTTGTGCCTGGAATATACGCCCGGGTACTACGCGGTCTTTTTCGAGGACCCGAGCGGGAACAAACTCGAGATCTGTTTCCGCGAAACCCGCCCTTCTTGAGATCGCGGGCGCTTCTGCGACACCTACCGGAATGAGCACGGGTGCGCCGGTCGACAAAGTGCTGCGGGCGCAACGGCGCGGGCGTTATCTCCGGGGCATCGGAATCTTTAAAATCCTCCAGGGCACGGCCGGGCTCGCGATTGGGATCTCGCTTCTCTTCCTCCATAGCCGGACGAGCTGGATGGCCGGCATCGCCGGCTGGGTCGACGGCGAGCTGATGGTGGCCCACAGCCGGACGATTCTTTTTCTCCTGAGCAAGCTGCAGGCGGCGGTCGCGGGCGGACTGATCCGGGTGACGGGCTTTGTCGCCCTCGTTTACGCCGCGCTGCTCTACACCGAAGGGGTGGGGGTTTACCTGCAGAAACGCTGGGCCGAGATGCTGACTGTCGTCGCGACCGCGGCGCTGATTCCGTTTGAAGTGCGCCACGTCTGGTACTATCCCGGCGTGGTCTCAATGCTGATCCTGGCGGTGAATTGCTTCATTGTCTGGTTCCTCTATCGCGTCCTGCAACGGGAGCGGCGCGAGGAAGCGCTGGCCACGGCCGGAGAACCGGTCGCGTTCGAAACTCGTTAGGCGCGAAGGCGGGGCCGAATCTCGAAGAGGCGGAGGGCGCTGCCGGTTTTCTCGAGCGGAAGACCGATGACGTTGCTGCGTGAGCCGAGGATGCGGGCGATGATCGCGCTGCCTTCGCCCTGGGCGGCGTAGCCGCCGGCTTTGTCGAGCGGATCGATCCGGGCGAGGTAGTCGGCGATCATTTGTTCGCTCAGGTTTTTGAAGAGGACCCGGGAGACAACGGAGAAGGCGATCGATTTGCCGCGATGCAGATGAGCGATGAAAACGCCCGTGGCTACGACATGGGTGCGGCCGCTGAGCAGGCGCAGGAGCCGCGCTGCCTCGTTGTGGTCGGCGGGTTTGCCGATCACCTGATGATCGAGCGCGACCAGGGTGTCGGCCGCGAGCACGACCCGGCCGGGATGCTCGCGCGCGACGGCCAGGCCTTTGCGCAGCGCGTTGTAGGAAGTGGCCTCGCGAACGGTCAGTTTTTCGGAGTGCAGCTCTTCCACTGCCGGGGTCACGATCTCAAAATCGTAACCGGCCTCAGTCAATAATTGGCGACGGCGCGGGGAGGCGGAGGCGAGAACCAGGCGCGGCCGTTTTCCGGTCATGGGGTGCCGGATTTATCCGGCGGCTGCTGGCCTCCGAGGAAATCGGGCATCTTCATCTCGGAATAGCCGGCCGGAACGCTGAATTCGGAAGCGGGCAGGGGTGCGAGGCTGACGGACTCGATCGTGCTCGTGATTTCCTCCTGGCCGGGCGTCTTGATTTTTGTCCGCAGCGGCAGGCCGGGCAGGGCGTGATAATCGGGCATGCCCTTGGTGATCTCGGCAAAGGCGCCGCGTTGCAGGAGCGCCATTTGCTGCAGGATGCTCTGGTAATTCGGGTAGGATTTCGCCACCCAATAGCTGGCTTTGTACTTCGGCGATTCGGTCACGTATTCCTCCGTCTCATAACCGGCGATGGTTTCCTTGCGACCGGTCGGTTTCGGGAGGCCTTGCTCGGGGGTTTCCTGTTTGACGAAGGATTTTGCCATCTCGGCCATGGCCTTGGCCCGCTCGCCCGAGATGCGCATGACGGTTTTCTGGTCGTTCAGGAGCGTCGTCAGGTCGCCGGTCTTGGCGTCGACGATGGTGGTGACCTGCGGGCTGACTTCGACCCGCGCTTTATCGCCTTTGATCTTGAAGGTGATCTTGTGGAGGCCTTCGGTGCCTTCCATTTTCTGGACGACGGTGAGATCGGCCCGGGCAGTGGCGCAGAGCGCGAGAAAAGCGAGAAGGCACAGTAGTTTCATAACCCAGTTGCTACCCGGGCGAGGGGCGAATGGCAAGCGCGCGCGGCGCGGAAAAAAACTTGGCAAGACCGAGGGGGCGCGGCAGCTTAGGCCCGCGCGGGCATAGCTTAATGGTAAAGCTCCAGCCTTCCAAGCTGGCTATGAGGGTTCGATTCCCTTTGCCCGCTCCCCGGACGTGCGAGTCTGTTTCCAAGAGCCGATGAAATCACTCCTCTTCGCCGCCGTGCTGCTGGCCGGGGCTGCGATCTGGACGCCCTCGCTCCCCGCTCAGGCTCCGCGGGAAACCGCCGCGGCCGAGGCGATCGCGACGCAGTTGCCAAAAAAGAAAACGCTCAAGAGCGCGAGCAAGACGGAATTCCTGAGTGCGGTCTGTGCCGCCGCGCGCAAACGCCGGGCAAATGTCGCCGCCATCACGCAGGCGGCGGTGCTGGTGCGGCGGGAACTGGCCGGAGACGTTGTCGGAATGGTCCTGCGTTGCGCCGGGAAGACAAGTTGCGAAACGACCGGGTTGATCGTGGAAGCGGCCCACGCGGCGGAGGGCGATGAGAGCAAAATTGCCGATGCCGCGATGGCCAGGGCGCCGAATTGCGCGGAGACGATCCACGAGGCGATTCAGCGCGGCGCGAAGACGCCCGCGACGAAGAGCCCGGCGGAGTCGGAATCGCAACCGGGAACGAGCAACGCCCGGGACTACGGATTCGATCCGCACGAGCCGCTCGAGCTGGTTTGTGCCGGCGGCACGCAGCGCGCGGTGCGGGCGAGCCAGCTGGAGGAGTTTTTGCAAGCGAACCCGGGATCGGTTCCCGGCCCCTGCCCGGTCAGCCCGCAAACGAATCGTTAGGCGTGAGCCGGGACGTCTTTCGGCCGCGCGCGAAAATTATTCGTCGCCCCGCCGCGCTTTGCTGTAACTTCGGCGCCCTGTGACCGGCAACGATTCCCTCATCTCGCGCGCGAGTGAAATCCTGAGCGCCGTTCTCGTCGCGCTCGCCCTGGCCGGCATCCAGGTTTTGATCGGCGGCACGCGTCTCGCCTACAGCCTGCCGATCTACGCGGCGCTCGGCCTGGTCGGTGTCCTGGCAATTTTTTCCCTGCGGCGGTTGAAGCCGGCGCCGCAACGCATCTGCCTCTGGGCCTCGGCCGTTTTCTTCGGCTATGTCCTGCTCCGCGCCTGGTTCTCGCCGGTGCCGTATATCGCCCGGGCCGATATTTTTTCGGTCCTGGCCGGGCTGATTGTTTATCTGCTGGTCGCTTTTATTTTCACTTCCGCGCCGTGGCGGATGGCGATGTTGCTTTTCCTGCTCGCCGTCGCGCTCGTGCAGGTGGGAATCGGCGCGGTGCAATTTCGGAGCGGGGATAACTTCATGCTCGTCCCGTTTCTGCAGCGCTTCGATTATGGCCGGCGCGCGAGCGGGTTCTACGGCTGCCCGAATCACTTTGCCGGCCTGCTCGAGGTGATTGGCGTTTTTTGCCTCAGCTTTGCCTGCTGGAGCCGCTGGCGCGTGTGGGCGAAACTGCTCATCGGTTATGCTGGCGCGATTTGTTTTGCCGGCCTCGCGCTGACCGGAAGCCGCGGCGGATACCTGAGCGCGGCGGGGAGCCTGCTGGTCGTGGCGGTGTTTACTCTGCTCGTTCTGCGCCGGGCGGGAGCGGCGGTTTTCTGGAGGACGGCTCTGGGCGGCGGGCTCTTCGCGCTGCTCCTTGGCGGGGCGCTGTTCTTCGGGTTCCAGAAAAGCGATTACCTGAGCGGTCGCGCGCAAAACGTCGTCGATACCCAGAACATTCGGCTCGATCTCTGGCAGGCCGCGATCGCGCAGTGGAAATTGCAGCCCGTCTTTGGCACCGGGAGCGGGACCTACCTTTACTATGGGCGACATTTCCGGAGCGAGCGGGTGCAGCTCGACCCGGTGGAGGTGCATAACGATTACCTGCATCTGCTGGCGGAGTATGGCCTGCTCGGCGCCGCCGGTTTCCTCTTTTTTCTCAGCGCGCATCTCTGGCGGGGCTGGGAGGCTTTCCAAAAGCTCGGGCCGCGCCGGGTCGCTCTCTCCGGTTTGCCGCTGAGCAACAATCTCGCCCTGAATATTGGCGCCTTCGGAGCGGTGGGCGCGTATGTGATCCATTCGGTTTTCGATTTCAATCTCCACATTCCCGCCAACGTTTGCCTGCTCGCCTTCGTCTTCGGCATCCTCGCGAACCCGGGAAGAGATCGTGAAAAGGAAAGCGCCCGCGGCCCTTCGCTCATGAGCTACGGGCGCCTGGCCCTGCCCTTGCTCGGCTGCCTGCTCCTGACCGGTTCGCTGCGTCACCTGCGAGCGGAACTTTATGCCGAGCGCGCCCGTGTCGCCCTGCGGGATGAGCGCCATCTCTCGGCCATGCGCTGGGCGCAACAGGCGGTCGCGCTCGACGACCAGAATCCGGAGACGTTTTTTTATCTCGGCGAAAGCCGCGTCCGGCGGGCCGAGGCGTTGCCGAATCGGCTGGCACGCGTTTCGTTTTACGAAGCCGCGCTTGATCCGTTTCAGCGCGCGCTGGCGCTCGCGCCTAACGACGAGACTTTTCTCATCGCGCTCGGCCGGGTTTACGATGCGCTCGGGCGTTTTCCGGAAGCGGAATGGATGTTTGGCCGCGCGCTCGCCTGGGATCCGCGTTCGCAGGTGACGCAAAAATCCTACGCCGCGCATCTGGAGTGGTGGCGCCGCGCGCATGCCGGGCGTTCGCCAAGAAACAGCCTGCCGGATAAGAACACACCGCTGCCGTCGGATTCGCCGCCCGCGCCTTGAACGGGCAAGCACGAGTTTTTTTCCTGAGAATTAGATTGCTCTACCCATGCGGAGTGCATAATCTCCGCCCCAATGGTCCCACGTGGACGACGTAAATTATCTCCCGCCGCGTGTTCCATGAGGAAATGCATTTCTCCTCTCGGCGCACCTCTTTTCGCGTGCGCGCTTCTTTTTGCCGCGGGCCAGGTGCAGGCGCAGGAGAATCCTGACGCGCAGTTGGACGCGGGCGCGGAGACGGCAGCCGAGGTCGCGCAGTCGACCGAGACCGGACAATCTGCCGAGGTGCCGACGCCCCGACTTGGGACCGGCAATTTTTCACCATCACCGTTTCGCGTCTCCATCTCTGTGCGCGAAGGTTATGACGACAATGTCTATACCACCTCGACCAATACGGTGGAGTCTTTTTACACCAACGGCCACGTGGTGATGGACTACAAGTTTGGCGACGCGCGCACGCAGGTCGCGTTCCAGGCTTTCGGCGGTGTGAGTTACTATTACAATCGTCCCTTCGGACGCGGCTATGACATCAACACCGGCCTCAGCCTGACCGTCAGCCACCAGGCGACGCCGCGGCTTGGCCTGGGTGCCGCGCTTTACCTCGCCTACCAATCGGAGCCGGATTTCAATACCGGCTTTGGCGTCAATCGGCGGAGCGGCGAGTATTTTTATTCCTCGGACAAATTTTCCACCTCGTATCAATGGGCCCCGCGTTTTTCCACCGCGACCAGCTACACCCTCGGGGTGCTGAATTATGAGGACAATTCGGTCGGCTTCTTCGAGGACCGGGTCGAGCACACCTTCGGCAACGAGTTCCGCTTCCTCGTCCTGCCCACGACCACGGCGGTCGGGGAATACCGCTACCAGATCACCGAATTTGAGACGGCGCCGCGGGATTCCATGACTCACTTCGTCCTCGGCGGTGTCGATCACAGCTTCAATCCGCGCTTTAATATCTCCCTCCGCGGCGGCGTCCAGTTCCGCGAGTTTGATAATTTTGGCGATCGCACCTCGCCTTACGCCGAGGGGACGCTGAATTATGCGCTGACGGAGAAATCGTCCGTCAGCTGGAACAATCGCTACGGCCTCGACGAACCCGATGTCCCGGGCTCGCCCTCGCGTTCTTCGTTTCGCACCGGGTTGCGGGGAAATTACGCCTTTACCCCGCGCATCTCTTCCACCCTCTCGATTTATTATCAGCACGACGAGAACGACGGCTTCCAGACGCCTTTCTTCTTCATTCCGTCATTTAGCGAGGACACGCTCGATCTCTCGCTCGGCGTTCGTTACGAGATTAATTCCGTTTTTGCCGCTCTCGCCGGATACAGTCACACGGAAGTTTTGTCCGACATCACCCTGCGTGAGTACGCGCGAAATCGCTACTATTTGGGCTTGAACGCAACTTTTTAGCCTGCCGACCCCGCTTCGGCACGGCTTTTGCGCTAACTGGGAGTTCAGGTAGATTCCGCCCCCGGGACCGGACTAGGATTTCATGGCACACAACGAAGACGTCAGTCTCCATTTTCTCGATTACTGGCGGGTCATCCGTGTCCGCTGGGGCCTGATCCTTCTCGCCTTTCTCCTCGTCGTCATTACGACCGCGGTGGTGACTTATTTTCAGCCGCGCGAATATCAATCCTCCGTTTTCATTGAGGTCAAATCGATGGCCGAGAATCCGCGCATCTTTGGCAATGAAGGCATGATGCCGTACCGCGATCCGCAGCTGGCGCCGACGGTTTACCAGATTCTCCAGCGCACCGGCATCCTCTACCCGGTGATCGACGAGCTGAAATTGCAGGACAAGTGGGCCCGCGGCGGCTATCGCCCGACGCGCGAACAGACCTACCAAATCCTCCGCGGCAAGCTCGACCTCGACGAAGTGCGCAACACCGATCTTCTGCAGATCAGCGTCTTCGATCCCGATCCACAGCTCGCGGCCGATATTGCGAATAAAATTGTCGCCGTTTACCAGGATAAACGCGTCCAGGAAGAGCGGGAGATTCTCAATCGCGCGGTCGAGGCGATGAACGAGGAGGTGGCGAAAGAGGAGCGCAAAGTGGAAGAGGCGGCCCGGGAAGTCGCCCGGATCCGCGATGAAGAGCAGATCGTCGACCTCAATCCCGAGGGGACGGAGGACTCGCTCACCGCCGCCAACGCCAACGTCGTCAAACAGGAAGCCGAAGTGAACGACGCCGAAACCAAGGTCGCTACCCTCTCGGCCAAGCTGCAGCAGATCGAATCGCTCAAGGGCGATGACCTGATGCGGATGATGCCGACGCTCGACATCCAGGACCCGACGGTGCTGAAAATTCTGCCGAACTACCAGGAGGCGGTCGCGAACGAAGCGCAGCTCTTGAATTCCGGCCTCGGGGAAAACCATCCCAAGGTCAAGGCTCTCCGCGCGACCAAGGCGGTCTACGTCCGCCAGCTCGAGGAGCAGGTCGCGAGCGTGCGCGATGCGCTCAAGCGCAATTTGAACTCCGCCGAGGCGACGCGGGACGAACTCAAGAAGCGATTGACCGGCATCAACGAAGCCCAGCTCGCCCAGAAAAATCTCAGCGCCAATTACGTCCGGGCCAAGAACGCCTACATCAAGGAGAAAAGCCTGCGCGACGGCGTGCGGCTCCGCGCCCAGACGCAGACGATGGAAATGGCGATGCCGCGCCAGGCCGTGAGCGTGAAGCAGGTCGCCGAGCCCGCTCCGTCAGCCGCGCGCCCGCGTGTCGCCTTGAACATGATGCTTGGTGCTTTGGTCGGACTGGTCCTCGGTATCGGCCTCGCCTTTTTCATCGAATACCTCGACACCAGCGTGAAGACGATGGACGACGTTGAGACTCTTCTCGGTGTCCCGGTCCTCGCCATCATCCCGCAAAATATCGGGCTCCTCGTCCGGGAAGGCGGCGATACGCCCGACGCCGAGGCCTACCGAATCCTGCGCACCAACATTGAGTTCAATCGCAAGAGTCCCGACGCCAACACCATCTCGCTCGTCAGCGGCGGCCCGGGCGAGGGAAAATCGACCACCCTCGCCAATCTCGCCTTCATCTGCGCTCAGGGCGGTTATTCCACCCTCGTGGTGGACGCGGATCTGCGCCGCCCGGTCCAGCACACGCTTTTCGATCTCGAGGCCAAGAATGGCCTAACGAATTATCTGACGACAGAGATCCCGCTCGATGATGTCATTTACCCGACCAAGGTCGAGAACCTCTCGCTCCTCCCCAGCGGCGTCCTGCCTTCCGACGCCGTCGGGATTCTTAACTCGCAACGGATGTCGGATCTGATCGCGGAATTGAAGACGCGTTTCGACATGATCCTGTTTGATTCGCCTCCCATGCTCGGGGTCAGCGATGCCTCCGTTCTGGCGAGCGAAGTCGACCAGACGATCATCGTCGTGCAACACCGCCGCTTTCCCCGCGCGATGCTGACCCGGGTGAAGCAGGCGATCATCGGCGTCGGCGGCAGCGTCCTCGGCGTCGTCCTGAATAACGTCGACCTGAAACACGACCAAAATTATTATTACTACACCAGCTACTACGGCTACTACCCGACCCATGGCGGCGCCGAGCGCAAATCCACCCGCCGCGGATCGCGCGCGACTGCGGCCGCGCGGAACGGCTCGGCCAGTCCGGAGGAATATTAGGATGCGCCCCCGGCTTCTCGCCTTTCTCCTTCTCGCGCTCTGTGCCCCGGCGGTTCTGGCCGACTCTGTTCTTCGCCCGGGCGACCCGGTCGAGCTTCGGATTAGCGGCGTTCCGGCCGACGAACAAACGCAGGTCAACAATGTCTACACCGTGGACGCCAACGGCATGCTCAACATGCCCTACATCAACAAGGTGAAGGCCGAGGGGCTAACCCCATCGCAGGTCGGAAGCGCGATCGAGAACGGCTACCGCGCCGCCCGCATTTTCACCAACCCGACGATCACGATCATGATGCAGCCGCAGTCGCGTTTTGTGAACGTCGGCGGCGCCGTCCGCGCGCCCAATCGTGTTCCTTACACCGAGGACATGACCCTCCTGACCGCGATCAACGCGGCCGGCGGTTTCAATGACTTCGCCGACCAGAAACGCGTCCGCCTGCTGCGGGGGAGCGAGGCGACGGTCTTCGACGTGCGGCGAATTCGGAAAGAGCCCGGCCTCGATCCGAAACTTCAGCCCGGGGACAAAATCGAAGTCCCGCAGAGTTTTTTCTAGGCGCGGACGAGGGCGCGATGGCGCCAGAGATAGCCGAGGCCGGAATAGATCGTGAGGCCGATCGTGATCCAGAGCAGGGTGTTGCCACCGTAGCGCCATGCGATCTGCCACCAGCCGCTTTCTTCCATCCCCGGGCGCAGCTCGCGTGCGGAAAGGAGAACGAGAAAAAAGACCACCGTGGTGATTTGCCAGGAGGTTTTGTGCTTGCCGAGTTTCTCTGCCGGGAGGATCTGGCCTTCGGAGGAAGCGAGCAGCCGCAGGCCTGTAATGAGGAAATCGCGCGCCACCACGATTGTCGCGACCCAGGCCGGCACTGCCTCCAGCGGGACGAGGCAAATGAACGCGGCCGACATCATCACCTTGTCGACCAGCGGATCCATCAGCTTGCCGAAATTGGTCACGATCCCGTAACGGCGCGCGATCTCGCCGTCGAAATAATCGCTGATCCCGGCGAGGACGAATAGGACAAGCGCGATCGTGCGGCCGTAAGGCCAGAGGGAGCTGAGCGCGAGAACGAAGAGCACGGTCAGCACCAGCCGGCCGAGGGTGAGACGATTGGCCCAGTTCATGAGGCCGGCGCCGGGCTTTCTTCCCTAACGAAAAGCGGTTTCTTCCAGATCGGGACCTTTTTCTTCAGTTCGGCCACGATCCAGGCGCTGGCTTCGAAGGCCGCACCGCGATGCGCGCTCGCCACCCGCAGGAAGAGCGAGGCTTCGCCCGCCTCGACTCGTCCGATGCGATGTTCCAGGATCACCTCCTCGAGGACGAATTTTTCCCGCGCTTCTTCCGCGATCGTGGCCAGCTGGTGCTGCGCCATCGTCTCATGCGCTTCGTACTCGATCCCGGAAATCTCGCGCCCATCCTCCAGCGCGCGGACTACCCCCCAAAAATCGACCGACGCGCCGGCCTGGCCGTTCCAACGATTCGGCCGTTCTCGCAGCGGGCTGGTTGTGATAAGGATTTGCGAATGCCAAGTTGCCATCTGCTGAAGCGCGCCTGCACCCACGGTCGTCAGGTCGGATTTAGGAGAAACCGAAAATGAAACCGAATCAATGTGATATTGGGCTGATCGGCCTCGCCGTCATGGGCGAAAACCTCGTTCTCAACATGGAGTCGAAAGGATTCCAGGTCGCGGTTTACAATCGAACCACTGCGGTGACCGAGAAGTTCGCCGCCAATCGCGCCAAGGGAAAAAACATCCAGCCGACCACGACGATGGAGGAATTCGTCGGCGCCCTGCAACGTCCGCGCAAGGCCATGATCATGGTTAAGGCGGGCGCGCCGGTCGACGCCGTCATCGGCCAGCTCGTCCCGCTCCTCGAGAAAGGCGACGTCATCATCGACGGCGGCAACTCGCTTTTCACCGACACCCAGCGTCGTTGCAAGGAACTGGAGGCGCAGGGCATTCACTTCGTCGGCTGCGGCGTTTCTGGTGGCGAAGAAGGCGCGCTCAAGGGCCCCTCTCTCATGCCGGGCGGGCCGCGCGCTTCGTGGGAGATTATTGCGCCGATCTTCACCAGGATCGCCGCCGTCGTCGACGGCGAACCCTGCTGCCGCTACATGGGAACGGATGGCGCCGGGCACTACGTCAAGATGGTGCACAACGGGATCGAGTACGGCGACATGCAGTTGATCTGCGAGGCCTACGCCATTCTCAGCGGCGTGCTTGGCCTAACGACCGACGAATTAGCCGACATTTTCGCGGAATGGAATCGCGGCGATCTCGACAGCTATCTGATCGACATCACCGCCCAGATCTTTCGCAAAAAAGATCCAGACACGGGCCAGGCGCTGGTCGATGTCATCCTCGACAAGGCCGGCCAGAAAGGGACCGGCATCTGGACCCTGCAATCCGCCATCCGCCAGTCGGTCGTGATCTCGACCATCAATGCCGCGGTCGAAGCGCGCGTCATTTCCTCGCGCAAAGAGGAGCGGGTCAATGCCGCGAAGATCTTGCCGCAGCCGAAGGTGGAAAAATTCAGCGGGCAGCGCGACGAACTGATCAGCGCCGTGCGGGACGCGCTTTACGCCTCCAAGATCGTTTCCTACGCGCAGGGAATGGAATTGTTAGGCGCGGCGAGCAAGGAGTTCGGCTGGAAGCTGAACTTCGGCGACATCGCGACTATCTGGCGGGGTGGCTGCATCATCCGGGCAAAATTTCTCAACCGGATCGTCGAGGCCTACGGGCGTAATCCGGCGTTGCACAATCTGCTCCTCGACTCCTATTTCACCGAGATCATCCAGAAAACTCAGCACAACTGGCGAGTGGCGGTGGCGACGGCGATCGGGCAAGGCGTGGCTGTGCCCGCTTTCAGTGCCTCGCTTGCTTATTTCGACAGCTACCGGCAGGCGCGGCTGCCTTCGAATTTGCTCCAGGCGCAGCGCGATTTCTTCGGCGCGCACACCTACGAACGGGTCGACAAGCCGGGCGTTTTCCATACCGAGTGGATGGAGCCGGAAAAGGAATCCACCGAGAAACCGGCCGAGCCGAAACCGGCGGGCAAAACCGGAGAGTAATTCGTTATGCCAACCTACGTCTACGAAACCACCGACAAGACAAAGCCGATCCGCCGCTTCGAGGTGAAACAGAGCATGAAAGACGAGCCGCTCCGGGTTGATCCGAAAACGGGCGAGGCCGTTAGGCGAGTCATCTCCGGCGGCTACGGCGTGCACGTCCCCGGCGGCTCGGTTGGGCCGTCAGTCGGCACCGTCGGCGGCGGCGGTTGCGGCTCCGGCTGCGGCTGCCATTAAAGGTACAAATTGTCATCCCGAGCCGCCGCAGGACGGCGAGGGACCTCCCAAGCGTCGTGAAAGCTTACTACGTCTATATGATGACGAACGTCAGCCGAGTCGTCCTCTACACTGGGGTCACAAACGATCTTGAGCGCCGCGTTTGGGAACATCAACACGGCGAAAGCAAAGGCTTCACTAAAACCTACCGAGTGACGCACCTCGTCTATCACGAAACCTACAGCCAAATCGACGATGCCATCACGCGCGAGAAAGAAATCAAAGGCTGGCGTCGGAGTAAGAAAAACGCGCTCGTGGAAACGCTCAATCCGCACTGGATCGATCTGTCAGTGGAACTTTTTCGCCGCTTGTGAGGTCCCTCGCCGTCCTGCGGCGGCTCGGGATGACAACGTTTTCTAGATGGCGCCGGCCCAACACGCCTAATGAAAATCGTGGGACTCGCTCCCGGCGAGTTGGGCGTGTGGGAGCGGTTGAATCTTCCGCGCTTTCACCAAGACGACGTTGTCCGTGTTCTGCACTTCGCCCGCGATGAGCAGAAACGGCTCTTCCGTGATCACGAGCCGGAGCCGCTCAAACAAATCCGGCGTCACGATCGCATTCGCCACCCCGGTTTCATCTTCCAGGCTGATGAAGACAAATCCCTTCGCCGTCCCCGGGCGCTGCCGGCAAATCACGTTGCCCGCGATCTCGACCGTCGCGCCGTGGCGCGCCTCGACCAGGTCGCTCGCCCGCCAGACGTTAGGCAATTGCTCCCGCAATAACTTCATCGGGTGCGGTCCGGTCGTCAGGTTCATCGCCGCGTAATCCGCCTGCACCCTTTCCGGCAGCGTCATCGGAGCGAGCGGACTGTCGCGGGAATCGTGGATCCCGGCTGCGAAAAGCGCCTCGGGCATCGGTTCCTCCACTTTCCACAACGCTTCGCGGCGATGTTCCGCCAGGGAGTTGAACGCCCCGAGTTCCGCCAGCGTGCGCAATTCCTCTTTCGTTAGGCGAACCCGCTGCTTTAAATCCTCGAGCGATCTAAACGGCCGCAGCACGCGTTGCCTGACGATTTCCTCGGCATGCTCCTGCCGCAGTCCATTTACTACGCAGAATCCCAGCCGCACCACCTCCTCCGACTCGACCGCGCATCGCCAATCCGATTCCGCGACGCAGACCGGCCGCATCCGGATGCCATGCCGGTGCGCGTCCTTCACGATCGTGGCCGGGGCATAGAACCCCATCGGCTGGTTATTGAGCAGACTGGCGTAGAACTCGGCCGCGCGATGCACTTTCAGATAGGCGCTCCCGTAGGCCAGAATCGCGAAACTGATCGCGTGCGATTCCGGAAATCCGTAGAGCGCAAAGGAACTGATCGATTGGATGATCTTGACGATGATCTCGGGCGCGACGCCTTTTTTCTCCATCCCTTCGCGCAGTTTTACGCTCACTTTTTCCATCCGCTCGACCGAGCGATGGAAGCTGAGCGCGCGCCGCAGTTCCTCCGCTTCCGCGCCGGAAAAATCGGCCATGATCATCGCGATCTTGAGCATCTGCTCCTGGAAAAGCGGCACGCCTAACGTGCGCTCGAGAATCGGCCGCAGCCGTTCGTCGAAATAAGTCACTGGCTCCTTGCCGGCGCGCCGATTCAGGTAAGGATGAACCATGTCGCCCTGGATCGGCCCCGGGCGAATGATCGCGACCTCGATCACGACATCGTAGAAACATTTCGGTTTCATCCGCGGCAAGGTCGCCATCTGGGCCCGGCTCTCGATCTGGAAAACGCCGATCGTGTCCGCTTTCTGCATCATCTCGTAAGTGGCGGCATCGTCCTTCGGAATGTGCGCGAGGTCGAGCGGTCGTCCGCGTTCCCGGCAGAGCTCGAAGGTGTCCTGCATGACCGACATCATGCCCAGGCCCAGCAAGTCGACTTTCACGATTCCGAGATCCTCGCAATCGTCCTTGTCCCATTGCGCCACCACCCGGCCGGGCATGGAGGCGTTCTCCAGCGGGACGAAGGAGCTGAGCTTGTCCTGGCAGATGATCATTCCGCCGGAGTGCTGCCCGAGATGGCGCGGCAGACCGTAGATCGCCTGGTACAGCCTGACGAACGCGGGCATGCGCGGATGCGCCCGGGGCAGTCCCGATTGCTCGATCTGCGCCTCGAGATCGAGGGTGTGCGGGAAATCGCCATTCGCAAAGAGGTGTGAGAAACGGTCGAGAATGCTGGGCGCGAAATTGAGCGCCTTGCCGATTTCGCGCGCCGCGCTCCGCCCGCGATAGGTGATCACATTCGCGGTCATGGCCGCGCCGTGTTTCCCGTAACGCCGATAGATTTCCTGGATGACGCTTTCCCGCCGGTCGCCGCTCGGGAGATCGAGATCGATGTCGGGCCAGCCTTTGCGGCTCTCGTTCAGGAAGCGCTCGAAAACGAGGTTGTTGCTCACCGGATCGACCGGGGTGATCCCGAGACAAAAACAAACCGCGCTGTTCGCCGCGCTCCCGCGGCCCTGCACCATAATGTTGTTTTCGCGGCAGAAATTGACGATGTCCCAGACGATCAAAAAATAACCGGAGAACCCGAGTTTGATGATGAGGTTGAGCTCGAACTCGAGCTGGCGTTTTACTTTGGTCGAGATCGATTCGTAGCGTTGCTGCGCGCCGAAGAGCACGAGCGTGCGCAGGAAAGTGTCCATCGAATGCCCTTCCGGGACCGAGTAATCGGGAAAGTGGTAACCGATGTTCTCGAGCGAAAACTCGAGCCGCTCGGCCAGTCGCACGGTGTTGGCGACTGCCTCGGGTTGATCGCGAAAGAGGGCTTTCATTTCCGCCGCGCTTTTCAAATGGCGTTCTGCGTTCCTCGTTAGGCGCGTGCCGGCGGCGTCGAGATGGCTGTGTTCGCGGATGCAAGTAAAGACATCGAGCACCTCGCGACCGAGCGCGGTGGCATGCTGCACGCCGTTGGTTGCGAGCAAGGGAAGGCGATGCTGCGCGGCGAGATTGATCAGGCGGCGATTGCGGCGTTCTTCGCCCCGCACGAGATGGCGCTGGAGCTCAACGTAGATCCGTTCCCGGCCAAAGATCTCGAGCAACTGTCGCACGCGGTCTCCGGCCTGGGTAGCGCACGCGTCTCGCGTGCTGGTCGCGGTGTCCCACCGCGACGAACTTTTTTTGCGCCCCGATTTCAGAAAAGTTCGCGACGGCGAGACGCCGTCACCAGCACGCGAGACGCGTGCGCTACCCGGAGCGGGTGCGCTCATCCCTTCGGAAAAGAGCGCGATCAATCCCCCGGAAAATTCCTCCAGCTCCGCGTCACGGATGAGGCAGCTGCCTTTTTCGCTCCGCAGATGCGCCTGGGTAAGGAGGGAGCAAAGATTGGCGTAGCCGGTCCGGTTTTCCACCAGCACGGGGAGAAGAGTGCCGTCTTCCATCGTGAGATCGGCGCCGATGATCGCCCGCACTCCCTGTTCGCGAGCGGCGACGGAAAAACGCTGCGCGCCATAGACCCCATTGCGATCGAGCAGGGCGACGGCGGGCAACCCGAGCTCGGCGGCGCGTTCGGCCAGTTGCTCGGGAAAAGAAGCGCCGCGGAGAAAACTGAAGGCGCTGCAGGCGCGCAACTCGACGTAGCCGCCCTTGGCGCGGCTTCGGCGGTTAGTCATAGATGGCCTCGACTTCCCAGCCGCCGTTCGCCCGCTCTTGCACACGACAGAGAGCGCCGTTGCCGAACTGCAAATCCCACTCTGTCCGCTCCCATTTTTTTGCGTCCCACCAGTCGCCGGAGGCGCGATACGGTCCCTGCCGCGCGCTCACCGCCGCCGCCGGGGCGCGGGCCGGTCCCGCGCGCAGACGGCGCAAGGCCGGGCCGATCATTTTTTCCGGTTCGTTAGGTTGGGTCGGCAGTTCCCAGGAAAAAGCCTCGAGATGAAAAGCATCGGGCCGATAGGAATCCTCCAGGACCGGCCGCCCGACGCGCTCCTGGCCAAACAGTCCCGTGAGCCGGGTGAGCGTTTCGTGCAGCCGGCCCGGGTCGCGCAACGGCGTCTCGAAAAGCTGGAACTGTTGCCGCCCTGGCTGCGCCACCGCTGCCTCCAGGGACACCGCCACGATCGGGTGCTCGGCCCGGAAAGTTTCGAGATGGGCCTGGAGGAGACGGAACAGGACCTCGACCGAGTTGGTCGGGTCGGGAATATGAAAGCGGTGTTCGTAGTGCGACTTGTCGGCAAAGCTGAGCCGGAAAGTGAGCTCCTGCGTCACGAGGTAGAGCGCGCCCAGACGCCACGTCAGTTGCTCGAGAAAACGCCGCAGGACAAACAGGAGCGGCTCTGCGGTTTCGATCTCGTGCTCGAATTCGACCTCTTCACGAAAAACTTCCGCTGGCCTAACGAGCCGGAGAAGCCGGGTCGCCCGGCCGGTGGCCTCTTCCCAGAGCCGGACCGCGGTCGGGCCGAGCCGGGCGCGGAGAGGCTCGGGTTGAAGGGCGGCGAGATCGCCGAGGGTGTGGACGCCCCATTTGTGCAGGATGGCGAAAATGTGAGCGAGCTCTCGGGCGCGTTCCGCGGTGGTTTGCTTGCTCGGCACAGGGGGAAAATAAGGGAGAAGGCAATATGTTCAATAGAACATTTGTTGAAATCCGAATTATCGAATGTCGAATATCGAAATCCGAAGGGAATTCGAACGGCCAAATATCAAAATTCAAAACCAGCAGCCTGGCCCGAGGAGGTTTCGGACATTCTGATTTTGAACATTCGTGCTCCCCTCGAATTTCGATCCGCCTAAGGCGGATCGGATTTCGAATTTTTCCCCAGGCTACCCGCCCGGGTTCAACAGCCGCGTCTTGGCCTCGTCGGGCAGCGACGAATTCGAGATCCAGGCGGAAGCGTTCCGCGGATCGCTTCTCAGCCAGACCCGGGCGGTCGATTCGATCTGACTGTTGCGCAGGCTATCGTCGCCGATTGTGGCCGCCCATTGCACCGCGGCCGAGGGATCGGAGGAACGGATCCGATTCGTAAAAGCGCTCACCGCCTGGTCGCGCGAGGGGCCGTCGCGCAAATTCCCCAGCCAGGTCGCCGCCGCCTCGGGATCATTCCCGGCCCAGCGACTGACCAGGTTTTCGAAAATCTGCCCGCGCGTTTTGCCCTCGGGGAAGGAGGTGGCCCAGGTGCCCGCTGCTTGCGGATCGCTCGCCGCCCACTGCGAAATAACGGCGGTGGCCGCGCTCGTCTGCGTCTCGCCCGAGAGGCGGGTCAACATCTGCGCCGCCCGCGGCGGATCGCTTTCCGCGACCGCGGAAATGATGTTGGGCAGAGTAGCATTGCGCGCGGCTGGGTCGGATAAACTTTGCGCCCAGCTGAGCGCGGCCTGGGGATCGTTCTGGGCCCACTGTCGAGAAATGCTTTCGAGCAGACTTTGCCGCGTCTCGGCGCGCGTGCTGCGCAGGGCAAACTCGGCCGCGCTCGCCGGATCGGATTCGCTCCATTGGGTTACGATCGGGCTCAGGGCGTTCTGCCGCGTCGCGCCGTCGGGGAGCTTCTGCGCCCAATCCAGAGCAGTTTGGATATCGGCGGTGGCGAGCTGGCGCGCGATCGATTTCACCGCGTCGTCCTGCACTTTTCCGGACGGCAACGCAGCCACGTAATCCGCGGCGGCGTTGGGATCGCTCTGGGCCCAGCTTGAAAGGACGTTTTGCAGGGCGCGATTTTTCCCTTCGCTCGCCGGCAGCGTCTGGGTCCAGGCGAGCGCGGCGTTGGGATCATTTTGCGCCCATTGCCGCGCGATATTGCCGGTGGCGCGATCGCGGTTGGGACCGGGCGGCAACCCCGCGATCATGGTCGAGGCTTCCTGGGGATCTTTATTTGCCCAGGAGGAAAGGACGGTCTGGAGGGCGTTGTCGCGACTCTGACTTTGAGGCAGGCTGCTGGCCCAGGCGAAAGCAGCTTGCGCATCCTGCCCCGCCCAAGTCGAGGCGACGACCTGGATGGCGTTGTCGTGGCCGGAGCCCGGCGGCAGTTGCGCGGCCCGCTGCGAGGCGGTGACCGGGTCGGTACTCGCCCAGCGGGAAAAGATCGGCCAGTAGAAATTCTGCCGGCTCTGTCCAGACGCGGGCAGCCCCTGTAACATGGCGAGCGCGGCCTCCGGATTGGTGTCGGCGAGGGAAGAGACGACCGATTGCAAGGCGCGATCGCGGTCCTGGCCGGGCGGCATTTGCAGGACCCAGGCGTTGGCGGCGGTCGCGTCTTTTTCTGCCCAGGCACGGACCGCGGCCGCGACCATGAGGCGACGGTCGGAGGGAGTGCCGTTGGTTTGGGCGAATGCGAGCGCGGCCTGTGGCTCGGATTCCGCCCAGCGGCTCACCAGGAGGCCGAGATAGATGGATTTTTCGCGCTGGTTGGGGAGGGCTTGGAAAGCGTCGATGACCGGCCGGACCTCTTTCGAATCGAGGGCATCGATCAATTTGCTCGCCTCGAGATAGCTGCGGCGATCGGAGGGTCGAGCCATCGCGTTCTTCAACCCGGCGAGGACGGATTCGAGCGACGCCGGAACGGTCTCGCCTTCGCGCGAACTCTTGCGTAGAGGCGTCGCCCCGGCCCTGGTCACCAACCGCACCGGGCCGGAGTCGTCGCCTAACGAACGGACTTCATCGGCAACGGCAGCGGAGAGGTCGACCGGCTGGGGCAGGGTATAGCGACCGATGGCCAGTCCAGCAAGGAAGGCGGCGACGACGACGAGCAAGATGCGAAAGGCGTAGCGCGGCACGGCGGGAAAATAACAGAACTCCGAAAAAAAATCTCCTCCGCAAAATTGGCGCAACGGTAGGGCGAGACTCTGTCGAGCCGGAGCGAAGAATGCCTGTTCGAAGCCGCGCGCATTACCCGGCTCGACGGAGTCTCGCCCTACCGAGCGCGCTCACAAAATTTTTACCGGACATTCCGGCAACGCTTTGAGAAAGGCGCGGCCGTAGGTTTTGGTCACGATCCGGTTATCGAGCACGACGACGATGCCGCTGTCGCTCTTTGTGCGGATCAAACGCCCGACGCCCTGGCGGAATTTCAGGATGGCTTCCGGGAGCGAGTATTCGGTGAAGGCATCGCCGCCCCGGGCCTGGATGAGCTCGAGCTTGGCCTCGGTCAGCGGATGGTCGGGCACCGCGAACGGCAGGCGGGTAATGATGACATTGGACAGCGCATCTCCCGGTACATCCACGCCCATCCAGAAACTATCGGTCCCGAAGAGGACGCTGCGCGGCGTATTCTTGAACTGCTCGAGCAGCTGGCTGCGCGGCGCGCCTTTGCCCTGGACGAGCAGATTCATTTTTTGCCTAACGAAAAACGGCTCCATTTCCTCGGCCAAAAGCTGCATCGAGCGGTAGCTGGTAAAAAGAACAAAGGCGCGCCCGTCGGTATCCTCGACAAATCGCGCCACCCACTCCGCGAGCGCGGCGGCGTAGCTGTCGTCGCGCGGGTCGGGCATCTTGCGCACGACGAAAAGCTTCATCTGCTTCTGGAAATCGAACGGACTCCCGAGTTGCAACGGCTCGGCCTCGTCCGCGCCGATCCGGCGGCGGAAATAAAGCAGGTCGGGCCGGCCGACCGCGAGCGTCGCGCTTGTCATGACGCTGGTGCATTCGTCGCGGAAAAGCATCCGTCGCAGGACCGGCGCGATATCGACCGGGGCGGCATTGAGCGTGATATTTTGCGCGGCTTTCCCGGTGCGCTCGATCCAGTAAACGTATTCCTCCGCGCTTTGCTGGAGGAAGATGGAGATGCCTTCGCGCGCATCGGCGATGCGCCGCCCGAGTTCGGTCAGCTCGGCCTTGAGGAATTCATCCTCGGTTTTGCGCACCACCTCGATGATCCGCGCCTGCAGGGCCGCGAGGCGCCCGGTGATTTGGTCGTCGACAAAATCCGCTTCCCGCACCCGGCATTCGCGGCCTTTCTTGAAGTTGGCCCGCTCATCGATCGCATCAAAAAACCGGTCGGCCTCTTCCACCAACGAAGCCGCCAGCGTTACGCCCGCGGCGTCGCGCGTGACGGTAAAGAGCCCCTTCTTCGAGCGGGCGTTGTAAAGGCGCTGGATGGTAGCGCGCAGGCCATACTGCGAAATCCCGATCCCAATCTGGCGCGAGGCGACCTGCTCGATGGTGTGCGCTTCGTCGAAAATGATGAAGTCGTTAGGGAAAAGGTAGCCTTCGTCGCGGTCCTCCTGCTCCTCCGGGCTGCCCAGCAGCATGAAAAGCAGGGTGTGATTGATCACGACGACGTCGGCGGAGAGCAGGCGTTTGCGCGCCTGTTGGAAAAAACAGCGCGGATTTTGCCCGCAGGTTTTTGCAGTACAGAGGTGGGCTTCGCTGCAGACCTGGACCCAGACTTTCGGGTCCGGCTCGACCGGCAGATCGCTCAACGTCCCGTCGGTCGTAGTTCGCGCCCAGTCGGCCAGCCGCGCCAGGTCCGCCTGCTCGGTCGTGTTGAAAAGTTCGTTCGCGCTCTGAATCGCGCGGTCCAGCCGGCGCGGGCAGAGATAGTTCTGCCGTCCCTTCATCAGCGCAGCCTCAAACTCGACCGGCAGAATTTTTTTGACGATCGGGATGTCTTTGTAAATGAGCTGCTCCTGGAGGTTGATCGTGTGGGTGGAGATGATCGCCTTTTTCTTTTTCTCGAGCGCGAAAAGGGTCGCGGGGACGAGGTAGGCCAGCGATTTGCCGACCCCGGTACCGGCTTCGACGACGAGGTGTTTCTCCTCTTCGAGGGTGCGGGCGACGGCCGCGGCCATCTCCTGCTGCTGCGGGCGGTACTCGAAATTGCGCGCCTTGGCCAGGAGCCCGCCCTCGGCAAAAATCGACCGCACACGCTCGACAAAGTCGCTACTGAGGGAATCTTTGAGCGCTATCACACCGCGAAGCTACGCGGAAAATTCCGCTTCGCTTCGCGGAAATCCGAAATCCGAATGTCGAAATCCGAAACGAGCACGAAACTCAAAATCCGAATGTCCGAAACCTCCCTGGGCGCGGCTGCTGCTTTTGAATTTTATATCCGCTGATTCGAATTTGTTTCGGATTTCGATATTCGAGATTCGGATTTTCTTCTCCCAATGAGACTTCTCGACCGCTATATCCTCCGAAATTTCCTCCAGCCCTTCATCTATTGCGTCCTCGGGTTCCTCGCCATCTGGCTCATCTTCGATATCAGCGACAACAGCGCGACCATCTTCGACGAGCGGGCGCCGTTAGGCCTGGTGGCGCAATATTACTGGACTCAAATCCCGCAAGTGCTTGTCATTCTCCTGCCCGTTTCTCTCGTCCTGGCTCTCCTTTTTTCCCTCGGCCGGATGTCGCGCGCGAACGAGATCGTCTCGATGCTGACCTCGGGCGTCAGCGTCCCGCGCCTGCTCCTGCCTTTGCTCGTGATGGGTTTGTTCACCACGGCCGCGGCGTTCGCGCTCAACCATTCCCTCGCCGCCCACGCCGAGCTGGCGCGGAAGAAATTTCTCGAACGAGTCCTGAGCAAGAACGGCCCGCGCGAGGTGGTGATCAGCGGCCAGGTCTTTCGCAATCGGACCGACAACCGCACCTGGTATATCGCGCGTTTCCGGCCGGGCTCGAATCAATTCAGCGGCGTGCAGGTGGTGCAGCAGAATGCCGACGAAAATATCATCCGCAATTACATCGCGACGGACGCCTTCTACGAGCCGGCCACGAAAGACTGGCGGCTGGAGAGAGTGAAAGTGGTGGACTACGATGCCGCGGGCAACATCACGAAGGAAAAGCTGGTCGGGAGCGAAACGATCTCGGGCTGGAGTGAAACGCCCTACCGCCTCGACAGCGCCAACATCCGCCCGGATTTTCTCGGTATTTCCGAGTTGCAGGAATATCTGCGCTACAACTCCGATTTCCCCGAGACGCTGCTCGCCCCATTCCGGACTCAGCTGCAATACCGCTGGGCTTTACCCTGGACTTGTTTCGTCGTGGCGCTCATGGCGGCGCCGCTCGGGATCAGTTTTTCGCGCCGCGGCATTATCGCCAGTGTGGCGCTGGCCATCGGCCTCGTCTTTGCGATGAATTTCATGACTCATCTTTTCCTCGCGCTCGGGGAGGGGGCCCGGGTCTCGCCTGTCACCGCGGCTTGGGCGCCAAATCTGATCTTTCTTCTCATCGGTCTCTACCTGCTCCGTCTTCGGGCGACCAACCGCGAAGCGCCCCGCTTTAATCCCGCCGCGCTCTGGCGTAACTTGCGGGCGTCATGAATCCTTTGGCAGATGAATGGTCGATCCAGCACCGGGCGGAAGCCTGCGCGGCGACGGGCAAGGCTTTCGAGCCGGGAGAAAATTTTTACACCCTGCTTTTCCGGGATGGCGAGGGGTTTCGCCGGCAGGATCTGAGCGAGGACGCCTGGCAGCAGCGGAACGAAAATCTGCAGCCCTTTTCTTTCTGGCGGGCGCGCTTTGAGCCGCCGCCGGCGGCGCCGCCCGATCCATTACCGAAGGAAAACGCGGAAGAGCTCTTCCGCCGTCTCGTGGCCGCGGCTGACCGGACGAATGCCAATGCCTGCTATGTCCTGGCCGCGATGCTGGAACGAAAAAAAATCCTCAAACAGATCCAGACTGAGAGCACGGAGAAGGGCCGCGTCCTGATTTACGAGCACGCCAAGACCGGCGACGTCTTCGTTGTCCCCGACCCGCAATTGCGACTCGACGAGCTGGGTGGAGTGCAGGCCGAGGTGGCGCAGCTTTTGCAGGGCAGCGGAGCCATGGCCTAACGAGTATGCTGCCCTGGTTTGCCAACGGAAAATTTCCGCTCTACCTCGCCCCGATGGCGGGCGTGTCGGATAAGATTTTTCGCCAACTCTGCAAAGAGCGCGGCGCCGATGTGCTCGTGACCGAATTTGTTTCCTCGGAGGGCGTTTTCCGGCGCAATCATCGCACCCGCGGCTATCTCGACTTCGACGCGATCGAGCGTCCGGTCGGCGTCCAGCTTTTCGGCGGCAGCGCCGAGCACATGGCGGAAGCGGCGCGCCAGGTGGTCGAGTGGGTGCAGCCCGATTTCATCGACCTGAACTTCGGTTGCCCGGTCAACAAAGTGGTTTCGAAAAACGGCGGCTCCGCTTTGCTCAAGGATTGCCCGACGTTAGGCAAAGTCGCCGCCGCGGTCGTCAAGGCCGTCGCGCCGCTGCCGGTCACGGCCAAGATTCGCATCGGTTGGGACGAGCAAACGATCAACGCCACGACGGTGGCGAAACTTTTGGAGTCGTTAGGCATTGCCGCTCTCGCCGTTCACGGCCGGACCCGGGCGCAGGGATATTCGGGCGCAGCCGATTGGGACGTGATCGCGCAGGTGGCGGCGGCGGTTTCGATTCCGGTGATCGGCAACGGCGATCTTTTTACCGCCGCCGACGTCGCGAAACGCCGCGACCAATCCGGCATCGCCGGCGCCATGATGGGGCGTGCCGCCATGAGTTCGCCCTGGATTTTCTCGCAGACAAAACATTACCTCGCGACCGGCCAGCTCCTTCCGCCGCCGGAGCCGGCGGAGAAATGGGCGCTGATCCAGCGGCATTGCGAACTGGCGGTGGAAGAATGCGGCAACGAAGACATCGCGATGCGCTCCATGCGAGGGCGGTTGATGGCTTATTCGAAGGGCCTGCCCGCGAGCAAACAGCTACGGGAGAAGTTTCAGCACGTTTCCACTTTGCAGGCGGTCGAGGAAATCGCCCGAGCCCATCTGGCAACCTGCCTCGAAGCGGCGTAAATTCCCTCGTGTCCGCAGCTCCCGCGCCTAACGGCGAAATCAAGTATAAGATCGGCAACGAGCGTCTCGTTAAAGTGACGGAAGACGCATCGCGCAAGCTGACCTCGCTCCTGCAAAAACAGGGCCGGGCGAATGGCGCGCTGCGGGTCGCGGTCATCGGCGGCGGCTGTTCCGGGCTGCAATACAAGATGGATTTGGTCGATGGTCCGGCCAACCGCGACATCATGGTCGAGTCGCAAAATGTGCGCGTGGTGGTCGACCCGAAGAGCGCGCTGTTCGTGAGCGGCTCGGTTTTGGATTACAGCGACGACCTGCAAAAGGGCGGCTTCAAAGTGACGAACCCGAATGCGGTCGCGCACTGCTCCTGCGGCGAGAGTTTCTCGGCATGATCGATTACTTCGCCCTCCTCGGTGAGGCGCGACGGCCCTGGCTCGATCCCGAGCCGCTGAAGGAAAAATATTTCGCCCGCACGCGCACGGCCGCGGCCGATGCGGACTTGAACGAGGCGTTTCGCGTCCTGAGCGATCCAAAGCTGCGCCTGCAGCATCTTCTCACCCTCGAGGGCGCGCAGTTGACCGCGGGCCGACCGGTTCCGCCGGCGGTGGCGGAGTTGTTTTGGAATACCGGGACGGTCTTGCGTGAAGTCGACCGCTTGCTTTTGAAAAGCGCGGAAGCGAGCAGCGCCCTTTCCCGTGCTCTCCTGAGCGGAGAACGAGCGAAGCTGGAGGGAAAGCTGGCAGAACTCGAACGGCAACTGGACGCCATCTACGAAACCGAGCTGGAACGCGTGCGCGAGTTTGGTTCGGTTGGTCCTAACGACTTGGAAAAACTGATCGAGCTTTACGATTCGATTTCCTACCTCACGCGTCTGCGCGAACAGGTGAGGGAGAAGCGACATGGGTTGAACGTCGCCTAACAAAAAGAGAGATTTTCGAGTTGCGCGGCGAAATTTGTCGGGCAATATGTTCACATGCTCACTCCCGGGCAGAAGAACGTCCTGCAATTCATACAGGCCGAACAACGAACCAAAGGGCTCACTCCGAGCACGCGCGAGATCCAGGAACACTTCGGGTTCGCGAGTCAGACCTCGGTCATGCAATACATCGCCGCGCTGGAGCGGAAAGGTTTCCTGCAACGCCACGCGCGCAAGGCACGCGCCCTGGTCACAGCCGCCCCGCAAAGCCGGGTCGTCGATATTCCGATCTACGGGGAGATTCCGGCCGGCATGGCAACACTGGCGGAACAGAACATCGAGGGGCATGTCGCGCTCGACCTCGAATCGGTCAATGCCTCGCGCAGCGCGCGCACGTTTGCCCTGCGGGTGCGGGGGGATTCCATGATCGGGGCGCACATTCTCGATGGCGACATCGTGATTTTAGAAGACCGGCAGAGCGCGAAAGACGGCGATATCGTGGCGGCGCTGATCGATGGCGAGACGACGCTAAAACGTTACCTCACGGAACGGGGGCGACCGTATCTCAAAGCGGAGAACCCAAAGTTCCCAGATCTGATCCCGGCCCGGGAATTACGGATCCAGGGGGTGATGACGTCGCTGGTGCGGAAGCAGTCGCCCGTAAAGTAAGAGGGCGAGGTTCGCGTCATTCAATAAATGTTCCTTTGAACATATATTGCTCTTGTGCCATGATCCGGGCATGGCCGCGAGCAGTATTATTGATCTGCGCAAACTCCTCGCGGAGCGTTTTCCGCAGGATCAGCTGCCGCCGGGCGATCGGCTCGTCACCGGGCTGGGGATTTTCGATCAAGAGCTGGACGGTGGCCTGACGAAAGGCGCGATCACCGAATTGACCAGCGCCCCGCCAAATGCCGGCAGCGCCTCGATCATCGCTGCCCTTCTCCAGCGCGCCGGCCACGATCGATCCTTTCTCGCGCTCATCGACGGGCGCGATTCCTTCGATCCTTCCTCCATCGGCGAGAGTGCCTTGCGCCATCTGCTGTGGGTGCGTTGCCGCACGGCTCCTGAAGCGATGCAGGCGGCGGATTTGCTCCTGCGCGACGGCAATTTTCCGCTCCTCATTCTTGATCTGGTACTCAATCCGATGACGGAATTGCAGAAGATCCCGGCGAGCAATTGGTATCGCCTGCAGCGCCTGGTCGAGCCGGCGCCGACGGCATTTTTGGTTTTCACCCCGCGGAGCATGATCAGCAGCGCGCAGTGGAAGCTGAGCCTGGAGAATCGCTGGACGCTCCCGCAGCTCGATTGGGAGGCGGCCGATTTGCAGGCCGCACTGAAAATTCACCTGCAACGCGCCCAGCCTAACAAATGGAGAAGCGAGCCGAAACTCGCGCAGGCAGGCTGATGTTTGCCGCGCTTTATCTGCCCGATTTCGAATTACAGGCGGCCTTGCGACATGAGCCGCAGTTGCACCGGCAGCCGGTCGCTCTGCTCGAGAACGAAGAGGCGAAGGCGACCATTTTTCAGCTCACATCGAGCGCGGCGGAGGCGGGCGTGAGCGCGAAGATGACGCCGAGCCAGGGGCTGGCGCGTTGTCTCAGCTTGATCATCAAGCCCCGCGCCCCCGCCCAGGAGAAAATCGCCGGCGAAATCCTCCTCCATCACGCCGGCACGCTCGCACCGGAGTTGGAAGCGACCGCGCCGGGAGTTTGCACGGTGCATTTCACCTCGACGAAAAATTGCCGGGAACAGGTCGAGCGTGTCGTCAGGCAAATGGCCCGGCTGCACCTGACCGCGCAGGCCGGCCTGGCGACGACGCCGGATTTGAGTTTCCTCGCCGCCGTTCTCGCCCGGCCGGTTTTGCAGATCGACGATCCGCAAAATTTTCTTGCCCCGCTGCCGATCGAGACTCTGCGCCATTTGCCGCAGTGGTCTCGTTAGGCTGATTCAACTGCCGGCGTAGTCCGGATATTTCTGGCGCAATTGCGTGTTGGCCTGCTCGGCTTCTTCCGGCTTGCCCGCTTTCTGGTAGGCCTTGACGGCTTTGGCCAGAGCCTGTGGCGTGATCTCGGGATCGTCGTAGAGGAGAGCAATGCTCATGAACGCCTTGCCGGCTTCTTCGAAATTCTCGCGCTCCATCTGCACCTCGCCGGCAAGCAGACGCGCCTGGGCATTGACCCGGCCTTCCGGCTGCAAAGTCATGATCTCCTCGGCGATTTTTTGCGCGTCATCCGGCTTGTGGGCGCCGATCTTGGCGTCTCCGAGCGCGAGGAGCGCCTTGGCCTTCGCGGCCGGGTCGCGGGTGGTTTCGAGAAATTTCTGGAGCGAAGTCTCGGCCGCGGCCGGCTGGTTCTGTTTCATCTGCGCATCGCCGAGATAAAACCAGAAATCCGGTTTCACGCTGGCGACGTTGCCGGTCTTGCTCAGGGCGGTGAGGTATGTGATGGCGGCCGTGTAATCCTTCGCGTTGTAGGATTCGAGTCCGAGCCATTCCAGGATTTCCGCCGGGACCTGCCCGTTAGGCGAGGCTTCATAAAAAGCATCCACTTCCTGCGCCAGCGGCTCGCGCTGCTTGAGATAGAAATAGGAGGACATGATGCGGAGGGCGGAGGGAGTTCCGTACTGCTCCGGGTTCAAATCGCGGGCCTGTTTCAGCTCCGCGATCGTGGTCGTGTAATCCTTCACCTCGAAAGCGGACTTCCCGATGTAGTAATGCGCCTGGGCCGCGGCCGCGGTCTTCGGGTATTCCTTCAGGAGCTGCTGAAAGGTGTTGGCCATGCCTTTGTTGTCGTCGGTCTGGCCGAGGATGAGCGCTTTTTGCTGCAGCGCCGCCTCGCGTTCCCGCGCCTTGGGAAAGCTGGTGAGCAATTGCTCGAGATCGCTCCGGGCGCGCTCGTATTGTTTGTTTTCCTGGAAAGCGAGGGCGCGCTGGGCGAGCGCGGAAGGCACCTGCGGATGCTCCGGAAACGCCTGGAGAAAATAAGCGAACGCCTCGATCGCCTTGTCGAGCTGCTTTGCCTGGACGAAGCACCAGCCGAGTTTGAAAGAGGCTTCGGCGCGGAGTTTCGCCGACAATTTTGAATCGCGCAGGCCAGCATAGAGCGGCGCAGCAGCGGCAAAATCCTTCGCTTTGTAGAGCGCCTCGGCCTTGAGCAATTTCGCCTGGTCGGCGCGCTCGCCGGAGGGATTTTCCTTCAGGAACTGGTCGATCTCCGCGCCTAACGACGGATCGTTGGCGTTGTAGAGCCCGATCAGCCGCTGGTAGCGCGCGTCTTTCGCTTCCTCCCGACCTGGATATTTCTGGATGATCTGCTGATAGAGCGTCTGCGCTTCTTTCATCTGGCCGAGCTGCCGCTGGCTGTTTGCGGCCAGCAGCATCATCTCGGCCCGCACTTCCTCCGGGACTTCGTCTTTGCTCTTTTCGTAATCCGCCACGGCCCCCGCGTAATCGCCGGCCTGGTATCCGAGACGGAGCAAACCAACCGCCGCGACTCCGCTCCAGCGTCCGGCCTCAGGCAGCGCGCGGCCTTTCTTCAGCAACGCGGTTGCTTTCGCAGTCATAGTTTTGTCCGCCTTTTCGCCCTGCGCGAGATCGAGCGCGACGAGACCGGCCCGCACCGTCGCCTCGGCCTTGAGGGCCGCCTTGCTCGTCTCGCCCGCGAGCGCTTCGAATTGTTTCAGAGCATCGGCTTTGCGGCCGGCCGCGAGGAAAATGGAACCGACCGCAAGCCGTGAATCGTCCCGGAACGGGTTCGGATTTGAGGCCGTGATGACCTGTTGATAGATATCGCGCGCCTCATCCTTGCGGTTGAGATTCTCCAGACAGCGCGCCTCGAAATAACGGGCGGAAACGGCGAGCGGGGAGGCTTTCATCTTGGCCGCGGCGCGATGAAAGAAAGGCAGGGCTCCGGCGTAATCCTTGTCGTTGAAATAAATCTCCGCGAGGCCGTAGTTAGCCGGCCCGGCCAGCTCGTTCTCGGGGAAATCGCGCGCCACCATTTGGAAACTGCTGCGGGCGGCGTTGCTGCGATTGAGCGCGCGATAACACTGGCCCATGTAGAAAAGCGCGGTCACGCGATCGGGCGAATTTGGGTACAGCCCGAGAAATTTCTCATACTCCGGGACCGCCAGGTCGTAGAGCTTGCGACCGAAAAGTCCATTCGCGTAATCGAGCTGGTTCTGCGCCGGCGACTCGGCGCTTTCCGTCGGGCCGCTCTCGCCGGTCGAGGGCGGCGCGGTCGGAGTCGGGATCGGTTCGGTCACGGCGGGGACTGGCAGCGCGCGCATGATCGTGGGGGCGGGCGCGGGCGGTGCCGGGGTTGGCTCCACCGGAATGGCGCGGGCCACGGGCGGCTCCTGGACCGGCAAGGCGCGCCGGATCGGCGTCGGCGTCTGGGCCAGCGCCCCACGCGCAGAAAGCAGAATCATCGCCGCGACAAGCAGCGCGGCGTGGCCTGACCGCCGCTTCATTTCGCGGTCGCGAAGGCGACGTTTGTGACCCCGGCCTGGCTGCAAACGTTGAGCACGCCGACAATAAATTTGTAAGCGCCGGTTTCGTCGCCGCGGATCACCACCGCCTGGTCGGGATTGAGCGCGACCAGGCCTTTCAGCATCGTCGTCAAATCTTCCTCGGAAAGGGTGCGGCGGTTTACGACCACGCTGCCGTCCGCTTTCACGTTCACGATCACGTCGCCGATCGGCGCCGATTTTTCTGTCGCGGCGCTGGCTTTGGGGACTTTGACGTCGAGCTCGTTTTCATTCCGGGCCGCGTTCCAGGTGACGAGGAAAAAAATCAGGAGGAGGAGGAGGACGTCGACCAACGGCGCGAGTTGGATGCCGGGATGTTGCGAAGCGGTGCGGCTGCGAAAGTTCATCGGGCGATTCAGCGTCCGGGAGGGACGCAAAGTTTTCGACGCCTAACGGCGCCTAAAATTCATCCTCGAGCAAGGCCGGGGCGCGTTCCCGGCGCCGGCTGGGCTGGACCGAGAGGAGCGCCAGGATATGGGTGCTGGCGGACTCGAGATCGGAGACGAGGCGATGCGCCCGGCCCCGGAAAAAAGCGTAGAAGATCATCGCGAGAATGCCGATGCCGAGACCGCCGCAGGTGTTGATGAGCGCTTCGCTGATCCCCTTCGAGAGCAAAATGTAACGCGACGGTCCCATCTCGGAGCCGAGTGCGCCGAAGGAGCGGATGATGCCGATGACCGTGCCGAACAAACCGACGAGCGGGCCGATGGTGGCGATATCTGCGAGATAAGTGACGCGGTTATGCAGGTTGGTCGCGACCCGGGTGCCCTCGGTTTGCGCGATCTCGCGCGCCTGGGCGAAATCCGCATTCGGATTTTTCGTCGTGAAATCGAGCGTCTTTTGCACGACCCGGGCGATCGCTTCGCCGTGCCGATTCGAGACCGCGAGCAGACCGAGATAATCGCGTTTCCGGAGCAGGGCATCGGCCGTCGCCATGTAGCCGCTGCTCACCACCGCGCCGCGGCGGATGGTGAAAAGGAATACGATGATGAGCATGACCGTAAAAACCGAGAGAAGGAAAAGCAGGACCATGACCGGCCCGGCGGCGATCATGGCGTCGAGCAGATTGGTCGTGCGTGGCAGGATGGGCTCGGGCCCTGGCGCCTGGGCCAGTGCGGAACCGGCGCTGGCAAGGACGACGAGCAGGGAAAGGAAACTTTTCATGCTCAATTGGGCGTTAGCATAGGCGCGGGTATTGGCGATGCAAATGCACCGGAACAGAGACAGCGCGCCCGCCACGATCGTTCATCCTTCGTCTTTCCCGGGCGGTGCGGGGCGAACCCTAGATGCGCCGGACCCGGAAGATATGCGCGGCCTGCACCCCGGGGTGAAGCGCGACGTAATTCTGTTTCCCGTGCCAGACGTAGCGCGCGTCGGTCAGCAGGTCGTGCACTTCGTAGCGGTCGCCTCCGATCTCGCCGAAGTCTTCGATCGGGGCCTCCACGTAGCCCGACTGCGTGTAAAGCGGATCGAGATTTACGATCACGAGGATGATGCTGTCGCGGGCTGGCGTCATCTTGCTGTAAAAAAGCAGTTGATCGTTCCCGGCCGGATGGAAGCGCAGGTTGTCGTAAAAATGGAGCGCGCGATTCTCGCGCCGGATCCGGTTTAGTTTCGTGATCAGCTCTTTGATGTTGCCGGGCGCGTCCCAGTCGCGTTCCTTGAGCTGATATTTTTCTGAGTCGTAATATTCTTCGCGCCCCGGGAGGGCGGCGTTCTCGCAGAGCTCAAAACCGCTGTAGACGCCGTAAACGCTCGAAAGGGTAGCTGCGAGCACGGCGCGGATCTGGAACATCGGTCGCCCGCCGGTCTGGAGATGGAAGGGCAGAATATCGGGCGTGTTGGTAAAGAGATTGCCGCGGAAATATTCGCGCATTTCCGTCTGCGTGAGCTCGGTGAAATACTCGATCAATTCTGCTTTCTCGGTCCGCCAGGTGAAATAAGTATAACTCTGGGTGAAGCCGGCCTTGGCCAGCGCTTTCATCATCTTCGGTTTCGTAAAAGCCTCGGAGAGGAAGATGGTGTCGGGAAATTTCGCCTGCACTTTGGCGATCAGGTACTCCCAGAAAGCGACTGGTTTGGTGTGCGGATTATCGACCCGGAAAATGCGCACCCCGCGCTCGGCCCAGAAGAGGATGATGCTCGTCATCTCGTCCCAAAGCTCCTGCCAGTTGGCGCAGCGGAAGTTCAGCGGGTAGATGTCCTCGTACTTTTTCGGCGGGTTCTCGGCGTATTTGATCGTGCCGTCGGGTCGTTTGTAGAACCACTCGGGATGCTCCGCGACGTAGGGATGGTCGGGCGAGCAATTGATCGCGAAATCGAGCGCGATCTCCATCCCGCGTTTCCGAATCTGCTTTTCCAGCCAGGCGAAATCTTCCAGCGTGCCTAACGCCGGCTCGACGTCCTTGTGCCCGCCGCCGTTCGGCGCGCCGATGTTGCGATTGCCGATGGCGTAGGGCACGCCGGGTTCGCCCGGCTCGCAGGTAACGGAATTGTTGCGGCCCTTCCGGTTCGTCAGGCCAATCGGGTGGATGGGCGGGAAATAGATGACGTCGAAACCCATCGCCCGCGCGTCGTCGACTCGCCCGAGGCAATCGCGGAAAGTCGAGCCGCGGTCGGCCCGGCCTTCGGCGCAGCGGGGAAAAAATTCATACCAGGCGGCGGTGCGCGCCGCGACCCGGTCGACGGTGACGCGCGGCGGCGGTGAATACTGCGTTGCCCCGTAGCGCGCGGCGTAGGTCGCCATCAGCACCTCCAGTTCGCCGGAATGGGCGAGGCGGTTGACGATCGCATCCGTGCCGGTGCGCATCTGTTCGGCAAATTCGCGCAGGCGTTTCGCGTCGGCGCCCCGGGCGCGCTTGGCGGCGGCGGCGAGGAGCGCGGCGCCTTCCAGTTTCTCGCTCGTCAGGTTGGCCAGGCCGGCCTCGAACTTGGCCGCAAATTCGTGCTGCCAGCCGCCGAAAATATCCGTCCAGGCCTCGACCGTGTATTCATAAGCGGCGTTCTCGTAGACGGAAAAAACGCCGCGCCAGCGGTCGTTCTCGACCAGCTTCATGGCCGTCTCGTGCCAGCTCGTCTGCCCGGCCACCCGCCATTTCAGGGACGCCGCCACGATGTCGTGGCCGTCCTTGAAAATATCGGCCTCCACCACCACGTCCTCGCCCACCACCCGCTTGATCGGATACCGGCCGCCATCGATCAGCGGCTGCAGGTTTTCGATGACGGCGGCGGGGAATTGGCTTGGCATCGGTCAATCAATCGAAATCCGGGAGCAGGGAAAGGGTTTCTTTGTCGCGGGCGAGTCGTTCCCGGCCTCGTCCGCGGGCTGCTTCCCACCCAATCGCCCGCTCGTGGCCAGCGCTCCCGGCTGGAGAATCAGAGCGCGAAGTAAAACGCCGCTTCGTAGAGACCGGAAGTGCGGGTCTCTTCCCGGCGCACCGAGGTCTGGAGCACTTTCTCAAACATCTCCTGCTCGAGCCGGCCGATGATTTCGTATTTCTCGATCAGATTCATGATCGGCGAATGACATTCCAGGATCTGCGGGCCGCCTTCGGTCGGTTCGTTGACGAACTGCGACATGTGCCCTTCGTCGTCGCGGATGCTGGCGAGGGACTTGGCGCGCTCCTCGGTGGTTTCGCCTTTGATCTTTTCCTTGAGCGCGTTGGTTTTGCGTTCGAAGAGGTTATAAAGAAGTTTTTCCGGGGCGTTGGTGCCGTGAATTTCCTCGATCGATTGCAGGAGATCGAGGGTGAAGGCGTTGCTGTCGGCTTGGAAAAGCGCGTGGCTGCGGCGGGTCAGGCGATAGACCATTTCGGGCCGGCCCATTTTTTGCGGGCGTCGCCAGGTATCGAGGTAGCCGTCCCGTTCCAGGGTGAGACAGTGCTGCTTGATCCCCATGTAGCTCATCTTCATCTTGGCGACGAGCTGGTTGACGGATAAACCCCTGGTTCGCTTCAGGGTGTTGAGAATTTCAAGGCGCTGGGTCCGCCCAATTTCTGCAAGTAATCTTTGGTTCACACGATGGATCTCCGGTAAGGATTTGGCAGGGATTTTTCTTTATACGCGGGACGCGCAAGCAATCGCAAGCATTCTCTTGCGCGCGGGACATATTTTCTCGGACTCGATTTTTCATAAGTTTTACAAAGCGAAGGGCTCGGGCGTTTTGGACCGCCGGCGCTCCCCCTGATGCCGGAGAGGCAGCGCAGCAAAGCAACGCGCAAAGGAGCGTGAGCCGTTCTTTTAGCGGTTGTTGCATTAAGAGGTATGAAACCAACCTACCTCTCGAAAAAAACAAACCGCACCACGGGCGCGAACCCACTTTTGCCCTCCAAAACGCGCCCGGCACTCCGGCTCCTGAGCTCGGCTGCCACGCTGATCGTCCTGTCGATCTCGCTCACGTTGTCGGCGGAAACGATCGTGACTTTTGACGCCCCCGGCGCTGGCACATCCGCATTTCAAGGCACTTACGGCTACAACATCGCCCCGTCCGGGACGGTGATCGGGTTCAGCCGCGATGCCGATAACGTCCGGCACGGATTTATCCGCTCCAACCAAGGCGACTTCACCTTGTTCGATGCACCGGGCGCAGGCACGGCGGCCGGGCAGGGGACACGGGCCTACGCCATCAATCCAAGCGGGGCATTGACCGGGTTCTTCCTTGATTCCACCAACGCCGCTCATGCTTACGTTCGGTCCAAACATGGTGCCATCACAGTTTTCGACGCGCCCGGCGCCGGGACCGGGCCGTTCCAGGGCACATTTGCCTTTAGCCCCCTCATTATTGCTCCAAATGGATCGATCGCCGGTTATTACGTCGACTCGGCCAATGTCAGTCACGGGTTCCTGCGCGATCGGAATGGCGCCATCACCACCTTCGATGCCCCGGGAGCAGGCACGGGCGCAGGGCAGGGGACTTTCAGCTACGCAATCAGCCCCAACGGCGCGATCACCGGCTACTATTATGATGGCGCCACGGTGAGCCACGGGTTCCTGCGGCACAGCGACGGCGCCATCACCACTTTCGATATTCCCGGCTCCGGCACGGACCTTTTCCAGGGGACCTACGGCGGCGGCTTCTCTCCGAGCGGAGCGATCATGGGAAACTATTTCGACCCCGACAACCTGAGCCACGGCTTCATCCTCGCGCGCGACGGCACCGTGACTTCGTACGATGTGCCCGAAGCCGGCACCGGTCCGTTCCAAGGCACCTTTCCGTTCGGGATCAATAACAAGGGCGAGATCGCAGGCTGGTACGTCGACGACACCGGCTTGAACCACGGCTTCGTGCGTGACCGGAATGGTTTTAGCACGTCGTTCGATGTCCCGGGCAGCGGCATGGGCGCCGGCCAGGGCCCGCGGGTCTTCAGCATCGCGCCTAACGGAGCGGTGACGGGATTCTTTTACGACGCGGACAACGTCGTCCACGGCTTCGTGCGAATCCCGTAAATTTCGCCCGGTGAGAAGACGCGAAAGTCTCGCGGGCCCGGTCCTTAGGCGAGGCGCTCGGTCGAGACCGGATCGAAGAGGTGCGCCTTCTCCAGGTTCATCTCGAACTGGAACCGGTGCCCGGCCTCGCGGTGATCGAGCGCGCCCTGGCTTCGGCAGACGAGCGTGTGCGCGCCGGTCTGGAGGTAGAGATTGGTCTCCGCCCCCATCGGCTCGACGATGTCGACGATCGCGGGAAATCCGGTCGCGAGCGCTTTCCCTTCCTTGCGGCTGAACTTCGCCACCTCCAAATCCTCCGGGCGGATGCCCATGATGACGTTTTGGCCGGCGAACTTCCGCGCTGCCGGGCGGTCGGCGGCGGCAAAAGCGACGTCGATCGTCCCGCCTTCGATCTCGCGGAAGCGGAGCTTGTCGCCCTCTTCCTTCAGCGTGCCGGTGATGAAATTCATCGGCGGACTGCCGAGAAAACCGGCCACGAACAGGTTCACCGGCTCGTTGTAGAGCACGAGCGGGGCATCGTTTTGCTGCACGAGGCCGTCGTTCATGACCACGATCCGGTCGCCCATCGTCATCGCCTCGACCTGGTCGTGGGTGACGTAAATCATCGTCGCCTGCAGCCGCTGATGGAGCTTGGTGATTTCCGTCCGCATCTGCACCCGCATTTTGGCGTCGAGATTGGAGAGCGGCTCGTCGAAGAGAAAAACTTTCGGCTGCCGGACGATCGCGCGGCCGACCGCGACCCGCTGCCGCTGGCCGCCGGAGAGCGCCTTCGGCTTGCGCTCGAGGAGATCTTCAATCCCGAGGATGCTGGCCGCGTCGACCACTCGCTTCTTGATCTCCGCCTTCGGGTATTTCCGCAGCTTCAGCCCGAAGGCGAGATTGTCGAAAACGCTCATGTGAGGGTAGAGCGCGTAATTCTGGAAGACCATCGCGATGTCGCGATCCTTCGGCGCGACGTCGTTGACCCGTTTCTCGCCGATGAAAATGTCGCCCTTCGAGATTTCCTCGAGCCCGGCGATCATCCGCAGAGTAGTGGATTTTCCGCAACCGGAGGGACCGACGAGGACGACAAATTCGCGGTCCGCAATTTCGAGACTGACATCCTTGACCGCGGTCACATCGCCGCCTTTGTCGCCCGGATAAATTTTGTAAACGTTTTTAACGGAGACCTTGGCCATGAGAGAGACGGCCAAACTAGGTATCGTGCCGGAAGGGGTCAATCCCCATGTCGCGCCTTCGTGCCCCGGCTAGACGAAGGGCAGATCGACCACCTCAACGGTCTCTTGCCCAGCCGTCAACTTTGTCCCGGGATCGTTGAACCCGCGCTTCACATAAGCGAGCGCGATTTCTTTGCCTAACCGATCGCTCCGCGTCGCGCTCGTGATCCAGCCGACGTCCTTCGCATCCTCCGGCGAAGTCAGGCGCGTTGCTGGCGACAGCGGCGAGCCATCGAGCGAGACCAGGCCGCGGAGTCTTTTGCTCATCTGGCCGGACATCTTCATCCGCGAAATCACTTCCTGCCCGATATAACAGCCTTTCGCGTAATCGATCGCGTCGTCTGCGAGGTTCGCTTCCACCGCAATGATTTGATCGGTCAGCTCGAGTCCCCAGCGCGGAATTCCTTGTTCGATGCGGAGGCGCTCGGCCGCTTCTGCGTCGAGCAACGGCTCCTGGGCAGAAAGTAACTGCAGAATCGAATCGTGTTCCGCTGTCGCTGTCACGAGATCCCAGCCGACGGAACCGAAACGTTTTGCCCGGCGCCAATGCGCGTCGTTAGGCAAGGCTGGCGCGCTTTCCCCGGTCACGTGGAAGAGCGAAAATTCCTCCGTCACATCCTCGATCGTGACGTCGTCCGCGATGATGTAGCGATCGAGCCGTTGCGCCAGCGTCTCCCGCTGTTCCGCATCGGCATCGAGGAACAGCTCCTCCGGTCCCGCGCTGACGAAGATAAGCGCGTCGGTCTTTCCTTTCGCGTTCAAGACGCAGGCCGGCAGCGACAGGTTGGCGTTCGCCTTGCGCACGTCGTTCGTCACCTGCCCATTCAGAAAGCGGACGCGATCGCTGCCGGTCAGGCGCAATTTCGCGCGCGCCGAAAGATCGAAGAGCGGCATCAGGAGTCGCGCCGCGAGGTGGAAGCGCGCCGGCTGAACCAACTGCGGAAGCCGCCGGAAAGATTGACGCCCGCGGGTTCTCCTTCTTTTTTTTCCTCTGTCGCGTTCGCGGCTTCCTGCTTCTCCTCGCCGTTGCTTGCCTTTGCTTCCGCCGCGACCGGCTGTGGCGGGGCCGCAACTTGTTCCGGCTCGGCCGGTGGCGGCGGGGCTTCTTGGATCGCCGGCGCGGGCGCGGGCCTGGCCTCGGCCGTGCGTGCCCAGGCCGGTCGCTCGCGCTCGTTAGGCGAAGACGTCGCGGCGGACGAGTCCGCTTCCGGGACCGCGGCTTTTGGCGGCGCCGGGAAATACTTTTGCGCCACCGACGAATAATCGGCGTCGCCCCGGCCCTGCTTCAATTCCGCCAGCAGCATGTCGCCCGACGCTTCCGTCACCGGCAGCTCGAGCGAATAATTTTTCGCGAGGGCGGAGGCGATCCGCACGTCCTTGAGCATGTGCTTGACCGAAAAATGCGTCTCGAAATCGCCCGCCAGGATCAGCGGCAGCTTCATTTCCAGCGTGGTCGAATTGCTCGCGTTGCACTTCATGGCGCGTGCGAAAAGTTCCGGCGGAATGCCGGAGCGGCGGACGAGGGCGAGCGCCTCGGCCGCGATCTGCGCGGTCGCGGCGGTGACGATGTTGGTCGCCACCTTCATCACGCTGGCGTCGCCAAGTTTGCCGATGACGAGGATGTCCTTGCTGCTGCCTTCCAGCACCGGGCGGGCCTGTTTCAGGGTCGCCTCATCGCCGCCGATGTAATAGACGAGCTCGCCTTTTTCGGCCGCGACTTTGCTCCCGGTGAAGGGCGCTTCGAGAAAGCGCGCGCCGCGCCGTTCCACCATCTCGGCCGCCGCCCGCATGTTTTCCGGCGCGACGGTGCAATGCGCCGTCACGATGTGCTGCGCGGTCAGGCCCGGGACGAGTTGCCGGACCGTTTCCAGCAGCGCCTCATCGTCTGCGACAAAGATCTGGATGACGTCGCAGAGCTCCGCAACTTCGACCGGCGAACCGAGAAAGTTTTGTTCCGGGCGCGGCGTCCGGTTCCAGACGAAGACCTGGAAACCCTTGTTCCGCAGGGCGCCAGCCACGCGTGACCCAATGATCCCGAGGCCAATCAAGCCGACGTTTTTGTTTTTCGAGCGTGCCATATTTTTTCTTCCGGCCGAGGCGGGAGTGGAGAAAGCTGAGATCGATTGCTCCGCGCCGCAATCACGAATTGCGCCGGGCCGCCGTCTAATGCGCGTCCTTGGAGGCGAGAACGGAGGCCACCGCTGCGGTTCGCCGCCGGTTTTCAAGCAGTGCAACGATCTGCGGGCGCGCCTCCTCCAGGCTCAATTGCCGCTCCGGCCGCGTCTCGGTCAAGCGGATGATGTGGAAGCCGAGCCGGCTGCGAACCGGCGCGCTGATCTGGCCCGGCTGGAGCTGTCCGGCCGCGGCGAAGATCTCCGGCAACATCCGCTTTTCGGCGAAGTAGCCGAGATCGCCATCCCGCATTTTCGTCGCCTCGTCCTCGGAAAATTCCGCGATCAGCGCGGGGAACGATTCGCCGTTCGCGATTCGCTTCGCGAGTTGTTCGATGAACGTGCCCTGCCGTTCGATGACATCGACGGGATAACCGTCCGGCGCGGCGAGGAAAAGGTGGCTGGCCCGCAGGCGCAGCGGCTGCCGGAAGGCCGTCCGATTTTCTTCGTAATAACGCCGCACCTCGGAGTCGTTAGGCTGAATCCGGCCCGCGATTTGTTGCTCGAGCCAGGCGCGCCCGCGCAGGTTCACCGCGACCTCGCGCTCCAGGGTGCGCGGGGTGAGTCCGGCCAGGGCGAGCGACTTCCGCCAGGTTCGGTCATCGCGAAACTGGTCGCGCAGCAATTGCGTTTCCCGTGCGACCGCGACCGGATCGGTCGGTTCGTTCGTCGCGGCGGCGTTCAGGCGCTTCTCCGCGAGCAATCGGTGCAGGGTGGCGCGCTTTTGCGCATCGGCAACCGCCGCTTCGAGCTCGAATGAATCCAAGCCGAGAGCAAAAAGATCACCGCGCCAGGCGCGGTCCACATCGTTGTCGTAAATTCCGCGCCGCCCAGCCAGCGCCTGCAGTTCGCCCCGCCCTGCGACCTCACCGATCCAGCGACGGACAGGGAAAAGCGTCGTCAAATATTCCGCCGCCCCGAGCCCGAGCCCGACCGCGAGCAGGAGAAAAAGAAATCGCTTCATCGAAGAGCGCGCTCCGCCAAATAATAGAGCGTGACCGCGCCGACGGTTTGCAGGCTGTCCGCGCTCAGTTTGTCCATCGTGTCGCCGGCCGTGTGCCAGTGCGGATACTCAAAATCGATGACGTCGATCGTCGGGATGCCCACTTCGTTAAACGGCGTGTGATCGTCGAGGATGTCTTCCTTCAGGTAAGTGAACTTCTCGCGCACCTTCAGGGCGTCGGCGGCGGCGAAGATCCCTTCGGCCAGGTGCGCCGGCGAATCGAGCGGGAGGGTGATGGTGAGGTCGCGATCGCCGATCATGTCCCAGACAATTCCGCCCTCGTAATACTGGACGCGCTTCGCGTTCCGGGCCTTGGTCGCGAAAAAGCGGCTGCCGTAAAGTCCGTCGGTCTTGGAGAAGCCTTCGTAGGCTTCTTCCCCGTCGAAAAAGAGCAATTCGATCCGTGCCGCCAGCTCCGGATGCCGGTTGAGCACCCGTCCCAGCTCGATCAACGCCCCGCTGCTCGAGCCGCTGTCATTCGCCCCGACAAACTGGAACGAGTCGAAGATTTTCGTGTCGTAATGCGAGCCGATGAAAAAGATTTTTTCCTTCGCCGGCTGGTTGCGCCGGCGGGCGATGACGTTGGTGAATTGCACCCGGCCGCGCGGCGTCTCGGCGGCGAACGGTTGCTCGATCACCTGCCAGCCCTCCGCCTCTAGTTGGGCGCGAATGTAAAGGCGGGCTTTTTTGCTGGCGTCGGACGCGGGCGGACGCGGCCCCAGACCGACCAGCCCCTGGACGTGGCGGAGAGCGTTGGCCCCCGAAAATTCCTTCCAGGGCTCGCCGTAGCGCCGGACTCCGGGACGCAGGAAGGAGAACAGACTAACGAGAAGGAGCGCAACCAGGAGAAGGGCGTAGCCGCCGTAATGCCGCCACAGGGAAGCGGCATCCGTCCTCCGGGCCGCGGCCTTTCCGGGGCGGCGGGCGGGTCGCTTCTTTTTGTTAGGCATCGGGCGGCAGGCCGAGCCGCGTCACGACCCGTTCGAGATCGTCCGCGCCGTAATACTCGATCTCGATTCGGCCCCGTTTTTCGCCGTGCTGAATGGTGACGTGGGTCGCGAGATGCTGTTGCAGGCGGTTTTCCAAGTCGCTGATGGCGGCGGAGTTCTCGGCCGCGGCGCGCTTTAGCCGTCGGGTGCCGCCGTGCTTGCCCAGCAGGCGCGCGACCATCCGTTCGGTCGTGCGCACGGTCGAGCTTTGCCGCAGAATTTTTTCCGCCAATAATCGCTGCTCGTCGTGCGCCTTTAGGCCGAGCAGCACCTTGGCGTGACCGACCGAGAGCAAATCCTGCACGACCCAGGTCTGGACCTGCGGGTCGAGATCGAGCAGGCGCATCGCGTTCGCGACCGAGGCCCGGCTTTTCCCGACCTTCTCCGCGATGTCTTCCTGGCGCATCCCAAATTCATTCGCCAGTCGCGCGTAGGCCTGCGCTTCCTCGATCGGGTTGAGGTCGGCGCGTTGCAGGTTTTCGATCAGCGCCAGCTCGAGGACCTCGAGGTCGGTTGCCTGCCGGACGATGGCGGGTGCCTCGCTCAGGCCGGCTTCCTTGGCCGCGCGCCAGCGGCGTTCGCCGGCGATGAGTTCGAATTGATTGTTTATCTGCCTAACGATCAGCGGCTGGATGATGCCGCGCTGGCGAATGGAATCGATCAGCTCCTCGAGCGCGCCCCGTTCAAATTCCCGGCGCGGCTGGAGCGGGCTGGGGACGATCTGGAGGAGGCTGATCTGCTGCACCCGCTCGCCGCTCTCCGGTTCGGCTGAACGCAGGGAAGGGGAGGCGCTGATTAATGCGCCGAGACCTTTGCCGAGACCGGATTTTGCCATCGCGCGCTCAGGTTATCGGAGCGCACCGCGCAACGCAAACCGGCAGGCGAGGAAAGAGAGACAGGATTTACGGGATTAAGGGATTGGGAAATTCTTCATCCAGACAATCCTGTTAATCCTGTCCTCCGTTTAGCGCAGGCTCGCGGCGATGGCGCTGGCGGCCTGACCGAGCAGCCGGCTCTCGGCCGCGACGAGCGAGTCGTAACCGTCGCCAATGATCGGCTCGCGGAAACTGGCGTTGTGCCGGGAAAGCGAAGCCCCGCTGGCACCGTCCTGGATGCGCCAGCTCAGCTCGAGGATGGCCTCCTGGCCGCTGATGCCGTGGAATTGCCGGAGATCGAGCGCGACCCGGTAGCGCGGCTGAACGCCCGGTTCGCGGCCCGCTCGCACATTACTGGATCCAAGAATCTGCCCGAGATCGCTCGCCACCGTGCGGGCGATGTTTTCCTGGAGCGAGCCGATCCAGAGCGCGTTAGTGGGAATCTGAAATTCGTTAGGCCCACTGGCGAAGACGATTTCGGCGCGGTCAATATAACTTGGAAGTTTGACCGGCCCGATCGCCACGCTCAGACCGGAGGCGGAGACACCGCGCGCGGCCGGCGCGGTGGCGCTGAGCCGGTAATAATTTTCGCCGGCGCCGCCGCAGGCGGCGAGCAGGCCGGCGCAAAGCAGAAGCAGGAGCTTATTCCACATAAGAAAGTTGCTCGTTAGGGGCGCGGCGAACCTTTCGGGGGTTCGACCTTGCCCGGCTTGCCGAAGATGAGGGAATTCGGTTTACGCTCAATTGTTCCCGACAGGCTGCGAATCGAGCGCAACGTTTCGTCGAGCTGTTCCAAAGTTTCGTTCAGCTTTTGGTAAAGCGGTCCGCTTTCGCCGAAACCGTCCACGGTCTTGTCCAGCCCGGCCACGGTGCTCCGGATCGTGGCCAGGGTGGCGGTCGCTTCCTTGATCGTGGCCTCGAGCGGCAGGGTCTGCAATTTGTCGAGCAGCGCGGAAGCCTTGTCCATCATCCCGGAGAGGCTGGAGCCGCCCACTGGGAGGACGCGATAGCTGGCGACTTCGGTTACGCCGGCGGGCGTCGCGTTCTTGTCGAAATCAAGGTCCACATACATCTGGCCGGTGAGGTAATTCCCCGTCTTGAGACTGGCGCGGAGACCGTTCTCGACCGCGTGCGCGATGAACTGCTCCGCCGGCTCCGTGCTGTCCGCGGGAAGATTGGTGATGAGGCCGGGATCGATCTGCACCAGCACCGGCACCCGGCGCTCGGGATCGTTAGGCAGATACTTGAAGGAAACTCCGATGACCGTCCCGATGCGCACGCCGCGGAAATCAACCGGGGCGCCGTCGCTCAGCCCGCGCACGCTGTCGGAGAAAAGGAGGAGGTAGGGCAGGCTATTCTGCATGACGAATTTCTTCGTGTCGGAAAAGCTGCCGTAGAGTTGAAAGGTCGCGCCATCACTGACCGCGGGCGCGGAAACAAGGGGATCGAGCTGGTCAAAGGTAATCCCGCCGACAAGCAGCGATTCCAGGGTGCCGGCATGGAATTGCAAACCATCCGCGCCGAGCTGCACGTCGATCCCGCTGACGTTCCAGAACTTCGTGTTCTTGCGCACGAGCGGGGCGAACTCCTTCGAAATAAAAGCGGCGAACTCGATCTTGCCGTTCCTCGGGTGAAAGGTGCGCGACTCGATTTTGCCCGCGCCCAGTCCTTTATAGAGGATGGGCGTGCCCGGCCCGATGCTGCCGGCTTCGTTGGTGACGAAAGTGATGTGCAATCCCGGCACGCCCTGGGGCGTGACCGGCGGATTTTCCAGGCCGACGAATTCGCGGCGTTCTTCGTCGGAGAGACCAGGCTCGAGTTCGATGTAACTGCCGGAAACAATCGTGCTCAAGCCCGAGATGCCGGAGGCCCCGCCATAGCGCGGCCGCACCACCCAGATCTGGGCGTCCTTGGTCAGGAGATCGGTCGCTTCGCTCGTCATCTGCATCGTCACGATGACGCCTTTCAGATCTTTCGTTAGGCGAACTTTATCGACTGTGCCGATGGTGACGTTCTTGCACAGCACGGGAGTCTTGCCGCCGATGATTCCCTCCGCGGTTTCGAACCGCACCGTGATCTCCGGCCCGCGCGCGGCATAGTATTTCCAGGCGAGCCAGGCTCCGAGCACGGCGGCGAGAATGGGAATAATCCAGATCGGCGAGAGCCGGCGGCCTCTCTTGACGACCGGTTTAAGGGTCGGCTTGGTGGCTGAAACAGTGTCGGGCATGCTCAAGGCTGGGGCGAAGTGTCGGACGGCGCGTGCGCGGCGGCATCCCAAATGAGGCGCGGATCGAAACTCATGGCGGCGAACATCGTCAGAATAACGACCGCGGCAAACGAGAGCGCACCCGCACCGGGATGGATGGAAATGGTGGACCCAAGCTGCACCACGCCGACCAGGATTGCCACGACAAAGACATCGACCATGGACCAGCGCCCGACAAACTCCGTCATCCGGTAAAGCCGCGTCATGACCTGGGGCCGATGCCCGGAGCGAGAGGCGAGGCAAAGCGCGGCGATGGCGATGATCTTCAGCACCGGGATCAGGACGCTGGCCGCGAAAATGATGATCGCGACCGGATAATCTCCGTGTTGCCAGAACTCGATCACGCCGCCCATGATGGTGTTTTGCTGGTCGCCGGCAAATGACTCCACCCGCAGGACCGGCAGCATGTTGGCCGGAAAATAAAGCATCACCGCCGCAAAGGTGAGCGCCCAGGTTCGCTGGATGCTCTCTTTCAATCGCAGGTGGAGCCGGCTGGCGCAGCGCGGGCAGTGGCCTTCGCTCACCGGCGTAGCCAGGTAACACACGTGGCAAAGCGCCAGCCCGCGCGCGGCCGCGGAATCGGGAGCAAACGCGCTCATGCTTCCGGCATCTCCAATCGCGCCCAAAGTTCCCGGGGATGAATCGAAGCCAGCGCCGCCGTCAGGCAAACGATGAGCGCGATGAAGGCCCAGAAAGACGTTCCCAGGGTGAGGGTGGCAAGCTTGCCCAGCTTGAGCAGACTAACGAGTGCGCCGAGAAGGAAGATCTCGATCATATTCCAGCGCCGCGCCCAGAGAACCCAGCGGCAAATTGGGACCGCACCTGGAAGGCGGCGGTTCCAAAGCAGCGGCAGCAGAAGATAAAGCAGGCCACCGATCAGCAGCGACGGCGCGCCGAGAATGAAAAAAGAGACCGCGACGGCCAGATACGGATTGCCTTGCGCCTCCAGACCCCACGCGCTTTGCCAAAGGCGCATCTCGCTATGGCGATATCCGGCCTCGAGAGTCATGAAAGGGAAGGCGTTCGCGACAAGGAAAAGGAGCCCGGCGGCGAAAGCGAAAGCAGCCGTCCGGTGAAGCGAATTGCGCGGATTGCTCAGGAGCGGCGCGCCGCAGCGCGGGCAGATCGCCTTTTCGCCCTCCTCCAGCGCAGGCATCTCGAGCAGCGCGTCGCAATCGGGGCAGACCAGTTTTTGTGTGGAGTGGGAAGGATGCACGAGGTGGCAGTATGACACGGGTGCGCCACGCGCAAAATCCCGGTCGTCCGGCGAGCGTGTCCAATTGCACCACGCAACCGCACCGTCTAGCGTCACCGCCTGATGGCGGCCGATGGAAAACACGTTTTTACCCTGGGGCATTCACCCGATCCGGATGATGCCTTCATGTTTTACGCCATGGCCGAGCACAAGATCGACCTGCGCGGCTACGAATTTGAACACCGCCTCGAGGACATCCAGACCCTGAACGAACGCGCCCTGCGCGCCGAGCTCGACATCTCGGCCATCTCGATTCACGCCTACGCCTACGTCAGCGATCGTTATGCGCTCCTCTCCTGCGGCGCGAGCATGGGCGACGGCTACGGCCCGATGCTGGTCGCGACCGATCCCGCCGCGCCGACGGCCGCTGCGCCTAACGAGTTGCGGGAATGGCTGCGCGGGAAGCTGATCGCGGTCCCGGGCAAAATGACGAGCGCCTATCTCGCGCTCCAGCTTTATCTCGGCGACTTCGAGCACGTCGTCGTCCCCTTCGACCAGATCTTCGAGGAGGTGAAATCCGGCCGCGCCGCCGTTGGCCTCATCATTCATGAGGGCCAGCTCACCTATGCGAGCGCCGGTTTCCGCAAACTGCTCGACCTCGGCGAATGGTGGAAAGAGAAGACAGGCCTCCCGCTCCCGTTAGGCGGCAACGTCCTGCGCAAGGGCCTTGCCCCGGAGGTGCAGCGCGATCTTTCCCAGATCCTGCGCGAGAGCATCGAGTACGGCCTTGCTCATCGCGAGGCGGCGGTGCGCCATTCGCTGCCCTACGCGCGCGACATGGACGCGGCCCTCGCGGGCGAATTCATCGGCATGTATGTGAACGACTACACCCGGGACTACGGCGAAAGCGGTCGCCAGGCGATTCGTGATTTTCTGCGCGAGGGCAGCGAGCGCGGCTATGTCCCGGCCGCTCCGGAGTTGGAGTTCGTCCCCTGACGAAGACTCGTCAGGGCTTGGCGGCGTCTTTTTTCTTCGCCGGCTGGGCCGCTTCCTGGACGAAGTTCGAGACCCGGCTGAATTCCTTTTGGAAACCGGGGACGAAGTCGTTTGGGCCGTGCTCAAAAAGCACGACGAAGCAGAAAGTGAAGAACACAAAGAGCACGAACCAAAACAGAGTGCGGAAGAGACCCACGCGCGGAGGTTACCTGATGGTCTCTCCGCGGTCAACGCCTGGAACACGGCCCGCCTAACGGTCCCGGCGCCCGGGCAAACTGGCCAGAGCCCGCCAGCCATGCTTCGGTAGGCCATGCGCGTGCCCTTGCTCGACCTGAGCGAACAATACCGGCTGCTGGCGGAACCGATCCGGCAGGAGCTGGACGAAATTCTGCGCACCCAGAGTTTCATCCTCGGCCCCAAGGTGGAGGAATTTGAGCGCGCCCTCGCCGACTACTGCGGAGTCAGACATGCGATCGGCGTTTCCTCGGGAACGGATGCACTCCTCGACATTCTGATGGCGATGGAGATCGGCCCTAACGACGCCGTCATCACCACGGCCTACACCTTCTTCGCCACCGCCGGCTGCGTCGCGCGCCTCGGCGCCACCCCGGTTTTTGTCGATATCGACCCGGTCACTTTCAACATCTCGCCGGCGGCGATCGCCAATTTCCTGGAAAACGAATGCCGCCGCAACGAGCACGGCGAATTAGTCAGTCTCGAGGGCCGCCGGGTGCGGGCGATCATCCCGGTTCACCTCTTTGGACTTTGTTGCGAAATGGATGCGATCAACGAGATCGCCGCCCGCTATTCTCTCCCCGTGATCGAGGACGCGGCCCAGGCGATCGGGGCGGAGTACCCGTCGAGGGATGGCACCCGGCAGGCGGGGACGATGAGCGCGGTCGGTTCTTTAAGTTTCTACCCGTCGAAAAATCTCGGCGCGGCCGGCGACGCCGGGGCGGTCATCTGCGACGACGACGAGTTGGCGGCGCGCTTTCGCATTTATCGGCAGCACGGGATGGAGCCGCGTTATTTCCATCACGTCCTTGGCGGGAACTTCCGGATCGACGCCATCCAGGCCTCGATCCTGAAGATCAAGCTGCCGCATCTCAACAGGTGGTCGGCGGCCCGCCGCCAGGTCGCGGATATTTATCGCGAAGAATTCACGGCCCGCGGCCTAACGAATAAACTGACTCTGCCGGCCGAGCCATTCCGCGAGCGCGGGCTAACGAATCATCACATTTATCATCAGTATGTCATCCGCACTCCGCGGCGGGACGAATTGCAAAAACATCTCAGTGCCCTTGGCATTGGCTCGGCGATCTATTACCCGCTCGGTTTGCACGAGCAGAAATGCTTCGCCGGTCTCGGCTATCGGGCAGGCGATCTGCCGGAGACGGAAAAGGCCGCAAAGGAAACGCTCGCCCTTCCGATTTATCCCGAGCTGACGCGCGAAATGCAGCAGGCCGTGGTTGGGGCGATCGCCGAATTTCTGGGAAATGACTGAAGCCGGTTTCGTTCACCAGTTCATCCCCGGCAGCTCGGATCGGACCCTGCTCGTCCTTCACGGCACGGGGGGCGACGAGCAGCAGCTCATCCCGCTCGGGCGCGAGCTCGACCCGGGCGCGGCCATCCTCAGCCCGCGCGGAAATGTGCTCGAGAACGGGAACGCGCGTTTTTTTCGCCGCCTCGCGGAAGGCGTCTTTGACCTCGAAGACCTGAAAGCGCAGACCGATGCCCTGGCTGCGTTCGTGAGGGCGGCGGCCGGCCATTACCTGTTCGACCTCGAGAAAATGACCGCGGTCGGTTATTCCAACGGCGCCAACATGGCGGCGAGCCTGCTCCTCCGCCGCCCGGGCGTGCTCTCGGCGGCGATGCTCTTTCGCGCCATGATCCCGCTCATTCCCGAGGAGCTGCCGGACCTCCGCGGCGTCAACATCTGGATCGCGGGCGGGAAACAGGACACGCTCATCCCGCGTTCCAGCACCGAGCAACTGGCGGAGATGCTGAGCGACGCCGGAGCGGAGGTGACCGCGCACTTCTTTGACGCCGGCCATGCCCTAACGAACACCGAACTGGTCCTGGCGAAACGCTGGCTCGAGGCGCTGTAGCCGGGGGCGGTGACCCCGGCCGGGTTTTCTGCTTGCCGCGGCGGTCTGAGCGGCCGGGGTCACCGCCCCCGGCTACAACCGCAACTCTTCGATTTCGCCCTGCCAGGGCCAATCGTCCGGGTTCGTTGTGAGACCAGCCCGCATCGGATTTTCCCGCACGTATTCCCATTTCTGAGAGTAGCTCTCGTTTGAGCGCAGAACATGATCGAAAAATTCCTCCTGCCACATGGAACCCGTCAAATCGAGCGCATGTTTCATCGCTTTGCTCGTCCATTCCTTCCAAGACCCAATGAAAGTGGAAAGGAGCTTCGCCTCCGGTTCCGGCGCGCAAAAGAAGTGCACGTGATCAGGCATGATGACATAGCGGCCGATGACCCAGCCGTGGCGAGCCCGCGCGTCCCGCCATTCTTTGCGGAGAATCTGTGCGACCGACTCGGAGGTAAGGATGGGTTTTCGGAGATGCGTGCACGTCGTCAGAAAATAAACCGGCGCGTCCACCCAGACTCGCTCCAGCCTGCGCAGGTGTTTGTGCACTTCCGTTTTTACCCAGCGGCTGCACCGCCGGCAATCTCGTTGTAGCCGGGGGCGCTGACCCCGGCCGGAGTGCGGGTAGCGGCAAGAACCGGCTATAATAAAGGAACCGGCCGGGGTCATCGCCCCCGGCTACAACAGATCCACCGGCGGCTTGAGCCCGACCTCATCGAGCGCGGACCGGTCCCATTTCCCGAGGATCGAAGCGGCGTCGTAGACGCTCTGCGCAAATGCGAGGAGCGCGTCGTCCGGCACGGCCGCGTTCCGGACCGCGTCGTAGGGCAGGATGAATTCATGCAACGGCGCGTAATAGCTCGCCTCCGCCGGCTCCACCTTCGCCTCCGCGAAGCCGGGCGGCTCCGGGTAGGCGTAGGAATAGAAAAGCGGAGTCGGGCTGGCGGCGTTCCCCGGCCAGAAGCCGACGCTGCTCACTTCCTGCGCGTAGGCTTCGCGCGTGATGTTGTCGGGCAGATGCGGAATCCCGCCCGGATGCGGCGGCGCCGGCCGGCCCGAGAAACGCGTCACGGCCAGGTCGTTGCTGCCCCAGAAGAAATGGACCGGGCTGCATTTGCCGCAAAAGCGCGCGCGAAATTTCTTCAACACGCGATCGGTTTGCTGGAGGACGCGCCAATAGCGATTGGCGTATTCCGGGTCGTAGGCGCGATGCGTCTCATCCTGGTCGAACGCGATCGGGTCCGTGATTTCGTTAGGCATGAGATTGATCCGGACCGGCAATTCGAGCGCGCGCAGCGCTTCCATCACCGCCTGATAGAATGCGGCGACCGATTGCGCTACGAGCGGCAGGGTGCGCGAAGCGCCGTTGCTTTTCACGATCCGCAATTCGTGCCCGATGAAATCGAACTCGATCTCGAAGGTGTGAAAGCCGTGCGGAATCGGCGAAGTCGTCAGGCCGCGGGCTGTGAGGTAAAGCGTGACGTGCCAGGAGTGATTGATCCAGGGCGTGAGAGTGAGGCGGATTTTCCCGACGATCTGCGTCCACATGTGGAGCGTCTCGGCCGTGGCCTGCCACTCGGCGTAGGGCAGGGGCGGCCAAAACTCGTCGCGTTGCGGTCCGGTCAGGGCTGGTAGAGCGGGTGGCGTGGGCATAATGGTCGTCAGCTTACAGCAGCGGCAAATCAGTTGCGACTGCGGTCGAGCGAGCCTATATCAAACGCTCGCAAATCGGGTGCGACGGGTAGGTACCGAAGTGGCCAAACGGGGCGGACTGTAAATCCGCTGGCTTACGCCTTCGCTGGTTCGAATCCAGCCCTGCCCACCATGCCCGCTCCCGCCTCTTCATGGGCGGAGCAGGGCGGAATCGATCTCGCTCAGTTTTCCACAGCCGCAGAGGAGCATCGCTTCATCGAGCTCGCGCCGGAAGATTTCCAGCACCTGCCGCGCGCCTTCTTCGCCGTTGACGCAAAGGCCCCATAACACCGGCCGTCCCACCAGGACCGCGCGGGCCCCGAGCGCGATCGCTTTCAAGACATCGCTTCCGCGCCGCACGCCGCCGTCGACATAGATTTCGCATAGGTCGCCCACCGCCTCGACCACGTGCGGCAGCGCCTCACTGGTGGCCGGCGCGGTGTCGAGTTGGCGTCCGCCGTGATTGGAAACAACGACAGCTTTTGCCCCGTGCTCCGCGCATCGGCGCGCATCGTTGCCCCGGCAGACACCTTTCACCACCACCGGCAAACGAGTTGCGGCGCATAACCAATCGAGATCATCAAACCCGAGATCGGATTTGAAATTGGCCCGGACGTAAGCGGCCAGGCCGGAGCCCGGCATTTCCGGCATCTCGCCTTTGCCTAACGGGGATAGGTTTTCCACCGTGAGACCGTCCGGAAGACTGAAGCTGTTGCGCACGTCGCGTTCACGCGTGCCCCAGCCCGGCGCATCGACGGTCAGGACGATCGCCTCCGCCCCTGCGGCCTCGGCCCGTCGCACGAGATCGAGAGTGACCCCGCGATCCTTGTAGATATAGAGCTGGAACCAGCGTGGACTCCCGGCCTCGGCAAAAACCGACTCCATCGCGGTATTCGAGAGCGAGCTAAGGATAAAGAGCGTCCCCGCCGCCTTGGCCGCGCGAGCGGCTGCGACCTCGCCTTCTGCGCAGGCCAGTTTGTGGAACGCCGTCGGCGCGACCAGGATCGGCATCGAGACCGGCTGGCCAAGCACGGTCGTGGAAAGATCGCGCGTTCCAGTTCCAGTCAGGACCCGGTAATAGAGTTTCAGCCTGCTCCAGCTCTCGGTGTTTTCGCGCAGCGTCACCTCGTCCAGGGCCCCGCCTTCGTAGTAATCAAAAGCCTTTTGCTCCATCGCCGCGCGGGCGGCGCGCGCGTAGTCAGCGACGTTTAGAAGCGATTCGTGAGGCGCGCCAGGCGAGCTCATACTCCCGGCATCGCCTTCTTCAGCGGCCGGAGGAGAAAGAGGAGCACGATGGCCATGAAAAGAGCCGCCCCGCTGAGCGTGAGCCAGAAAGTCGAGTGCAGCCAGTCATCCCAAAGCGCGCCGATTTGGGTGAGCTTGTTCCCGATCGCGGTGGCGAGAAACCAGCCGCCCATCATCACTCCGCGGAAACGCACCGGCGCCACTTTCGAGACTAACGACAGACCCATCGGCGAGAGCATGAGCTCGCCTAACGTCAATACCCCGTAGGCCCCGAGGAGCCAGAGCGGCGAGACTTTGAAGGCGTAGGGATTGTCGCCCACGACGGTGGCTTCGCCCATCTTCGCGCCGACAAAAAGAATAAGAAAGGCGAGGCCGGTCAGCATCATTCCGAAGGCCATCTTCGTTGGCGTCGATGGCTCGAGACCGCGCCGGTCGAGCCAGCCCCAGAACGCGACCAGCGGGAAAGTAAGAATGATGACCCAGCCGGGGTTGATCGCGTTCGAGATGATCCCGGTCACGTTCCATTCCGTGTTTTCGTTCGCCCAATAAGTCAGGGTCGAGCCGTTCTGGTGGAAGACCATCCAGAAGACGATCACGATCAGGTAAATCACGATCAACGCGCCAATTCGCTTCCACTCCGGCACCGCGTGCATGGTGGCGTGGCGCCCGGCGTTCAGTTCATCCTGCGAGCTCACGCCCGAGGGCGGCGCGTCGACTGCCACCGCCGAGGCATCCGCCATCGCGCGCGCGTCGTCGGGCGAAGATTGCTCCGCGTCCGCCACGAAGCGCTTGAATTTCCACATGATGAAAACCGAGATCGCCATTCCGCCGGCGGCGACGGCAAAGGCGGGATGGAATCCGAACTGGCCCTGGACAAATTCCGCCACCACCGGCGCGAGAAAGGCGCCGACGTTGATCCCCATGTAGAAGATGTTGTAGGCGCGATCCTTGAGGTGGCTGCCTTCGGGATAAAGGTTGCCGACCAGGGTCGAGACGTTGGGTTTGAAGAGGCCGTTGCCGATGACGAGGCAGGTCAGCGCCACGTAAACGATCGGGATGGAGCGAAACGAAAGCAGAAGATGCCCGGCCATGAAAAAGAGGCCGCCGATCATGACCGCGCGGCGATAACCGAGTTTGCGATCGGCCAGCCAGCCGCCGATGAGCGGGCTGAGGTAAACGAACATGAGATAGTTCGCGTAAAGGCCGGTCGCGGCATCGGACGACCAGCCGAAACCCTGCCCGGTATCGTCGCGCAGGTAGAGGGTGAACATCGCCAGCATGGAGTAGAAGCTGAAGCGCTCCCACATCTCGGTGGCGAAGAGGACGTAGAGTCCCTTGGGATGCCGGTCGCGAGGGGCGGCCCCCGAAGCGGATGTGGCGGTGGTGGCGGTCATTTCTTTTTCCCCTCTTTGAAACGAAACGGCCGCGGTTTGCGGCAGACCTCCACTTTGAACCGCCATCCCGCCGCTTGCATCCTTTTTTCCCCGCCCGTTTTCCGCGATAGGATGCAGAGCCGGGCGAACAATGCCCGCCTCCAGATCAGCGGCATGCTGCTCTATCCTCGCACTTGCTCATGACCGGGCAGCTAACGGCGGTGCGCGATCGTTATGCCATCATCGCCCGCGACGAACGGCACAAGTGGGTTTCGCTTGTCATGACCTCGGGCCCGGAGCAAACGCCGGCCGCAGGCTGGACCAATTTTCTCGAGTCCACCGGATTGCCGACGACTCTGGCCTCCGCCGCCAGCTATGTGCGGAACATCTTCCTCGCCTTCCGCGAGCGGAAATAACGGCCGCTGATTATACCGCCGGCCTTACCAGCGGGCAGTCTGGGACATGAGAACGAGGAGCGAAATCAGCGGCCAGGCGATGAGCCCGATGACGACCGCGAAGACCAGCATCTCGATGAGATAGCTGACCTTTCCCTCGGCCAGGCGATCGCTGCTCATTTGGCGAAAGGCACGCAGCTCCGCGCTGCTCGCCGCCGGGCGTTCGATACGCGTCGCGACCGCGCCCGTGGCCGGAGAGCGGAAGAGGTAATCGGTCCGCGGATAGCTGCGGGTACGAGCTTGCGCACGCGCGTCATGACGGGCGAGCGACTGTTTCGGATTCAGGATTGAGGGTGTTTTCATTTATACTTTTCTGGTCTTGGTTGTTTCGCGATACCCGAAGTGGTTTCGGATAACCCGGGCGACCGCCTCGGGGAAAATTTGAGCCGGTCCGCGCCGAGCGGGAACCGAGCTTTGATCAGGACACGACTATGCAGCCGGCCGGGAATCGGCGGCGCCAGTTGCAGCGCTGATCGTTTTCATCTGCCTTTATCTACAGCGCCTTTCATGCCTGTCGAGAGAAGCGACTGCTAGCAAGCCATAAGTCGTTAGGCAGGAGCGTAAAGCACCTTGGAAAAAAACTGCGCCAGACCACCTTTTCCGGCCGGCGCCGCGGCAATGCCTGCTTCCCGCCTCCCGCTTTTCCTGCTTCAATCCCGCTTGTGAAAACCAAAGCCGACATTGTCGCGAACTGGCTCCCCCGTTACACCGGCACGCCGGCGAAGGAATTTTCCAAGTACGTCCTGCTGGTCAATTTCACCAACTACGTGCAGCTCTTTGCCGATGCCTACGGCGTGCCGGTGCGCGGGATGGACCGGCCGATGCCGAACGCCACCGCCAACGGCATCACCATCCTCAATTTCGGCATGGGCAGCGCCAGCGCCGCGACCGTGATGGACCTGCTCGGCGCGATCAAGCCCAAGGCCGTCCTCTTCCTCGGCAAATGCGGCGGGTTGAAAAAGAAAAACAAGCTCGGCGACCTCATCCTCCCGATCGCGGCCATCCGGGGCGAGGGGACCTCGACCGATTACCTGCCACCGGAAGTGCCCGCGCTCCCGGCGTTCTCGTTGCAAAAAGCAATCTCCACCACCATTCGCAACCACCAGAAAGATTACTGGACCGGCACCGTCTACACGACCAACCGGCGCGTCTGGGAACACGACGAAGCGTTCAAGAAATATCTCGCCCGCGTGCGCTGCATGGGGATCGACATGGAGACCGCGACCATCTTCATCACCGGCTTTCATAACGAGATCCCGACCGGCGCGCTTCTCCTCGTCTCCGACCAGCCGATGGTGCCCGAGGGAGTGAAGACCGCGGTCAGCGACGAAGCGGTCACGAACAGATTCATGGAGCTGCACCTGCGCATCGGGATCGACGCCCTGACCGAGCTGATCAACAAAGGCTTCACCGTAAAACATCTCCGCTTCTAGCGAAGCGGAGGCGCCGACACCGAGCGTCGATAGTTTATTGCTTACTTTCCGGTCTCGCGGGTTTACAGGTGGATAACGACGCCCCGGCATCCGAAGCACCCGGCGCGCTGCCTGCAAAGAAACCAACACTATGGCCAGACCAAATTACTCCGGCGAAAAACGCCGCAAAGAGCTCGAGAAGCGCAAGAAAAAAGAAGCCAAGAAACAGCGCAAGCTGGAGAACGCCGCCTCGCCCCAGACCGACGACGACGCCCCGGCGGCCGAAGGCGGCGAGACCGCGCCCCCATTGTAGGGCGGGCATCCTGCCCGCCGTCCCCCTAACCAAATCCCGCGCGCCGTCTCTGCAACGGCGCCGAAAAAATCCAGCCCGCCGTTGCCGCCGGGGGCGCGATCCTGGGCTGCCCGATTTCTGATCCTCTTCGGCGGAGATGTAATAAACTTGTCAGCAATTTCAGGTTGCAATCCTGTCAGTTTTCCCGGCAAAGTGTCCGATTTACCGGTATCCAAGCTTGCTAAAGCGTTGGATTGCCGCCCACTACTCGTCAGCGACACTGCGGGCCTCGCCCACAAAAACCTACTATCAAACCATGAAAATCAATCGATCTGCACGACTGACCGTCGCCGGGCTTGTCACCCTCCTCTTCCTTGGCTTCAATCCGGTTTACGGACATAAGAGGGCCGGCACCCGCGCCGCGACCGAGCGCACCCTGCGCGAGGTGGATGCCCAATGGGCCGCCGCCGCCCAGGCCCGTGATTTCGAAAAAGTCATCTCCTACTATTCCGCAACCGCGATTGAGCTGCCGCCCAATGCGCCCGCCCGCAAGACCAAGGCCGAGATCCATAAATCCTGGGCAGCCCTGATCAACACCCCGGGCGCTTCCCTGAACTGGGAGCCGATCAGAGTGGAAGTCTCCGAGTCCCACGACCTCGGCTACATCGCCGGCACCTACGAGTACACGGAGGTTGACGCGGCCGGGAAAAAAGTCGTCGACCACGGGAAATACCTACAAGTCATGCGCAAGACCGACGACGGCTCGTGGAAATGCGTCGCTGTGAGTTGGAACTCCGATCTGCCCGCGTCGGCGCCGAAGAAATAGCCGGCCCTCGCCGGCCATTGTCGGGCGGGTATCCTGCCCGCCATCCCGGTGTAGCGTCGGCTGTCTCAGCCGATCGATTGCAGGGCGTGGCATCCTGCCCGCCCTTTCGGTACGACACAGCCAATTGCAACCCGGGGCCGAACGCCGGAGGATCAAACCCATCAACCCGCCGCCGAAGACCGAGAAACCAAAAACGAGAAGCCGCTGGTTCTCGAGCTACGGCCTCACGCCGGCTGCCTACACCGCGTTCCTTCCCTTCTTTATATTGCTGGTCGCTCTTCTCGTCGGCACGCTGATTTACCAATGCGCCGGGAACATCCCCGACGTCCCCGGCCGATGAAGCCCCGATCGCCGACGCGAAATCCATCCGCCCCGATCGCCACTCCAGCCGACTTCGACTCGGAGGGCGCTTTGACCCGCGACTACCTCCTGCGGCGCGGCTGCTGTTGCCAGGAAGGCTGCCGCAATTGTCCGTATGGCTTCGTCGCCCCCGACGAAACGGAGTCTCATCTGTGACACGAGACCCCTCGTAGCCGGGATCGCCGCTCCCGGCCCTTTCAGTAGAGGAACGGCACCAGCCTCCGGGTGCGGCGCATGTAATCCGTATAGGTCGACCCCAGCGCCCGGGAAAGCGCCTGCTCCTCCACATTCATCCGGTGAATGAAAGCCGCGCCGATCGGGAGCAGGACGACGAGCAGCGCCGCCCAGTTTTGCAACGACACGGCAAAGCCCACAAACGCCAGCAGCACCCCGGCATAGGAAGGGTGACGCAGCACCCGGAACGGCCCGCGCTCGATCACCTCATGATCTTTTTCAATCGTCACATCCACCGTGAAAAAGCGTCCCAGGACGACGATCGCCCACCAGCGCAGAAACAGCCCCGCGGCAAAGAGCGCACCCGCGCCGACGGCCCAGATCCGTCCGCCCGGCACCGCGGCGGCCGGCAGATAGATCGCCACCAAGACCCCCGCCGCGACACTCGCCACGATCACCAGCCACAGGACGCCCAGCGTGCTTTGGTCCTGGCGCGTGCCGGTGCGGCTGCGCGAGCGGCGCGTCGCCGTCAGCAGGATCTCCGAGGTCAGGTAAACGAGACCGAGTTGGAGCGAGAGCGACATGGGATGCACGCGGACTGATCTTTCCGGTCAACGGGCCGCGGCACTATTACTTCATCAAAACCAATCCCGCCGCTGGAATGACGTTTTTTTGTCGATTGGCGGCCAGGAGCATTCCGCCCCAATAACCGACAACCAACCCACCAATTACTGCCGCTGCCTGCCGCCGCCGCCATAGGCGCCTCCTATAACCGCCAGAGGTACTAAGTATTTCAAGACCGGGCCCGGGCAGGCGTTATTTTGGCATGCAAACACTCACCTTAAGCAGACATGTCAGACACGTTCCCGGTCAGCTGCGTGATGCACAAACTCCGATGCGCCTGCGCGCCTTTCGCTTCGTCAGCGAGCGCTACACGCAGCGCGAGCGGCCCAGCGTCGCCGCCGAATTTATGCTTTTCGCGCTGATCGCTTCCACGGCCACCTGGGCCATGTATCCCGTGGTCCTGGCTCTCGGCCTCCTCCGCTAACACCAGCTTCGCCGGGCGCGGTGCTTAGCCGGGTCGGACCGGCCACCCGTCAGGCTACGAAGGCTGCCGCGGCTTCCTCTCGGAAGGCCGCGGCGGCCCTGCTCTCGAAGCGCAGCGGATTGCGCAGCAGCGTCAGCTCGCGCGTCGGCACCGGGCGGGCAAACGGCACCGCCACGCAGCCGCGGATGAACTTCGTCGCCACCATCATCTGCGGGATCACCGTCACCCCCAGGCCGGCCGCCACCATGCTCGCGATCGTCACCAGCTGAGCGCCCTGCAGCACCACCTCGGGGTTTAACCGGTTTGCCGCCAGCAATCCCCGCACTTTTTTCGACAACGAATGCACCTCGTGCAGGAGGAGAAACTTTTCCTCCGCCAGGTCGCTCCACTTGATCCGCTCCTTCCGCGCCAGCCGATGCTTTTCCGGCAGCAGCATGAGCAGCGGCTCCTGGCCCAGGGAGTGATGCTCCAGGGTGGGCGACTCATCGCCCGAGGAGGCCAGCACCACCTCCAGCGTCCCGTCCTCCAGGCGCGCCGCCAGCTTGTCCGTCGTATCCTCAAACACCTCGAACGTCACCTTCGGATACCGCTGCTGGAACTCCCGGATCAACCGCGGCAGCACATAGAGGGCGATTGACGGCACCGCCCCGACCGCGAGCCGGCCCGACACCTCCCGCTCGAGCGCGGCGACCGAGCGGCGGGCATCGGCGATGCCGGTGAGAATCTGCCGGGCATAAACGAGCAGCGCCCGTCCCGCCGCGGTCAGCACCACCGCGCGCGGCAGACGATCGAAGAGCGGCTGATTCAGCTCCGCCTCCAGCTTCTGGATTTGCTGGCTGAGGGAAGGCTGCGAGACATGCTCCCGCTCCGCCGCATGCGAGAAGCTGCCCTCCTCGGCCACGGCGACAAAATAGCGGAGTTGATGGATCTCCATCCTGCGACCCTCCGCTGCGCAGCGCGCTTTGTCGAAATGTGCGGCGGCCATGCTGGCCGCCGTCCCGCCAACCCCCATGAACAAATAACCGACAACAAATAACCGGGCCGGCGCCGTCCCGGCTCCGTCCGCCGTCCGCCAATCCCCATGAACCATGAACCGATAACAAATAACCGGGCCGCGCATGTCGCGCCCCTATTGTGGGCGGTCATCTTGACCGCCATCCGTTGTAGCCGGGGGCGGTGACCCCGGAAACCCATACAACCGCACCCCCAATAACCAATAACGGATAACAAATAACAGGTGGAGGCCGCCGACCGGCGGCTCCCACCTAGGCAAGCAGACCGGCTTCGGGGTGCAAGCAAACCAGCTTGGGACGGCAGGCAGACCAGCCTGGAATGGCAAGCAGACCAGCCTGGGGTGGCAAGCAGATCAGCTTGGGGCTGCAAGCAGACCAGCCTGGGATGGCAAGCAGACCAGCTTGGGATGGCAAGCAGACCAGCTTGGGATGGCAAGCAGACCAGCTTGGGGTGGCAAGCAGACCAGCTTGGGATGGCAAGCAGACCAGCTTGGGATGGCAAGCAAACCAGCCTGAGGTGGCAGGCAGACCAGCCTGGGATGGCAAAAAGACCAGACTGCCTGGGGAACATATTAAGCTCAGAGGCCAACATATTAAGTTCACTGGTGAAGCAAGCATGTTGAGAGGGCATGCAAGCCGGTCTGGCCCCGTTGTAGCCGGGGTCGCTGACCCCGGTCTCTCCTAACGTTTCAAATCCTCGGCGATTGTGGCGAACTGCTCTAGCGCGGCCTCAAGATCGGCAACGATATCCGCGGCGATGATTTCGGGGGCGGGGAGGTTGGCGCTTTCTTCGAGGGCTTCGTCTTTTAGCCAGAAGATGTCGAGGTTGATCTTGTCGCGCTTGATTAGCTCTTCGTAGGTGAAGCTCTTGAAGCGCTCGCTCTCTTTGCGGTCGTGTCTCGACCTGGAGGGCACCGCGCTGTCGGTGCCGCTCTTGGACGACACGGCGTCGTCCCTCCAAAGTAGCAGGCGACGAAGTCGTCGAGGTCGCTGCGCTTGAGGGTGTTTTCTTTGAGGGTGAAGTGCAGGTTGGTGCGCAGGTCGTAGATCCAGAGCTTGGTCGTCCACGGCTTTTCCTGCGCGGGTTTGCGGTCGAAGAAGAGGACGTTGGCCTTCACTCCTTGCGCGTAGAAGATGCCGGTGGGCAGGCGCAGGAGGGTGTGGACGTCGGCTTGCTTGAGCAAGGCGCGCCGGATGGTTTCGCCGGCGCCGCCTTCGAAGAGGACGTTGTCCGGCAACACGACCGCGGCGCGGCCGTGCTGCTTGAGGATGGTGAAGATGTGCTGGAGGAAGTTGAGCTGTTTGTTGCTCGTGCTCGCCCAGAAGTCGTCGCGGTTGATGATGAGCGATTCCTTCGAGGTCTCGCCCGCTTCGTTCACGATGGTGACGCTGCTCTTCTTGCCGAAGGGCGGATTGGCCAGGACGATGTCGTATTCGCCGTGCTTGGCGGCGAGCGCGTCCTTGGTCACGACCGGGAGGTTCTCTTCGAGTTCGCCGCCGATCCCATGCAGCAGGAGGTTCATCGCGCAGAGGCGGGTGACGCTGTCGACCAGCTCGATCCCGAAGAGCGTGCCGTTCTTGAGCTGCTTCTTTTGCGCGCGGTCGAGCTGATAATGCTTCGCGATGTAATCATGCGCCGCGAGCAGGAACCCGCCCGTGCCGCAGGCCGGATCGCAGATCGTCACCGCGTGTCCGGCTTCGGACGGTTGCGGAGCGATCGCGTCCACCATCGCGGCGATGAGCGGGCGCGGGGTGAAGTATTGGCCCGCGCCGCCTTTCACGTCCTCGGCGTTCTTTTGCAGCAACCCCTCGTAGGCGTCGCCCTTCACGTCGGCGGAAAGGCTGGACCACTGCTCCTTGTCGATCAGGTCCACGATGAGCCGGCGGAGCTTGGCCGGGTCCTGGATTTTGTTTTGCGCCTTGCGAAAGATGACGCCGAGCATGCCCGACCGCTTGCCGAGTTCCTCCAGCGTATGGCGATAATGAATCTCGAGATCGTCGCCATCCAGCTTCAGGAGCGCAGGCCAACTGTATTTCGCCGGGATGGGCGATCCCGCGCGTGCGGATTGAACGGCGGCTTCGACTGTTCGTCCGCCATTTTGAGAAAGAGCAAGAACGTAAGTTGCTCAACGTAGTCGCCGTACGAGAGTCCATCGTCGCGGAGAATGTTGCAGTAATTCCAAAGTTTCTGAACGAGGGCTTGTGGATTCGACATTGGGCAAAAAAACGGGGATTGACAGCGTTAGTGGCTTATGGTCGGCTCTAGTTGCACTCTGACGAGCCGAAGCTCCACGCTCCGCGTGGGGTCCTTAGTAGACTCGAAGGAGTGCATTTTTTTCATTCCGTAATTGCACTCGGAACAAATAGCCAATGGCGGTACGGCATTGACCACGTGCCTTCCGGAAATGGTTGAGCGGCGGTCGAAATCTTTGGATTAAACGACGGCTTCAGCGTGCAGATTTCGGCCAGCACGTGGCGATAGAGGCGATCCTTGGCCACGGTCCGTTTGCCGCGCTGACGCTGCCCCTCCGGCTTGACCAGGTGCATTTCATTCAAGCGGAACGCCATCGCTCCCAAGACGAGGTCGACGCACTGCAGGAGCACGTGCTCTTTGGAGTCGACTTCTGTGATGTGATCAGGCGACAAGTGCAGCTGCGCGTGCCGGAGCGATGCCGCCGAGGGCAAAGCGCCGAGGTATCCTTTGAACTGCACCACTTTCTCCCGCGTGTGGGGAAATTGATCGAAGAAAAGGCGCAGGCGCGTTCCATCCTTGCGCTCCGGCACATGCGCCAGACCAAAGGCGTGCTTGATGAACTGATAGTAGAGCTTGAAATAGCTTTCGTGCCGTTGTGCGCGGCTTGGATTTTCGCACGGTAAGTCGCTCGCCCTAAACATTACGCGCATTCGCACATCGCCATCGCGAATCACGTCGAAGAAAGCGGTGATCATCCGCGAATAGCCAGCCAGCCATTTTTCCGTCACGCGCTGCCATTTGATCTCCTTCAGGAATCCGACTTCCGCCTTTGCAATACGGAGGCGGTTCTCGACGCGGGCATGGCGAGATGCGGGAACGATGACGCCGCCGAAGCAGTTGGAAAACTTCGATCCCTCCTGCACCGATTCGTCGCAGAAGATCCAGAATTCCTTCTCGTGCCAGTTCGCCTGATGAGGAGAATCGGCGGTCATTGAAAACGGATTGCCCAGACGCCTTGCACGAGACACAGAATGCGCGTTGAATACGCAAGCCTACGGTTATTGAAAGTCGTCTCCATGGCGTCGCGGCGAAAGCCGATCAGGTAACATGCGGGCCCAGTCCTTCGGCGAGAACTTCTTCCTTCTGCAATCCTACTTCTGAGTTTCTTGCGGCCATCATCCCGCAGGATGTTTCAGCAGTTCCAAAGCCTGTTAAATGAGCTAGGACAAACGACTTTCTCCAATTCAAACCTTGTGCAGGACGAGCCACATGTCGGGAAACTATTTGCGAGCGTTCCAAGTATTCAGCTCGAAGAGAACCGGTGCCGAGTTGGGGGTGGTGTAAATGGGACCCTTCAAACCCCGGAAGAGGAAATGAAAAATCGATCCGTCTGGTCGCGTTTCGGTACTAGTCTTACCGGCTCGTGTATAAAGCACGACATTCTCACCAGAATTTATTTTCTTTGGCGCAAACCAGTAGCAAGAATGTTGATACGGACTCACTGATGTGTCCGTTAGGTAAGCGGAATCGAAAACAGCATAATAGCTAAGATCGATATTAGCCGACGCGCGAAAGTGTAGACGTTCCTCCGCTTGTCCTTTATCGGAAATCGTTATCCACACTAGATTCATGTTGCTTTTTCAGAATTGGATTTTTTCATTGCTTTTTTGAAGCGCCGTCTCCCGAGGTACGAGCCGGCCATCAGTAGCAGCCCCCCTAAGATCAACGCGATTACCCCGATCGGACCCTTATCCCAAAAGACCGGGGCAAGCCCTATAACGGCCCCGCCCACGGCAACGCCGATTGTCAGCATCATTTCGTTCGTTTCGTCAGCGCTGAGCTTTTCCTGCAACACCGCAGCCCGCAGGGCCGCGTCATAATATCTGGTGACATACGCTTTGGTACCATCTCGGTCAGTCTCAGCGCTCAAAAGCATTTCAAGGATCAACTTGCGAGCGCCCGCCCCTGCCAAGTCCTCATCGCTGAGTTCTCGCTTTAGCTGCCTAAACGCCGGCCTCCCGGTTGCCGGCGGCGGGGCCGGTGCGGGTTCCGGCGTGACGGGAACTTCGCGTTGTTCAGACTGTTCTTGAATTGGAGTGTCTGCGTCCACGATGGATTCGCGTTCTATCGCTGGCCAGCGCGGATGTCGAGACTTTCCCCTGAAAACGCGCTGCCAAGAACTGTTTGTCGAAGGTGGGTGGCACGCCGGAGGTTGGCTGAGACTGCCGCTTCCAACGATTTTACAACGCTTAGCCGCCGCTCCACTTCATCCACGATCCGCATCTGCTCGGCAAGGGGTGGGATTGGGATGACCATTTCCTCAACTTGAGGTTGGGCGATCTTGTAGATCCCTGCGGTGGTCTTTACTCGCATCTCGATTTGCGAACGAATCATGCGCGAAGGCCAGAGAGTGCGAACCCAACCGGAATTGCGAACTGGATCGGCCAGGCGCAGCCGAATCATCGTGTCGGGAAAAATGGTTGGTTGCGACGGCTTCTGCGCGGCAGAGATCCCGTCCTACCAAGCGAAGGCTGCCGTTGCCACGCGACATGAAGAAATCTCCCTCTTGAATCCACAGGTCATCAACGTCCGCCTCAGCCAACGGCAGATAGCGGGCCTCCGAGTAGTCGAAACCGGAATCGGACATTGCGCTCAGCCGGAGCGCACGAACACCGGGGGGATTGTTGCTTCCCTTGACTGACACTCCGTTGCACAACGGTTCTCGCAACAGCTGCTCCACGCTCGCCCACGTCCAGCCATCAGGAATCGTCGGGAGGTTCGCGGTTACGGGCGTGGCGGGTTGTTTATGTTGCCCACGGCCCTGCCAGTTTTGGCGGCGCTCGGCGAGTATCCGACCGAGCAGGTCTTCACCCGTTTCGAATTTCCTGTTTCCGGCTTTGGCGAGTTCGGCTTCGGTGGGGACGAGGCGGCCTTCGCAGGCGGCTTTGAGGACGGCGGCGCGGTAGCGTTTGAGGTTGGCCTGCACACGCCGCAACGCCGCCACCCCCGCCTCCAGCCGCGTGAATTGCTTCTCAATCTCCGCCACAATCCGCCGCTGTTCGGCGAGCGGGGCGACGGGAATCTCGAACCGAAGGAACACTGGGAGTTCGAGACTTTGAACGGTTGTTCCCGCCTTCGTGCAGGTGCGCAGGATGTCCCGCTCGAAAGCCTTCAATGCCAGAGCGAGATAGTCTGAGCGAATGTTCTCGCGCGGCTTTACTGCTTTGAGATCTTGGTTCAGCGCGACTTGTCTCTGTGCCACAGCGACAGGCAACGTGTGCTGTAGGATGCCGCTACGGACAACGATCAGGACGCTGCCCGCCTCAACGAGATTGGTGGCTGATTTTGCAACTGCCTCCTCCGTTATGTGGTCTTGAGCGTCCGTAATGAGATCGCGCTTCATGTCCTTCGGGGACACCCACGGAATGTTTCCGTCGGTCCAGAAACGCGGATTGGCTTTGCTCGGCGTGCCGCCGCCAAACCAACGGCCGACTTCGCCCATCGTTAGGCGTGTCCAGCCCGCGGGCAAGTCGTCGCCCTCCGCCTCGACGATACGCGCGGGTTTCTTCATTGGTGGCGCAATTGTCGCTGTGGCCATGGGATCAAAACTCGACCGATACGTCTTTGCCGAACGTTAGACCCGCGACCTCTGCTGCGAGCCGGATGATGGATTTCTTCAGGACGTTGTTCAGGTTGGTCGCAACGAACCATCCGCCGGGCAAGTCCTCGCGATAATCGCGAAGATCCGGGCGATCGGGGTAAAGCGCGTCCGGTGTCTGGGCGATATACTGCCTCTTACGCCCTTGCGCGTCTGGATGCTGAGCGCAGCGTTGAAGAAAACTGGGATCCTCCCGAGCGAGCTCTCGAAGGGTGATTACCATTGCGTCCTTGGCATTGGCGTAGCGAAACGCTTTGCCGCGGATTACGAGAGTTCCGCTCCGAGTCGGCGCACAGGATCATAGACCTGCGGGGTCATCAGTCCCGTGCCGCCCGGGCCGGGGCTCAGGCCGGGGTGTGGTGATCGTCGGCGCTGAGGTCTGTAGAACGACGGGCCTGCCGAGAGACGTGAGAAAAGCCGTCACATCGTCCTCCTCAGGTCGGACGCCCGCCTTTGATTCAACGGCATCTGCGAGAAGATCGACCAGAAGTTCGTCGCCCTTGTTGATGAGTTCGCGCCAAGCCTCAGGGATTGCAGCCTGGGCTTGCGCACGCCGATTGCGATTCCGGTATTCCTGCCGCGCGGTCTCAAGCGCCTCGCCGGATTCAACCTTTGAGCGAGTCAGATACTTGGCCAGAATCGCCGCGGCCTCGGTGGGTTCGCGTTCAAACAAATCCAATTTGTAAACGCGGCGGTCTTCGTAACTGCCTTGCTCCATCGTCAGGTAGAAGCTCCATGTCTTTCCATCGGTGAGAATGACGAACGGCACGCCGCCGGAGTGAAAGGCGTAATCGAGGGCCTGGCGTACCAGCATCCTCGGCTCTTCCCGGCGGCTTTACTTCAATGAAGACGGCGGGCTTGGTCGCAGGGTGGCAGAGCGCAAAGTCGGCGCGTCCTTCACCAGTTTGTATACTCAGGCCATACGACAGACGTGTCCCATGTCTCCCAATCAAGTTCCCCAAGAATTCGGAGAACTATTCCTTGCGAGATCGCTTGTTCGTTAGGGAAACGGCCCTGACGTAAGCGTGCCGTGATATCAACGAGCGTTGCTTCGAGTGACATAAGTTACGCGGCGAGAGCCGCATTGAGTTCGTCGAGCAGCTTCGGCAATTGCTCGCCGAAGAGTTGGTGCGCTTTGCCCAAGCCGCCGCGCTGGTTGAACGGCGAAAGGTCCAGGTCATCGGGCTCGATGCTAGAGGCTTGTCGCGATTTGATCGCGCATGAGGTTGAGCCAGGCGAGTTGCTCCGGCGTGAAGACGGTTCCGGCTTTGGCTTTGTCCATGAGCCATTCGTTGAAGCGCTCGGAGACGGAGTCGGCGAAGGGGGCGAGGACGGGTTGTTGCTCGAGCGCGAAGCGGACGAGGGCGACGAGGTCGGCGAAGCGGCCGGCCTGGGAGCGGCCTTTGACTTTGCCGGGCGCGGTGACAGCGAAGGCGTCCCAGAGGCGGTCCTCGGTCCAGGCGGCGTGGACTTCGCGCAGTTTCTTTTCCAGCTCCTTGAGCATCGGCTCGGTGAGGCGCTGTTTGTAGGGACGGCTGTAAAGGATCTGGAGGGCGTCGATCTCGCTCTGGTGCTCGGCGATGTAGTCGCGGAAGGAGCGGACGGTTTCTTCGGCTTTGTCTTTCGCGGCGGCGTCGAAGCCGCTCGCGATGACGGTGTCGATGGTGGTGACGTCGATGGTTTGTTCGCTCTCGTGTTTCACGCGCACGAGCGTGTCGCGGACTTCCGGTTTGTCGAAGGGCGAGCAGGCTTCGGCGATCAGTTCCTTGCGCGCTTGCTCCAGTGCTTCGGGTGAGACTTCGTGCGCTTCGACGCCGGCTTTCTGCGCGGCTTGCTCGGCGATCTTATCGGGATCGACGGATTGCAGAAGTTTGTTCGCCATCTCGGAGAGGGTCTTGCCGCCGGTCGCGGCGGTGATGCGGGATTTCTCTTCGGCATCGAGCGATTGCTCCATGCGCGCGAGTCGCGAGGCCAGGGTCGTGAGGGTGTCGTCGTCGCGTTTCCCGAGCGCGACGCCGAGGAGGATGCTTTCGAGTTTCTCGGTCGGCTTGCGATCGAGCGGGCGCGAATCGGTCTTGTCGCTCTCGCAGACGCCGACGGCATCGACGATGACGAAGTGGGTCTTGGCCCGCGCTTCCGCGCCGGAGACGGCTTGCAGATCAGTGGGCGAAAGGACACGGGTGCCGCGCCCTTTCATTTGCTCGAAATAGACGCGGCTGCGCACGTCGCGCAGAAAGACGAGGCACTCGAGCGGTTTCACGTCGGTGCCGGTGGCGATCATGTCGACGGTGACGGCGATGCGGAGCTGGGGCGAGAGCCGGAACTCCTGGATGAGCTGCTCGCCCTGCGCCGGCCGGCCGGTCTCGGGATGCTTTGATTGGTAGGTGATCTTTTTGCAGAAGTCGTTGCCTTTGCCGAAGACTTCGCGGCAGAGGTGGACGACGTCCTCGGCGTGGGAGTCGTCTTTGCAGAAGATGAGGGTCTTCGGGACTAACGAGCGGCCGGGGAAAAGTTCGCTATTCAGCGCGTCGCGGAAGGCTTGCAGGACGGTGCGGATCTGGCTTTTCACGACGACGGAGCGATCGAGCTCTTTCGCGGTGTAGGCGAGGTCGTCGTCGAGTTGTTCCCAACGGAGCCGGCGGGTCTTTTTTTCGCGGCGATCGACGAAGAGGCCTTTGTCGATCTGGCCGCCCTGCTCGGTGACCTGGGTGCGGATGCGGTAAACGTCGTAGCCGACATTGACGCCATCGGCGACGGCGCGCTCGTGCGGATATTCGCTGACGAGGTTCTGATTAAAGAAGCCGATGGCTTGTTTGCCGGGCGTGGCGGTGAGGCCGATGAGGAAGGCGTCGAAGTATTCGAGGACCTGGCGCCAGAGGTTGTAGATGGAGCGATGGCATTCGTCGGCGATGATGAAGTCGAAGGTCTCGATCGGGATGGCGGGGTTGTATTGCGACGTCGCGGGTGCGTTGATCGGCGGCGGCGATCTCGAAGCCGGATTTCTCGTCGAGGTCTTCGAGCAGCTCTTCGCCGCGGAGCATGGCGTAAAGGCGCTGGATGGTGCAGATGGTGACGCGCGCGACCGGGTCGAGCCGGTTCGAGGTGAGGTGCTGGACGTTGTAGAGCTCGGTGAACTTGCGGCCGGTGTCCGGGGTGACGAATTGCTGGAACTCGGCGAGGGCCTGGCGGCCGAGATTGGCGCGGTCGACGAGGAAGAGGACGTTGCGCGCGCCGCAGTGCTTGATGAGGCGATAGGTGAAGGCGCAGGCGGTGAGGGTCTTGCCGGCGCCGGTGGCCATCTGGATGAGGGCGCGCGGGCGTGCTTCGGCGAAGGATTCTTCGAGGCCGCTGATGGCTTCGACGCGGCAGACGCGGACGTTCTCGCCATTGTAGGGATGCGCGAAGGGCATCTGGGCGAGGCGATGGCGGAGGGTGTCGGGTTCTTCGAGCCATTCCGCGAGCGTTTCGGGGCGATGGAAGGCGAAGACGCGGCGGGAGCGCGGGTGCGGGTCGCGCTCGTCGCGGAAGTAGGTCTCGATGCCGGTGGATTCGTACAGGAACGGGAGCTTGCCGACTAATCGCCGCGGAGGAAGTCTGGAAGATTCTCCGCGTAGCGGCCGGATTGATCGGCGACGGTGGAAAGGGTGACGCCGGCCTTCTTGGCTTCGATGATGCCGACGGGTTTGCGATCGATGAGCAGCAGGTAGTCGCAGCGGCCTTCCTTGAGCGGCACTTCGCGGATGGCGAT
>CAWIBC010000012.1:0-618223 GCA_963834255.1 uncultured Verrucomicrobiae bacterium | reverse complement strand
TCTACTTCTCCGTCCGCTTCTTCAATTCGACGACGAGGACGTGGATATCGGTGCTCCCAATGTTCTCGACCGCGTGCGTCGTCGCTTCACGCCAGCGCGCTTCGCCCTTTTTCATGACGATCTCTTCGCTCTTCCCGTCGGCCGAGGTGCTTTTGAGCTTTGCGTCGGAGAGCCCATAAACAAGACCGGGCGGATGCGAATGCGTCGGCTCCTTCTCGCCCGGTTTGATCCGGACCTCGAGCACGCGCATCTCGTCGTTGTCGAGCAAGACCTTGTAATACTGCGGCGCGACTTGGAGCGGATCCTGCGCGACGGCCGGGCTAAGAGCAAATGCCACCACGCAACCGAACAGGCTGGGACCGAGTAGATATTTCATAGGGCGGAGTTGTAGGGCGACGGGAGCGTGAAGGCGACAACTAAAATCCGCGCGCGAGCATAACCCAGAGCGGATCTTGCCGGCATCGTCTAGCCCGAGGAGAATAAGCTCCCAAAACGTTCCACACCGCTCTAAAAGAGCCGAAGCACGCGCCGCCTCGCCCATGAAATCCTTTTTCGCCGAGCTGAAGCGGCGCAATGTCTACAAGGTCGCGGTCGCCTATGTCGTGGTCGCCTGGCTCCTCATCCAGATCGCGACCCAGGTTTTTCCGTTTTTCGACATTCCAAACTGGGTCGTCAGGCTGGTTGTCCTTTTGCTCGCGCTCGGGTTTCCGCCCGCCCTTCTCATCTCCTGGGCCTTTGAGTTGACTCCCGAAGGCTTGAAGCGAACGGAGGATGTCGCGCCTAACGAACCTAAATTCGGGCGGAGGACACGGGCGTTGGCCGCTCTCGTCGTGACCGGCGCGCTCCTCGCCGCCGGCCTCCTCTTCTTCCGCCTCTTTCCGAGTCCGCCGCCTCCGCCGGCAGCGGTCGCCGGCCCGGCCGTCTCGGCCAAGTCGATCGCCGTCCTCCCTTTTGAAAACCTGAGCGCGGAAAAGGCCAACGCTTACTTCGCCGACGGCATCCAGGATGAGATTCTGACTCGCCTGGCCAAGATCGCCGACCTCAAGGTGATCTCGCGCACCTCGACTCAGCATTACAAAAGCGCGCCCAATAACCTGCCGGAGATCGCCCGCCAACTTGGGGTCGCCCATATCCTCGAAGGCAGCGTGCAGAAACACGGCGACCGGGTGCGGATCAATGTCCAGTTGATCAGGGCGGCCGACGATTCGCACATCTGGGCGGAGAGTTTCGATCGCAAGCTGATCGACATTTTCGCGGTCGAGACGGAAGTGGCCAAGAGCATCGCCGACCAGCTCCGGGTGCACCTGACCGGCCGGGAAGAGGAAGTGCTCGCGGCCAAACCGACCGACAACCCGGAAGCCTACGACGCTTACCTGCGCGGCCTGGCTTTCACCCTGAAAACGCAAAACACGCCCGCCAATTATCTCGGCGCGCAGAAACATTTCCGGGAAGCGGTCCGGCTGGATCCGAAGTTTGCCCTCGCCTGGGCGCTCCTCTCCTACGTCGACGCGCGCGGCTACCGCACTCTCAATCTCCAGCCGACGGATGCGCTGCGCGAGGAAGCGCGACTGGCGGCCGACCACGCGCTCGCGCTGCAGCCGACGTTAGGCGAAGCCCTCGTCGCGAAGGGCTTTTATTATTACGGTTGCCTGAGCGATTTCGAGAACGCGGTCAAATATTACGAGGAGGCGCGCCAGTTCCTGCCCAACAGCAGCCGGATTCCGGAGTCGCTCGCCTTTGTCGCGCGGAGCCAGGGGAAGTGGGAGAAAACCGAGTCCTACTTCAACGAGGCCGCCCGGCTCGATCCGCGCAACGTCAGCCTGCTCACCCGGCAGGCGCAGTTCTACATCACCCTGCGCCGTTTCCCGGAAGCGCAGCAAAAGCTCGACCGGATTCTCGAGATCGTGCCGGGCGACATCGATGCCCTGATCGAGAAAGGCGCCATCGCGCAAGCCGAAGGCGATCTGCCGCGGGCCGCCGCGCTCCTCGCTCCGCTCGAACCGGCTCCGGGCGATCCGACCGCGTGGGAGACCCTCGCCTATCAGGCGATCCTCGAGCGCCAGACCGCGCCGATCATTCCGCGGCTCCAGAAAATATTGACCGATCCCGATCCGGCGCTCGGCTATCTCATCGGCGAGATGCGCTTTTGGTTAGGCTGGTGCCAGGAAATGGCGGGCGATACCGCGGCCGCGCAGGCCACCTGGCGGCAGACGCGGGCCGAGCTCGAGCCCTTGCTGAAAGAACAACCGGAAAACTCTTCGCTCCTCCAGGACCTCGCCCTGGTTACCATGGGCCTCGGCGATAAAACCGCCGCCATGGCGCTGGTCGAACGCGCCCTCGCCACGCGCCCGATGGAGCAGGACGCGGCCAACGCTCCGCAAGTGATCGACATCCTCGCCCGGGTGTCGGCGCGCCTCGGCGAACCCGACCGCGCCATCGAAGCTTTGCAGAAAATTCTTTCCGCCCCCGGCAACGGCGGCCTCGCCACCGGCATGCCGCTCACCCCCGCTCTCCTCCGGCTCGATCCGATGTTCGATTCGCTCCGGAACGATCCCCGTTTCCATCTTCTCGCCCAGCCTCTCCCGCCGCAGAAAACAAAGTAGGACAGCCGGTCTCGCAGCCGCCCGCCAGAATTAGCTCCCAGAGCCTTGTGCAGATCGCTACGATGGCAGGCGCAACGCGTTCCCTTTCTCGCGCATGAAATCCTTCTTCGGGGAGTTGAAACGGCGTCGTGTTTACAGCGTCGCCGTGGCCTACGTCGTGGTCGCCTGGTTGCTCATCCAGGTCGCGACTCAGGTCTTTCCCTTTTTCGATGTTCCCAACTGGGCCGTTCAGCTGGTCGTTCTGCTCGCCGTCGTTGGATTTCCCGTCGCCCTGGTTTGCGCCTGGGCCTTCGAGTTAACGCCAGAGGGAATCAAGCTCGAAGGAGAGATCGATCGCAGAATTCCGCGCCAGAACGGGCGCAAATTCACCGGGGTGATTGTCATCGTCGCGGCCCTCGCTTGGCCGCACGCGATCCGGCCGCGGCCGAACGAGCACTCGTCGCGGTGGGCGACAATGCCTGCTGGTCCGAAGGGGTCATCGTTCTCAACCGCAGCTTTGGTGAAGGGCTGCTGGCACGAATGGTTCAAGATGAGGCAAAAGCGCGCACGGCGTTTGCAGCGGCGCGCGTCCAGCAGGAGAAGATCGTGCAGGCGCAGCCGGACTACGGCCCGGCCCTCTGCGTCCTCCGCATCATCGACGCTGCCTTGGGGCGGAAAGAGCTGGCCCTGGACGAAGGCCGTCGAGCGATCGCGCTCATGCCGCTGGAAAAAGACGTCGTCAACGCCAGCCGCGTCCTGCAGTATTTCGCCATTACAGCAACGTGGACCGGCGACAAGGAGCTAGCCTTGCAGCAACTGGAAGCGGGACTGCGTGCACCCGCCGCCTCGATGATGTTGAGCTATGGCGCCTTAAAGCTGCTTCCCTTCTGGGACCCGCTCCGCGGCGATCCGCGCTTCGAAAAAATCGTCGAGTCGCTCGCGCCAAAAGAGAATTGAACCACGGATCACACGGATAAAAACGGATGAAGAGATGATTCACGAGGAGTTGAGTGGCAAAATCATCGGGGCCGCAATGGATGTGCTCAACGAGTTAAGACCGGGCCTGGATGAAAAACTCTACGAACGCGCGATGACCATCGAATTGAAGCGGCGTGGCCACAGTCTTTCGATCCAAAGAGCATTTCCCGTTTTCTATCGCGGCGAATTAATTGGCAACCTCATTCCTGATCTGATTGTTGATGAGGTTGTGATCGTCGATCCCAAAGTGGCGACCTCTTTCACCGACACGCACGTAGCTCAAATGCTCGGGTATTTAAATATCGCAGGGTTGGATCTGGCCCTGCTGCTCAATTTTAAGAACGCCCGGTTGGAATGGAAACGCGTGTTGCGCCCGCGAGACGCTGCCGAAGACGAAACGCCTGATCTTCATGCCTGAGCCTTATCCGTGCTATCCGTTTAATCCGTGGTCTTCTGAGACTTTGAAAATCGTCGAGTCGCTCGCGCCGAAAGAGAATGCCGGGAGTTCAGACAAGTGAACTGGAAGAATTTCCTCGCCGAACTGAAACGGCGGAATGTTTACAAGGTCGCGGCCGCCTATTTGGTTGTCGCCTGGCTGCTCGTCCAGGTCGCCACCCAGGTCTTCCCGATTTTCGAAATTCCGAGCTGGGCCGTCCGGCTCGTCGTGCTTCTCCTCGCCCTCGGTTTCCCGGTGGCGCTGATCCTGTCGTGGGCCTTCGAGATCACGCCGGAGGGAATCCTCCGCGCCGAGAATGTTCCGCCTAACGAATCAATCACCCGCCAGACCGGGCGCAAGCTGAGTGCGATTACGATTGTCCTGGCGCTGGGCGCGCTTGGCCTCTTCGGCTTTCGCTGGCTGCAGCAGAAGCAACCGGGCGCCCCGCCCGCTGAAGCGACGGCGACCGCGTCGGCCATTCCGAAGAAATCAGTCGCGGTCCTCCCCTTCGAGAACCTGAGCGAGAGCAAGGACAACGCCTATTTTGTTGACGGCATGCAAAGCGAAATCCTGACCCGGCTGGGCAAGATCAGCGCCTTGAAAGTCATCTCGCGGACCTCGACCATGCGCTACGCGAGCCGGCCGGACTCGGTGCGGGCGATCGCCCGGCAACTCGGCGTCGCCAGCATTCTCGAAGGCAGCGTGCAACGGGTGGGAAACACCGTGCGCATCAACGTGCAATTGATCGATGCCGCCAAAGACACCCATCTCTGGGCCGAATCCTACGACCGAGAGCTGAAAGACATTTTCTCGGTCGAAAGCGAAGTGGCGCAAGCCGTCGCCGACGCGCTCCAGGCCCGGCTTCTGCCGGCGGAATCCGCGCGCATCGCGAACGTGCCGACGAAAAATCCCCAGGCCTACGACCGCTTCCTCGAGGCCGAGTATTTCCTCAAGCAAATCTATTGGACGAGCACGAAGGACCCGGGGCCGGTGGCGCGCCGGGCGGAAGAGTTGTACCAGGACGCGATCGCGCTCGACCCGGCTTTTGCCCTGGCCTACGCGCAACTTTCCTATCTGAAATCCACCGTCTATTGGTTCGGGATCGATCCGAGCCCGGCGGTCATCGCGGCCGCCCGCAGCGCGGCGGAGCAGGCCTTGCGGTTCCAGCCCGATCTCCCCGAAGCCCATCTCGCCATGGGCTATGTCCATTACTGGGGACACCGGGACTACGAGGCGGCGCTGGCCGAGTTTGCCCTCGCGCGGGCGAGCCTGCCTAACGACGCCAATGTCTTGAAAGCCATTGCCCGCGTCCACCGCCGGCAGGGTAATCTCCTGCAGGCGATCCCGGAATTTGAGCGAGCCACCACCCTCGATCCGCGCGATACCGACCTGGCCCGCGAGATCGGGGTCACGCTGGCTTGCCTGCGTCGTTATGCTCCGGCCGATGCGGCCTTTGCCCGCTCGATCGCGCTCGCTCCGGATAATGCCTACGCCTATGTCTATCGTGCCGGTGCGCTGCAACTGAGCGGCGATATGGAAGCGGCGAGGAAAGTCCTGGCGTCGGTCCCGGCGGAACTCGATCCCCAGGGCGCCGTCTCGCTCCAGCGCTGTTATCTGGCGATGGCGATGCGTCAGCCCGAGGCCGCGCTCGCCGTTTTGGCGAAGGCGCCGGCCTGGCTCAACACCGCGACCGATGGCCTGATGATGCCGGCGACGCTCTGGCGCGGGCAGGCGCTGGCCGCGAAAGGCGAAAATGACGCGGCGCGCGTCGCCTTCCTCGAAGCGAAACAGGCCCTGGAAGAAAAACGGCGCGCCGAGGGCGAATCGGCCGGCACGGAAAGCTATCTCGCGCTCGCCCATGCCGGGCTCGGAGAAAAGGCCGCGGCCTTGCAGGCCGCCCGCCGCGCGAACGAACTCCTGCCCATGTCGCAGGACATGCTCAGTGGCTCGTGGTACCTCTATCAACTTGCCGAGGTCGAAGCGCAGTTCGGTGAAACCAAGTCTGCCATTGATCACATCGAGCAACTGCTGGCGGCCCCGGCCGGTTTCTACCTTTCCAGCGCCTCGCTCGTCACCGACCCGGCCTGGGATCCGCTACGCAATGACCCGCGTTTTCAGAAGCTGCTCGCTCGTTCTGGGCCGCCGAATCCGGGATGAACCAGCCGTCGCCGGTTTCGTTAGGCTGAGGAAATCGTTAGGGGAAACAAGCCAGCGCCGAAGTCGCCAGCCATGTGATGTCGGGAAATTCCGCCGAACTAATTCGGCGCCGGACGCGCCCTGCCCCTTCGCATCATCAACACGCCCCTTCCCAGAACGGCGCCGAGCACGAGCAATCCGCCCACGATCGCCCACGGCCCCGGCCGTTCGCCGAGCGCGAGCATGACCCAGAGCGGATTCAAGACCGGCTCGAGCAACGGAATGAGCGTGGCTTCCAAAGCCGTGACCTGCTTGATCGCGATCGCATAAAGCACGTAGGGCAGGCCGAGCTGAACGGTGCCGAGCAGCACCAGCCGCCAGAGCGAGCCCTCGCCTAACGACGGCGCCTGGAGCATGAAAGGCAGGCCGGCAAGCGCGACGATGATGTTCCCGAGGACGATGCTCGCCACCGGCGAGCCGGCCTTTTCCTTGCGCAAAAAAAGCGCGACCGCAGCAAAACAGAGGCCGCTCCCGAGCGCGATGATGTTGCCCCACATCCCCGCCGTCGTTAGGCGATCCATGAAGAAGAGCGCGATCCCGACCAGGGCGACCGCGATGACCAGCCAATCGATCCGCGAGGCGCGCTCGCCCAGATACCAGCTCCCGATGAGCGCGACGTAAATCGGCGCGGTGTATTGCAGAAAGATGGCGTTCGCCGCGGTTGTCATGCGAGTGGCGAAGACAAAAAGAATGACGGTGCCGGCATAACCGAGCGCGCCGCCGATCTGCGCCGCGGAAAAGCTGAAACGCGGTCGGCCGACGCAGAGCAGGATGAGCGGGATGGCAATCGCGCTCCGCCCGCCCGCGATCGCCATCGGCGGCCAGTCGATCGACTTGACCAGGACGCCGCCGAGACTCCAGCAGAGCGCGGCGCAGAGCAAAAGGAGCGGCGGCACGAAACGGGGCTGCATCTGGCAGCCCTTCTACAAGCCCCGTCGCATCATGCAAGCTCGCGCGTTGCCCCAAGCCACCTGCAGCTTTTTGGTTGCATCTTATTCCCCCCTGGGCGCTCGTCGGACAGGGGCTGGGATAGGGCGCTCGTTAGGCTAAAAAACTTTGTCGAAAACGAACGGTGACGCCGACGCGCTACCCCCGGTAGGGCCTCGGAGAAAGTTGAGGCGGCCAAAATGGCGCGCCCTACGCCGCTCGTGTAGCGTGCGCGAGATGAAATTTCTCCTGACCAACGACGACGGCATCGACGCGCCTGGACTGGAAGCGCTGGTCGGCGCCGCCCGCTCGTTAGGCGAGCCGGTCGTGGTCGCACCGGCTGGCCCGCAATCGGGCGTGAGCCACGCCGTCACCTGGCGCGAAGGCGTCCGGATCGAGCCGCGGGGCGAGCAACGTTTTGCCATTCACGGCACGCCGGCGGATTGCACCCGGCTCGGCCTGCTCCACCTCGTCCCGGAAGCAAAATGGATCCTGAGCGGGATCAATCACGGCTCGAATCTCGGCGCGGATATTTATTATTCCGGGACCGTCGCGGCGGTGCGCGAAGCGCTCCTGCACGGCTGGCCGGGGATTGCTTTTTCCCATTACCTCAAGGGCGGCATCGCCATCGATTGGACACGCGCGATCCGCTGGGTCGCGCCCATCCTGGCCGAGCTTTTGGCGCGGCCGATCGAGCGCGGGGTTTTTTACAACGTGAACATGCCGGCCCTGCCGCCGGACGCGCCCGAACCGGAAATCGTCTGGTGTCCGCTCGATCCCAAGCCGCTCCCGCTTAATTACCGGCACGAGGAAGAGAGCGGCCTCTATTTTGCGGGCGAATATCACCTCCGCGATTGGACCGCCGGGGCGGATGTCGACGTCTGTTTCGGCGGCAACATCGCCGTGACCGCAGTGAAGTTGCTCTGAAGAATCGCGTTGCGGTTACTTTCCGGTGAAAGCAGCATCCAAGGCCGCGAGATCGAGCTTCTTCATCGGCATGATCGCTTTCATGACGCGCTGGAAGCCGGCGACATCTTTCGCCCACTCGCTAATTCGCGCCGGCACCACCTGCCAGGAGAGACCGTATTTGTCGGTCAGCCACCCGCATTGCACTTCTGCGCCGCCCTCGGCGATCAGTTTCTCCCAGTAATAATCGATCTCCTCCTGCGTCGCGCAGTTCACCACGAACGAGATCGCTTCGCTGAACGGAAAACGCGGCCCGCCGTTGAGGGCGACGAACTGCTCGCCCTCGAGCTCGAAGGCGACGGTCATGACCGCGCCTTTTTCGCCGACCGGTTCCTCCCCGGTGTAACGCGTCACTTCCAAGACCTTCGAGTTTTTGAAAATCGAGACGTAGAACGCGGCCGCTTCTTCCGCCTGGTGATCGAACCACAAGAATGGAGTTATCCGTTGCATGTCACGGCCATTTTCGTTAGGCGAACATCTCGGTCATCGCCTTTTGCATTTCTTCCGGCGTGACGTCACGGACGTGGGTCGCGATCGACCATTGATGGCCAAACGGATCTTCCAATTTCCCGTAACGATCACCCCAGAACGCATCTTCCAGCGGCATCGTCACCTTTGCCCCAGCCTTTACCGCCTGGGCGAAGGAAGCGTCCGCATCCTCCACGTAAAGATGGATCGTCACCGGCGAACCCTTGAGCGATTTCGGGCCGAAGGCGCCCCACTTCGGCATTTCGTCGTTCAGCATGATGACCGAATCGCCGATCCGGATGCTGGCGTGCATCACCTGCCCGTCGTCTCCGGGGAGCCGGTAGAGCTCGACCGCGCCGAACGCTTTTCTGTAGAACTCGATCGCGTCCGCCGCGCCGGCGCAGATCAGGTAAGGCGTGACGGTGTGCATGCCCGCGGGGATTTTTTCCACCGCCGTTTTCGTTTCATCTTTCGTCGATGTGCTCATTGTTTTTGGATTCCTCTCTTTCGCACGGTTGAATGCTTTCCATCAAGACAACGAACCACCACCCGCAAATCAGACAAGGTTTTCGTAATTTGGCAGTTGGCGCGGCCGGCTCTTTCCGGCAATCTCGTTCCTCGCCATCGACTGACGAAAATAACCATGAAAATCATTCACCTGGCATTCGCCGCGACTCTTGGGGCGGGCTTCACTGTTTCTGCAAACGCACAGCAGCCCGATCCCGAACTCACCACCACCACGACTGCTGCTGCGGCCGCCAGCCCGGCGGCTACGCCCGCCGCCACACCGGTCGCGACCCCGAAGGCGAAAAACGCCGACCGCAAAGAACGCTCGGAGCGCCGCCGCGAACGCCGGAGGGATCACCGCCGCAATTTCAGCGGGAACAATCGCAACGGCACAGTCGCGGACCAGGCGGCGGAACGGCAGGCCAATCGCGAGGAACGACGGCAGATGCGCCGCGGAGAGCGCGGAGAGCGCCGCGACCGCAGCGAGAAAGAGACCAAGGCGGAAGACGCGACCAAGGCCGTCAGCGCCACCCCGACGCCCGCCGCCGAGTAGGCCCCCGCCTAACGACTCGAACAACCGGCCGGCCGGTTGTCAGCGTCGTCTTGCGTCGCTCCCGAGGAACAGGCCGCGGCCCGCACCGATCGGGTCTTTTTCCGGGCGCAAATCGCGCAGCTTGGAGAGCGGCCGGGTCTCTGTCTGTTCCGGCGTGTTCTCGTCCGTGCTTTCGGCCCGGTTGTCGTTTGTTTCCGCCTCCATAAGTCAGATTTTGATCGGTTTAATTCTGTCAGTCAAGATCGCGGACTGCCTTCACATGCCGGCCGGGTGGCGCGCGACGTAGCCGCGAGTGTTGCGCATGTCGGCGTGCCAGCGCGGGCCGGTGTTGCCGCCGTTTTGGAAATCGGTCGTGTCTAGGCGCAGCCCGGCGATGACGGCAAAGGTGTGACCACGCCGCGCATAAATCGTAATCCAGCGCCCGCGACCGCGTTCGCCGTAGCGCATGAGATCGCTCGAGGGAAGCGGTGCGGCGATCGCGCCGGCGCCGTGCAGGGCAAAGGAAACCGCCCCCGAACAATCATAACCGCGATCATAGAACGACCCGTGACCGCCACCCCAGGTATAGGGCTTGCGCGTGAGCGAGTTCGCCGCCCAGATCGCGTTCTTCACCCGCTGCGGAGCGCGGCTCGGCGCGTAGGCGACTCCGCGGCGCAGGACGGCGCGGCTGCCCGCGACTGTCGGACCTTTCCTAAATTTTTCCGGAACCGGCTCCAGTTCCGCGTCCTCGTTTTCCGGAAAGTCTTCCTCTTCCTCCGCCTCTTCGCGACTCGGCGGGAACTCCGGGCGCGTGCGCGGGGCGATATACGCGACGCGAACGGGCTCGTCGGCCTCGACCGGTTCCGCGCGGAGAATTTCCTGGCCACGCCGCGCGACATGGATGGGCGCGGTCACGACGGCGGCCACCGCCCGCGGCGCGTGCGAGACGAGCGGGTCAGCGACAGTATGCACCACCGAGCGTGCTACCAGAAAAGGTTGGAGGACAACCTTGATCGGGTTCGATTTCCGCGCCCGGCGGGTCCGGGCATCCACGGACGGGACCGAGCCGGGAAGCAGGAGCGCGATTGCGCCTGCGATCGCTGCTCGCTGCAGGATGGATGGACCCCGGGACGGCGTCTGCACACCTCCTAAGAGAAGCTGTTCTCGCGCCAGCCACGGCAGATTTTCGCGCCCAGCCCGGTGCCGGAGCCGGGCGGAGCATCCGGGCGCGACCTAATTGCATCGACAGGATTGGGAAACGACGCATTTTTGCAGGCGAAATGGAGTCCCGCTGGTGAATTTGAAGAAACTGTTTGCCGAGTTGCAGCGGCGCCACGTCTATCGCGCGGCCGTTGTCTACACCATGACGAGCTGGCTCCTCATCCAGGTCGCGACCCAGGTTTTTCCCTTCTTCGCCATCCCCAACTGGGTCGTTAGGCTAATCATCGTCCTGCTCGTGGTCGGCTTTCCGATCGCGGTCGCGCTCGCCTGGGCCTTCGAGCTGACCCCGGAAGGGATCGTGAAAACCGACGACGTCCCGGCCGGGAAATCGACCGGCTGGCCGCTCGTCCACCGCGTCTACACCGGCGTCATCGGGGTGCTGGCGATTGGGATCGCCGTGCTCCTCTACCTCCGCTTCTCGAGCCCCCAGCCCGAGCCCGACGACGGGATTCCGGCCAAAAGCATCGCCGTTCTCCCGTTCGAAAATTACAGCGCCGACAAGGGAAACACCTATTTTGCCGACGGCGTCCTCGACGATCTCCTGACTAACCTCGCCAAGATCCAGGCCCTCACCGTCATCAGCCGGACGAGCGTGATGAAGTATCGCGAGGTCGAGAAGCGCGACATCAGGGAAATCGGCAAGACCCTCGGCGTGGCTACCATCCTCGAAGGCAGCGTGCGCCGGGAGAAGGACCGGGTCGTGGTCAACGTGCAGTTGATCGACGCGGCGCGGGATCGCCATCTCTGGGCGCATCGCTACGACCGCACCATCCAGGATTCGTTAGGCTTGGAAGGCGAACTCGCGACCGAGATCGCCGATGCCCTCCGCGCCCGTCTTACCCCCGAGGAAAAGGAGCGGGTGGCAAAAAAACCGACCCAGAATGCCGAAGCCTATCTCCTCTATCTGCATGCCCTGCCCTTGGAGCAGGGGCCCGACACTCTCCTTCAGGATTACCGCAAGGCGGTCGATCTCTACACCAAGGCGATTGCGCTCGATCCCGAGTTTGCCCTCGCCCGCGCCCATCTCGCCTCGACCTGCGCCGAGATTTTCCATTTCCACGAACCGCTCGACATCTGGAAAAACCGCGCCCGGAGCGAAGCCGAGGCTGCCCTCCGCCTCCAGCCCGACCTGGGCGAAGCGCACTTCGCTCTCGGGCAATGTACCTTCTGGTTCGATGACGATTACGAGCGCGCCCTGTCCGAGTTTGCCATCGCGCAACGCGCCTTGCCTAACAACAGCAACATCGGGGCCTTTGTCGCCGCCATCCGCCGCCGCCAGGGCCGCTGGGAGGAAGCCCTCACCACTTATCAGCGGATGGAAAAACTCGATCCGCAGAACCCGAACATTATTCGCAACCTTGTCTTCACCAACACCTCGATGCGGCGCTGGCCGCAGGCCGCCCAGGCGGCCGCCCGCTTTCGCGCCGTCGCGCCCGATTCCATGGTCGCGAAAATCCAATCCGGTTACGTCGATTTCATGTGGAAAGGCGATCCCGGCGCCTTGCGGCCCTGGCTCGCAACCATTCCGCCCGGTGACGATCCCGACGGCGTCGTCACCTGCGCGCGCTGGGAAGATGCGATGCTGCGGCGCGATTTCGCCGCGGCCGACCAGGTGTTGGCGAAGTCGCCGCGGAACGACTTTTCCTATCTCAATGGCGGGCTGCAGCCAAAGAGCTTTCTCGCCGGGATGACGGCGGTGGCGCGCGGCGACATGGCCGCGGCGGAGAAAAATTTCGCCGCCGCGCTGCCGGAGTTTGAACAGGCGGTCCAGGAAGCGGCCGACGCCGCCGAGCGTCACGCCAACCTCGGCCTCGTCTACGCTTTCATGGGGCGAAAGGCCGACGCCATCCGCGCAGGCCGGCTCGCCGTCCAGCTCAAACCGCAAGCCAAGGACGCCAACGATGGCGCGATCATGCTTTGTTATCTCGCCCTGATCTACGCGCGGGTCGGCGAAGTCGACCAGGCAATCCCGTTGATCGAGCAATTGCTGAGCACCGCCGGCGCCGTCGACAGCGTCGACTACAGCATCACCCGAAACGATCTGAAGTTTCGCTGGGAATGGGATCCACTGCGGAAAGACGAGCGTTTCCAAAAGCTGCTCGCCGGCCCGAACGAATAGAATTCGTTAGGCAGGATAACTCCATTGCTGCAAAGCCGGGCCGAGTTCCCGCGCAAAGCGCGCCTGCAGATGGGGTGGAAGATTTTCCCGCCATTGCTCGCTCTTCCCCACCCGCAAAAACTTGGCCCGCCCGGTTTCTCCCTGCGCGAGCAGTTTCTCTTTCTTGCGCGCAAACGACTGGTTCTCGACCGCCGCTGCGATTTCGGCCGCGCTCCGTTCGAGGCCGAGGTGCTGCAAAATGCGGGCCGATTCTTCCTCCGGACGCCCGAGCAAATCTTCGTAGCGAATAATCGGCACGCCCGCCTCGGCGTACGGACGCCAATGTTCCTCCCACGATTGCCGGACGGTCTTGTGCACCGCAGCCGAGCCGCGAAGCAACGCCTCGGTCATCCGTTCCAGCCGATAATCCTGCCCGACGAGAAGCCGATAAAGCGTGTGGCGGTAAAGTTTCTCGCCCTGTGGGAGGACACGAAAGAACGAACGCAGGATGGGGTAGCGATTGAAATGAAAATGGTTCGCGGCCGAAAGCGCGATGTCGCGCGGATCACGCAGGATGTAGATAACGGAGTTCGCCAGTTCGTTAGGCCCGACCCCCAGCTCGGCGAGCGGGTGGTGCGCCTTGTAGCAGCGAAAATCCGAGACGCGATTTTCGCCTTCGACCGCGATTTCTTTCTTCTCCGATTTCCAGAAACCGGCCACCGGGCAACCGACCAGCTCCGCCACCAGCCGCGTCGCCCAGGTGCAGCCGCTTTTCGGATAACCGACGACGATGATGTTCTTCATCGCGCGGCCAGGCCCCGGGTAGCGCACTCGTCTCGAGTGCTGGTCGAGGCGTCCCGCCTCGACGAACTTTCCCTGCGAACACAGCCTTGTTTGCAATCGTGCGGTTGAAGAAAAGTTCGCGACGGCGGGACGCCGTCGCCAGCACGCGAGACGCGTGCGCTACCCGGAATCGCCCTCACCCTCTTCCCCGCAATTCGTTGAAGGCAGAGCCGAGATGGTCGAGCACATCGCGCGGCAGGAGTGATTCTTCACTCGCATCGCCCTCATTCAGCGCCAGCTCCGCCGCCCGCCCGCAGAGCCAGGCCCCGAGACGCGCGGCGTCGTTAGGCGAGAGCCCCTGCCCCAGCAGCCCGGCGCACACCCCGGTCAGCACGTCCCCCATCCCGCCCGTCGCCATGCCGGGATTGCCGGTCGTGTTGTAGCTCAGCGGCCGGCCTGCTTCCGCCACCAGGGTGCGACTTCCTTTCAGGAGAAGGGTCACCGCGTAGCGATCGCAAAATTTCTTCGCCAGTTCCGCGCGCGGCAGCTTCTCGTTAGGGAAGATGCGTTTCATTTCGCCGGGATGCGGCGTCAGCAGCCGCGGACCGCGGCTCTTCGTCAGCGTCTCCATGCTTTCCGCGAGAATGTTGAGCCCGTCGGCGTCCACCACCATCGGCTGTTTGGCCGCGCGGATGAGCGCGAGAATCTCCTTCGCCCGCGCTTTTCCAATCCCGGGCCCGACAGCCCAGACGTCGATCGGTTCCTCGAGCAGATCGGCGTAGGAGTTCACCGGCTTCACCATCGCCTCAGGCGCGGCGGCGGCCGCCACGATATCGTAGATTTCTTCGGGGATGAATAATTCGACCAAACCCGCTCCACTGCGGAGCGCGCCTAACGAAGACATGATCGCCGCCCCGGTGAAACCGCGCGAGCCGGCGACAAGGCCGATGCGGCCGAACTGGTTTTTATAGGCGGAATATTTGCGGCGCGGGAGGAGCCCGCGGAGCGATTCCGGCGTGGCCAGCTCGGAGGCGCTGCCCTCTTCCGGCTGGAGTTCCGGCAGCGGCACCAGCTCGAGCCGGCCGACGAAATCGATCGCGGAATCCGCTAGCAAACCGCTCTTCGCGCAGCCGACCGTGATCGTGAAATCGGCCCGCACACAATCGTCGTCCGCCGCGCCCGTCTCGCCATCGAGCCCGGAGGGGAGATCGATCGCGATGACGTTAGCGCGACTACGCAACTCGTTGATCTCGCGGCAGGCCCCGCGAATCGGCTCGCGCAGCGGCGGATGCGCCCCGAGGCCGAGCAAGCCATCGAGCACGATGGCCGGGCCGGGCGAAAAATTCTTTCCGCGCTTTTGCTCCCGCAGCTCGCCCAGCTTGCGGCTCGTTAGGGCACTGAGGTCTTTTTCGGGAAAGACGAGCCGGGTCTCGATCTCCCAGCCGGCCTGCGCCAGGCAGCGCGCGGCGACAAAGGCGTCGCCCGCGTTGTGCCCTTTCCCGGCAAAAACGATGCACTTGCCGGGATGCGGGAAGAATTTTTCGAGCGCGCGGGCGATGCCAGCGCCGGCTTCCTCCATCAACGCCTCCGCCGAAACGCCACGCGCGAAAGCAGCCTCCTCGGCCGCGCGCATCTGCGCCGGAGTAATGACGGGTGAGTGCAACTTATTCGTCGGCGGGCTTTTTCTTCTTCTTCGTTTCGCTGCTCGAGCTCTTCTTCTTCTTGCTCGCGCTGCTCGAGCTCGACTTCTTACTGCTCGCCTTTTTGCTCGCGCTCGAGCTTTTCTTTTTCGAGCTCTTGCTGGAAGATTTTTTCGATTTCTTCGTGCTCTTTTTCGTGGACCGGCCCTTGCGGTAGGTCGGCCGCCGTTCCGCTTCCGCCCGGACGAAGTCGTTGTAATTGCCGCTCGACCGGATGGGCGACGGCAGGTGCACGAGACCGGTCACGACGGGCCGGTTGGGCGGAGTCGGTTTGCCCATGATCCCGTCAGCGATACGATCGGCCAGACGCTGCCGATAGGTGCTGTCGAGGGCGAGACGCGACTCGGTCGGATTGGTCAGGAACCCGAGTTCCAGGAGCACGGCCGGGACGGAAGCGCGGCGCAGGACAAAGTACCCGCGGCGGCGGATGCCGCGATTTTCGCCGCTCGTCGCTCCGACGAGATGGCGATGAATATCGGCCGCCAGTTTCGCGCTGTTGCTGCTGTAGTAATAGGTCTCGATCCCGTTCGCCCCGACGCGCGTGGCGGAGTTGAAATGGACGCTGACGAAGATGGCGTCGCGGGATCGGCTCGCGATTCGCACCCGTTCGCCGAGCGGGATGAAAACATCGCTGTCCCGCGTCATGACGACGCGGTATCCGGCCTGACGCAGTCGTTTTTGCAGCCGTTGCGCGACGTCGAGCGTCATCACTTTCTCAGCCACCCGCTGCCGGGGGATTCCGCCGCGGTCGAAACCGCCGTGGCCGGCGTCGATCACGACGGTGGAAAATTTCCGGCCAGCCGACCAGGCGGACGCGGGCAGGAGGACGAGGCAGGCGAGCGCGACGGCGAAGAAATTCAGAACTGAAACGCGCCCGCGCGCGCGAAGGAAATGCTCGGTCATGGGGGCCTATTCTTCCGGCGGCAAATTCTCGGGCCGATCGGATAATTTCGGCACCGCCCGCCCGACGGCCGGCGCCACCGGCACATCCTGCATTCCCCCGCTCACCGCCACCGCGCCCTCGGCGGTGCGGCGGAGCTTGGGTGAGCTGCGAGCCTGTGAGTAAGTCGTGCGTTGCAACAGCCGCCCGTCGAGCCCGACGATCGAGTAGGACCAGACCCGCGGCGCCGAGCAGTGCAGGACGTGGAGCTGGTTGTCGCGGTCGACCTCGGCGCGGGGTTCATCGAAAGAGATGACCCGCCCTAACGAAAAGGTGGAGTAGACGAGGCTGTTCTCCTGGTCTTCCACCCGCACGTAGAGCGAGGTGTGATCGGGAAATCGATTCGTCATGAGAGAATAGGTTCGCACCCCGCCGCCCTGCGGGTCGCCCACCGTCCGCCGCCAGATCGGCCGCGCATTTGTGACCTCTACGACCTTGGCCCGGGCGTAAAAAAACTTGTTCAGGTCCGCAAAGAATACGTTCGCGCGGACGTGATAGACGCCGATATCGGTGATCGGGAAGAGCGGGGTGAGGTTGATCTTGCGGGTGACGGAAGTGCCGGCCGCGATCGGCAGCGGCGGCTCGGCGCCGAGGCGGATCGGGGCCAGGCTGCGGCCTTCGCCGGCCGTCACCTCAAAGCCGTACCAGTGCTGTTCGTTATCGTCGCGCAGCTCGATGTCGCGCCCGGCCATGTTGGTGATCGTGACCGTGGCGATGATCGGCTCGTAGGCGATGTATTGCCGGCGCTTGAACTTCAGGTCCACCTGGATCTGCGCCTCGGCAGAAAGGGTCCCCAGAAAAAGCGCGAGGAAGACGAGCCAGCGGATCATGCGGGCCTAAAATACCGCAAGTCGAGTGAGATGAAAGCAATGCGGCCGAATCAGCCGCGTTTTCCCCAAAGTTTGACCTTGTCGAGCACGCCGGTTTTCTTGGGCGAGAGCAGGACCGTCGGCGGCCCGACGACGGCCGCGATCTTTTTTGCCTCCTGCGCCAGGTCGGCCCAGGTCGTGATCGCATTTTCGCCCGAGGTCTGCATCTGGTGGATGAGGGTGAGAACGCGCCCGCTCCCCGGGATGGCGGTCGCCTTGGTCATCGGGATGAGGATGCGGCCGATCATCTGGATTTCGCTCTGGGCGGGCGAGAGCTGGGCCATGCCCGGGCTGGCGACCGCGACATCGGCGAGGCGGCAGTCGTCGTTCGGCGTAATGAAGATGCGCGAAAGCCGCAGGGGCGCGTGCATGATCCCGTGGGCGTCGAGATGCGCCAGCGCCTCGGCGATGGCGCGGACGACGCGCAGGGCGGTCGTCTCCGGGATGGTGTGGCCGCGCGCCTTGATCTCGTAAAGGGTGCGCCCGACGACAAACTCGCGCGCATAAAAATAAGTGCCGTCGTACTCGCCCGCTTCATACACCGGCAGGATCGCCGGGTGCCGGATGTTGGCGTTGGCGCTCGCGGTATCGAGGAATTCCTGCGCGCGCTCCGGGGTCTCGCGCAGGCTGCTGCGCAGAACGTGGAGCACGACCGGGCGCCCAATCGAGGTCTGCTCGGCCTGGTAAACTTTGTCCCAGAAACTCTCGGTCAGCTTCGGCCCCACCACGTAGGTGCCAAATTCCTGCCCGGTCAGGTCCGGCTCGGGCGGCAACATGGCGGCGGAAATCTCCAGCTCCGACCCTCCCGGCCGCAGCGCCTGCTCCTCGCGCTCGCGCATCACGACTTCGATCAGAGCCGCGTCCCAGCCGATGTCGATGGAATGCTCGGCCGGGCCGGCGTTGGCGTCGTAGGCAAACTCCGCGCGCCCCCAGCGCAGCATCTCGTAGATCGCTTCCAGCCCGCGGGCATGCTGCGTCTCGGCATGACGCAGCTCGCCGTTGCGCAAATAAACCACGCCCGCGTCCGCCCCGACGACGAGCTGCACGCCGCCGCTTTTGCCGCTCAGGCAACACATCTGGAGCAGATCGATGATCTGGAAAAGATCCGGCCCGCCAGGCGCGGAAGCGGTGCGTTCGATCGCCTCGAGGAGCCGTTCGCCGTCGATCGGCTCGGGAAAAATTTTTGTGTTCGCGACCTCGATCCGCTGCGCGTCAAGCGGGTAGGAAGGGAGGAAAAAGGTGTGCAGGCCGGGGAAATATTCGGCTAACGACCCCGCCATGGTCAGGCCATCGACCCCTTCGCTTTCGAGCTGGGTTAAAAGCAGGTCGCACCCTTGGGCCTCCACCGCCCACACCAGGGCGACGTCGTCGGTCGTAACGAAATCGGCCGTGTGCGCGGTGTACTCGTGGATCATGCCCTGGAGCGCCAAGCCGATTTCCATCTCGTGATGAACGATGAGCAAATGCATTATTGTGGCGGCGCCGTGAACGGCGGCGGGAAAAGATTGAGCAGCCGGGTCGGGTCGGCCCGGACGGCCTGGAGCTGGTCCTGGTAATAAACGCGCACGATGTAGCCGAGATATTGCCGCGGGCCGCTCTCGCTCGTCGGCAACATCTCCGCCGCCGCCTTCGGATTGCGCGCGGCCAGCTTGGCCTTGTCGACCGAATCCGGCACCTCCATGTGCCCGCCGATCGCGCCGCCGAGAGCCGGGTCGGTGTGTTTGGGTCGGAAATAAATGACGTCAAGCACCTCGGTCCCGGTCTCCGCCCAATCGCGGCCGGGCGTGACCCATTCGTAGCTGACTTCGGCGTCGGTCAGCAGGACCTGGTCGTTGTTCACCATGTCGTAGAAGAAAACCTGGATCTTCACCTTGGTGTGATCGATCTGCGCCCCCGGCCGCACTTTCACCCCCACGCGCAGGAGCAGGCGCGTATCGGCCTCGGGGTCGAGCTGGTTCTTTAGCGTCACTTCCGAGATGCCGAAGGTCGAGCCGTCGGGAATGCCCGCGGCATCGCCCGGCTCGGCGGCGGGCGGGGCAGCGGGCGAGCCGTTGGCCGCGACGGCGCTTTGGGTCGGCACGCCCACCTGCAACTTCAGGGCAGCCAGGGCAAAGAGCGGTCCCGCCGTTGGGCCGAGGGCCTGGAGCCGGCGCCAGGCTTCGTTCGAGCGATCGAAGAGCTGCATCGACTCATAGGTCAACGCCAGCTCCGCCAGGATCTCGGCGTTGCCCGGATCGAGCGCGGTCGCCTGTTGCAGTTTCGCGATCGCGTTCGTGGTGTCGCCGCGTTCGCGGAAGCCTTTCGCCACACTCAACAGCGTCCCGGCCACCCCGGTCGGCGCGGCCGGCCGCTGTTTCACCGTGGCCGGGGGCACACCCGCCACCGCCGGCACCTGCACCGGCGCCGCCGGAGCCGTCCTCGGCGTCGGCTGATTCAAGACACTTGCTTCAACCGCGCCTCTCTTTTCCGTAGCCTGCGTCGGCGCGCCCGAGCGCGTGTAAAGGTAGAGCCCCATCAAGACCTGCGCGACCGCGACCGCGCCGAGGAGGGCGAGAGCGACCGCAAAGGTCTTTTGCGCCCGGCTGACATTGGGAAAACTGAGCGCGCTCATCAAGAGACCCGTGTCTTATCGGAGCGGTCGGGAGGTGTCAAATCCCACCGGATTGAACTGCCGCCGGCCAATTCCTGGAGGGCACCGCTCCGTCGGTGCCGGGCGGTGGACGTCGCGGCTAGAAAAAGCGATGCGCAATCCCGCGGAAGCGACAGAGCGCTTCCCTCCAAGCCGCCAGCGTTGAACAAATCTCCCCTAACGAGAGATATCCGCCTGGCTCAGCATCTTGAAGCCCTCCCCTTGGAGGACCGAGCAGGCGCATTCCGTGTCGTCCACATGCATGGCGAGCGCGGCCCGGCCATGCGGACGAGTCAGGAGCGGATAGCTGAAATGCAGGTTCACCTCCGCCATGAGCAGGGCCGCGAGCAGCTTCGCCAGCTCGGTCGCGACCTCCTGCAATTCCACCACCACCATTTCGCTGATCCCAAACGCCACTTCGTGCTCGTGGAAAATATTCTCCACCGTCTCGGGATCGCTCACCACGATCCGGGCAATGGCCGAGTCGGTCTGCTCCGCGATGCTGAGCGCGACGACATGGGTGTTGCGGGTGCTGAGCAGCTTCACGATATCGAGCATCGCGCCCACCTTGTTCGGCAGGAAAATGGAGAACTGCTTCACCAGCGGCCCGCCGATTTTGGAAGTGGTTTCGGGTAAATCAAGAGCCATAGAAAATGCGATCTGCGGGGCGGACAATATGCGGGTGCCGGGGAGCGCAACGCAACTGAATAGTTGGTGACAAGCAGCCTATGCGCGCATCTCCGCGCGCCAGGCGCGGAGCGTCCAGAGCCAGGTGCCGAGATCCTCCAGCGCAAACAGCAGGGCAAACCCGCCCGGCATGATGTCGAGATACCAGAGCACCCCCGCCACCGGCGGCACCAGCGGGCGATCGATCAGGCTCGCAAAAACAAAACCCTCGGCGTTCAGCCGTCCGCTCACCGTGTAGAGCAGGCCCACCCCCGCCGCAAGCAGGCCGATGATCCGGACGAAATTCTCCGCCTGCTCCTGCAACGGAGCGAAACGCAGGAGCGCGGCGATCTCCGCGGGGAAAAGAACGATCGCGCCGCCCTGCAACATCAGCGCCCAGCCATAGAGCTCGACCGTGCGCGCCGCTCGGCTCTGCGCCGGCACCGACCAGAGGCGGCGGCACATCTCGGCCAGGGAAGGCATGCCATTCATCGCCGCAGCCTAGCCAGCGCCGGCTCGATCGCCCAGCCGTTATTATGCGATCGATCGGACCGCCGATTTTTTCTTGCCGGCGCCCGGGAGATTCTCTAAATCGGGAGCCATTCACTCCCGCAGCCCCAACCACGTGACTCCCGCCGCTAACGTCCATGCCCTCGCAGTAACTCCTCCCAGTTGATCCGATGAAATGTTACTTCTCCCTCGCGCTGGCACTCGTGTGTGCGGCGATTCACCCGGCACCGGCGAAGGTGCCTACCAAGGAACTCTCGCGCCAGGCTCAGAAGGCGATCATTTACAGCCCGGCCCCAGCCTATCCGCTGCAGGCGCGCGAGAATGGTTGGACGGGCAGGGGCAAGTTCCAGTTGCGTGTCCGCGTCAGCACTGGGCGGGTGCTCGCGGTCACCATAGTCAAAAGCACGGGTTATGCGGTCCTGGATGAAGCCGCGCTCAGCGCCTTAAAGGAATGGCGCTTCCGGCCAGGTGCGCTGCCCGCGCTCAAGGTGATAAACCCGAAGCGAAACGAGCCATGGGCAGTGTATGATTCGCTGATATCAATTCCGCTGCGTTTTAGCCTGGGAAAGTTTGATCGTTAGGTGGCTGCTCCGATGTTTTCGCATCCGCTGACCGCGCAAACCCCGGTGCGCTGAGACAGCGCACGCGACATCCACCAGCGCGCTAGTCGCGCTTTGGCCGCAGGAGCGGGAAGAGGATGACGTCGCGGATCGATTCGGCGCCGGTCAGGAGCATCGTTAGGCGATCGACCCCCAGCCCGAATCCCCCCGCCGGCGGCATGCCGTGCTCGAGCGCGAGGAGGAAATCTTCGTCGAGCTTCTGCGTTTCCTCGCCCGCCTGCTCGAGGAGGCGCTGGCGTTGCACGATCGGGTCGTTCAATTCCGTGTAGCCAGGCGCGATCTCCTGCCCGTTGATGATGAGCTCGAAAACGTCGACGACGCTGTCGTCCTCCGGGTTTTGCCGGGCGAGCGGGACGAGTTCCTTCGGGCAATGGGTGACGAAGACCGGGTCGAAGGTCTTTTCCTCGACCAGCTTCTCGAAGACGTGCTGCGTCACTTCGAAGTCCGCCATCTGCGGGCTGAGTTCGACCCCGAGTTCGCGCCCTTTCGCGCGGCGTTCTTCACTCGTTAGGGAAAACCAGTCGGCGCCGGCGACTTCGCAGACGAGGTCGCGGTAACGGGCGCGCCGCCACGGCCGGGTGAGGTTGAGGGTGCGGGTGACGTTCCCCTCGGCGTCGCGGTGCGCGACCTGGAGCGAGCCGGCGACCTCTTGCGCGAGATGGCAGATGAGGTCCTCGACCAGTTCCGCCATATGCTCAAAATCGGCGTAGGCCCAGTAGCCCTCGAGCATGGTGAACTCGGGATTGTGCCGGCGGGAGATGCCTTCGTTGCGGAAGTTGCGGTTGACCTCAAAGACCTTGTTGAAGCCACCGACGAGGAGCCGCTTCAGGTAAAGCTCGGGCGCGATGCGGAGGAAGAGATCGATCCCGAGCGCCTTGTGATGGGTGCGGAACGGTTCCGCCGCCGCGCCGCCAGCGACGGTCTGGAGCATCGGGGTTTCCACTTCGAGGAAGCCGCGGCCCTGCATGAAAGCGCGGATCTCGCGCAGGATGGTGATGCGGTGGGCGAAGATCTCGCGCGAGCGCTCGTTGGTGACGAGGTCGAGGTAACGCTGGCGGTAACGCGCCTCGACGTCGGTGAGGCCGTGCCATTTCTCGGGCAGTGGCCGGAGGGTTTTCGCGAGCACTTCGAAGGCCGCGACTTTCAGGGTCGGCTCGCCGGTCTTGGTGACAAAGCAGGTGCCTTCGACGCCGATGAAGTCGCCGAGGTCGAGCAACCCGAAGGTCTCCATCGCCTCCGGCCCGAGTTCCTTGGCCTGGACGTAAACCTGGATGCGCCCGGTCGCGTCGCGCAGGTCGAGGAAGTGGCTTTTGCCCATGTCGCGATGGGCGGTGATGCGGCCGGCGACGCGGAAGGCGGCGCCTTCGGCAAATTTTTCGCGCACTTCGCCGATGTCGCCGCTGGTGGCAAAGCTGCGGCCAAACGGCGCCACCCCGCGGGCGCGCAGGGCCTCGAGTTTCTGGCGCCGGAGCGCGATTAATTCATTCTCTTCTTCCATGGTGCAGGGACGGCCGGGCCGGCCGCAAAAAGCGAACCGAATGTAACCAGAATCCAGCGGCTGCCCAGATTTTCCGAAGCGCCCGGGCGGGCGGGGGAAATTCCGGCGCTGCCTTTGAGTTCAAGCGCAGAGCATTTACCGTCGCCGACACCTGTCATGCCGCCATTCGCCATTCGAAAGTTCGTCTTCAGTCTTACCCTTGTGGCCGGGCTTTGTTTCCTGGCCGCCCCGGCGCGGGCGGGCGACGAGAAATCGATCAAGCGCTTCCGCGAGGCGATGGTGGCGCTCGCGCCAACCGTCGACCCGGCCGAGGCCGCCCTCGTCTCGGAGATTTCGCACGTCACGGCGCGGCGCCTGCAAAAGCAATGGCGAGTGATACCGCCGGCCAACTTCCAGAATTTTCTCATCCACATCGGGGCGCGGGAGCGGGGGTTTTGTTTCCATTGGGCGCACGATATCGGCGCGCAACTGCGCAAGCTGCCGCTCAAGACGCTCGAGCTGCATTGGGGGGAGGCGCACGCCAACACCCGGCTTGAGCATAACGTCGTGGTCGTGACCGCGCGCGGGCAGCCGTTGCGCAGCGGTTACATTATCGACGGCTGGCGCGCCACTGGCCGCCTGCTCTGGTGGCCGGTGTTGAAAGACGAGTATCCCTGGCGCAACAACGAGGCCGAGACCGCCTGGCTGCAAAATCGCGGGCCTGATCCGCTCAAGGCGCTCGACGAACCGGTGCAGCAGGCCGACACACGCAACCAGCGGACCCGCAAGTCGGCCGAGCGCTCGCTTTAGCGTGGCGTCGATTTGCAATCGACGTTTCTCCGATTGCAAATCGGAGCTACGTGGCTCGCCCGCTGAGACAACGCCGCTACAAACCCGCCCGCGGCGAGACGTCTTCTGTCTCGCTCGAGAAGCGCTCTGGATTCTGCTGGAAGAAATGCTGGAACTCCGCGTAGAGCCGCGGGTGTTCCTGGCGGAGCGCGCGCGGCCGCTCGAAAAAAGCCTCGGTCGCGACCGCGAAAAATTCCGCCGGATTACTCGCGCCGTAGGTGTCGAGCAGGGTGGAAATTCCCGTCTCGTCTGCCGCCCGCAACGCCGCGAATTCCATCCGCATCACTTCCGCCCAAGAAAGAACCTCGCCGCGCGAGCCGAGCAGCGGCCGGCCGTCGGCCACGTGATCCTCAAAATCGAGCTGATGCGCAAACTCGTGCAGAACGAGGTTGGTCCCATCGGAGGGATCGCGCACGCCGGAACGGATCGCATCCCAGGCCAGGACCATGGAGCCCATCTCGCTTCCGGTTTCGCCCAGACGCCCTTCCTCGCCTTCCTCCCAGATCTCGCCCTCGACGTGCCGGTCGTCGTCGACAAAAAACCCGGAGGGATAAACGAGAATGGTGAGCAGGCGCGGGAAATAATCCGTCTTGCGATGGAGAAGAAGGAGGCAGGCCTGGGTCGCGATCGTGACCCGCATTTCGTCCGTCACTTCCAGCCCGGCGCAACCTTCGAAGCGTTTCTCGGCCAGGAAAACCTGGACGTGACCGAAAAGCTCTTCCTGGTCGGCCGGCACGAGGCGATCGAAGAAAGCCAGGCGCCGCGAGATGATCTCGCGCCAGGTCTCCGGCACCGGCTGCGCCCGGAGCCGCCGGCGCTGTCGTTCCTTGAAAATGCCGAACATGGCGGCATTAACCTAAAGAGAGAGCGGGGCCGATCTCCAGATTTTTTCTCGACCTTTGCCGCCGGGGCTTCAGCGCTGGCCGGGAACGTAAATCGCAATTCCCTGCGCGGCGTTGCTCACGATCGGCGCCGCGCCGCTGACGCTTCCTCCGCCCGCCACCACACTGCGCCGGCCGCCCGAGATCCCGCCGCCGCCGACACCCACCCCGAGCATGCCGCTGGCGCGATCGCCTAACGAGGTGATGAGGACACCGTTCGCGCCCACCCTGGCGGCTTCCGCTTGCAGGCGCGCGATCGCCTCGGCTTCGCCCTGTGGGCTGCCGCGGAAAAAGCGCGCACCGCTGGTCGCGTCGAGCAGGGCGATTTCCTGGTAACGAGGCGGCGCGGTGCGATAGACGCGCACGTCCGCCGGGCTCAACGCCGGCCGGGCGGGCGCGAGGAGACGCGTGGAACTGCTGGCGCAACCGGCCAGAAAAGAAACGACGAGCAATGCCAGGATGGGGATGTATTTCATCACTTATCTTACGAGCGTCGGGCCGCTTTCGGTTGCCGAAAGTCGCGGCCTCCCGGTAGGGCGAGACTCGTCCGATTAGCCGGCTCACGGCCTTGCTGCTAGAAGAAGGCATGGCGAAGACGGTGGCGGTGATCGGCGCGGGCGTTTCCGGTTTAACCTGCGCGACTCTCTTCGCCGAGCAGGGTTATCAGACCACGATCTTCGCCGCCGAGACCGGCGCGGAAACGACCTCCTCGGTCGCGGGCGCGATCTGGTTTCCCTACGACGCCGCGCCGCTCGACGCGGTCATCGCCTGGGCGCTGGAAACTTTCGCGGTCCTGCAACCGCTCTGCGCCGACCCGGCGAGCGGCGTTTCCATGATCGAGCAGCGCGCCTTTGTCCGGGCCGGGGAAGCGGCGATTCCGGACTGGGCGGTTTCGTTAGGCGCGCGCCGCCTCGCGGCCGCGGAGGTGCCGCCCATTTTCACCAGCGGCTACACGCTCGATGTGCCGCTGACCGACACGACGCGTTATCTTCCTTACCTGACGACTCGTTTCCGCAACGCGGGCGGCGAGATCCGGGGCGGAATCCGTTTTGAGAAACTGGAGGAAGCGCCGGCCGACCATGCGCTGGTGGTGAACTGCAGCGGTGTCGGCGCGCGCACCCTCCTGCCCGACCCGGAAGTGGAACCGCATCGCGGCCAGGTCGTGCTGGTGGGGGGAGTCGCGCAGACGCACGCGACCGTCTGCGACGATCCGCCGCTCATGTACGCGATCCCGCGCGCCGGCGATTGCGTTTTTGGCGGGAGCAACGACCTGAGCGACGATCGCAATCCCGATCCCGCGACAAGCGCGCGCATCCTTGCGGATTGCAGCCGCGCCCTGGAAATCGAGCCGCCGCCGGTGCTGCGCGAGCGTGTCGGGTTGCGCCCTTACCGCCGGAGCGGAATCTGCCTGCGGGCCGATCGCCTGCGCGACGGCCGCACCGTGATTCACAACTACGGCCACGGCGGCTCCGGTTTCACCCTGTCCTGGGGCTGCGCGCAGGCCGTGCTCGTCCTGGCGACCGCGGCCTAACGACTTGCTTGAGGAATTTCTATATTTCGACCTTTCGCGCCGCCGCCTTTCAAGGGGCAACCGTGCGCGCGCAGTCGGCGGCGTTTTGCGCGTCGACCGGCCGCCCGACGAGCCGGTATTCCGTCGCCAGGCGCTGCCAGGCCTGCTTGTAGGTGGGCGTGAGCTTGACCGCCCGCTCGAAGGATTCAATCGCGTCGCGATGCTGTCCCTTCATGGCATAGGCGATACCGAGATGCTGCCAGACCGGGGCATAGTTAGGCGCGAGCTTCGCGCCTTTGCGCAGGTGAACGAGGGCGGCATCGACCCGGCCGGTGGCCTCGAGACAAAAGCCGAGCTGGGACTGCACCAGGAAATTGTTAGGCGCAAGACGGGCCGCCCGTTGCAGGGGCGGAATCGCGGCCGGGATCTGGTTCAGGTTAATGTATCGGTAACCGACCGCCGCCAGCATCTCGGCGCTGTCGGGCAGCAGTTCGGCGGCGCGCAAGAATGCCCGCAGGGTCTCGTTGGTATGGCCGAGACTTTCTTCCGTCCGGGCCAATTGCACCCAGGCGCCAGCACTGGCCGGGGAAATGACGGTGGCGCGTTTCGCTTCTTCGACCGCTTTCTGTTTTTGACCGAGCCGCTCGTGGCAGGCGCTCAGGAGCATTCGTCCTCCCGGCTTTTTTGGTTCCAACTCGGCGTATTTCCGGAAGTGCGGGATGGCGGCAGCGGGCCGGTTTTGGGCCAATTCGATAAAGCCCAGGCCGATATGCGGGTCGGCGTAGCCGGGCCGGAGGGCGATGGCGCGGCGGCAGGCCGTCGCGGCTTCTGCAAATTGGCGCAGGCTGTAGGCGATCGCGCCGTGCACGGAGTGCGCCACGGGATTGCCCGGGTGGCGTTTGGCCATGTCGCGCACGAGGTCGAGCGCGCGCCCGCGCTTGCCGGAGCGCAACGCGGCCATCAGTTTTTTGACCTCGGGGTCGTTGTCGAGCGTGCGCGCGTCGAGCACGATGCGATCGGTCGGGCTTGGCACAAACTTCTCCGGCGGCGGCAGCTTTTTCAGGAGCTGATCGACGGTGGCGTCGGCGGCCGAGACCGTTTCTCGGCGCGGCGAATAGTGAAAAGGAGAGCAGAGACTAACGATCGCGGGCGGAACCGAGAATTTCATTAGCGGCGGTTGTATCGAAAACGGCGGAGGAAATCCATCAAATCTCGCGAGGCTTGCCCAAAGCACGCGCTCCTGCTAAACGATCGGCGTGTTCTCTCGCAAACTCCCCTGCTGCGTCGGGCTCGCGCTCGTTGCGCTCGCCTCCGCCGCCACCGCGCCCGCCGCCTCGGTCTGGAAAGTGACCGCGCCCACCGGAGCCACGATCTACCTCGGGGGCTCGATCCACGGATTGGACAGCACGGACTACCCGCTGCCCGCGGCCTACAACCGGGCCTTCGATGCCTCTTCCGCGCTCGTCATCGAAGTGGACCCGAATGTCTCGCGCCGCGCCGCCGACAAGTTTTTCAAGACGGGTTTCTACCCAAAGGGCGACAGTCTCAAGAATCATGTCGATCCGCGCACCTATGATTATGTGCGGCGGGTCCTGCACACGATGCCGGAAGCGGAGATCGCGAAACGCAAACCGTGGATGTTGACCATGATGCTCTGGTCCTCGGGAACGAACGAGCTGGGGGTGGAAGCTTTCCTGATGAACCGGGCGCGAGCCAACCGGAAGCCGATTCTTGGTCTGGCGTCGTTTCGCGAACACGCCGACGTTTTTGCCGGGATGCCGGATCAACAGGCGGAGCTGGTCCTCCTGCAAACCTTCATCCCGCAGGCGCCCGGGACCGATTCAAAGGGCAAGATCCTCGCTGCCTGGCGCCGCGGCGACGCGGATACGGTCGCGCGCATCAGCCATGAGATGCAACGCGACCTGCCCACGGTCGCCTATCGCCTCATCGTGGAGCGAAACCGGAACTGGATTCCAAAGATCGAACGTTACCTGCGCGAACGGCGGACCTATTTCGTGGTCGCGGGCGCGGCCCACATGGGCGGCCCGAACGGCGTGCTGGCCCTGCTCAAAGCACGCGGCTATCGGATCGAGCAGTTATAGCGTGCAACTTGTTGGCGGCTGGAGGTTTGCCCCTGACCAGGCGCCGGCCGGGGCGGCCTGGAAAGCCCAGATCGCATATGCTTCTCGCGCTGATTCCTACAAATCGCGCGCTGATTCATACAAATCTCCGCCCGATGCATGTGCTTCTTCGCGCGATTCATGTGCTTCTCCGGGCAATTCATGCAAATCGCCGGTGGCGCATCTGCTTCGCGCGACGATTCAGCTAAATCGCGTCGCGATTCATGCCTTTCTCGCGGCGTTTCATATAAAACTCCGGACGATTCATATCCTTCGCGCGACGTTGCATATAAATCTCTTCGCGCCGTAGATGCGATTTCACGGGAAGCATATCCGATTGGCGAAGTTTCATGTGCATCGCGCGACCATTTGCCTGCGGCGCCGGAAGTTTCGGATGCGATCCCGCGCGATGCATGTGCGACCCGCGGCGACTTATCTGCGGCGCTAAAAGTTTCGCATGCGACGGCCGACGATTTATCTCCGTCGCGTTTCGATTTGCCTGCGATCGCGGGAGATTTGGATGAATCGAGTTTCCAATCAGGCCGCAACCCGGCCGGCCGGCTGAAAATCGGTGGCTGAAACGCCCGCCGGTGTTACCTTGGACCCATGGAAAAGCCACAAATCACCGCCTATCTCAAAACGCATTGCGGCTGGAGCGGCGGCGTCCGCGCCGTCCTCGCCAAATACGACCTCCCTTTCACCGAAAAAGATATCATCCAGAATCCCGCCTTCCGCTGGGAGATGGAAAGCAAGAGCGGCCAGCCCCTCTCGCCCTGTGTCGAGATCAACGGCGAAATGGTGGCCGACGTCAGCGGCGAAGAAGTCGAGCGCTACCTGATCGAGCACAAGCTCGTCCAGCCTAACGAAAAAGACGCCGGCGTCCCGATCAACGCCCCCTGCGCGAACGAGCAGCACGGCGAGCCGGTGAAGATGAAGTTCTAGGCGGCGATTCCATCGCTTTTGAAAAGGCCTTCTCCGTTGCCCGGGGAGGGCCTTTTTCTTTCCTGCGGCTCGCGCTTTCCTCCCTGCGCAGGTGTGATTTAGTTCTCTCGCGCAGCGCCTGAGGCTGAGCGTCCTGATTTTTCATGAAAATATTCGCGCGCAGTGGCAGCGGCTCGAAAGGGTCCAGGCCCCGGAAAAAAAACCGGCGCGGCTGGCGCTGGGTGCTGGCTTTTTTCCTCCTCGCTCTCCCCGCGGCCGGCATCATCGCGGTCCTCTGCTTCTTTGCCATCTGGGCCCAGACCTTTGACCTGAAACGGCTCGGCACCATGCCGGAACGCAACACCGTCTTCGACGTCGACGGCAAAATCTACAGCCGCCTCGCCGGCGCCAATCGCCTGAAGGTGCCGCTGAACGAAGTGTCGCCCCATTTCATCAAGGCCCTCCTCATCCGCGAGGACACCCGTTTCTTCGACCACGGCGGGATCGACTGGCGCGGAGTGGCGCGCGCGGCTTATCGCGACATCCTGAGCGGGTCGATCAAGGAAGGCGCGAGCAGCATCACCCAGCAGCTCGCGCGCAACAGCCTCCCGTTAGGCGGGCGCACCATCAGCCGCAAATTGCTCGAGGCCATGGTCGCCCTGCGGATCGAGCGCGAGCTGACCAAGGAGCAGATCCTCGAGCTCTATGTGAACCGGATTTATTTCGGCTCCGGCTGTTACGGCGTCGAGACGGCTTCGCAGACTTATTTCGGCAAACCCGCGGCCAAAATCGATCTCTCCGAGTCGGCCCTTCTCGCCGGGCTGATCCGCAGCCCCAATCGATTCTCGCCTTTGAAAAATCCGGAAGGCGCCCGGGTCCAGCGCGACACTGTCCTGAACCGTTTGCAGGAATTGAAAAAAATCTCGGCCAGCGAAGCACTCGCGGCCAAGCGGGAGAAAATCAATTCCCAGCGCAAGCGCCTGACCTTGATCCAGGAAAATTACGCGATGGACGCGGTGCAGCGGGACCTCAACCTCCTCCTCACCGCCGACCAGATCGATAATGGCGGCCTCTTCATTTACACCACGCTCGACCCGGTGGTGCAAAAGGCCGCGACCGACGCGATCGAGAAACAATTGAGCAAAATCGAGCGGCAGTCGGGCTTCAAGCATCCGCGGAAGTCGCAATACCGGGCTCCGGCCGAAGGCGAAGACAACGCCATGCCTTACCTGCAAGGCGCGCTGGTCGCGATCGACAACGCCAGCGGCGGCATCCGCGCCCTCGTTGGCGGGCGTGACTATGGGCAGAGCAAGTTCAACCGCGCGCTCGCCCCGGCCAATCGCCAGATCGGTTCCTCCTTTAAGCCGTTTGTTTATACCCTCGCTTTCATGCACGGGCTCCTGCCCGGCGCGGCGGTGAGTGACGGGCCGATTCAGCCGGGTGAAGTCCAGGGCGCAGGCAATTGGTCGCCGGGAAATTCCGATGGGCGTTATACCGGGATCAAGCCGGTCTCCTATGGCCTCATCCAGTCGCGCAATACCATGAGCGTGCGCGTGGGCGAATTTGCCGGGATCGAGGATACGCAAAAAGTAGCGACCACGTTAGGCCTCGGGACCGAGATCCCGCCCGGTGCCGCCCTTTACATCGGCTCCTTCGAGACCGACCTGAAAGACCTGACCTCGGCTTACACCGTTTTCCCCAACGCCGGGGTGCGCAAACAGTCCTACATCATCGAGCGCATCGACGACCCCGATCACCGGCCGATCTACCGCGCGGCCCATGTCACCCTGCCCGTGCTCGATCCGGGCGCGACCTGGATGACGACCCAGCTGATGCAGGAAGTGATGACGCGCGGAACGGCGGCGAGCGCGCGGTCGTTAGGCTTCAAGCTCCCGGCGGCGGGCAAGACCGGGACGACGAATGATTTCAAGGACGCGTGGTTTGTCGGTTTCACCACTTCCCTCACCTGCGGCGTCTGGGTCGGGTTCGATCAGCCGGCCACGATCAGTTCACAGGGCTATGGCTCGGCCCTCGCCCTGCCGGTCTGGACCCAGGTCATGAACAAAGCTTCCGAGCGTTACCCGGCAAAGGAGTTTCGCGCCCCGGTCGTGACCCAACACGCCACCGTCTGCTCGATCTCCAACGCGATCGCGACCAGCGGCTGTGTCGGCGCCGGGGCGGCCTACGAGATCGATCTGCCGGTGGACAAAATCCCGCGCGGCACCTGCAAAGTGCACGGCGGCGACCCGACCCTGCTCGGGCGCCGGGTGGAGAAATTTCAGGAGCAGGTCAAGGAAGTGCCGCGCAACATCATTCAATCGTTCAAGCGCTTCTTCGGCGGCCGAAACTGAGGCCGAGTTTCGCTGGCTAACTGCCCGAGCCGACGTACTCGGCCGAGTAGGTGTCGAACTTGGCGGTCGAGCCGACCGGCGGCGGGCTCTTCACGTCGTAAACGTTGTTGCCCACCACTTCCTGCGATTGCGTGTCCCAGATCATGACGCTCTTCTTCGCGTCCGGTGCGGTCTTTTCGTCCTTCACCGTGTCGACCGCGATGTAGCGCGTCTTGCGCGCTTTCATTTTCTTTTTGCGGTCGGCCGACATTTTGGCGTAGGCGCGCTGGGCGCGTTCTTCCGCGATCCGGTGCTGGCGCTCAGTCGCCTGGCGCTTGGCGATCACGTAGGTGACCGCGGCCACGACGGCACCGGTGGCGGCGCCGATCGCGACCGATTCGCCCACGCTCGCACCCGAGGCCCGGGCGATGCCGCCGGCCGTGGCGCCGCCGGCGGCGCCAAAGACACCGGCATTTTGCAGGGGCGTCATTTCCGCACAGCCAGCCCCGAGAATCGAGACAGCTGCCAACAGCGAAGAAGTTCTCAGCATCGGAATATTCATGTGGGGCGAGTGTTAGGCGCGCCCCGGCCGCTGACAAGATTTTTATTTGGCCCTGTAGCCGGGGGCGGCGACCCCGGCAGAGAAGTTGTGTCATCAATGCGAAGGCGGATGGGACGTTCATCGGAGCGATTCCAACCGGGGTCACCGCCCCCGGCTACAACAGCTACTCGGCGACGAAGCTCACTTCATGCTGGCGGCACCAGTCCTGCGCGGGGCGATTCCCCGCCTCCGCCGCGCGCCGGTACCATTCGATCGCTTCGCTTGGGTTCGCATCCACCCCGGTGCCGCCTTCAAAACAGCGCGCATAGAGAAACATGCAAAAGGCGTTGTCCTGTTTCGCGCCTTCCCGGAACAGGTCGACCGCCTTCTCCGTCCGGGCGGTTTGGTTTTTCCCGAGGTCGGTTTCATCACTCGTTAGGTAAAGGACCCCGAGGTTCCCGGCCGAGTCGAGGTAGTTGAGTTTCGCGGCCGCGCTGTAGAAACGGAAGGCTTCGCCATCGTCACGCTTCACCCCGATCCCCTTGTGGTAGCAGGTCCCGAGTTGATCCATCGCCCGCGGATCGTTCGCCGCCGCCGCGTCCTGCAGGAGCGTGATCGCCTTCGCCTCATCCTTGCTCACGCCTTTGCCGAAGAGGTAACACTCCGCCAGCAGGGTGCGCGCGCTGATGTCGCCCGCGGCCCGCGCTTTCTCGAACCATTGCGCCGCTTTCACAAAATCGCGCTCCACTCCGGCGCCGTTGGAGTAACGCAGGCCGACCTCCGCCATGGCGTGCGCCCGGCCGCGGGCCGCCGCCTTGCTGAGCCAGGCAAAGGAGGCTTTGGGATCCCGTTTGCGCAGAAATTCGCCCAGAATCTCCATCGCGCTCACGACCTCGAGTTCCGCCGCCTCGGTCAGCGGCTGGCGCAGGGCATCGAAATTCTCGTCCCGCAGGGCGCCGTTTTCCGAGCGCAATTTGCTCAGCATCAATTCCAGTCGGACCCGGCCAACTTCATTCTTGGGGAACTTCTTTTGCACCTCGACGTAAGCCGCGATTGCGCGCGGCCAGTCCTGCGCCGCTTCAAATTTCTCCGCCTCCGCGATCGCGTCTCGCGTCAGGGCGGGCGCTTCGCCTAACGACGGCGCGGGCGAGGCGCTCGGCGCCAGCGTGGCCTCGGCCGCGACCGGCGGTGGGGCGGGCGGAAGACTGGGCGCGGGCGGCATCGAGACCGGCTGGCGCGTTTTTAGAAAAAAGAGCAGCCCGGCCCCGAGAAGAAGGACAACCAGGAGCGATCCCCAGAGCATCCCGCGCGAGGACGACCGCGGCTGTGGCAGCGGCGGCGGATGGAGCACGGGCGCGGGCGTCACCGGCGCCTCGACCATGGTGGGAAAATCCTGCTCGTTAGGCGCGGCCCCCAACGCGAGCTGGGCGAGACAATTTTCCAGCTCGCCGCGCAATGCCGACGGCGTCTGCGGCCGCTGCGCCGGATCCTTCTCGATCATGTGCCCGACCGCGGCACGGACGCACTCGGGCAGATTCTGCAGCTTCTCCAGCGGCGGCGGTTTGTGCAGGTGCTGGCTCATGACCTGCGCGAGCGAGCCGCCAAAGGGCGCCTGCCCCGCCAGCATGTACCAGAGCGTCACCCCTAACGAGTAGATATCCGACCGGATATCGATCTCCTTTTCCTCCAGCTGCTCCGGGCTGGCGAAGTGGGCCGTCCCGACGAAGCCGCCCATCGAAAGCGTCGCCAGATCGTCGTCGCCTTCATGCTTGATCGACTTGGCAAGGCCAAAATCGATCACCTTGACCAGGAAATCGTCGTCTTCCCTAACGAGCATGAGGTTGGCCGGCTTGATGTCGCGATGGACGAGATGCACCTTCTCCGCCGCGGCCAGCGCCCGCGCCACCTGCAGCGTGATCCGCAACGCGATCACCGGATCGATCGAGCCCTGGCGCTTGATGAAAGACTCGACCGTCTCGCCGTCGACAAACTCCATCGCGTAAAAAAACGCGTCCGCGCTCGTCCCGAGGTGATAGACCGAGGCCACATTCGGGTGCCGCAATTGCGCCGCCGCCCGGGCCTCGCGCAGGAAACGCTGTTGCGCGATTTCGCTCTCGAGAAATTTCGCATTGATCACCTTGAGCGCGACGTTCACCCGCAGGTTGGTATCGAAGGCCTTGTAGGTGATGCCCATCGCGCCGCGGCCGAGTTCCAAGGGCGCGCCATCCTCGCGGGTCAGCACCTCGTAGTGATCGAACGTCAATTTCTCGGCCATCGGGAAAGCGCGAATTATATCGCCCGATTTCGGCGTCGCGCCATCGGATTAAGAGGTTCTTGTCGCACGCCACCTGCTGCCAGATACTCCCAGCCGTGCCTGCCAAACTCCGAATCACGCCGCTCGCGGGCGAACCATTCGAACTCACCATCGGCAACACCGCCACCATCGGGCGGACCGCGGACAACACTGTTTGCCTGAGCGGAAGCCCGCTCGTCTCGCGCCAGCACGCGCTCATTCGCTGTCACGACGGTTACCAGTACCAGATCATCGATCTCGGGAGTCGGAACGGCACTTTGGTCAACGGCCAGCGGGTCGTCATGCCGATGACCCTCGTTCCCGGGGCGCGAGTCGAGGTGGCAAAAAACGAAATCATCTTTGACCTGATCGAGGACGACATCTCGACTGCGCACCTCGAGGTCACCATGGCCGGGTCGATGGCCGGCATCGCCTCCGCCATCCGGCCGGTCGCATTGCTCGTCTGCGATATCCGCGGGTTCAGCACGATGGCGGAGAAAATCGACAGCTCCCACCTTGCGCAACAGCTCGGGGTCTGGTTCCGCGAAGCGGGCAACCTCGTCACCAAAAGCGGCGGCACGGTCGACAAATTTATCGGCGACGCCGTCCTCGCCTACTGGAGCGAATGCGACGGCGCCAGTGTCGATTGCGCCGCCACCCTACGGATCGCGCGCGAGATGCTCGCGCTCGCGGAGAAAACGAAATGGGCCAACGGCGACCCGTTCCAGATCGGCATCGCGCTCCATTATGGGAGCGTCACCTGCGGCAATGTCGGGATCGACGCCCAGCGCGACGCCACCATCATCGGCGACCCGGTCAACACCGTCTTTCGGCTCGAGGGCGTGATGAAAGAACTCAACCAGCAGGTCCTGCTCTCGGCTGATTTTGCCGAGCGGCTGCAGACGGGCAAAGAGCTGGTCGATCTGGGCGAACGGAAACTAAAAGGTAAGCAGCAGGCCGTCCGCATCTACGGGCTCTTGTAGCCCGCCGGAGGCGGGTGACCCCGGAGCGTCGGCTGATCCGACGCGCGACGCAGAAGCCGACCTAGAGTCGGCCATTTTAGGGACACTTGATCCCGGTCATTACACGGCCATCACGCGAGGGGTCAATAACACCACCGGCATCGGCTTGGTCGCGGCTTACAACCTCGATAGCACGGCCGACTCAGAACCGAGGATCAGAGCGTCAGGAGAAAATCGAAGTGAGCATCGGCGTGCTCCAATCGGACTCGATGATGGCGCGCGCAGGCGGCGATGAGCAGATCGATCGCCGGCGCAGTCTTTTCCACCTTTCGGCAGCGATCCGCCAGCTCGCGAGCCACGCCATTCCAGAGTTCCAGGCGAATCGGCGCAGACCAGGCCGCCTCGCCATTGCCCAACAAAACCGACACCCGCTCGCGCACGGCTAGATCACCGCGGCGAGACCGTCGCATTTGGCGGGGGTAATTCTGAATTGGAAAATGATTCTTTGTCGCCGACAGACTGGCGTGTCGATGGCGACTTCGGCGGCCGTGAATGCGACTCGCGCGGCCTCCCTGGGCCGGGCGGTCGGGAATAATTTTCGCGCCCTGCACGTCGCCTAACGACGCGCTTCTGGACCAGCGCCCCCTTTCAAACTCCGCGCCCAAATAACCCTCCAAAGTGTCTTGCCTTGGGAAGGCCAACCCTGTTATGAAGGGCTCTGCCAGGAGTCGCCCATGAGAGCGCGATGTCCCTTCTCCAAAATTTGCCCGATTTTCTCGCTTCCGGGCCGGCCGCCGCGGTCCGTCGCCATTTTTTCGCGCGAGCGGTCCCCTTTGTTGGGAGGGAGTCAGGCAATCCACCCTTTCGTCTGGGGGTTTAAGAAAATGGAGGCATGAGGATGAAAACGCAAAGTCTGAGCTGGAAGGGTCTGCTGGTTCTCCTGGGATTATTGGCAGGCGGCGTGGCGGCGGTGCGGGGGCAATCCGCGCTCGACAGTTTCGACCCGAACTCCAACGGCACGGTTCAAGTCCTCCTCGTCCAATCGGACGGGAAGATTCTTATCGGCGGCAGTTTTACAGCGCTCGCACCCAACGGCGGAGCGTTGGTCACGCGCAACCGCATTGCCCGGCTGAACCCGGATGGCACCCTCGACGTCGCCTTTAACCCGGACGCGAGCGGGTTTGTCGGTGCCATTGCCGTGCAGGCGGACGGGAAGATCCTGGTGGGTGGAGGTTTCACGACCATTGGTGGGCAATCGCGGAACCGCATCGCCCGGCTCGATCCGACGACCGGCCTGGCCGATTCGTTCGACCCCAACGCGGACAACACTGTCTTTGCCATGGCGATACAGGCGGACGGCAGGATTTTGGTCGGCGGCATTTTCACGAGCATCGGCGGGCAGACCCGCAATAACATCGCCCGGCTCGATGCCACCACCGGAACGCCTGATTCGTTCGACCCGAACGCGAACAATCAGGTCATTTCAATCGCGGTGCAGGCGAACGGTCAGATTTTAGCGTGTGGTCAGTTCACGAGTATCGGCGGACAGACCCGCAACCGCATCGCCCGGCTCGATGCCACCACGGGCCTCGCTGATTCATGGGACCCGAACGCGAACAGTGTTGTCTATTCCATCGCGGTGCAGGCGGACGGCAGGATTTTAGCGGGCGGCTTTTTCCACGCAGGATTCGGAACGCCCACTATCGGCGGAGCGACGCGCAATCGCATCGCCCGGCTCGACGCCGCGACCGGGTTGGCGGATTCGTGGGACCCGAATGCGAACAATTCTGTTCGGACAATCGCGGTGCAGACGGACGGCAATGTTTTAGTGGGCGGCGAATTCACTGGAGCCAGTAGCATCGGCGGAGCGACGCGCAATAACATCGCCCGGCTCGATCCCGTCACCGGAGCGGCTGATTCGTTCGACCCCAGCGCTAATTCGCTGACGGTCTTTGCCGTCGCGCAACAGCCCGACGGCAAGGTTTTATTGGGCGGCATTTTCACCGCGCTGGCACCGAACGGGCGAGCGCCACTCCCACGCAATCGCATCGCCAGGGTCTTACCCGATGGCTCCATTCCGTATTTCGTCAACACCACGAGTGATTCTGTCGTGGCGGGCGCATGTGCCAGTGGTCTCGCGAACTGCTCCCTGCGTGACGCGATCGAGGAAGCCAACGCCAGCCCAGGCGCAGACGCGGTCGTTTTTGCCATCCCCGCGAGCGGGCCAGGATGTGTTGATGGCGTTTGCACCATTAATCTGATGCAGGTGTTGCCCGACTTGAGCGCGCCCATCTCGCTCATTGGGACTGGGGCAAGCCAGTTAATCGTGCGTCATTCTCCAGGGGGAGCTAGTTTTCGGATCTTCAACGTAACCACGGCGGGCGCAGTGGCTTTCTCCGGTCTCACCATCAGCAACGGGGCAACGAGCGGTGTTACTTCGAGTGGTGGCGGCATTGCCAACTCGAGCACCGGGACAGTCGATATCGATCATTGCGTCGTGAGCAGCAATTTTACCTTTGGCGGAGGCGGCGGCATTGCCAACCTCGGGGGCGGGAGAGTCAATGTGACAAACTGCACGATCGCTGGCAACGGCGCAGTCGGAGGAGGGGGCGGTATTTATAACTTGAACCTTGGCATAGTCACCATCACGAACTCGACCTTTACCGGCAACGTTACGCCGACAACCCAGGGCCAGGCGCCATTCGGGGGCGCAATCGCGAGTTTCGGGGGAACCACCAATGTCACCAACAGCACGTTCGTTGGAAATACCTCCAGCGGGCCGGGCGGGGCGATTGCCAACAGCGATACGATGAGCATCACCAATTGTACGATCAGCGGTAATTCTGCTACCCAGTCGGGACTAACCGGAGGTAATCTCGGTGGCGGCATTTACAACGCCGGAGGCACGGTGAGCATCAAGAGCTGCATCATCGCCGGGAACGTAGCCGACGATGGCGGGCCCGACGTGAACGGCTCGTTTAACTCTGTCGGGTTCAATTTGATTGGGAAGACGGACGCCAGCACGGGATTTACCGTTGCAACCGACCAGACCGGGACCATCGCCTCGCCGCTCGACCCCAAGGTGGATCCAAACGGATTACAGGACAACGGCGGGCCCACCAAAACGATCGCCCTGCTTCCCGACAGCCCGGCGATTGATCAAGGCACAAGCGCCGGCCTGACCGGCGATCTGAGTACCGACCAACGCGGTGCCGGGTTTCCCCGCACCTCTGATGACCAGGCGATCGGGAACGCCGCTGGGGGAGATGGCACGGACATCGGGGCCTTCGAGGTGGTGCAAACGGCGTCGGCGACCTTCGCCAACATCTCGACGCGGCTGCGGGTGGAGACTGGCGATAACGTGCTCATCGGTGGATTCATCGTCACCGGCACCCAGCCCAAGAAAGTAATCGTGCGCGCGATTGGCCCATCGCTGCCGCTGGGCGGCATTCTGGCGGACCCGACCCTGGAACTCTTCGGCCCGAGTGGGCTGATCACCTCGAACGACAACTGGATGGATTCGGCGAACAAGCAGGAGATCATCGACAGCACGATCCCGCCGACGAACGACCTCGAGTCGGCGATCGTCGAAACGCTGGTGGCGAACGGCACGGGCTATACGGCAATTGTGCGCGGAGTGAACAACACCACCGGGATCGCGCTGGTCGAGGCTTTTGACCTGGACCTGGCGGCCGATTCGATCCTGGCCAACATCTCCACCCGCGGCCTGGTCCAGACGGGCGACAACGTCATGATCGGCGGCTTCATCCTCCTTGGTCCCTCTGCCCAAGACGTCCTGGTGCGTGCGATCGGTCCGTCGCTGCCAGTCCCTGGAGCACTGGCCGATCCCACCCTTGAGTTGCACGACAAAGATGGCGCCATCATCATGAGCAACAACGACTGGCGAAGCGACCAGGAGGCGGACATTATCGCCACCACCATTCCGCCGACTGACGATGCCGAGTCGGCCATTCTCGCGACCCTCACCCCGGACGCCTACACCGCGATTGTGCGCGGCCAAAACAACACCACCGGCGTCGCCCTGGTGGAAGTTTACAATTTGGGGCCGGGCACAGTGGCAACGGCGCCGGCCCGGCAAGACGAAGCAAAATGAGATCGTAGTTTCTGGTTCAAAGAAGCATTGGAGGCATGAGGATGAAAATGCAAAATCTGGGCTGCAAGGGTCTGCTGGTTCTCTTGGGATTATTGGCGGGCGGCGCGGGGGCGGTGCGCGGGCAATCCGCGCTCGATGGTTTCGATCCGCACGCGAACGGCACGGTTTGGGTCGTCGTCGTCCAACCGGATGGCAAGATTCTTCTCGGCGGCGATTTTACGACGCTCTCACCCAACGGCGGAGGAGCGGTCACGCGTAACCGCATTGCCAGGCTGAACCCGGACGGCACGCTCGACACCGTCTTCGATCCGAACGCAGACGGTACCGTCTTTGCCATCGCGGTGCAGGCGGACGGCAAGATTCTTCTCGGCGGCGATTTTACGACGCTCTCGCCCAACGGCGGAGGGGTGGCCACGCGCAACCGCATTGCCAGGCTGAACCCGGACGGCACGCTCGACACCGTCATCAATCCGGACGCGAACGGAACGGTCTTTGCCATCGCGGTGCAGGCGGACGGCAAGATTTTAGCGGGCGGCAATTTCACCAGCATCGGAGGACAGACGCGCAACCGCATCGCCCGGCTCGATCCCATGACCGGTCTGGCTGATTCGTTCAACCCGAACGCGAATGATGATGTCCGTTCGATCGCGGTCCAGGCGGATGGCAAGATTTTAGCGGGCGGCTTTTTCGCCAGCATTGGCGGACAGACGCGCAACCGCATCGCCCGGCTCGATCCCACAACCGGCCTGGCGGATTCGTTCAACCCGGACTCGGACAATACGGTCAATTCAATCGCGGTGCAGGCGGACGGCAAGATCTTAGCGGGCGGCAATTTCACCAGCATCGGCGGACAGACACGCAACCGCATCGCCCGGCTCGATCCCACAACCGGCTTGGCGGATTCGTTCAACCCGAATGCGAGCGGTGTTGTCAATTCACTCGCGGTGCAGGCGGACGGCAGGATTTTAGCGGGCGGCAATTTCACCAGCGTCGGCGGACAGACGCGCAACCGCATCGCCCGGCTCGATGCCACGAGCGGCCTGGCTGATTCGTTCAACCCGAACGCCAACGATCTTGTCTTATCAATCGCCGTCCAGGCGGACGGCAAGATCTTAGCGGGCGGACAGTTCAGCACGCTTGCGCCGAACGGGGGAGGGGCGGTGTCTCGCAACAACATCGCCCGGCTGGAAACCGATGGCAGGCTCGACCAGACGCTCGAATCTCAACATCGTCGGCACCTTTGTTTCCGCCACCGCCGTTCAGCCGGACGGCAAGATCCTCATCGGCGGCAACTTTACGAGCGTCTTAGGCGTGGCCCGCAGCAAAATTGCGCGATTGCACACCGACGGCACGCTCGACACCGCCTTCGACCCCAACGCGAACTCTGATGTCCTGTCAATCGCGATGCAGCCGGACGGGAAGATTTTAGCGGGCGGCGTTTTCACAACCATCGGCGGGGCGACGCGCAATCGCATCGCCCGCCTGAATGCAGACGGCACGCTCGACACCGGGTTCGACCCCAACGCGAACTTTTTTGTCCAGTCGATCGCGATGCAGCCGGATGGCAAGATTTTAGTGGGCGGCGCTTTCAACAGCATCGGCGGACAGACCCGCAACTTTATCGCCCGGCTGGATGCCGAGACCGGCCTGGCTGATTCGTTCAACCCGAACGCAAGCGGTTCACTCAATTCCATCGCGGTGCAGGCGGACGGCAAGGTTTTAGCGGGCGGCTTTTTCACGAGCATCGGCGGACAGACCCGCAACCGCATCGCCCGGCTCGATCCCACGACTGGCCTGGCTGATTCGTTCAACCCGAACGCGAGCAGTGTTGTCAATTCAATCGCGGTGCAGACGGACGGCAAGGTTTTAGCGGGCGGCGATTTCACCAGCATCGGCGGAGAGACGCGCAACCGCATTGCCCGGCTCGATGCCACGACCGGCCTGGCTGATTCGTTCAATCCGAACTCGAACAATACGGTCACTGCAATCGCGGTGCAGGCGGATGGGAAGATTTTAGCGGGCGGCAATTTTACGACCATCGGCGGACAGACCCGCAATTTCATCGCCCGGCTCGAGGCCACGACTGGGGCGGCGGATTCGTTCGACCCGAACGCGAGCAGTGTTGTCAATTCAATCGCGGTGCAGGCGGACGGCAAGATCTTAGCGGGCGGTGACTTCGGGACGATCGGCGGACAAACGCGCAATCTTTTCGCTCGTTTGAGGAACGACACTGCCGCGCTGCAAAACCTGGCTGTGGCACAAACCACCGTTACCTGGACACGCGGTGGCGCCAGCCCGCAATTCAGCCGCGTCACCTTTGAGTCTTCCACCGACAATGTGAACTACACTCCCCTGGGCAATGGCACGCCGGCCAGCAGCAACTGGACCCTGACCGGTTTGAGCTTATCGACCGGACAGAACATCTACATTCGCGCGCGCGGTTATTATCCCGGTGGCCTTGGAAACGGCTCGGAGTGCCTTACGGAAGCGGTGCGGAACGCTGTGGTGCTGGCTGGGCCGCCGCCAACTCCTGCCACCCTCGCCAACATCTCGACGCGGCTGCGGGTGGAGACTGGCGATAACGTGCTCATCGGTGGATTTATCGTCACCGGGCCACAGGCGAAGAAAGTAATCGTGCGCGCGATTGGACCTTCCTTGCCAGTGCCCGGGAAACTGGAGAATCCAACCCTCGAGCTGCATGGACCCTCGGGGCTGATCACGTCCAGCGACAACTGGATGGATGCGCCGAACCGGCAGGAAATTATCGACAGCACCATCGCGCCAACAAACGACCTCGAGTCTGCAATCCTGACCACGTTGCCCGCGGACGGCACTGGGTATACCGCGATTGTGCGGGGGGTGAATAACACCACTGGCATCGCGCTGGTCGAGGCGTATGACCTGGACCTCGGGGCCGATTCGACCTTGGCCAACATCTCCACCCGCGGCCTGGTGCAGACGGGTGACAACGTCATGATCGGCGGCTTCATCCTGCTCGGAACCGGTGCGCAACAGGTGCTCGTGCGTGCGATCGGTCCGTCGCTGCCGGTCCCTGGAGCATTGGCCGATCCAACCCTTGAATTACGCGACAAAGATGGCGTCATCATCATGAGCAACGACGATTGGCGCAGCGACCAGGAGGCGGACATCATCGCCACCACCATTCCGCCGACCGACGATGCCGAGTCGGCCATCCTCGCGACCCTCACCCCGGACGCCTACACCGCGATTGTGCGGGGCAAGAACAACACGATCGGCGTTGCCCTGGTCGAGGCTTACCAGTTGGACGAGTGACGAGGGCTGAGCGGTGCGCGATTGCGCCGGCGCTTCCGGGTGCGACCTCAAGGGGACAGCGCCCGGAAATCGTCCGGCGTGTCAATGTCGATCGCGCCTGCCGGAAAATCGACCTGCGCGACATCGTTGGGCAGGGCGGTCAGGAGGACTTTCGCGCCTTCTTCCTCGCCTAACGAAGGAACTCAACCAGCAGGTCCTGCTCTCGGCCGATTTCCGCGAGCGCCTGCCGGATAATGAGAAACTGGTCGATCTCGGCGAACGAAAGCTGAAAGGGAAACAGCAGCTCGTTAGGATTTTTGGGTTAGGTTAAACTCGGGCCGGCACCAGAGACAGCGTTCTAAAGTGCCAGTTAGGAACGAGGAGAAAAAAAGTCGGGCAATTGGGACACGGAATAACCGTATCGTGAGCCGCGACGATTTGCCCTGGGCCGCTGCGCTTTAGCTACGTGTCTGTCCAAACTTGGCAGCGCCTTGCGTTATTGCCGCCCTCTGCCTTGCAGATGCGGCTTTCCGCTCCCGTCCACGATGGGCGTGGTAGTGGATTGAGGCATCATGGATTATCGGCGGCAACGCGCGATGGTGTTTTTAACGCTGTCATCTGATCGCTCATCTTGTTGAGTTGCGCTTCCTGCGCTTTGAGGGCTGATTTCAGCTCCTTCACGGTCGCATTTAACTGTGCGATCTGGTCGCTCTGATCGCCGACTCTGCGGTGCTCCTTTAGAAATTCATTCAGTAACATCGCATTTAACGCGTCATAACGGACGGCGTATGGTACCCCTTGATCGTCGCGAGCCACCAGATCAGGGTCCACTTTCTCAACTTCCTCGGCCACGAGGCCGAACTGCGGGATGCCATTAGGGTCAAGGTCGTGCTTATAACGGAAGGTCACTGGCTGGAGCGCCAGGATCGTTTCGCTCGCCCTTCCCATCGGTTGAATCGCCTCCTTGTAACGGGCTGAGGAACTGATTGTCCCAAGGTGACCAAGGCTGTCTACGATCACCGTTACGCCGCTCGGAACAGTTGCCCCACTGACACCAGCAATAAAGGTGGTCTTTTGAAGTCCGTGCCTCCCCAATCGCATGGTGTTGGACTCGCCAATCGCGCCAAACGCTCCAATAGCGATATTGTTGCTGCCGGTCGAGTGAAACGTACCGGCATGAAAGCCCAATGCGATATTGTTGTTTCCTGTGGTGACATTGGTGCCGGCTCCCCAGCCGACGGCGACGTTACCATTGCCGGTCGTGTTGTTCTGGAGCGCGGCACCCCCCTGGGCTGTGTTGTTGCTACCGGTCGTGTTGTCCTGGAGCGCGACGATACCCGTGGCCGTGTTCTCGCTCCCAGTCGTGCTCCGGTCGAGCGCGAAGAGACCGGTGGCCGTGTTGCCCTCACCGGTAGTATTGCTATCCAGCGCACTCCATCCGACCGCGGTATTGTTAACGCCGGTTGTGTTGAGGAGCAAAGCTGCGTTACCAATCGCGGTGTTGAACCCGCCGGTGGTGTTGCTCTGCAGTGCCTGCAAGCCAAGCGCGACATTGTGGCCTCCGGTTGTGTTGCCAGAAAGCGCACTCCAACCAAGCGCGGTATTGCCAAAGCCGGATGTGTTCGAAAAGAGTGCGCTAAAACCAACGGCTGTATTATTGAAGCCGCCGCTAGTCAGACTAAATAGCGCATCCTCACCCTCAGCTGTGTTTTGGTTGAAATAGCCTCCGTCCGGCGGTGGGCTGACCGCTCGGACCGACGGGAAAGGGGCGACGCAGAGACCAAGCGCCAACAAGAGACAACCGCGCCGTACAGAGCGTGTGAGCGGCTTCCCGACGGAAGAAATTGCATTAATGAGTTGAGCGGAATTTTTCATAGACGGTTCCTTTCACCCGGGGATTGATGCGACGGTGGCGGTCTGAAACCAGGACGAAGCTCCCGGGACAGGCCTTCACCCAGTTCCAGATTGGCCGATGGTACTTAACGGGCGGTTCAATCGTCAATAATCAATCGGGAGAAGCACCCTTGCGTGCTTCAGGACGAGGCGCAGCAGCGCGGTGCCGGCGGCGCTGACTTTGCTCGGGTATCTCTGCAAATAGGAGATCGGCGGGCGGGGGCAAGATATTTTCGCTATCGGCAATCAGGAGCGCCGTCTAACGAACGCAGGTCTGCCGGGGTGTCGATGTCCCACGCGGCTGGGGGAAATTCGACGGCGGCGACTTCGGCGGGGCGGGCGAGGAGGAGGGTCTTCGCGCCGGTCTCGTGGCCTAACGAGAGCAGTTGCTCGAAGCAGGCCTGGGTAAAGAGGGCCGGCACGCCTTGGGTACCGGCGTAACTGGTCGCGACCATCGATCGCCCGGTTTGCTCCTGCTGCGCGATGAGCTCGCGCAAGAGGCCGGCGTCGACTTTTGGCTGGTCGCAGACGAGCAGGAGGACGGCGTCGCTTTTCCGCAGCCAGTCGACGCCGGCGCGAATGGAGGTGCCTATGCCGCGCTGCCAATCCTCGTTAGGCACGAACATGACAGTGAGGTCGCGGAGGGCGGCGGCGACTTTTTCTCCTTCCGCGCCCACCACGACAGCAACCGGGTCGCAGCCGGCCTCGAAAGCCGCCTGGGCTGCGCGCCTAACGAGCATTTGGCCCTCATATTGCAGCAGTTGTTTGGGTTGCCCGAGGCGCGAGGAAGACCCGGCGGCGAGGATGACGGCGCCGATCTTCACGCCGGCGTGACGGTGACCGCGACCGGCTGGTGAATCGGCCGCTTCCATTCGCGCAACGACTGCGCGCTCGCTTCCGCGAAGACGGTTTGGATTTCCGCCACGATGGCGAGAGCGATTTCCTCGGGTGATTCGGCGCCGAGGTCGAGTCCGGCGGGGGAGAATAACTGGGAGCGAACCTCGAGGCCGGTCTCTAGCAGGGTGTGGAGGAGCTGGTCGCGCCGGAGTCGCGGGCCGAGGAGAGCAACGTAGGGCAAGCCGAGCGGGAGCAGCTTTTCCAGCGCGGCGTAGTCGCGGCCGTAGTTGTGCGTTTTCACGACCGCGGCGGTCCACTGGTCGGGATCGTTAGGCAGGGTGGTGGCTTTCTCGGTCTCGAGGACTTCCCAGCCGAGGACGGCGGCGAGGCCGCGCAAGGCGGCGCTGTCGGCGCCCTCGCCGATGAGGAGCAAGCGGAGCGACGGCGGGATGGTTTGGAGGAACGCGCCCGGCGAAGCTTCGCCCGGTTGCGCGATGAGACGGCTGCCTAACGATTCGCTATTTTCAAAAACGGTCGCGACCAGAATTTCCTGCCGGTTGCGCTGCGCGGCGGCGAGGTGCTCGAGAAGTTTCGGATCTAATTTCTCGACTAACACCTCGATCGCGCCGTTGCAGCCGTAGCGCAGCCGGGTGTCGAAGTTGAGCAGCAGGGGGCGGCCGGTCGCGAACACTTCCTCAGCGCGGATCGCGACTTCTTCTTCCAGGCAGCCGCCGCTCAGGGCGCCCACGGTTTGGCCGTCCGCTGGTAATGAGCATGCGAGCGCCCGGCCGGCGATAACTGGAGCCGCGCGCCCTCACGAGCGTGGCGAGCGCGAGCGGCTCGCCGCGGCGGCGTTCGAAGGTCGCGATAATCTCGCGAATTTCTCTCATGGCGCGGCCCGCTCACTCCGGTTAGCGCACGCGTCTCGCGTGCTGGTCGCGCTGTCCCAGCGCGACGAACTTTCTCGCGATCCGGATCTCACGGTCACGGTTGCGTGCAGGAAAAGTTCGTGACGGCGGGACACCGTCACCAGCACTCGGGACGAGTGCGCTACCCGGACTAAGACCCCACTGCGCATCGCCTAGATCAATTTGTCCTGCGTGATCGGCAGCTCGCGGATTCGTTTTCCGGTGGCGTGATAGACCGCGTTCGCGATCGCGGCCGCGATCCCGGTAATCCCGATCTCGCCCATGCCGCGGGCGCCGACGGGATTGAAGGCGAAGTCCGGTTCGCCGACAAAATGGACGTCGATCGGCGGGATGTCGGCGTTGGTCGGGACGTGGTATTCGGCCAGGTTGGCTGTCACCGGCATGCCGGTTTTGCCGTCGTAGGCCGTTTCTTCCATCAGGGCCATGCCGATGCCCATGACGACGCCGCCGATGATCTGGCTGCGCGCGGTCTTGTAGCTCACGACCCGGCCGCAATTCATCGCGCTCACCACCCGCGTGACCTGGACCCGCGGAAGGAGCGGATCGATTTTGACCTCGCAGAAATGCGCGCCCCAGGATTGGAAGGCCAGCTTCTTGTTTTCCTCCGGCTCCTTCAATTCGCTCTCGACCTCGAGCGATTTCTTGCCCGCGCGCTGGAGAATGTCGGTGTAGCTGTCGGACTTCGCGGGATTCTTTTTCAATCCGATCCGGCCCGCCGCGGTCATGGCGATGTCGTCGGGCGACGCGCCGTGGAGCGGCGATTTCGCGTCCTTGACTGCGAGTTCGGCCAGGGCCTTGTGCATGAGTTGCGCGACGTCGTGGATCGCGGTCCCGACGGTGGCGGTGGAATTGGAGCCGCCGGCGACGGGACCGAACGGATAGTCGGATTTGCCGAGCTCAAACTTCACTTTCTCAAACGGGATGCCGAGCATTTCGGAAGAGATCTGGGTGAAGGCGGTGTAGGCGCCGGTGCCGAGATCGTGGGTGGCGCATTGCACCGTCGCGCTGCCGTCGGCGTGCAGGATCGCTTTGGCGGCGGCCGACCATTTGTTCGCCGGGTAGGTGGCGGTGGCCATGCCCCAGCCGACGAGAAGATTTCCATCGCGCATCTGGCCGGTCTGGTGGTCGCGCTTCGCCCAGCCGAATTTCTCCGCCCCGACCTTGTAGGCTTCCTTCAGGTGTTTGGCACTGAAGGGCACGTCCTGGATCGGATGATTGTCGGCGTGATTGGCGAGACGCAATTCCACCGGGTCCATCTGCAGGAGATAGGAGAGTTCATCGAGCGCGCACTCGAGCGCGAAGACGCCCGGGGCTTCGCCAGGCGCGCGCATGAAGGTGGGGGTCGCGATGTTGACCGGGAAAACCGTCTCCTCAACCTTGATCGTCTCGCTCGCATACATGACCCCGCTCGAGCGCGCGCCGGCGGTCTCGACAAATTTGCCGACCGGCGAGGTGAGCGTGTTGGTGACGTGCTTGATCGCCTGCAACTTCCCGTTCGAAGTCGCGGCCAGCGAAACGGTCTGGTAGGTCGGTGTGCGATGGCCGGTGCCGGTAAACATGGCCTTGCGCGGGAGGTGAAACTTGACCGGCACCCCGGTCGCCTTCGCCGCCATGGTGGCGAGGAGGACGTGCGGCCAGACCGCGCCTTTGCAGCCGAACGCGCCGCCGACAAAGGGGCAAATAACGCGCACGTTAGGCAAGTCGAGTCCGTAACTGCGCGCCAGAATACTCTGCACGCCTTTGACGAACTGGGTCGCGTCCCAAACCGTCAGCTTATCCTTGCCTTCCCAGGCTGCGATCGTGCCGGAGGTCTCGATCGGATTGTGCGTCTCGGTCGGCGTGACGTAAGTCTGGCGGACGCGAAGAATATTTTGGTTGGCCAGCGCAGGTTCGACGTCGCCTTTCTTTAACTGAATGCGTTCGTCCTGTTGCTTTTTCGGCTTATCCGAGTCGGTCGCGTCCTGGATAGTCAGCATCGGCTTGTCCGCCGCGTAGCTGACCCGCACGAGCGAGGCCGCGTAGCGCGCCTGCGCGACGGTCTGGGCAACGACGAGGGCGACATACTGCCCGGCGTAATGGATTTCGTTATCGGCCAGGGGCGGGCGCTCTTCGTTGCGGATGCCCTGGCTGAGCGCCTCTTCTTCGGAGCCGCCGATGTCTTTTAATTTCGGCGCATTCTCGTGCGTGAGGACGGCGAGGACGCCGGTTGCCGCGCGCGCGGCCTTGATGTCGATCGCGGTGATCCGGCCTTTGGCGATGTTGCTTTCCACCGGCCAGGCGCAGGCGCATTTCGGCACGGGAAATTCGACTGCATACCGGGCCTGGCCCTGGACTTTGAGCGGTCCGTCGACCCGGCTGCGAGCGGGTCCGAGAATATTGGTGCTGGCCATAATCGTTAGGCGAGAGCGGCGACGGAAGTGAGCGCCTGGGTGATGGCGCGTTTCGCGAGTTCGATCTTAAAAGTGTTGTATTTGTAGCCCCGGGCGGCGGCGAGTTCCGCCGCGGCGGCGGCCTGGAAGGCGGCGGCGTCCGCGCTCTTGCCGGTCAGCGCCTGCTCGGCCTTGGTCGCGCGCCATGGTTTGTGGGCCACGCCGCCGAGTGCAACCCGGGCGGACTTGATCAGGCCATTCTCGAGTTCGAGGACGGCGGCGACGCTGACGAGCGCAAACGCATAGCTCGCCCGGTCGCGCACTTTCAAATAATGCGAGCGGATCGAGGCTGGCAGCGCGGGCAGATCGACCGCCGTGATCAATTCGTTAGGCTGAAGGCTCGTCTCCACCTGCGGGGTGTTGCCGGGGAGGCGATGGAAATCGGCGAATGGAATGGTGCGTTCCCCGGCCGGGCCCTGCACCCGGATGACGGCGTCGAGCGCGGCCAGGGCGACGCACATGTCGCTCGGATGAGTCGCGATGCATTGCTCGCTCTGGCCAAGGATGGCGTGAATGCGGTTGTAGCCCTCGAGCGCACCGCAGCCGCTCCCGGGCACGCGCTTGTTGCACATCGGAAAAGCCGGGTCGTAGAAATAATAGCAACGCGTCCGTTGCAGCAGATTCCCGCCGGTGGTGGCGAGATTGCGCAGTTGCGGACTCGCGCCGGAAAGGAGCGCTTCGCTTAAAACCGGATAGCGCGCAGTGATGAGCGGGTTCTCCGCGAGATCGGAGTTGCGGACGAGAGCGCCGATGCGGACGCCGCCGCCGTTAGGCAATTCCTCCACCTTGGCGAGATCGAGCCGGTTGATGTCGATCAGTTGGCCGGGCCGTTCCACGCCCATCTTCATCAGGTCGACGAGGTTGGTGCCGCCGCCGAGAAATTTTGCCTTCGGATTCGCCGCCACCCCGCTGATCGCGCCCTGCGGATCGCTCGCCCGGGAATAGGAAAAGGGATTCATCAGGCGACGCCTCCCATTTTGCCACGCGCTTCCTTGATCGCTTCGACAATGTTCGGATAAGCGCCGCAGCGACAGAGATTGCCGCTCATGAATTCGCGGATTTGCGCGTCGTCTTTGGCATGCCCTTCCTGGACGCAGGCGACGGCGGAACAAATCTGGCCCGGCGTGCAGTAGCCGCATTGAAAACCATCCTGCTCGAGGAAAGCGGCCTGCATCGGGTGCAACTGCCCGCCCTGGGCGAGGCCTTCGATGGTGGTGATCTCGTCCCCTTCAAGCGTGACCGCGAGCGTGAGGCAGGAATTCACTCGCCGGCCGTTGATCAAGACGGTGCAGGCGCCGCACTGCCCGTGATCGCAGCCTTTCTTGGAGCCGGTGAGCTGCAAGTTTTCCCGGAGCAAATCGAGCAGCGTGGTGCGCGGATCGAGCCGCAACTTGTGGGCCGCGCCGTTTATCTTTAACTGGACGTCGACCATCGTGTCGGAAGGATTTGCCGCCGCCGCGAGATTCGCCGCCTGCAATCTGGAAAAGCTAATCAGGCCGGAACCAAAGGTGAGCGCGGCGCTCGTGCCCGCGACTTTTTTCAGGAATCTCCGGCGCGTCTCGAGGCTGCCGAAAATGAGAATCTCATCGAGCGGATCGCTCGGGGGCGTCGCTTCCGGACCGGGCGCGGCCGGGTCGAGATCGTCGGACATATTGTAGATGTATACGAAAGTCGGAGGCACGAAAGCCTTTCCAAAGTTTTCGGCGGATTCGTTTTAGGATTTTCAAGCGAGCCCAACAGACCCCCCTCCGACCTGCACCGGGCGAGCCGACAGAGGCTTAACTGTTAACTCAACTCCAGCTTGTCGCTTGGTCTTGCGAATCTAATCTCGCGGCGATCCGCTTTTCTTTTAACTGCAATAATCACAACCACCATGAAAACTCGAACCTCTCTAAAATTCCTCACCCTTGCACTCGCCGCAGTCAGCTTCGCGAGTCTGGGCCATAACGCCTACGCCGCCGGCGGCATTTTCGGCAGCGACGACGGACTGCAACTCAACGGCGGCGCCTTCACTTTCTATGAAAACTCCCTGCAGGGTGACGGCCGGCACAATCCGCTGGTGTCTGGCGGAGTCACCGCGGCGCCGACCCTGGTCACGACCGGGTTGCCGGCCAGCCTCGGAACGTTCAATCCTTTCGCCGGGGACACGCTCTTTCTCATCGGCGGCGAAGCGCTGACCTTCAAAAATGGCTCGACTGACGTCACCGGCGCCTTTGTGAACTACAGCATCGACGGCGGCAGCTTCAGCTCGATCAGCCTGACCTTTAACGAGGACAACGTGAACGGGAACGGCGGCGATCAACGCTGGGCCAATACCAACTTCTCGATCGATCTCCTGGCCGGCCAGAGCCTCGGGACCCATACCCTCTCCTTCTACGTCAGCGCGACGACCAACGGCAGTCGATGCCGCTCCAGTCGTCTTCGACAATGCCGGAGGCGCGAACTACAACACCAGCTTCACCGTCGTGCCGGAACCGAGCACCTGGGCGATGATGCTGGCCGGCCTGGGCGTGCTCGTCGGCGTGCAGCGCCGCCGCCGCCGCCTCGGCTAGGCACCTGGCCTAACGATCCTCGGGATCTCGCTTTCAGAAGGCCGCACGGGATTTTCTCGTGCGGCCTTTTCCTTTCCGCGGAAAGCGCGGCGCTTTTCCTGATTAACAGTTGACCCCCTCCGCCGAATGTCTCCATACTCCTCCGCATGGCTGATGTGCCGACCATTCGCACTTTGGCCAAGATCGCCGGCGTTTCTTCCGCCACGGTCTCGCTCGCCCTCCGCAATCACCCGCGCATTCGTCCCGAAGTGCGGGCGCGCATCCAGCAGATCGCCACTGAAGCCGGTTACCGGCCAAACCCGATCGTTTCCCATCTCATCGCCCAGGTCCGCGCCAGCCGGCGGGCAAGCTACCAGAGCACCCTCGGCGTCGTCTTCACGACCAAGGACCCGGGTCACCTCGAAGTCCCGACGTTCAAGGAATGGATCGCCGCCTGCGAGGCGCGGGCGTATCAGCTCGGTTACGGCTTCGACAAATTTATTCTCCTGCAATCGGGCATTTCTCCGCAGCGCCTGATCAAGATCCTCGACGCCCGCGGGATCAAGGGCTTGTTCAAGCTCGGGCCGTTTGTGCGCGGCGCGATTCCGCCCGAGTTCGACATCATCTGGGACCGCTCTGCCACCATCGTCCTCGGCGCCCGTCCCGTCCGCCCGGCGCTTTCCGCGGTCATGAACGATCAGTTCTCCACCGTCGGCCAGGCGGTGGAAGAAGTGACGCGGCTGGGTTATGCCCGGGTCGGTCTGGTCATCAACCCGAAGATCGACGACATCGTCGAGCACCGCTTCCTCGGCGGATTTTTGGCGGCGCAAAACAGATTGCAGAACGCGCACCTGCTCCCGGCGCACAACTTTGACCAGGACGACAAGAAATCCTTCCAGCGCTGGGTCAAAGAGCATCGTCCCGACGTCATCCTCACCTTGCATCCCGCCATCCGTGAGTGGCTGGCCGCGATGAAACTCCAGGCGCCGGAGGACATCGGACTCGTCCATCTCGACCTGACGGATGTGCTCCAGGGCTGGGCGGGGATGCGCCAGAATAACGAACAGATCGGCATCGCCGCGGTCGACATGCTCGTCGGTCAACTCCATCGCAACGAGTTCGGCCCGCCACCGTTTCAGAAATGCATGTTCATCGAAGGCACGTGGGTGGCGGGAACAACGGTGCGGCCGCAGGACGAGGGCAAACGGCCGGGCAAATAAAAATCCGCAGCGGTCAGGAGAGAGCGGGTGAAGGGAATCGAACCCTCGTATGCAGATTGGGAACCTGCCGTTCTACCATTGAACTACACCCGCGTGGGAGAGAGGAGAATGGTGCCCGGTGACGCGGCGAATAGTCAAAAGCGAAGACGTCTACTGCCAAGAGATGACATCGTCGGAGTCTTTGAACTTCGAGTCACCGTCGTTGCCAAATTTGTTGTCTTTTCCCCAGCTCGACGCCGTCGCGGTCGCTTGACCAGACGGCCAGGTACTCCATTGCGCCGTCCTAGCTCGTGTAGACCAGATCGTGTAGGAAAGAAGCTGCGCGGTCCAGTTGTCGTAGTTGCAGTCGATACGAATCAGATACTCTCTCCCCAAGGATCGACCAGACCGCCCTTTTTGATTGCGACTCCATTACTGTCGCATCCTGAGTCGCGAATCCCGAACGCGGCGAGGTCGCGCTCTTTGGCATCCGCCCGACTAAATGAATACAATCTGCTTTGGGTTGTATTTATTAGTCGTGTTCCAATTCGTATCGTCGATCGCGCGCAGGATATTGAAAACAAGAGCATTGTCATACGTATCGCCTGGATCGCCAACGAAGTGTTCGAATCCCTGCTTGATATCGATCGCACCGGACATCTTGCCATACTCGGTGTAGATAGGCATTCACCGCCGTCACGACTTGCGTCACATCGTTCTTCGCCTGCGTCCGTTTCGCCTGATCCTGCACGCCTTTGAAGGCCGGGAAAAGGAGCGCCATCAGGATCGCGATAATGGTGATGACGACCAGCAGCTCGATGAGCGTAAAGGCGTCGCGCGCCGCCGGCTTTTTCGTTAGGTCCATTTTTGCATTTGCTCGGGGAAGGGACATTGCGCGCAGTCGGACTCGTCTTGCAAGCAAAAGTCTTCGTAGATCTGGAGCAAACCCTGCTGCTGCGCGACCGTCCGCAGGAACCGCCGCCGGCGCGGGTCGTCGCCGAAAAGCCGGGCCGCGCCGGTCTCGATCCGCCGGTTCGTCAGGCGGGCCGGCAGTTGGGCGAAATCCGGCCAGGCCGCCCGCGCCTGCAACTGGCGCCAGGGCAGGATGACATTGGCCAGGATCTCGGTGATGCGCGTCTCGCCCACCAGCGCCATCTCCTTCGCCGCCGGCTCGGAGGTGAGGGTGTAGTGGAAATTCCAAAAAGGATGCGCCAGCTCGAGAAAAACTTCCCGCACCGGGCCAAGCTCGTCCTTGCCTAACGACCGGAGCAGCTTCGGCCAGCCCGCCACGATCCCGGCGAGCGCAGCCAGCCGTCGCTGCGGGTGATTGAGCGGGCGCGTTCCGCTCAGGCGCCAGGTCCGCGGCGGCAAAACGAGCCGCTCCAGTTCGGCTCGGCGCGGCCACCATTGATCCCAGAGCACGCGCAAATATTGCCGGGTCCCCTGTTCAAATTCCGCCAGGTCAGGGGCGCCGAGAAAACCGGCCAGCCCGAAAAGCACTGCTTCGATCTCGTTAGGCCGCGGCCGCAAAGTTTTCCCGGGCATCCGTTGCGCGAGGAGGGTGAATGCCAGCTTGTTTTGCTTGTAGCCGAGCGCCGCGGCCAGCTCCTGGTAGAGCGCCTCGTCGTCGCCGTGCAGCTCGCTCAACCGCTGCATCCGCTGCGCTTTGCGCTGCAGCCGAAACTGCGCCGCCGCCTCGAGGATGCTGCAGATCTTTTCCTCCGGCTGGCCGCGCAGCGGTGCGTGGCAACGCCCCGGCCGCGCGAGCGGAAGGTTGAGCGAGAACGCCGCCGGCAACGTCGCCGGGTCGACCCGCACCTGCGGCACCAGCCGATGACCGGTCGTGCGGGTGAAAAAATCGCGCGCGCCCGACTCGACGAAAACGTGCAGGACGGTGTCGTCAAAAGCCGGGTTGGTGGCGTGTCCATGCGCTTCCCAGCTCTGGTCGGTGAGATCGAACTCGACGCTGCCGCGCAAAATATCCCCGCCCCCGAGCCGGATGGCGGCGTCGGAAAAATCCGGGCCCGCCTCGCGGTTCCAAGTTCCGAATTGCACGACCTCGATTGCCTCCCCCGCCGTGCCGGTGAAATTTTTCCCGAAGTCGCCCGCAAACCAGCGCGCCTGCAATTCCAGCTCGTTGAAACTGCGCGGGTGGGAGAAAAGCGGGCGCTCTCGGATCTTCGCTGTCGCGCGCAGCTGGGCGTAGCGTTCGGGGCCGGACATCGCCGGGCAGGCTAAAACGCGCCGACCCTCCGCGGCAAGATCGAAAGTTCCCGCCTAACCAGACACGGCCCGGAGTGCCGTCCGCAGGTCGTCGACGAACAGCGCGTACTCGCGGCGGCGCGATTCCTCGTCCGGCTGCCGCAGGAGCGAGGAGGGATGCACCGTCGTGACGACGCGCGGGGCGAGCTCGGATTCGAGCACCTTCCCCCGCTCCCGCGTGACCCGGAAAGACGAGCCGAAAAGCGCCTGCGCCGCCGTGGAGCCGAGGCAGACGAGGACTTTTGGCCTAACGACGCGAAGCTCCGCCTCCATCCAGGGCCGGCAGGCGGCGATGTCGCGCGAACTCGGTTTCTGGTGAATGCGGCGCTTGCCGCGCGGCTCCCACTTGAAATGTTTGACCGTGTTCGTGACGTAAACCGCGTCGCGATCGATCCCGGCTTCTTCCAGCGCGCGATCGAGGAGCTGGCCGGCCGGGCCGATGAACGGCTTGCCGCTGAGGTCTTCCTGGTCGCCCGGTTGTTCGCCGAGCAACATCATGGTCGCTTTCTTTGGGCCCTCGCCGAACACGGTCTGGGTCGCGTTTTTGTAAAGCGGGCAGGCGGTGCAGCCGCGCGCGGCCTCCCCCAGAGTCGTTAGGCTGGAGGTCTCGGGCACGGGCGCGGGCTGCCACTCGTCGTTCCTGGCAATTTTCGCCGCGCTTTTTTTCATCATCGTCTCGACCCGCCGCGGCGCTTCGCGCAGGAGCTCGGGGATGAGCGTCGTCTCTGGCAGGTTGCGCCAATATTTCTTCGGCATCTCGGCCTGCATTGCGTGCACTTTAACGCGCGCCGGGTTGAAAATATTTGCGTAGTAGGTGCGCCAGAGGTTTTCCATCTCGTCGCCCGCGGGCGCGGCCGAGCGCGCCACGCCGGCAGTGAAGGAAAGACTGCGTCCGTCCCAGTGCGCAGAGCGATCCGGAGTCAAAATCGACCAGCGCATGGAAGCAAAGCGATCGGCGAAAAAGGGCGCGTTGTGCTCGACGATGTGGTGCTGCGGCTCAAACCAGGCGACAAACCACTGCTCCGCGCCATGCGCGACTTCACGGAAACGGACAAAGGCGCGCATCTTGTGAATGTCGTGCCTAACGGATTTCTCGAAGTCGGCCGCCTGCGCGACGTCGGGATCGACCGCGATCTCGAGCAGATGCGGCGCGCCGTGAGTCAGCCGCCAGAGCAGGCGATAGAGCAACGCCCAGCGCGCCGGATCGGAATGGAGCGAAACCAACCGCGCGAGCGTGAGGAAACGTTTAGGCACACGAATCTCCCCCGGCGGTGGCGTGGCAGGGGTTTCGGCTTCGTCAAAAAGCTGGAGCGCGGGCTGGTCTTCGCCGATTTCTTCCCAGGCAATTTCTTCAGGCGCGAGACCGTTCTGCAAGGCGCGGCGGGCGACCGCCTGCCAGCGCGTAAACGTCGGCAAAAAGGAGATCTGCTCCACGGGGCTAGAGTTGCCCGTCGAGAACCGAGGGCTCGATCGTGAACAAGTCGAGTTGTTTTGGCCTAACGACGAGGCTGGCCGCGAGATCGTCGCGCTCCAGGGTTCGATTGTTGGGATTTTGGTCCGCGGTCGTGACAAACGGCAGCACCTTCTTCATCGGCAAATGCAGGCGGAGAAGATCCTCTGCCCGGATCTTGTGCCAGCGCCGGACTTGCAGGATGCGCTGCACACTTTTCGTCCCGAGCCCGGGCACGCGGAGGAGGAGATGGCGCGGCGCCTTGTTCAAATCGACCGGAAACAAGGCCCGATGGCGCAACGCCCAGGCAAGTTTTGGATCGATCGTGAGGTCGAGATTTGGTTCCGCGTTCGTGGTCAATTCGTGCGCCGCGAAACCATAGAATCGGACCAGCCAATCGGCCTGGTAAAGACGATGTTCCCTAACGAGTGGCGGCGCCTGCAACGGCAGCTTGCTCGAGGCGTCGGGAATCGGACTGAAGGCGGAATAATAAACGCGCCGCAATTTCTGCCGCGCATAAAGCGAGGTCGCCTGGTGCAGGATGGTCGCGTCCGAGGCGTCGGTTGCACCCACGATCATCTGCGTGCTTTGCCCGGCCGGGGCGAAGGCCGGCGCCTTGCGATGCTGCCGGCGGTCCGCTTTCGCCTCGGTGATCCGCTCCTTGATCCCGGTCATGGCGCGCTGTGTGTTCTCGAAATTTTTTTCCGGCGCGAGCGATTGCAAAGCCGCCGGCGTCGGCAGCTCGATATTGATGCTGATCCGGTCGGCCCAGCGTCCCGCCTCTTCGATCAAGGCCGGCGACGCTTCCGGGATCGTCTTGAGATGAATGTAGCCGCGGAACTCGTGCTCGACCCGCAACGTGCGCGCGACCGCGATCACTTGCTCCATCGTGTAGTCGGGATTGCGGATAATCCCCGAGCTGAGAAAAAGGCCTTCGATGTAATTGCGCCGGTAGAAGTCGAGGGTCAGCCGGACCACTTCTTCGGGAGTGAAACGGGCGCGCTGCACGTTGCTCGAGGCGCGATTGATGCAATAAAGGCAGTCGTAGATGCAGTAATTTGTGAGCAGGATCTTGAGCAGCGAGACGCAGCGCCCGTCGGGGGTGTAGCTGTGGCAAATGCCAGTCCCGGTGGTGGATCCGATGCCCTTCGCGCCGCGCGAATTTCGCTTCGTCGTCCCGCTGCTGGCGCAGGAGGCGTCATACTTCGCGGCGTCGGCGAGAATGGCGAGTTTGCGGTCGATTTCCATGCGGGAAAGTGAATCTCCACGCGAATGAAAAAAATCGCCACTCGCGGAGAAAAAACTTTCTGTAAATTACGTCCTCCTGCCGCCGATGGATGCTGTTATTGAAACGCCCCGCCTGATTCTGCGTCACTTCATGGCGGCGGATCTCGACCCGCTCGCCGACCTGATGGCGAATCCGGATTTCATGCGCTTTTCGAGCGGCGTTTTCACGCGGGAACAAACTTCCGCGTTTCTCTTCGATCGCGTGATCGCGGCCGCCGATGCCGGTTTGCCGAGTCAGTTTGCGGTGATTTTTCGCGCGGAAAATCGTCTCATCGGCTACTGCGGATTTTTCCGGCAGGTGGTCGATGAAGTGGACGAGATCGAGATCGGTTACCGGCTTCATCCCGACTACTGGAATCGCGGCCTGGCGACGGAAGGGGCGCAGGCGGTGCGCGCTTATGCCTTCGATGTCCTGAAACTCGAGCGGGTCATCTCACTTATCCATCCCGAAAACCACGCTTCGCGGCGAGTGACGGAAAAAAACGGAATGATGCTGGAGAAGGAAACTGTCTTCCGCGGCTTTCCGGCTCAGGTGTTTTCCTGCACCCGGGCCGGTTCGTGACGGCGCAGAAACTCGAGCGCGAGTGCGCGGTAGGCCTTCGCGCCGCTCCCGTTCGGATCGTACTCGAGGATGCATTTCCCGAAGCTCGGCGCTTCGCTTAAACGCACCGTCCGCGGCACGACCGTGTCGTAAACCCGCGGCCCAAAATGCTCCCGCACATCCGCCACCACCTGCGAGCTGAGATTGGTTCGGCCGTCAAACATCGTCATTAGGATACCGCCCAATTCGAGCTTGCCGTTGGCTCCGGAATCGCGCACCTGCTCGATCAGCCGGACGATCTTGACCAGACCCTCGAGGGCGAAATATTCGCACTGGATCGGGGTCAGGAGTTCGTCCGCGGCGGCGAGGGCGTTGGTCATGAGAATGCCTAACGACGGCGGACAATCGAGCAGGACGTAATCGAAAGTGTCGTCCTCGCGCAGGACCTTGAGCGCCTGGGCGAGCCGGGTGAGGTGGTCGTCCATGCGCGCGATCTCGATTTCGGCGCCGGCGAGGTCGATATCGGCCGGGATGATGAAAAGCTGCTCGAGCCGGGTGGGCAAAACTTTTTCCGTGACGGGATCGTCGCCTAACAATGCTCCGTAAAGGCTTTGCCCCTCGAGGTCCTGGAGGCCGAAAGAACTGGTGGCGTTGCCCTGCGGATCGAGGTCGATGAGGAGAATGCGGACTTTCAGTTCGGCCAGGGCGGCGGCGAGATTGACCGCGGTGGTCGTCTTGCCGACGCCGCCTTTCTGGTTGGCAATGGCGATGACTTTCATCGCGGAATGACCTGGGTGCGCAGCTCAAAAGTGCGGCGGCCGTCTGGTTCCTGCCAGAGAAGTTGATCGGGTGCGGGTAGCATTTCGGTGACTTCGAGCTCGCCCGCCTTGCTCAGCCAGCGATGCAAAATCTCCAGGAACAGATAGCTCTCCAGATCGAGAAAGACAGGCTTCGTATCCTTGTCGCGGCCTTCCACCCCGCTGCGGCGGAGGGCCTGCTCGGTCGGGCGAATGTAAACGTGCCGCGGCAAACCGCGCGCCGCGCGCAGGCGCTCGACCGCGCGCACGAGGTCGCGCGAGATCCCCGTGAAATCGCCCGCGCCCAATTCCTCCGCGGTGATCGTCCAGGTGCGGCGCTGCACCACCACCTTCCCGCAGAGCAAACGCGGCGTGTCCCGGCCTAACGAAAAGCTGAAGGGATGAAAGCCGAGCGGAATCGTCCAGGCGCGGGCGAAGGAGCCGAGATATTCGTGCGAGTCGCGCCGGCGCAGAGCGACGTCGCCGTTCTCCGGCTGAATGAAAACTTCGCACTCCGCCGGCGGCACGCTCTTCCACCCAGGATCGCCGCGCTGCGGCGCGACGAAGTAAGTGAGGTCAGGCAAGGCATCGAAAAAGCGCACCGAGGTGGTGGCAGTGAAGTCGACCGCAAAATAACCAAAATGAAAATTGGGCTGGCCACAGACCGAGCGGCGCAGGGCGTCGCTCAGCGCCGCCTTGTCCGGGCAGGACCAGTAAAGACCGTGGTGCAGGAGCGCGACCGAGGGATGGAGCTCGGCCAGAACCCATTGATAATCGCCGCGGGCAACGGCCTCGAGCGAGGCGGCGCCAAGCTGCAAATCGGCGGAGGGATAGGTGTATTCATCAAAGCGCTCGTACTCGAAGTCGCGCCTGATGAAATGACAATCCTCCGCGGTGAGCTCGTACTCTGCCTCGCCGGCGTGGGCCTGGAGCCGCTCGGCGAAGGCCGCCTTGACCTCGCGGAAGGCAAGATGCGCGAAAGTGATCATGCCCGGACCGGTGATCGGCATCTGGATCTCCGCGCAATGACGCAGGAAAGCCGGCAGCGCGATCGCGCCCTCTTCCAGCGGGGCCTGCGCGAGCAGGCCGCGTAAACCAGCCGCCACCCGGCTCGCGACGTAGGCATAATTATCGCGCCAGAGATCGATCCAGGGCGCGGCCTGGTCCGTGACCTCGGCAACCAGGTCTTCGCCGATCACCAAACCGGTCTCGCGAAAACACTCTTCCCCGATCGAGTTGGTCGCGGCGTAGAGGAAACGGCTCGCGGTTTTGTGCGCGCCCAGGCTGTCGAGTCCCGCGGCTGTTTTTTCGATGAGCTCGAAACGGGTCGCGGGTTCGGCCGTCGCGGCAAATTCGGCGGCGGCGGCGACAAAAGGCTGGAGTGCGGCGAGCCAGCGCTCCCGCACCGGTCCCTCGCGCCAGCCGGCGATTTCGTGGAGCAGGACGGCGAAAGCATGCGGCTCGATCGCCGGCACCTCCATTTCCCAGCGGATGAGATTCCGGTCGGCAAACCCGGCGAGCGTTTGCGTGCTCACGCCTAACGAATGGGCCGGCGTCATCCCATCGCAGCGGGCGAGCACAGCGCGCTCTTCCGCATCGAGCAGGATTCTCTCGCCCGTCTCGGCCTGGAGAAAGCCATCGCTTTCGATCCGGCCGGCCGGATGAAGCCGCGGCGCGATTTCGTCTCTCGTTAGGGGATCGGCGTTGATGGCGGCGGCGGCGCCGTGGGCGGTCCAGCGCTCCAGAAAGACTTCGCGGCACGCGATGCCGTCCCGGGGAAGAAGCTGAAGCGAGCGCCGGCCGGCCTCGATCGTGCCCCAGCCGTGCGGCCCAAACTCGCTCAGGGTGTCGTTCTTCCCGCAAACGCGCTGCAGGTACAGCAGGAGATGACGCTCGCGCGCGCGCAGGCTCTTGTTGCGCGGCGGGAGCGGACCGGTCGTGTCGTGGCCGAGGAGATCGCGGACGCCAGAGGCGGCGAAGACCAGATAGCGCGGCAGGTAGCGGCGGGCCGCATCCATCAAGGCCGCGCGCGCGGCCTCCAGTTCATGGGCGAGAAAGTCGCCTAACGAATTCTCGGCCCGGGCCAGATCGGCCCCGGCCTGCCAGAATTCAAGAAAGGGAGAGATCGGCGGATCGGCGGCCGGGGGCATGACTCCGAGACGGACGGCCTTGCGCCAGGCGCGGAACTGTTCCCGGGAAAGATTGTGTTTGCGCGAATCGAGCAGCTCCTCGACCCGCCCTTTCGCGCCGGCGAATTCTCGCTCCGCTGCGTTCGCCTGGCGGGCGGCGCGGGCGGCGTCGAGCGTGGCGAGATTCTCCAGATTTTCAAACGGGACCCCGGCCATCCGGATCAAAAAAATAGGAGCAATACGATAACCGGGGTCGGCCACGCCTGAAGAAAACAGAAGCGCGGCAGGTGGCAATCATTAATGCCGGAACGGAGCGGGCGAAGAATTCTGGGCGAAAAAGCCGTCGCGTCCGGGAGCAGGAATGCCTAACGAAATCGCGAAGAGGGGGCCTAACTGCCGGCCAGCGGGAGCCGGATCGTGATCGTCGTTCCCACGCCCGGGGTGCTGTCGACCTTGATCGAGCCGCTGTGATCTTCGACCACTTTCTTGGTGATATAGAGACCGAGGCCGGTGCCGCTTTTGCCTTGTTTGGTCGTGAAGTAGGGATCGAAAATTTTCGCGATCTGCTCGGGGCTGATGCCGTGGCCGGTATCGGAGACGCGGACATCGACGTAGAAATCCTTGCGGATGCAGCTGACCTCGACCGTGCCCTTGCTCTCGCCCGAAGCCTGGATGGCGTTGATGATGACGTTCTGAATGGCGCGCGTGATCTGGACGGCGTCGCCCGTGAGCGAGCACGGATCGTCCGTCACATCGACTTTCAATTCGACCGGAGTTTCCTTCGCCATGGCACCGACGCTCGCGACCACTTCCCGCGTGATGTCGGCGATCGAAATCACCTTGTGCGGGGCGGCTTCGACGCTGCCGTAACTCTGCCACATGGTGAGCAGGTCGCGGCACAGGCGGACGTTTTGTTCGATGATCTCCAGCTCCTTGTTCGAGCTGACGGCATTGGGATCGTCGGTCCGCTCGGAATCCTCCAGCTTCTTCGCCAGGAGCTGGACGTAGCCCCAGACGATTGTTAGGGGATTTCCAATGTCGTGGACAAACTCGGCGGAAGCCTGCCCGAGCGAGGCGAGCCGTTCCTTTTGCGCGAGCTCCTGCAGGAGCCGGTTATTCAATTCCTTGATCTCGCCGGCGGCGTTCTCGCTCGTGCGATGGAGCCGGGTGCGCTCGACGTTGCGGCCGATCACTTCGCGCATTTCGCGCGCATCAAATGGCTTGCTGATGTAGTCGTTAGCGCCGAGGCGGAGCGCTTCCTTGGCCGTCTCGAGCGCGCCAAAGCCGGTCAACATAATGACGGAAAGATGTGGATCGATCTGGCGAATCAGGCGCAGGCCTTCGATGCCCGTCATTCCCGGCATCCGGATGTCCATGACGATGGCGTCGGGCCTTTTTTCGGTGAGGAGTTTCAGGCCTTTTTCCACCGAGTCGGCGGTATGCACCTGATAGCTGGGCTTCAAGAGCATGCGCAAACTTTCACGTGGTCCCATTTCGTCGTCGATGACGAGGACTTGCGGGAGTTCGGCGTTGGCAATCATTGCTCCCATCGCTAGAAGCTAGGGACGTACCTTCTGGGAAGAAAATCTACGAAATGATGCAAATGGGTCCACTTCGAGGGCGATGCTTCTGTAATTCGAGGACAAACGCAAGGGCTAAATTGTGAATAACTTGAACTTTGTCGACAAATCGCAACAATGCGCGGAATTCTCAAAACAAGCGTAAGCTCGAACGGAGTCCTGCGCGGGTAGAGAGGCGAAAAATGGCAAGAAGTAGTCGAGTAGTGGTAACTGGGATGGGCGTAATCGCCCCTAACGGAACCGGACTGCGGGAGTTTTGGCGAACGCTGGCGGCGGGGGAGAGCGGGATCGGTCCGATCACGCTTTTCGACGCGGCAGGTTTTAAAAGCCGCATCGCCGGGGAAGTCAAAGGTTTCGATGCGCTCGACCACATGCCGGCGCAATGGAAGCCGAAGCGAATGGGGCGGCATACGCAATTTGCCTACGCCGCGACGCAGATGGCTTTGCGGGACGCGCGCGTGGATCCGCGGCTCGACCGGATAAACTCCGTCCTGCCCGTTTGCATCGGAGTAAGCTCGAGCGCTTTCGATGTGATCGAGAATGGAGCACGCGAGCTGCAGGGACGCGGCGCCTCCCGGATCAACTCGGGGATGGTGCGCAATTGTCAGCCGCAGGCGGCGGCTCTTCTCATCGCACAAAAGCTCGGGGTGCAAACCCAGGCCTCCACCATTTCGTCGGCCTGTAATTCCGGGATCGATGCCGTCGCCTCCGCCGCGACCATGATCCGCACGAGTGATGTCGAGATTGCGATCGCCGGAGGGGCGGACGCGCCGGTCACGCCCCTGGCCATGGCGAGCCTCGCATCCGCGGGCTTGAGTTCTTTTGCCAACGCCAATCCGAGCACGGCCAGCCGGCCGTACGACGCGAGCAGCGACTCGGGAGTGATCTCGGAAGGCGCGGGCGTTTTGATCCTGGAAAATCTCGACCACGCGCTGGCACGCGGCGCGAAAATTTATCTCGAAATCACCGGCTATGCGGCCCAGATGGATAGCGAACCCGATGATCCTTTTGATGGATTGGAAGCGACGATGCGTCTGGCGATGGCAAACGCCGGGCGCAACGCGCGAGAGATCGATTACATCTGTTCTTATGGCCCGGGGCATCCGGTGTTGGATGCAGCGGAGGTGCGAATGATCCGGCGGGTTTTTGCACCCCATGCTTCCCAGGTGCCGGTGAGTTCGATTAAGGGCGTGACCGGAAATCCGCTTTCCGCTGCTGGCCCAATGCAATTAATTTCCTGTGCGCTGGCCTTTCAAGCGGGTGTCATTCCGCCGACGGCCAACCATGAAACACCCCTGCCCGGATGCGAGTTGGATTTTGTCGCTCGAAAGGCGCGAAAGGCGCTATTGAACTGTGCACTAATCAATGTACGTGGTCTGGGAGGCGGAAACAGCAGCATGGTGGTGGAACGAGTGCGTTTGGACTAATCCTTTGCCCACGGCAGTTCGAATCGACGATCTACTATCACTTGCTAAAGCGGAGTCATGACAGCCGCCACCATCTCCACTCTCGTGGCCATGTTGCTCCAGCTTTCGCTGGGGCTCGCCGTCTTTCAGGCCAATCGCCATCGCCTGGCCAACCAATGCTTTTTGCTTCTCTCCCTAACGATCGACGCCTGGCTCTTCAGCCTTTTCCTGGCTTTTACCGCCACGACCCCGGCGGCGGCTGAATTCGCCATCCGGCAGGCCTCCGCCTCCGGTGCGGTGTATCTCGCGGTCCTGAATCTTCTCCGCATCTCGGTGCGACAACGTCAGCTCGGGTGGAAAGGAATTTTCGCCCACTCCAAGACGTGGCTTCTCCTCACCGTCGGAATCATCGCCCTCTGCCAAACGAAGGCCTTCCTCGAGGGCGCGGTCCTGGAGCAACAAGCCCAGGCCGCCCCCAGCCCGGATTACGGACCGGCCATCTGGGTTTTCGCTGCCTACATCATCCTCGCCTTTGGTGCGCTGATCATTAGTTACGGGCGGGACATCCGGAATACGAAGGGCGGCGAACATGCCGAGCTCTCCTTCATCTTCATGGGCGCGATCGCCGCCGTCGTTTTCGCGCTCCTCCTTGCCTTCGTCCTCGATTACTTCCTCGGCGAGGCGCGCGCGCTTTGGTTCGCGCCCTTCCGTTTTATCATCCTCAGCCTCGTTATCGCCTACGGAATCGCGACGCGAAAAATCCTTGAAGTCGGGTTTTTCATGCGGCGGGTGATTTCCTACGGCGTCCTCGCGGTCTATCTCGTGGGCCTTTATGCCCTGATCTGGTGGCTCAGTTATGCCGTCTTCGTCCCGATGATGGGACCCGATGGACGCTCCATCGCGCACCTGCTCGCTGCTCTGGTGGTGGCTTTCGCGATGGCGCCGGCGCGGGGCGTTTCGCAAACGCTGGCCGACCGGCTTTTTATCGGCACCCGCCGGCTCGATTTCCAGGCGACAATGAACCAGGCGGCGGCAATTCTGCGCTCGGTCACGACCCTGGCCGACCTGCTCGAGCGCTTTGGCCTAACGATTGGACAGGCGGTGGATACGGAACGCGTTTTCCTACTCCTGCCGGAGCAGGAATTTTATGCGCAACGCTTCCCCACCGTCCAGGCCGGCTCGCGCACGACGCGGATGGAACTGCACCGCGACCAGGCGATCATCGCCCATCTCGAGCGCACGAAGGAACCGATCATCCTCGACGAGCTCCACCGCATTCGTTCCACCCCGGAACTGGAACGGGTGCGCCGGCAGATGAAATCGCTCCACGTCGCCGTCGCGATGGGAATTTTCTCCCGCGAACAGCTCGCCGGCGTCATGCTCCTGGGGCCGCGCCGCTCGGGCAGCATCTACGGGACGGTCGAACAGAGCGCGCTCCTGGTGCTCTGCGGACAGCTCGCGGTCGCGATCGAGAACGCCCAGCTTTTCACCGAGGTGCAGAACGCGAAGATTTATAACGAAACACTCCTGCAAAACCTCACCACCGGCGTGGTCGCAGCCGACCGCAATGGCCTGATCACCGTTTTTAACCGCGAGGTGGAGGAGATCACCAGCCTGCCCGCCTCCGAGCTGCTGGCGCGCAAGATCAGCAATTTGCCGGAAGCGTTGCGCGATATCTTGAATGAGACCCTGACGGCCGGGGAACGCCAGGAGGACCGGGAGATTTCGCTGCGCGCAGGCGACAAAAGCACGATCCTGCGCGCGAGCAGCTCGATTTTCCATGGGCAGGATGGCGAACCGTTAGGCGCGCTCATGGTTTTGACCGACATCACAACCCTGAAGCGGCTCGAGATGCAGATCCGGCGCAGCGATCGCCTCGCCAGCCTCGGCACGCTCTCCGCCGGCATGGCGCACGAGATCAAGAATCCCCTCGTCTCGATCAAGACTTTTGCCCAGCTCCTGCCGGAGCGTTATCAGGATTCCGATTTCCGCGAGACCTTCTTCTCGCTTATCGGGCACGAAGTGGATCGGATCGATTCGTTAGTCAACCAGCTCCTCCGCTTCGCCCGGCCAGCCAAGCCGCTCCTGAAACCGATGCATGTGCACGAAGTTTTAGAAAAAGCGCTTCTCCTCGTCGGACATCGGCTTTATCAAAAAGATATTAAATTAACTCGCTCCTGGCATGCCGAAGTGGATACGATCCGCGCCGACGCGGACCAGATAGAGCAGGTGTTTCTCAACTTCTTCATCAATGCGCTCGACGCCATGAAACCCGGAGGCTCCCTCACCGTCACGACGGAAATCGGCACGACCGAGACCTGGCCGACAGCGTTGCCGGACGACACCGGCGAGGTACGCGAGATCCTGCGCGTGAGCGTGGAGGACGATGGCAGCGGGATCAAACCGGAAGATGTGGCTCATGTCTTCGATCCCTTCTTCACGACGAAGGATTACGGGACGGGTCTTGGACTTTCTGTGGTGCACGGGATCGTGCAGGAGCATGGCGGCCAGATCGAGGTCGAGAGTGAGCTGGCCCGCGGGACCAGCTTCCACATCCTGCTGCCCTTGGTTCGCTTCCAGGAAGAAGTCGCCGCCGCATGATCTTACCCGCGGCGTGTATTCTTTACACACAGGATCCCGATTTCGTTAGGCGAGCGCGCGCCTACCTCCGGAGCATAACCCGCATCCATTACGTGGCGCAGAGCGAACGCCTCTTCACCGTCCTGCAGCAGAACCGGCCCGCCGTGCTCCTGCTCGATCTGCGCGGGAAAGAAAGCGTCGCTCGCATCGCGCAGGTGCAGGCCCAATGGCCCGATGTCCTGATTGTGGGTTTCGGCACCTTGCGTTCGGAACCATTGCGGGAAGCGGCGCAGTCCGGTATCTACGCGACCGAGGATGTGAATCTGGAGCAGCGCCATTTTCAATCGTTGGTCGGCCGTGCGCTCGATCATTTGCATGTTCTCGAGGAAAACCGCGCTCTGCGCGGGGCTTCGACACGGACTCCGGCGACCGCGGCGGCGCGGCTGGTCCCGGAGCTGGCCCACGAGCCTCGCCGCAGCCCGGTGGCGATGATGGCGTCGCCACGAAGTCCCCGGCGCCGGGAAAAGGCCGAGCTCCTCGTTAGCCGAGTGGTCGAAGACCTGGCCGATACGGTGCGGGTGGCAAGAGTGGGGATGTTCGGCTGCGACCACCCGGGAAGACCGTTTCGGTTGCGGGCCGGCCTGCGCTGTCTGCCCGAAAGCTATGAGCTGGAATACGACGAGGGCGACCCGTTGCTGCGCTGGTTTGAACTGCACGCACATTTGGTTTACCGAGCCCATCTCGAGCAAAAGGAATATGCCGAGCGCGAGCTGCTCCGGCGCGCCCTCGATACCGTCGGCGCCGAGGTGATCGTGCCGCTCCATGCCGGAGGCCGAATCACCGGCTGGCTTTTTTTTGGTCATCGCCTGACCGGTCAACCGTTTGACGAGCAGAGCCTCGAGACCCTCATGCGCCTCGGCGACGAGGTCTCCAACGCGCTCGAAACCGATCGGCTCAACCAGGAGATGGCCCAGCAGAAAACGCTCGCGGAAACGCTCCTCACCGCCATTCCTCCCGGGATCATCGCCTGCGACAACGACGGGCTCATCCTCTGGTGCAACCCCACGGCCGAGAACTTTCTCGGCATTACCGCGACCGAAGTGCTGCATCGGCCGATCGAAAACGCCGGCAGCCGCGTTGCTTCGCTCCTGCGCGAAACGCTCGAAAACCAGGGGCAGATGTCCGCCCAGCAATGGGTCGACAGCCATTCCCGTCGCTCCCTCTCCGTCCAAACTCGCCGGCTCAGCCACCAAGATAATTCGTTAGGCGCGGTCGCCATCATCCAGGATCTGACCCCGGAGGAATCGATGCGCCAGAAGCAGGAGCTGATGGATCGGGCCGCCTTTTGGACCGACCTGGCCGCGAGCATGTCGCACGAGGTGCGCAATCCCCTGGTCGCGATCAAGACCTTTGCCCAGCTTCTCCCGGAACGTTTCGACGACCCGGATTTCCGGCGCGACTTCAACGAAATCGTCGTCCAGGAAATAGATCGCCTCGATCTCATCATCACGCAGATCAACAATTTCGCCCATCCGCCCGAGCTGCACTTCAAGCCGCTCGATCTGCGCGCCCCAATGAAGAAAGCGATCGAATTGGTGCGCGCGCGTTCCGTGCACAACGGCTTTTCCATTGAAACTACCCTGCCGGACGATCTGCCGCGGGTGGTCGGGGACGAGACCGCGCTCGCCGAGGCTTTCGCCCATCTCGTGGCCAACGCTGCCGAGGCCACCCACGGCCGGCCGAGGGCGCGGATCACTCTTTCGGCCAAGCCGATTCGCGACGGCGGGCACACCAGCGGCGTGGTGGTGACGGTGCACGACAACGGCCGCGGAATTGCGGCGGAATTGCGCGACAAAATCTTTTCGCCGTTCTGCACGACCAAGGCGCGCGGGATGGGCCTCGGCCTCCCGATTGTGAAACGCACCGTCTTCGATCACAACGGTCGCGTCGACGTGGATTCCAATCCCCAGGGAACCTCGGTCAGCGTTCTTCTTCCCGTGATCGACAGCGGCGCCTGAGGGGGACCGCACCTCGCAGTTGAGAGTTGGCCCCCGCGAGTCCAGAGTGCGGGCTCAACCTTTCGACGCCTATGATCGTTACCACTAAACAACTCTATAAGGTCGCCTACGGAAAATTCGCCGTCGGCGCCTACAACGTAAACAACATGGAGCAGATCCTCGGACTGTTCCGGGGCAACGTGCAGAGCCAGGCCCCCTTCATTATCCAGCTCTCGAAAGGCGCGCGGAAATACGCCGACAAACGGATGCTGGAGGCGCTCATCCGAACGGCCGAGAAAATGTTCACCGACGCGATTTTCGCCGTTCACCTCGATCATGGCGACGAAGAAACCTGCTACGACTGCATCGATTCCGGCTTCTACAGCTCGGTCATGATCGACGCCAGCCACGAGAGTTTTGAGGAAAATATCGCGATCACGAAACGCGTCGTGGAGCGCGCCCACAAAAAGGGAATCAGCGTCGAAGCCGAACTCGGCCAGCTCGGCGGGGTGGAGGAAGACATTACCGTCGACGAAGGGCACGCCTCCCTCACGAATCCGGAAGAGGCGGTGGAATTCGTCAAGCAGACGGGCTGCGATTCCCTCGCCGCCGCCATCGGCACCAGCCACGGCGCCTATAAGTTCAAAGGCAAACAGGGCCTTCACTTCAACGTCATCGAGGAAATCCAGAAGCGGATTCCCGGCACCCCCATCGTCATGCACGGCAGCTCGAGTGTCCCGATCGAGGAAGTCGAACGGATCAATGCCGCCGGCGGCAAGCTCGATCCTTCCGCGCGCGGGGTGAACGAAAACGAATACCTGCCGGCGGCGAAACTCGGCGTGACCAAGGTCAACATCGACACCGATGGCCGGCTCGTTTGGACGCGGGTGCATCGCGAATTTTTCCGCGATCATCCCGACCAGTTCGACTTTCGTCCGCCGGGCAAAATCTTCGTCGAGGAATACGCGAACTTTATCGCGCACAAGAACGAGAAACTCGGCTCGGCCAATCAGTTGGACGCGATTCGCGCCAGCTTGTAGGGCCGCGCCCGGTCGCCTGCCGTTTTTTCGGCACGCGGCCCGTCGACCTGGAACTTCACGCGCACAAATTTCGCGTCCACCCCGAGGAGCGAAACGGTGACGAGCCGTTTATTGCGAAAACGAATCTTGCCCTCGACTGCGCTCCAATGAGGACTGTCCGCGGCGAGCGACTTGTTCGAGACGGCGATGGACAGTTCTCCCTCCGCCGCGGCGTATTCATTCACAAAAACCAAATCTCCCGCCGCGCGATCGCTCAGCCGGATGACAAACGAGCTCGCGCCGCGTGGCAGGGCATAGCTGGTCTTGGTCCCATGGACGATCACACCGCGAGCGAGCGGCGCGTCATCCCGGGCGCAGGCGATTCCGGTCAGGATAAACAGGGCAATTGTGGTCGAGCACAGGCGCATGGTATTTCCCAGCCAGAGCTTGAACCGGGCCAGCCCCGCCCATGTCGCAAAAGCGTGCCGTTGTGTGTGTCAGCCAGGCCAAGGCAGAAGGCCCGATGCCCTAGGCGCGATTTATCTTGCCGATGTCACCCATGACAGGTAAAACAGGCCGGAATAAACGGCCTCAGCCACAATGAACACAGAACCTCCAAGCGAAGGCTCAGGGACGAATTGTCCCCCGGGCCGGTTTTTTGCGCTCCCGACTCTCGGGTTTCGCGCAGAAATGTCGGACCTTGGTTGGTACTGCATCTGCTAACTTAGATCGCACTGACTCACCTTATGAGCATGGATTCCATACCCAACTTCGCTGCGGCCGCCCGCAAGACCATATACCTTCTCCTGTTGTCGCTCTTCATGGCGCCGGCTCTCCGCGCCCAGGAAGCGGTCCGGCCGTCTCTCGCCGGGGAAGCCGCCGCCGAGGCCCGCCGGCAATCGATCGACCAGATCCCCTACAATCTGCTCCTCGGCCCGGTTCGCTTCCGTTTCAGCATCACCACCGGGGTCGAGTATAACGACAACATCAATCTCTCGGAGACCAACCAGCAGTCGGACATCATCATCCGGCCGCAGTTTAATCTCTCCGCCCTCTGGCCGGTGACCCAGCTCAACACCTTGAAGCTCGATCTCGGCCTCGGCTACGGCTTTTATCTCGACCATCCCAACGCCAATACCAACGGCCTCCTCATCCAGCCCGGTTCGCAGCTGGCCTTCGACATCTTCATCCAGGATTTCCGGATCAACATTCATGACCGCTTCTCCCTCCAGCAGGATCCCGTCTCGCAGTTGCAGCTCAGTAACGTGGTCGATTATGGCCGCTTCGAGAACACCGTCGGCGTTTCCGTGCTCTGGGATTTGAACAAGGCGGTCCTGACCTTTGGCTACGATCACTACACCTACGTCTCGACGACCGATACTTTCTCCTACCTCGATCGCAATGCCGAGATTCTGAGCTTTAGCGCGTATTTCGCTTTCACTTCCACTACTGGGGGCGGCATCGAAACCTCGGCCGTCTACAATTACTACGATCAGGGCTTCCTGAATGATTCGGTCACCTACAGCGTGGGCCCTTTCATCGAGACCCAAATCACGAACTATCTGAAACTCCGGGCCGCGGCCGGCTATCAGTTCATCAACTTTGACAGTGGCGGCGGGGTCGCCGATCGGAGCGACTCCAGCGACTTCTATGCGAACTTCCTCCTCTCGCATCGGATCAATGCTGCCATCTCTCAGACCCTCTCTGCCGGTCACGAATCACAGCTCGGCGTCAACTCGAACTTCGTCGCGCTCAATTACGTCCGGCACACTGCGACCTGGAACATCATCAACGGCGTCCTGCTCGGGACAGAGCTCTTCTATGAAGACGGCGATGATTCCGGCGGCATTTTTTCGGAACACATTCAGCGTTATGGGGGTGCGGCGACTCTGGGTTACCAGTTGACGCCCCACGTAACGCTCGGCCTTCGCTATCAGTATACCCAGAAACAATCGGATCAGCCGTTCCGCGACTATCAGCAAAACCGCGTCTCGTTCGACGGCACCTATAGTTTCTAAAGCCAATCGTATGAGTCTATGAAGCGTCTCCTGTTCTTATGCAGCCTTTCCGCCTTTGCTCTCCTTCCCGGGCTAAAGGTCTTCGCGCAAGATAGCAGCCCGCTTCCCTACGCCCCGAGAGCTACCGCCGTCGAGCCTGCCGGTCCCGGCACGGCCAGTAATACCGTCATGCGCACCAACTCCATGGCGGTGCTCGATGACAAGAAGCGCCTCGGGAGCGACGATTTCGTCAGCTTCCGCGTGGTCGAGGATCGCGATAACGAATCGCAGCGCCTCCGGGTGAATGACAACGGGGAACTCGAGGTGCCTTATATCGGTCTTATCCCCGCCGCCGGCAAAACCTGCCGGGAACTGGCTTTTAACATCAAGTCCGCCCTGGAAAAGGAATACTACTACCACGCCACCGTAATTCTCGCCGTCGACCGGGTCAGCGAAAAATCCCGTGGCAAAGTCTACGTCTACGGCGCGGTCAAGGGACAGGGTCCCCAGGAAATCCCGACCGACGAGACTTACACCGTGAGCAAGGCTGTTATCCGCGCTGGCGGCTTCGGTGACTTCGCCGACAAGCGCAAGGTGAAGGTCACACGGAAAAATGGTCAGGATATGGTGGTCGACCTGAAGCGGGTCATCGAGCAGGGCCGATCCGAGGATGATGTCGTCCTCCAACCCGACGACCAGATCTACGTCCCGCAACGGCTGGTCAATTTCTAGTTATGCAGAACAAGGCTTTCGAACGCTCCTCGCCCGCCTCGATCACGACCTCGATCGTGACCCGGCTTCATCGTTACAAGGCGCTCTTTCTCCGGCGCTGGTGGATCCCGCTGCTGACCATCTGCCTCGGACTCTTTGTCGGAGCCTGGATGATTTACCAGGCGCCAAATGCGTTCCTCTCCATGAGCAAGATGATGGTCGCAGGGAAGCTCAACCTGGCCCAGAACGCGGTCTACAGCGAGGACAGCAATAACTTTTACGGCACCCAGATCCAGCTCATGCAAAGTGACGAAGTTCGCACCGGTGCTGAGGCGCTGGTCCGTGCGACTCACCCCGAGATGGCGCCGGTCAAAGTCACTCTCTCGATTACACAACGGCCTCGCACTTCCATCTTCGAGCTTGAAGCCATCGGGACGGCTCCAGAATACACCCAGGCCTATCTCAACGCCGTGATGCAAAAGTATCTCGACGTGAAGAAGTCGATGCGCGTCGACCAGGGCAGTCATGTCACCACCGCGATCACCGAGCAGTTGATCCAGGTCGAGAAAGATTTGCGCAATGGCGAGGATGAGATGCTCGAATTCCAGAAGGAACACAACATCGGTTTCATCCAGGAGGAAGGAAACAGCGCCGCGGCCTACCTCGTGAAACTCAATCAAGAGTATGCCCGCCTGAAGACCGAATACGATCTCCTGAGTCTGCTCGATCTCGACCAAAACATCGACCGGCAGCAGGTTTCACCCAAATCCGACGCCGCCAGTTCCACCCAGCCAGATGAAGGCATGCCCTTTGCCGACGTCGGCCCGGAAGGTGAATACCTCAAGGCGAAACAGTCCGTTCAATTACTCAAGGCCGAGCGCGACACTCTCTCGAAGGATCTGCGCCCGAGACATCCCAAGATCATCAGACTCAACGACGAAATCGATAAGCAGGAAAATTTGATCGGGCTTTATCGAGAGGACGCGGTCGAAAAACTCGACACCCGTCGCAAGTCGATCGGCAAGCAGATGGAGAATCTCAAATCCAACATCAAAGAGTGGGAAAAGAAAGCGCTCGATCTCAGTCAGCAGCTTGCGCAATTCAACCGCCTCAAAGGCAAGGTCGATCGGCAGAAGACCCTCTATGACCGCCTCACCAACAACCTCAAGGATGTCGACGTCTCGCAGGTCGTTGATGGCGGCGATCAGGTCGGGATCATGGAGAAAGCGACGGCGCCGATGTCGGTGCGACCGGGTCTGATCAGGAGCTCTGCTCGTCGGGCTTGGATTCGGCGCCTTTGCCGGTCTCGTCATCCTCATCCTGCTCGATCGCATCGACGACCGGATGGCTTCCTTCACCGAGTTTCAGCATTACTTCAATGAGAACATCCTCGGCCAAATCCCGAAGGAAAAGACAAAAGGGGCGGTCACCCTTCTTCAACCCGACGATGCGAGGCACATCTTTGCCGAATCGTATCGCAACGTCCGCTCCTCCATCTTCTTCATGCCCTACGAAGGCCCGCGGCCCAAGACCCTGCTCATCACCAGCGCCGTGCCTAACGAAGGAAAGTCGACTGTCTCCTCCAACCTCGCCATCACCATGGCGCTTTCCGGGGCCAAGACCCTGCTCATCGACGGCGATCTGCGGCGCGGCGCCTTGCGCGAAGCCTTTGATATCCACTCCAAGATTGGCTTTTCCGAAGTCCTGAAACAGGAAGTGAACTGGCGCGAAGTCGTGGTTCCGACGACCTTGCCGAGTCTGTTTGTTTTGCCGCGCGGTAATACCCTCTCGCAGCCGAGCGAGCATCTGCTGCGCGAATCGACTGACGCCTTCCTCAAGGACATCTACAATCACTACGACTACATCATCATCGATAGCTCGCCCGTCCTTGCGGCCGACGATACCACCAGTCTCGCGCCGAAAATTGACGCGACCTTGTTTGTCGTCCGGCTCTCGTACACTTCCGCGCGCCTGACCAGAAAGGCGCTCGAGCTTCTTTACAACCGACAGGTCAACGTCCCAGGCGTGATCTTGAACTACGTTGATACCTCACTGCCGGAGTACTATTACTACCAATACGCGGAGTATTATAACACCCCGCCTCCGGCCGCGCCCGAAACCTCCCTCCAACCGGCGGCGGAGAAGCACGGTCATCGCGTTTAGTCGCCGGGGCGCGCCAACCGGCCGGTTGGCCATCCGGCGCGTCGTGCACGAGCTTTTCGCGCCATGACCACCTCCTTACCCGCGCCGCCGGCCGGGAGCTCTCCGCCTCGCGGCAGCGGACGCGTTCTTCTCTTTGCCCGACGGGTCGGCCAGTTTGCCTCCATCCAGGCACTGGTGCAATTGATTGGCTTTGCCGCCGGAATTTTGCTCGTTAGGCGCCTGGATCAGCATGAGTATGCCCTCTTCACCATCGCCAACACGATGCAGGGCACGATCAATGTCCTGGCCGATATCGGAATCAGCATCGGCCTGGTATCGATCGGCGGGCGCGTCTGGCAGGATGGGCATCGCTTTGGCGAACTGATCCGCACCGGGCTAAAGCTGCGCCGCAAACTTGGGGCGGCCGCCGTCCTCGCCGTGACGCCGTTGCTTTACTACATGCTGGTGAAGAATGGAGCTTCCGTCCTCTATGCGGCCATCCTGATCGTCGCCGTGCTCGGCGGACTCTATGTGCAGCTCTCCCTTGGCGTGCTCGATGTCGTCCCGCGTTTGCGCTCCGATATCCGGCAGATTCAAAAGATCGATTTCACCGGAGCCATCACGCGCCTGGCGGTCCTGCTCGCGCTCGCCTTTATTTTCCTCAATGCCGGCGTGGCAGCCTTGGTCGGTTCGAGCGCTCTTCTCCTGCAATATCTTCTCCTCCGGCGCTACGCCCGCGCCGTCGTCGATCTGCAGGCGGAGGAAAACCCCGCCGACCGCAAGGCGATGATTGGCTTCATTCGCAACCAGGCTCCGAACGCGATCTTCTTCTGTCTTCAGGGGCAGATCACCATTCTTCTCATCACCCTCTTTGGCCGGGGGGCTGGGGCGGTCGCCGAAGTCGGGGCACTCGGGCGTCTCGCCATGATTTTCGCGGTCCTCGGCAACCTCATCACCAACATCTTTGCCCCCGCTTTCGCGCGCTGTCAGGATTCGCGCAAGCTGGGCTGGCTCTATGCCGGGATCGCCGGCGCCGTGGTCGGTTTCAGCCTCGTCGTCCTGGCTGGGGCAATCTTCCTGCCTAACGAATTTCTTTTCATTCTCGGGAACAGGTATTCGCATCTCCAATATGAGCTCCTCCTGATGATTGGCGGCGCCATCCTGCACATGATCGCGAGCACGCTCTGGGCGCTGAACGCATCACGCGCCTGGATCGTCGGTTCCTGGCTCTACATTCCCCTCACTCTTGGAACGCAGTTACTGCTCATTCCTTTTATCGATTTCTCGACCGTGGCCGGAGTTCTTACCTTCAATCTCTTCTCCGCCCTGCCAAGCCTTCTCCTCAACATCGGCCTAAGCTTTCGCGGATTTCGCCAACCAATCCCGGCATGAAGATCCCAAACTTTGGTTATCACTTTGCGCGCTGGGAAGGCGATCTGCGGCGCAAGAGCTACCGCGCTCTGCTCCCGGCAATCGTGCAGCGCAAGATCCAACCGACGCGCGACATTCCGCTGGACGTTTATTCCTATTCCGGCGAAGCGATGCTGCCCGAGCAGGTCCGGTCGATTCGTTCCTTCCTCTGTCACGTCGGTCGTCCCAAGAGCTTCACTGTGGTTAGCGACGGCTCTCATTCCCCTAGCAGTATCGAACTTCTGCAAAGAATCGACCCGGTTGTCTCGGTCCGGCCCACCGGCGAAAAATTGCCCCCGAATCTGCCGGAGAAGTTTCGCCATTACATCACCACTTATCCGATGGGTAAACAGCTCGGCCTGATCATGTCCCTTCCCCGCAACGGGTCCGGCTTTTACGTCGATTCCGATGTCCTTTTCTTTCGGGGCGCGGCGAATCTCATGGAAGATGTCGCCGCAAATGCTGCGCCCGCCCTTTATCTGCCCGACTGCCAGGATTGCTCCGCCGACCCGCGCGTCCTGCGTCAGCCTAACGAATTGCGTGACCCTGTGAATTCCGGCCTTCTTTTCGTTCTGCGTCCGCTCGACTGGTCGCTCGCCATCAGCCGCTTCCTCGAATTGGAGGGCGAGCCAAACTTCTTCACCAACCAGACGCTGGTGCACCTCGTCATGCATGCCAACGGCGCGCTGCCTCTCGATCCGACGCGATATGTTTTGCAGTTGGACGATCAGTTCATCTATCCCGATCGTTATTCCAGCCCGCAGCTCGTCCTGCGGCACTACGTCAACCCGGTCCGGCACAAGTTTTGGACAACGCTCTAGCGATCATGCAATCCGCTGCCGAACCGCTTCGCATCCTGGCGATCGTGAATTTGCCCTGGGATTCCCGCCTCGGCGCCGCACGGGTCTGGATCGAGCTGACGAAAGAGTGGACGCGCGCCGGCCATACCGTGGAAAAGTATTGCCTGACCGATGCCTTTCCCGACCCGCCCGCCTCGCGCGCCGGGGCCGCTCTGCGCCAGATCCTCTTTCCGCACAAAGCGGCCGCTTTCGTCCGCGCCCACGGCCGTCGCTTCGACGTGATCGATTGCCTGATCGGGGTTCTCCCTTTTTCCAAGGAGTCGCTCGGTTTTCGCGGCCTGCTCGTGGCGCGTTCCGTGGGACTGTTTCGCCTCTACCATCGCTTTCTGCAGGAGGCGGCCAAAGTTGGACCGGGTCAGAAGGAAGGGCGTTGGTTTGGCCACCTTTTCCATCGCTTTATCGACTGGCGTGCCCGCGTCCACTCGGAGAAATCGCTCCGCACCTGCGACCTGCTGAATTTGCCTAACGCAGATGAGTGTCGTGAGCTTGCGGCCGATCCTAAGATTCACGCGCCGGCCATCGTCGAGCCTTATGGCTTGAACGATGAGTTCATCGGAGCCCTGGCCGCGGCTGCCGCGCCCGCCCCCGCCCGCCTGCGACGGCAAAAGGTTTCCTTTATTGGAATGTGGGGGCCGCGCAAGGGATCGCGGGAGTGGCCCAGGATTATCGCCGCCATCTGGGACCGGCATCCCGCCACGGAATTTGTTTTCCTTGGGACCATGTTTGAAGAGGCCGTCGTGCGGGCGAACCTGGGTTTCGCTAACGACCCCCGGATTATCTGTCAGCCCACTTTTCCCGAGCATGACCTGCCCTCACTCCTGGCTGATTGCACGATCGGGGTTTTTCCCAGTCTTATCGAGGGCTTCGGCCTCGCCGTCATCGAGCAACTGGCCGCCGGACTGCCGACCATCGCCTACGACGTTCCCGGGCCGCACCAGATTCTAGGGACGCAGGCGACACGTCTGCTCACCCCCGCCGGCGATCCGGCCGCGATCGCTGCCCGCGCGGCGGACCTTCTTTCTCTCCCGGTGGAGGAATACGAGACTCTTTCCAAGAGCTGCATCGAAATCGCACGCCGTTATCGCTGGCGCGAAATTGCGGAAAACACAATCCAGCATTATCGCGCTGCGCTTGTTTCGTTAGGCGCAAGCATCGACCGGAGCCAATCGTGAACCGTCGCCGGAGCTTGCTGCAGATCATCCCCCGCGCTCCGGACGATTGCGGAGGCGTCGGTGATTATGCCCGGCAACTTGCAGGCCGCCTGCGAGAGTCTTACGACATCGAAACCACCTTCGTTTCCGCCGCCCCGGCCACTTCCTCCAGCACCGCGGATAACTTTGAAGTCTTATCCCCTTTGCGCACGGTCTCGAAAACGATCGATCCGTCCGAAGCCCTCCTCCTGCATTATGTGAACTACGGCTACAACCCACGCGGAGTTCCGTCCCGGTTGCCCACGGTGCTGCGGCGCCTGACGAATGCGCGCGGGAGCCGGCTGGTGACGGTCTTCCACGAGCTTTATGCTGCCGGCTCCTGGCGGCGAAGCGCCTTTTGGCTCGGTCCGCTGCAAAAGCAGATCGCTCGCTCTATTGCCGACCTCTCGGACGCGGCCATCGTGAGCAATGAAACCCAGGCCGCGCAGCTCGAACGACTCGCGCCCGGCACTCGTGTCTTTGTCCAGCCCGTCATGTCGAATTTCGGCGAACCCACCCTGACCCGGGCGGAACTTGCCGGCCGTGATCCTCATCGCTGGGTTGTTTGCGGAGGCTCGGAGTTAATCGAACGCTCCCTTCGTTCGATGCTGCAAAACATGGCGTTTATCCCTCCCCATTATTGCCCACGCGAAGTTTCTGTCGTGGGCGGCGCCGACAGCTCAGAAATTCGCAGCCTACTCGATCGACTGCTGGAAGTTAAAACCGAGTATCACCCCCGCATCGAGAGTGGCTCGGCCGCCGAAATCCTGTCCACCGCCGCTTTCGCCTGGCTCGATTATTTTCATCAACCCGGTGTCGCGACAACGACGATTCTGAAATCGACCGTCTTCGCCGCCTATTGTGCGCACGGCGTCATCCCGGTCTTTCCACATCCCGGCTCGCCTATTTTTCTCGGGGACGACAGACTACCGGGGCCGTTCTTCGTCACCGAGGCCGAGCAGGATCTTCCGCCGACAGAGAAACGCGTCGATATCGCTCTCTCGCACCACGATTGGTATTGGAGTCACGCCTCTTCCGAGCGCCTTGCTCTTACCGTTGCCACCGCGCTCAAATTGGCCGCCTAACTTTCCGAGCGATGGCCGAAGTCGATCTTTTTGTCGTTCACTGGAATCAACCCGAGGCCTGTCTGGCCACGGTCAAGGCGCTTTCCGCCCAGGGCATTCCGCTCCGCGTCACGGTGATCGACAACGATTCCAGCGGAGATGCTTATACGCGGCTACAGGCGGAATTGGATCCTGCGATTACAATCGTTAGGCTGGACGATAATAAAGGCTGGGGGGGCGCCCTCAATGTCGTGCTCCGGCAATGGCTCCGTCAGGAAGGAAATCCGTATTGCCTCATCAGTGCCCACGACGCCCTGCCCGAGCCGGATTGCCTCCGTCTCCTCGTCGCGGCGGCGGACGCGGATCCGCGAATTGGCATTGCCTGTCCGCAGTATCCAGAACCCTTTGTCGCTCGGCTTTCCCGCTGGCGCGGCGTTTATCCCGAGCCGACCGAGCCCCGGGCGCGCGGGACGGCCCAGGAGGTGGACGTGCCGCATGGCACGCTCATGCTCGTGCGCCGTGAATGCCTGGATGAGATTGGACTTTTCGACCAGCGCTACTTCGCCTATGGCGATGAACACGACCTTGGCGCCCGCGCGGTCCGCCGCGGATGGAAGGTCGTGCTCGTCTGGGGATCGATCGTAGTGAATCCAGTCACCTTTACCGAGAGTTCGTGGCGGAGTTATCTCTTTGCTCGCAACTCGCTCTATCTCGTTCGCGCCTATTTTGGCCGCACTGCGGCCACGGTTCGCGCGATTCTTCTTCTGGCCAATACCCTGCGACTGGGCGCCCTCCGCCGCGACGATGGGTTTGCCTTTTCCGCCCGCGCTCGCTGGAAGGCGGTGCGCGATTACTTCCAAGGGTGCACTGGACGCCCCTATTTTCCTTGAAAATCCTGATTTCATCGCACGCCTTCGCGCCTAGTATTGGCGGGATTGAAACCGTCGGAGAGTTGCTCGCGGCTGAGTTTGTCCGGTTAGGCCACTCCGTTACGGTCGTGACGCACAGCCCGACGGAAGGCGCGAGTGATCTACCCTATCCCGTCGTGCGACGGCCTTCTCTGCGGGAGCTGCGCAAAGTCATCCAATGGTCTGACATTTTTTGGCACAACAACCTGAGTCTGCGCACGCTCTGGCCGGCTTTGCTCATGTCGAAACCGGTCGTGGTCACTCACCAGGGCTCCTATTGTCGCCAACCGCGCGGAATCGATTTCGTGCAACGTCTGAAACACCTCATGGTCCGGCATACCACCAGCGTCGCCGGCAGCAAAGCGATCGCGGCTTGTTTTGCGACGAAGTCGACGCTGATCTATAACCCCTACGACGCGCGAAAATTTTCCGTCGACGCGGCGAGCGAGGAAAGAAGCGGCGATCTTGTCTTTCTTGGCCGACTGGTTTCAGAAAAGGGCGTCGATCTTCTGTTCGAGGCTCTCGTTATTCTTCGCGGCCGCGACCTGTTTCCTCGCCTAACGATCGTAGGCGGTGGCCCCGAGCTTCTCCCCTTGCAGCAATTGGCGACAAGGCTTGGTCTGGACGAGCAGGTCACTTTCAGCGGACCAAAGCGCGACGAGGCTTTGCGCTCTCTTCTGCGCCAGCACAAAATCCTCGTGGTTCCCTCGCGCTACGACGAACCTTTCGGGATCGTTGCTCTGGAAGGAATCGCCTGCGGCTGTGTCGTGGTCGGCTCCCAAGGCGGCGGACTGCCCGAGGCGATCGGCCCCTGCGGCCGGACTTTTCCGAACGGCGACGCGCACGCGCTGGCCGAGGCGCTGGAATCGCTGCTGAGCTCGCCTAACGAACGGGAGCGTCTCCTGGCTCAGGCTCCCGGGCATCTGGCGAAATTTCACCCGACCGCGATTGCCGAGTCCTACATTGCGCTTTTCCGCGCCCAGCTCTCGTGATCCTTCTTTCTCATCCCACCGCCAACCAAAACGTGCGGCAAGCCGCTCTCGCTTTCGCGGAAGCGCATCTCCTCCGGGAATTCTGGACGGGGGTGAATTGGAAACAGGGTCATTTACTCGACCGCGTGGCCGGTTTTTCGCCCCGGGTGCGGAGGGAGCTGCGCCGTCGCTCGTTTGCCCCGGAGCTGGCGCCTTTCGTCCGCACCGATCCCGCCCGGGAATGGTGCCGCCTGGCGGCCGAGCAAATGGGCTGGAAAGGCCTGACCCGGGATGAACACTCCCTTTTCAGCGTCGACGCGGTTTACCATTCGCTCGATCGCCGCGTGGCAAAGCGCATTGCCGGCGGCCTAACGATTAAAGCCGTTTACGCCTACGACGACGGGGCGCTGGCCAGTTTCCGCGTGGCCAGGGAGCGCGGAATCAAGTGCATCTACGAGCATCCGGTCATCTCCTGGCGTCTCGTTCGCCAGCTTCAGCAGGAGGAGGCGGAATTGCGCCCGGAATGGGCCCCGACCCTCGGCGCGCTTCGCGACAGCGCGGAAAAGCTGGCGCGCAAGGATGAGGAACTGGCCCTGGCGGATCTCGTGGTCACCGCCAGTTCTTTCGCCCGCGAAAGTGTCCTGCAAGCGCCGGGACTGAAAGCACCGGTCGCGGTCATTCCCTATGGCGCTCAGGTCGCGCCCGGCTCCCGGCCGGAGCAAGCTTCGGATGGAAAGCTGCGGGTTCTCTTCGTCGGAGCACTGAGCCAGGCAAAAGGTCTGGGCGACGCTCTGGAGGCGGTGGCCAGGCTCGGAAGCGAGGTTGAGTTCACTCTGATCGGCCGCCGCGTCAGTCCTGCGGTTCCGGCGCCGGCAATCCTGGAGAAATATCGCTGGCTTCCCTCCCTGCCGCACGACGAGTTGTTGCAGGAGATGAGCCGCCACGATGTTCTCCTTTTTCCCTCCCTCCATGAAGGCTTCGGCATGGTCATGACCGAGGCGATGTCGCAGGGGCTGGTAGTCATAACGACGCCGCACACGGCCGGGCCGGACCTGATCTCCGACGGGGTCGATGGATTCATAGTCCCGATTCGCTCCCCGGCCGCGATCGAGGAAAAGCTGGCGCTGCTCCTGCGCGAACTCGAACGCCTGCGGGCGATGCAGGAGGCGGCCCGGGAGAAAGTGCGCTCTCTGACCTGGCAAAATTATCGCCAGCGCCTTATCCATCTGGCACGAGAAGTGGTGGATACACCCGTCGAAACATGAATGCCATTGCCGACCGGCGGAATGATACCGCGCTCAGGGACCTGCCCAAGATCTTTGATCCCTCGCGGACGATCCATCACATCCGGCAGCTCATTTTTCTCTACCTGTTGCTCCTGGTGGTCGAGGGCGCCTTCCGCAAATGGATCGTGCCGCAGCTTTCCGCGCCGCTTTTGCTCATCCGCGACCCGGTTGTCCTCCTGATCTATCTCCTGGCTTTTCGGGCCAAGATTTTCCCGCACAACCTTTGGGTCATCACCCTCGAGATCATTGCGGTTCTCTCCTGGGCGACGGGGATCATTGTCCTCCTGCCTTATTTCCCGATCTCGACCATCATCCTCGTCACGGGATACGGCGTGCGCTCCGATTTTCTGCATCTCCCGCTCATTTTTATTATTCCGCTGGTCTTTAACCTGGAGGACGTGAAACGAATCGGGCGCTGGACGATCATCGGCATGATCCCGATGGCGGCCCTGATGGTCGCACAATTCGGGGCCAGCCCGGACGCGTTCATCAACCGCGCCGCTGGTCTGGGCGACGGCACGCAGATCGCGGCCGGCGGAGGAAAGATCCGTCCGCCGGCGGTCTTCTCCTTTGTCTCCGGAGCAGTTTATTATTCGAGCGCGGCGGCGGCTTTTCTTCTCCATACCGTGCTGGCGAGACTTCCGTATCGGCCTTTGCTGCTCTACGCGTCGGGCACGGGGTTGATCGTCTCACTCGGCGTCTCCGGCAGCCGTTCCGCGGTGCTCGCCGTGCTGGTGGTGGTGGCGTCGTTAGGCGTAATCCTGCTCGTGCGCCCCACCCTGGTGAATAAATTTGGCCGCCATCTGCTGCTGACGGCGGTGGTGCTGTGGTCGGTCAGTTATCTCCCGATCTTCCAGGAAGGGATCGAGGTCCTCTCCAATCGCTTCACGGAATCGGCGGACGAGGTCTCGATCGTCGGGGGCCTGATCGGACGTACTTTCGGCGGCTTCACCGAGGGATTGATGGTGCTGGACCGGGTTCCGTTAGGCGGCTACGGGCTCGGCGTCGGCACCAGCGGCGGCGCGAATTTCCTTACCGGCCAGGCTTCATTTCTCCTCGCGGAAAACGAATGGTCCCGCATCCTGCTCGAGAGCGGCCCCATTCTCGGCATCGCCTTCTTGATCTGGCGCACGGCGCTGGCCTGGAAACTCGGCTTTTTTGCCATCCGCCAGATCCGGGCCGGCAACACCCTGCCGATTTTCCTCTTCAGCGCCGGCATTTTCGTCGTTCTGCAAGGCCCTTTCGGACAACCGACCAGCCTCGGTTTTGCGGTGTCTTTTGCCGGTTTGTGCCTGGCCGCAAGGCCGCTCGAGCTGAAGACCGACGTGGCGCCGGAAACGCCGGCAGAGCCCGCCGCGCCCCGGCCCATGCGCCGCTCCAAATACGCGGAGCGACTTCACGGCTCGAGCAGCCGTTCTCAATCTGGCCATGGTCCTTTTGATCGGTAACTACCCGGCCGATCAGCAGCAAAGCATGCAGCGTTTCGCCCAGATGATGCTGCAGGGCCTGACCGCGGCGGGCGTGCCGGCGCGGCTGATCCAGCCGCAACCGTTGCTCGGCCGCTTCACCCTGGCCGGCGGATTCGTCGCCAAATGGCTCGGATATCTCGACAAGTTTTTCTTCTTCCCCCGGCAGTTGCGGGGACAACTCACCTCCGCCGTCGACCTCGTGCACATCTGCGATCACTCCAACGCCATGTATGCCGCGCACGTCCGCAAACGCCCGGTCGTGGTCACCTGCCACGACCTTCTCGCGGTCCGCGGCGCGCTCGGGGAGGAGACCGATTGCCCCGCGTCGGCAACCGGAAAATATCTCCAGCGCTGGGTCGTCTCCGGCCTGCGCAAGGCGGCGGCGGTGGTCTGCGCTTCGCCCGCCACGCTGCGCGATGCGGAGCGAATCGTCCGCCGGACGGAAGGCCGTCCGCAGATTCTTCTCATTCATCACGGCCTCAATTTTCCTTACCGGAAACAGGCCGCCGACCGGGCGCGGAAACTACTCTCGCGGGTCGAGGGGCTCGATCTCGAGCGTCCGTTCGCCCTCCATGTCGGCTCCAATCTGCGGATGAAGAATCGCGAAGGCGTCCTCCGGATTTTTGCCCTAACGAAAAACGACTGGAATGGCCAGCTCGTCTTTGCCGGGCTCGGACTCACGCCGGAACTGCGCTCGTTAGGGCAGGAACTCGGCGTGCTGGAGCGCGTGGTCGAGGTGGAGGGTCCGGAGAACGAATTACTCGAGGCGCTTTACAGTACCGCCATGGTGCTGCTTTATCCCTCGCGCTTTGAAGGTTTCGGCTGGCCCATCATCGAGGCCCAGGCCTGCGGCTGCCCGGTCATCTGTAGCAATCGCGAACCGATGTCGGAAGTCGGCGGGGAGGGCGCACTCACCGCCGAGGTCGACGACGAGCCGGCCATGGCCCGGGCGCTTTTGGAGCTGACCGCGCCCGCGGAACGCGCGCGCTGGAGCGAGAAAAGTCTGCGCAACGCGGAGCGATTCCAGGCCGAAAAAATGATCGAACATTACATTGATCTTTACCGTGCGCTCGGGGCGCGGGTGTAGGGTGCAGCCATGTGCGGGATCGCAGCTCATTTTAATTTCGCCGAGCCGGCCAGGCCGCTCGACCTGCAACTGATCGCGCACCGCGGACCGGACGCCGCGGGGGAATGGACCTCGAGCGATGGCCGGCTGTGGTTAGGCAACCGGCGCCTCGCCATTCTCGACCTTTCGCCCACCGGCGAGCAGCCGATGACCGATCCCGCCACCGGCAACGTCATTGTCGTTAACGGTGAGATTTACAATCATCTCGCGCTTCGTGCAGAGCTCGGCGACGCCGCCTGGCGCGGCACAAGCGACACCGAGACGCTCCTCGCGGCTTACGCGCGCTGGGGTCACGAAATGCTCAGCCGGCTCAAGGGCATGTTCGCCTTCGCCATTTACGATCACGCGCGGCAGGAACTTTTCGTGGCGCGGGATCGGTTAGGGATCAAGCCGCTCTATTACACACGCGATGCCGGCGGCTTTCGTTTCTCCTCCGAGGTCAAACTCCTGACCGATCCTGCGTCCAGCATCACGCCCGCGGCGATCGGCGCCTATCTGCAATGGGGCGCGTGCCCGGAAGACCGGATCATTTATTCCAACATCCATGTTGTTCCGGCGGGTCACGCCATGACTATCCGCGGAACTGGAACCACCGAGAGGTGGCGTTACTGGCCGGGGCGCGAGAAATTTATCTCCTCTCCCGAGGAGGCGCCGCGGAAAATCCGCGCCCTGCTCGAGACCGCGGTCGAGGAACATCTCCTGTCCGACGTGCCGGTGGCCAGTTTCCTGAGCGGCGGGATCGATTCCTCGATCGTGACCGCGCTGGCCGCGCAGAAGCTCGGCCGGAAACTGGAAACCTTTTCCGTTGGTTTCGAGATCGCCGAATTCGACGAAAGCGCGATCGCCCTCGAGGTCGCGGAACGCTTCGGAACGAAGCACGAACGCATTCTGCTGAGCGAAGAAGAAGTGATCCAATCGGTCACCGATGCGGTCGCGCATCTCGACTTGCCCTCGGTCGACGCCATCAACACCTACATCGTCTCGCGCGCGGTTGCGCAGCGCGGGGTCAAAGTTGCTCTCTCCGGTCTCGGGGGAGATGAACTTTTCGGCGGCTATCCCAGTTTCCGCGACGTGCCCCGCTTGCAGCGCCTCGGCCTGCTCCCGCGCGCCCTGCGCAAGGCCCTCGGCGCGCGCCTGGGCGATCTGCCAAACGACGCCGGCGTCTGTGAGCTGGCGCAATGGCGGCGGCGCTTTTTCACCGACAAAATGCTGCGCCGGGCCGGCCTGCCTAACGAACCGACCACGCTGGAATGCCCGGTCGAGCTGCCGGACGATTTTGCCCGGACCAGCTGGGCCGAGCTGACCGGCTACATGCGGCGGATGCTCCTGCGCGACTCCGACCAGATGAGCATGGCCGTTTCACTTGAATTGCGGGTGCCGTTTCTCGATCACGAGCTGGTGGAATACTCGTTAGGCTTGCCCGCCGCGGAAAAGAAACGCTACGGCGGCACCAAGGGCCTTCTCGTCGAGTCCTGCCGCGACCTCCTGCCGCCGGCCGTTTATCAGCGCCCGAAAGCCGGGTTCGTCCTGCCGATGCAGAAATGGATGGAGGGACCGCTCGTGCCTTTCGTGGCCAACGGGCTGCGGGAAATCGCCGTGCGCCGGCTGTTGCCGGAGGAATTCGTGGCCGACGCGCAGGAGCGGTTCCGCAATCATCGCCTGCACTGGACCCGCCTCTGGAGCATTGTCGTGCTCGGGCATTTCGTTAGGCGGACCGAATCGATCCGCCGTCCGGATGAAAATATTGCGCTGCATTCATTCGCTTAACCCGGCGATCGGCGGGCCGCTCGAGTCGGTCCGGCAATCGTCGCGCGTCCTCGCCCGGCGCGGGCACGAGGTGGAGGTGGCTTCGCTCGACGATCCCGCGGCGCCGTGGTTGCAGGAATTTCCCGCGACCGTCCACGCGCTCGGGCCGGGGCGCGGTCATTACGGCTACGCGCCGCGTTTCGTGCCCTGGCTGCAGGAGCGGCACCGGGAATACGACGCCGTCGTCGTGCACGGCATCTGGCAATACCACAGCTTCGGTGTCTGGCGCGCGCTGCGCAAAACGCAGACGCCATATTTCGTCTTCCCGCACGGGATGCTCGATCCGTGGTTCAACCGCACCTACCCGCTCAAGCATCTCAAAAAACTGCTTTACTGGCCGTGGGCCGAATACCGGGTCCTGCGCGATGCCAAGGCGGTGCTCTTCACCTCGGAAGAAGAACGGCGGCTGGCGCGGGAATCCTTCAAGCTCTATCGCTGCCGCGAAGTCGCGGTGAATTACGGCACAGCCGCGCCCGAGATCGATTTGCCCGGCGCGCGCGTGGAATTTTTCAAGGCGTTTCCGGCGCTACGCGAAAAAAAACTCCTCCTTTTTCTCGGCCGCCTGCATGTCAAAAAAGGCTGCGAGGAATTGATTCGCGCTTTTGCCGGGCTGGAAAATCTTCCGTTCCATCTCGTCCTCGCCGGTCCCTGCGCGGACGAAAAATACCTCGGCCACCTTCGTCGCCTCACGACTGCACTCGGCTGTGAAGAGCGGATCACCTTTAGCGGCATGCTCCGCGGCAACCTGAAGTGGGGCGCCTTTGCCGCGGCCGAAGCGTTCATCCTTCCCTCGCACCAGGAGAACTTCGGGATCGCAGTGGTGGAAGCGCTCGCCTGCGGTACGCCGGTGCTCATCTCTGACCAGGTCAACATCTGGCGCGAGATCGTGCAGGATGGTTCGGGGTTGGCCGACAAGGACGATCTTGAGGGCACGCGCCGGCTGCTCGAGCGCTGGCAGGCGATGCCGCCGGGCCAACGGGCGGAAATGTCGATCAAAGCGCAGCGCAGTTTTGCGCATCGTTTCGAGATCAACCGGGCGGTCGATTCCTTCCTCGAAGTCCTGCAAAACGAGACCGGGAAAAAATGAGGTCGCGATCCGCCCTAGTTTTGGGGAACCTGAGCCGAGCCGATGACTGAGCCGCTAAAAAGTGTCAATCCCGGGCAGCCCTCGCAATTCGATTCGCCGTGGCCGATGCAGGAACGGTTACTGCGTCAGCTGTGGGAATTCTGCTGGTTTGTTTTTTGCGTCTGGACCCCGAAGCCGGCCAACGCCTGGCGCTTGTTTTGGCTCGGCGTGTTCGAGGCGAAGATCGAAGGCACACCCTTCGTCCATCCCCGCGCGCGCATCTCGGTGCCGTGGAATCTGACCCTGCATGACCGCGCCTGCCTCGGCGACCGGGCCAATGCCAACAGTCTGGGCCCGATCGAAATCGGCGCGCGCGCCGTGGTCGCGCAGGAAGTCTACCTGAGCACGGGCAGCCACGATTTCGATCACCCGGACCTGCCGCTGGTGGTGGCGAAGATCACGATCGGCGCAGACGCCTTCGTCGGGGCGCGCGCTTTCGTCATGCCCGGAGTGACGGTCGGCGCGCGCGCGATTGTCGGCGCCTGCTCGGTGGTGACGAAAGACGTGCCGGAAAATGTAGTCGCGGCCGGCAACCCCTGCGTCGTCCTGCGCCCGCGCGAATCGGGCGCAGCCTGACGGCTGCCTGTCGTAATTTTTCGGGCGATTTTCGCGGCCCGCTTCTCGCTTATTTGAAAGCTTTGAGCGCTTCGGCGATGTCGTTGCCGATTTGCTGGGCGCTGCGATTCACCAGCCGGGCGTAGGGATTGTTGTCGCCGCGGTTGCCGAGCCCGAAAACGCCGCCGCTGTTCGCGCCGCTGCGACGTTCCTGCTGGAAGGTAAAGAGGACCTTCTTGGTTTTGGCGTCGACGACTTCTCCCGCCATGCCGACGCTGGCCGCGCCGCCCGCCATCCCGGCGATGCCGCCAAAGTGGCGCGCCGCTTCCGAGCCCGGACGAACCACGGTCACGCGCGCCCGAACGAGCAAGGCGCCCGCGCCGCCGCTTGTTCCCTGGGTCACGTTCACGCCGCGGGGCGCCTCTTCCGCGACGCCGTTGGCGAAGGTGCCGGTCATCTTGCTGAGCGCGTCCATGATCGGCTTGTAGGAATTGTCGCCGGCCTCGGGCAGCTCAGCGCCTTTGCTGGTCACGGGCGCGACCACGATCGCCTTGTAATTGGCGATCGCGAAAGGCTGCATGATTTGAATTTGATCGAGGTCGTTCCAGTCCTCGTATTTGCCGGGCGCGGTGGAGGCACCGCGCGCGAGGACGTTGGATGGGAGAAGAGCCGCGCCGAGGACAAGCGCGGTGACGATGAGGATGGTTTTCTTAAGCATTGGTCGGCGACGCTGAAGAAACCGCTCGCAGGCGTAAAGAGAAATCCGTTCCAGTCGAAATCTTCGAGGCATTCGCGACCCGAGATTAGCCTTGACCTTTCGGGCCTCGCGCGTTCACCCTGCGGGTCTCGAACTCATTCTAACGGAAGGCTTTCCCATGCGATCGTCTCTTGCTCGAACCCTGCTCGTCGGCGCCGTTTTCCTCTTCACTTCGCGGCCCTTCCTCATGGCCGATTCGTTTCAATGGTTCGTCGGCCCGGACGGCGACGGCATTTCCTATGCCGATGACGGCAACTGGTACAACTTCGATAAATTCCCGCACAATCCCTCCGGCCCGCCGGGCAGCGGCGACAGCGCCGATCTCGTCAGCGGCGCGACCGTCACGGTCGGCAGTGCCGGGGTCGAGACATTGACCGCCGCGGGCGCCGGGAACGTGTTCACCGTGAATGGCACCTTCACCGCGGAGACGGTCGCCACCGTGCTGACGCTCAAGGGCAGCGGCACGCTTGCAGGAACGAACGTAACTCTCGCGCCGGACGTCGTGGGCGGAAATCTCACGGCGGAGGTTTTCTCCGGGAGGTCGCTGTCCGTGAGCGAGGGCGGCTCGATCGAGATCGCAGGTGCCGTGAGCGGCGACCCCGGCGACTCGGTGAACATTTTTGCCGATAGCGGCGCCACACTCTCGATCGGAGGCGCCGCGACGAACCTGAGCGGGGCGGTGCAAGGCGGCGCGCATGCGACCATGCCCAGCCTCTCAAATCCCGACACGGGTGGAAACACGTTCGATATCAGTGGCGCGGGCTCGATGCTCGAGATCGCCGGCGCGTGCACGATCAGCGATGGGAGCCTGGATGTGAACTCAGGCGCCTCCATGACCGTCAGCGGCCAGTTCACTCTGCAAGGCAACCCGGATTTTTCGACGATCACCAGCTCCTGGAAAGGTGCCGGCACGACTGTCACCGCGTCGGGTCTGTTTCTCGTCGGAGGCGACGAGGGTTCGCAAACGGTAGCCATCGCCAGCGAAGCGCATGTCGAAATGAACGGAGGCGCGGCCATTGCGCCGGCCACGGCAGAGGGCGTTGTCACGGTCGCGGAGACCGGCACTTCCTGGTCTGTTTTTAATTCCCTCGACGTGGGTGCGGGCGGGACCGGTTCGCTTTCCATCACCGATGGCGGCCTGGTGTCGCTCTTTGCGCCCGACTCAAACCTCACTGTCGGCAACGAATCCGGTTCCACGGGCACGGTCATGATTCACGGCACGGGCGCTCAATTCATCGGCTACGGCGGCGGATCGTTAGGCGTGAACGCCGGCAGCACCGGCACCGTGCTGCTGACCGATACCGGCTCCTTCCAGATCGACGCCGGCAGCGACCTAAGCAACGTCAACTCCTTCATCATCGGCGAGAAGCGGCAGCGGAAACTTCACCGTCGGCGACACCTGCTTCCTCACCTTGTTCGGCTCCACGCCGCGCAGCTTCATCGGCAAAAACGCGGGCAGCGACGGCTTTTTCCTGGTCAATTCCCTCACTGGAGCCGGCGCGTTTCTTGGCATCGCCACGGTCGGCGGAGCCGGGACCGGAGTGGCGGTTGTGGCCGGAGCGGGCGGCAACGCTTCCAGCCTCACATTGCTTATCGGCGACGCCCCCACCGGCAACGGCACGGTATCCGTTGTCGTCGGCGGGTGGGCGAACGAGGAGACTGTCTATGTCGGCGGACCTTCCCTTCTGCAAAACGCCGGCACCGGACAGCTCACCGTCCGGAACGATGGCATCCTGCGCACGGCCACGCTTTTCGTTTCCAAAACCGGCACCATTACCGTCACCGACACCGGCACGATCGGCGTCGGTGCCGGCGCGCTCGGGACGGAGGCGAGCGTGCGGGTAAGCGAAGGCGGATTCCTGTTCGGCGCGGGCGAGATCCAGGGAAAAGTAATCGTCGGCTCCGGCGGAAAAATTTCGCCCGAAAATGGGGGGGCACCAGGCGTCCTCACCGTCTCCGGGGACTACCAGCAGGATAGCGGCGGCACCTACGCGGCCGAGATCGGCGGGACGGTCGCCGGGACCGGTTTCGATCAGATCAACGTCACCGGCGCGGCAACGTTAGGCGGGAACCTTAGCGTGCGTTTCGTCAAAGGTTTCACGCCGGTGGTCGGGCCAGACTTTTCGCGTCTTGAAATCAGGCTCGCGGACCGGCGAGTTCGCCACCATTTCCGCGCCGGATCAGGCGGGGATCTCCGTGAACTACGATGCCACGGGCGCGATCGTCGAGATCACAAGCGTGGACACGGGCGCGCCTGTCATCAGCAGCCCGACGACGGCGAATGCCGGACCCGGCGAAGCGTTCAGCTATCAGATCGCAGCGACGAATTCCGCGAGTAATTTGGCTCCGGCAGCCACCACCTTTGGCGCCAGCAATCTGCCTTTTGGCCTAACGATCAACAGCAGCACCGGCCTTATTTCCGGGACGCCGACGGGCACCGGCCTCTTCATTGCCCAGCTCTCGGCCACCAATGCCGCCGGCACCGGCCAGGCCGATCTTCTTTTGTTGGTCGATCCGATTTTTGGCGGCCTTATCCAGGCGCCGTCGAAGCTGCTCAACATTTCGACCCGGCTCAACGTCCAGGCCGGCGAGAATGTCCTTATCGGCGGTTTCATCATCACCGGGACCGAGCCGAAACAAGTCCTCCTCCGCGGCATCGGGCCGTCGTTAGGCGCAGCCGGCCTCAGCGGCGTGCTGGCCAATCCGAATCTCGAATTGCATCATTCCGACGGCAGCGTGGTGACAAACAACAACTGGAAAGACACCCAGGAGAGCGAAATCACCGCCTCCGGTCTCGCCCCGACGAACGACCTCGAGTCCGCCATCCTCGCGACCCTCGATCCCGGTTTCTACAGCGCCATCCTGAGCGGTGTGAACGGCGGCACCGGTGTCGGCCTGGTGGAAGCTTACGATCTCGAGGCGGCGGCTGATTCCCAATTGGCCAACATCAGCACCCGCGGATTGGTGCAGACGGGCGACAATGTCATGATCGGCGGTTTTATTGTCGCCGGCGGCGGCGCAGGCAATTCCACCGTCGTGGTCCGCGCCATCGGCCCGTCGTTAGGCGGAGCCGGCGTGGGAAATCCCCTGCTTGATCCGACGCTCGAGATCCGTGACGGCAGCGGGGCGCTCATGGCCTTCAACAACAACTGGAAAGATCTCCAGGAGACAGCGATTGCCGACAACGGGCTGGCGCCGAGCGACGATCGCGAATCCGCCATCGAAGCCACCCTCGCCCCCGGTGCTTACACCGCCATCGTGCGCGGCTTGAACAACACCACCGGAGTCGCGCTGGTGGAGGCTTACAACCTTCAGTAGCGTCCAGAAAGCGCCGCGAGTCCAAAGAACCCTCCATCTGCGAAGGAAGGGTTAACCGCAGAGAGCGCAGAGGACGCGGAGGCCGCCGGCTAAGCCGCATTCTCTGCGCCTCTGCGTCCTCCGCGGTTAGAATTCGTTCCATGATCAAGCACAAAGACCTCGACGATCCGCAGCGCCGGGAAGTGATCATTATCGGCGGCGGGATCGCGGGGCTCTCGGCCGCAATTTATCTCGGGCGCGCGGAACGCGACACGCTCGTGATCGATTCCGGGCATTCGATGGCGAGATGGGAACCGGAGGTGCGTAATTATCTCGGCTTCCCAGATGGAGTGGGCGGCGAACAGCTTCTCCAATACGGCCGGCGACAGGCGAAGTTTCACAAAGTCGCCTTCGCTAACGATGAGGTGAAAAGCGTCGCCCGGCGCAAGGAAGGCTTCTTTTTGCGCGGACGTCGCACGACTTACCGGACGAATCGCCTCCTCCTCGCGACCGGCATTTTTCATCTGCCGCCGAAGATTCCCGGGGTGAAGGACTGCCTCGGACACAGCATGTTTTTCTGCAAGGACTGCGACGGCTACCGGGTGCGCGGGAAACGGATCGCGATCTGCGGGGCGAACGACGAGGCGGTCGAGTACGCGCTTGGGATGTTGCACTACTCGCCCTGCGTGGTGGTGGCGACGAACGCGGAGAAGCCGCGCTGGAGCCGGAAACACGCGAAGTTGCTCAAGGAATACGAAATCCCGGTCCAGCTCGAAAGGATCACCGGGGTCGACCATCGCGGCTGCCAGGTGCGCGGGCTGCGTTTCAAGGGGGCGACGGAAGTGAAGATTGACTACATCTTCACCACCCGGGGCGACATCTTTCACACCAAACTGGCCGAGTCGTTAGGCGCAAAGCTCGATCGCGAGGGACAGATCGAGGTCGATCAGTGCATGCGCACGAATGTGCCGCGGCTCTACTCCGCCGGCTGCGTGACGCCGGCGAATTGCCAGATGATCATCGCGGCCGGGCAGGGCGCAGCGGCGGCGCAGGCGATCAATCGCGACTTGTTTGAGGAGAGCATCGCGAACCATTCGCTGCGGAGATTTCGCGAAGTGCAGTTGGAGGAAGAGAAGACAGTGCCGGAGAAGAAGAAGAGGAACGTCGAACGCTGAACGTCGAACGTCGAACGAAGAGAGTATGCTGGAGTTCGACGTTGGACGTTCAACGTTGGACGTTGGACGTTTCCCCCTTCTTTCCCTCCTCACTGCACCGCATAAGCCTCAATCAACCCCACCCCGCTGCTGCCTCCGCTTCCCCTAACGATCACCGTATACGCCCCGGTCGTCAGCCATCCAAGCGTCGCCGCCTCCCGCGCATCTTCCGGCGCGAGCGCCACCGCTTCCAAATCGAGCGCCTGCGTTTCCTCCCAACTCTCATTCGCCATCACGAGCGCGCCGTTGCCGTCGTGCAGCTCCAGCGTCGGATCCGCCAGCGCCCCGCCGACCCCGAGCGCGCCTAACGACGGCCCGAGAGCCCGCGTCACCACCTTGGCGCAGCCGCTCGCACCGCCGACGATGAAACCGCCGATCATGACATCGTCGACGGTGCCAACAAAACCACGCGTGCTGAGATTGGCCAGGTGCGCATCCACCTCCGGGCTCAAGTCGTAAACCTCGACCAGGCCGACTCCCGTGCCGCCCGCTTCCCCCGACACGACGGCGGTGTAGGCGCCGGGCGGCAGGGTCAGCCTGACGGCCGCTTCGAGCTCATTCCCCGGCGCCAGGCCGCTCGCTTCGATCGCGTCCTTCTGCGTGCTCTGCCAATCGTCGTCCGAAGCGATCAAGGCGCCGGTTTGATCGTGAATTTCCAGGGCGGGATTGGCGAGCACGCCCGGCACGCCAAAGGACGCGAGCGATGGCCCGAGCGCGCGCAGAAGCAAATCCTTCGACGCGCTCCCGGCAATGATAAAACCGGCAATCGCCTGGCTTTCGCCCGTCCCGACCGTCATCCGGGTCGAGAGATTGACCAGCCCGTCCGACAAAGTGATGGCGCGCGGCGCGGCGAGCACGACGGCGTCGTTGTTGCCTAACGTTCCCGTGGGATCGCGCGGAAATTTCGCGTAGGGCAGCCGCGCGCCCTCGAAGATCGTATTATCCGCTCCCATCTCCAGCGGCGTCAGAAAATCGACCGTGCCGGAAGCGGCCACCAAATCGTCCTGGTCCACCCCGTCGCCACTCACCCCGATCGCGCCGACGAGTTGCCCGTTGCGATAAAGCGGGAAGCCGCCCGGAAAAATCGTGACGCCGTTAGGCAAATTCGGGTCCGGGGCAAGGAAGGCGGGGTTCAGGGTCACATCCGACAACGTGCCTAACAAACCGGAAAACGTCTCCTGCTGCCCGAAATAGGGACCGGCGTGGTTGGCATCGATCCCCGGCGGATAATGGCTCTGCGCGAGAAAGCCGACGGTGCGGGTCGACATCGCGACGGTGTTCCCGTTGTTGGAATAGGCGATCGCGGTCCGCGCCTTTTGCACCGCCACGTCCCAACTGAAGACGGTCGCTTCCCCCGTCCGGAAAGTCCCGAGCACCGTCGGGGAAACGCCGTCCTGGTTGGGAAAATTCACCACGCTAACAAAGGCTTCCATCTGCGTCCCGATCGGGAGCCGGATGCCGGCCCGGGTCGTGCGAACGCGGTCAGCGGCGGCGGCGAGAATGCCGGTCACTTCCGCGCTCGTTAGGCGCGCTTCGCCGTTGATCGTGCCGGGTATCGGGTCGCTCATGATCGGCTGCCGGATCTGCCCGGCGACTCCGCCGAGCGTCGCCACCGGGTAGGGAAACGCCGGCGGGGCGGCGACGATCGGATATTTCGCCGAAACATTCCCGGGCAGAACGAGCGGGCTGGCGAGATGCGTCGTGCTTTCGGTGTAGGCGAGGCTGATCCCGTTGATGAAAACATTGCTCGCGAGAATGTCCGAGGAAGGCTTGAAACCGATCTGCCCGGCGAGCGCGATGTCTTCGTCCTTGTCGTAACCGCCGACAAAGACGAGCGGATTTTCATCGCGAAAACCCGGGATCGCGGCCGGGATGCCGTCGCCGGTGACACCGACGCCGCCGACGAGGTGTCCGCCTTTGTAGAGCGGCATGCCGCCGGGCGATGCATCGAGCGAGGTGAAAAGCACCGGCACAATCGAGTTCCCCGGCGTCGGACTGAAAACGACGACGCTTCCCGGCGCCCTGAATTTGTTGATATCGGAAAAGAAAAGGCTCGATAAACCGACGCCGACAAGCGGACCGGTCGGGGTGTTTCTCACTCCCGGAGGAAAGTGCTGCTGAATGATGAAGCCGGCGGTGCGGGTGGTGAAAGCGTTTTGGTCGCTGCTCAGAAACGCCGCCGTGCCCGCCTTGGAAACGCAGGTCGCGACTTGTTGATCGGTTGGCTCACCGCCGCCGACGTTCCAAACGCCGAGGACAAAGCCCTCGCGATCGACCACGGCGATGACGCTTTTCGGGGGAGATCTCCGCGGCGCGAGTGGCGGCCTGGGTGATGACGAGCTGCACATCAGTCGCGCTGAGCTGGGCGGAAGCGGATGCAGCGCAGAATGCGGATGCAAGCAGGAGCGGAAAAGGCCAACCGCGCATCAGGCTCTTGGTAACAAATCGGAACGGGCTCTGCAAAGGCCAAAGAAACCTCCAACGTCCAACGGCGGAAGGAAATGCGGGCGGCGAAGCTTGCCAAGCAACGCCAACTCTTGCCATGCTCGCGGCGTGCCCACGTTCGACGTTCAACGTTCGACGTTCAACGTTGGACGTTTTCTTCTTCCTCTGCTCTGCCTGCTGCAATCATCCAACGTGGCGTGGACGCAAGAGATCTCGTCCTCGGAAGAAAAGCGAACGTCGAACGTCGAACGTCGAACGCCGAACGTCGAACGAGAAGAGGCCACCCCCTCGCCGACGCCCGCCGAGCAGTTCAATCCCGACCCCGGCGCGCCTAACGACCCGCAATCGATCGAGCCACCCAGTCTGTTCCCGCCGGTCATTCCCCCTTTGCCGAAATTCCGCCAGGAAGTGCTCCCGCGTTCTCTCGAACTACCCCGGCGCGACATGCGTGAGTCCGTGCCGGGGCGGTCGGAACTCGAATACCCGGAATATCCGGACGCAGAGCGGGGCGAGGGATTGGCCCCCGGCTCGCAGGCGGTTCCGAACCGATGGTTTATCGGTTTCGGGCGCTGGAAGCGCTACGCCGATCCCTCCGCCGAAACGCCCTACCAATCAGGCGATTTGAAGCTTTACCACCCCTATCTGCAAAGCACCCTCAAAGGCGATGCGCCCATTATCGGCCAGGACATTTTCCTCAACCTTACCCTGGCTGATTTTCTGCAATTTGAGATGCGCCGTTTGCCCACTCCGAGCGCGGTCAGCAGTGCTCGCCCGAACAGCTCGGAATTTTTCGGCCGGAGCGAACAGCTTTTTCTCTCCAACGATGTCTCGATCGGGCTCGACATCTTCCAGGGCGAGACCGCCTTCAAGCCGGTGGAATGGGCGCTGCGATTTCTCCTCGTCTACAACACCAACTACACCGACGTGCAGGAAACGAATGTTCTTAACCCCGATCCGCGCCTCGAAAATACGACCCGTTACAAGGACTTCTACGCGCTCCAGGAAGCCTTTGCCGAGATTCACCTGCGCGATCTCTCCGATAACTATGACTTCATCTCTTCGCGCTTCGGCATTCAGCCTTTCGTCAGTGATTTTCGCGGCTTCATATTTAATGACTCCAATCTCGGTGCGCGCATCTTCGGGAACTACGACAACAACCGCTGGCAATACAATCTCGCCGCCTTCAAGATGCGCGAGAAGGACACCTACTCAGACCTCAACACCTTCGATTCGCGCGATCAATGGGTCCTGATCGCGAATGTCTTTCGCCAGGATTTTTTTGCCAAGGGCTATACGGCGCAGCTCAGTTTCCACGCCGACTTCGACGGCTCGGAACGGCATTACGACAAGAACGGTTTTGTCACCCGGCCGGCGCCGATCGGCAAAGTGCAAGATCATTCTCTCAGCGCCTATTATCTCGGTTGGACGGGCGATGGTCACATCGGCTGGCTGAATCTCAGCCACGCTTTTTATCAGGTCCTTGGGGAAGATAACCTGAACGGAATCGCGGGCCGTCGCGTCTCGATCAACGCGCAGATGGCCGCGCTCGAGCTCTCGATCGATCGCGATTGGTTCCGGCAAAAACTCTCGCTCTTCTACGCCAGCGGCGATGACAATCCCCGGGACGGAACGGCCCGCGGCTTCGACACGATCCTGGACCGTCCGTTTCTTTTTGGCGGGCCTTTTAGCTTCTATGTCCACCAGGGATTCAACCTCGCCGGCACGGCGGTGAACTTTAAGCAGCGCGATAGCCTCGTCCCCGATTTCCGCTCCAGCAAAACGGAAGGCCAGGCGAACTTCGTTAACCCCGGAGTCTTTATCATTGGTTACGGACTGGATGCCGACATCACCCCAAAGCTGAAGGCGTTCGTGAACGTGAATCATATCCAGACGATCCACACCGAGGTCACGCAACAGGTGCTCTTCACCAATAACGCCAGCAACGACATTGGCTGGGATTTCAGCCTTGGTTTTCAATGGCGACCGCTCCTGACTGATAACGTGATCGTGAGCGCCGGCATGGGGTTCTTGGTTCCGGGGCAGGGATACAAGGAGATTTACCGGGCGAATACTCGGCCGGTGCCGGGATTTGGGAATCCGCCGGGGGGAGAGGTGGATGATTTTCTTTATAGCGGGATTTTTACTTTGACGCTGACCTACTAGCTATGAAGAGAAGGGAAAGGAAGACGGCGCGCGTTCGAGAAGATCCGGCGTCGTATGGCAGCGGCGCGAAGGAAACGTCGAACGTTGAACGCCGAACGTCGAACGTCGAAGGCGGAGAGCCGAAGCGCGGCGCTCGAGAAGAAAAGCAGTACGACCTCGAGGAGCGATTGCTCGAATACTCCGTCCGAATTATCCGCTTGGTCGACGCGCTGCCTCCCTCCAAAGCAGGCCGGCATGTCGCCGATCAATTACTGCGCTGTGGGACATCGCCGCTGGCCAATCACGGCGAGCTGCAAGCCGCCGAATCGCGCCGGGATTTCATTCATAAGCTCGGCATTTGCCTGAAAGAAATTCGCGAAGCACAGCGCTGGCTCCGCCTGATTCATCGCGTGCCCCTGATTGCGGCAGCAAAGATCGACCCGCTCCTCGTTGAGACGGAAGCGCTCATCAAAATCTTTCGAGCCAGCATCCGAACCGCCGGAAAGAAGACCTGATGCTGCCTCATTCTCTTCACTTCGACGTTCGACGTTGGACGTTCAACGTTCGACGTTTTCCCCTCCTCCTTTTCCTCGCAACTCTCGCCCAAGCCCAGCCTCAGGACTCCGCCACCGGCTACGGTCCCTCCACCGCCGTCTCCCCAACCAGCTCCATCACCCGCCCCGCCGCTCGTCCGTCCCGCAACTGGATCGATCAAACCCAGGCGGAAGCCGACGCCAAAAGCGCCGGCTGTCTCCAGTGCCACCGTGGCGTCGAGCCGATGCATTCCGCGCCGCATGTCGTCCTCGGCTGCATCGATTGTCACGGCGGCGATCCCGCCCCTGGCCTAACGAAAGCGCAGGCTCACATCCCGCCGCGTCACCCGGAGTTCTGGCGCACCTCCGCCAATCCCCCGCGCTCCGACGTCTGGCTCAATCACGAATCCCCGGAGTTCATCCGCTTCATCAATCCCGGCGACCTGCGAGTAGCGGAAAAGGCCTGCGGCCTCTGCCACGGCGAGATCGTGCGCAACGTCGATCACAGCATGATGAACCACGGCGCCATGCTCTGGGGCGCCGCGCTCTACAACAACGGCGCGCTCCCCTTCAAGAACTACCGCTACGGCCAGGCCTATGGAGCCGACGGCGTCCCGCGACGTCTCATCAACTACACCCCGGTCACGCCTAACGACACCAAGGTGCGGGGCATCCTGCCCTACCTCGAGCCGCTCCCGCGTTTCAATCTCGGCCATCCCGGCAATATCTTGCGCATCTTTGAAAAGGGCGGCGACAAGCAGTTGCAACTCGGTCTTCCAACGCTCAACGAGCCGCCCGGCCGGCCGCTCCGCCGGCTTTCCGAACGCGGGCTCGGGACCTTGAATCGAATCGACCCCGTGCTCCTCGGCCTGCAAAAAACGCGGCTGCACGATCCACTCCTCGGGTTCCTCGGCTCGAACGATCATCCGGGCGATTATCGCTCGAGCGGTTGCACCGCCTGTCACGTCGTTTACGCGAACGATCGCTCGCCGACGAACTCGGGCTACTGGAGCAAATACGGGCACCGCGGCCTGAGCTTTAGCGGCGACCCAACGATTCCGAAAAACGAGCTCGGCCATCCCGTCATGCACCAGTTCACGCGCTCGATCCCTTCCAGCCAGTGCATGAACTGCCACATGCACCAGGGCAACCTCTTTGTGAATCCGTATCTCGGTTACACCTGGTGGGACCAGGAAACCGATGGCGAGTTCATGTATCCAAAGGTTCAGCATAATCCGACCGATGCTGAACTCGTTAGGGCAACCCAGGTCAATCCCGAGGCCGCCGCCGCTCGCGGGCTCTGGGGCGATCCCGATTTTGTCGCCCGCTCCGCCGAGCTGAATCCGCAACTAAAGAACACCCAATTCGCCGACTACCACGGGCACGGCTGGGTCTTCCGCGCCGTCTTCAAACACGATCGCAAAGGCACCCTCCTCGACCTCGACGATCGCCCGATCGCACACAGCGATCCGCACAAATTCGCCAAGGCAGTTCACCTGAACGACATCCATCTCGCCCGCGGCATGCAGTGCATCGACTGCCATTTCCTTCTCGACGTCCATGGCAACGGCCAGCTCTACGGCGAATCGCGCAACGCCACCAGCATCACCTGCGTCGATTGCCACGGCACCATCGCCGAGCGCCCGACGCTCATCACTTCGGGTAACGCCGGCCAGGTCGACCTGCATCAGAGCAACACGTCGTTCGGACCGCGATTCGTATGGGAAGGCAGCGCGCTTTTTCAGCAGTCATCGATGTCGCCCGACGTCCGCTGGGAAATTCCGCAGACGATCGACACGATCGATCCGCTCTCGTCGCACTACAACGTGAAGTCTGCCTACGCGAAAACGCTCGTGCGCGACGGCGTCGACTGGGGCTTGGTTCCTTCCACCGCCGAGGATCGCTGCCGGCGGCTCGCGCACGACAACAGCAAGATGGATTGCCAGATCTGCCACAGCTCCTGGGCGACGAGCTGCTTCGGTTGTCATCTGCCGATGAAAGCGAACCAGCGCGTCGCGCAAAACAAATTCGAGGGTGTGACCGACCGCAACTTCACGACCTACAATCCGCAGGTCGTGCGCGACGACGTTTACATGCTCGGGCTGGACGGCGCGGTGAAAAAGAACCGGATGGCCGTGATCCGTTCCTCGAGCGCGGTCGTGGTCAGTTCGCAAAACCAGAATCGCGAGTGGGTTTACTCGCAGCAGCAAACCGTCTCCGCCGAAGGCTACAGCGGCCAGGCTTTCAACCCGCATTTCCCGCACACCACGAGCAGTGTCGGGACGACGAAAAGCTGCGAGGACTGCCATCTCTCGAGGAGCAACGACAACAACGCCTGGATCGGGTCATTGTTAGGCTTCGGCACCGGAACGGTGAATTTCTTCGGGCGCTACGCCTATGTCGGGGCCGGTCACGAAGGATTTCACGCCATCGTCTGGACCGAACCGGAAGAACCGCAGGCCGCCATCGGCAGTCATCTGCAAAAACTGGCTTATCCGGATAATTTTCAAAAACATCTCGCTGGCGGCGCGATTCTGAAAGAAGCGCATGAACATCGCGGACACGACATCCAGGACGTCGTCCTGCGCGGCGAGTATCTCTACACCGCCAACGGCCGCGGCGGCTTCGAGGTCTTTGACGTGGCCAACATCGACCAGAAAGGATTCTCGGAACGGATCGTGAGCGCGCCGGTTTCGCCGCTCGGTCAGCGCACCCGCATTCGCACCCGGGACGCCACCAGCGTCGCCCTTCCGAGCACCCTCGCGCTCGATCCCGGCCGCATCCGGCGACCGGAAAATGAGGAGCAGCCGATCGATCCCTTTTACGCCTACGTTTACGTTTCCGATCGGCAGGAGGGGCTCGTCGTGGTCAACGTCGCGACGCTGGTCGATGGCGACCCGGACAATAATTTCGTCAAGGAAGCGGCGCGCTTTAATCCAGGCGGTGTCCTGACCGGGGCCAGCTTTGTCGCGGCCGCCGGGCATCGGCTTTACCTAACGACTCCGCAGGGATTGTTCGTCATCGACGTGAAGGATCCGGCGCGCCCGCGCATCGCCGGGCAGGTGACCGGAGATTTCCTGCGCAACCCGCGCTGCGTCGCGATTCAATTTCGTTATGCCTTTGTCACGGACGACGACGGGCTCAAGATTCTCGACATCACCGACCCCGAACGGCCGGTTCCGGTCCGCACCGGGTTCGTTAGGCTGCAAAACGCAGGCCGCCTCTACGTCGCGCGCACCTATGCCTACGTCGCGAACGGCCCGGAAGGCCTCGCCATCGTCGATGTCGAGAACCCCGAGCGGCCGCGGCTCGATCAGATGTTCAACGCCGGCGGCGCGCTCAACGACACCCGCGCCGTCCAGGTCGGCAGCGTCAACGCCTCCCAGTTCGCGCTCGTGGCGGACGGGAAAAACGGGTTTCGCGCCCTCCAGCTCATCTCGCCCGACACCGTGCCCGGCGCGATGGGCTTCAGTCCGCGCCCGAACCCGCAACTGATCGCGACCTACCCGATGAAAGGAGAAGCGATCTGCGTCGCGCGCGGACTGGATCGCGACCGTGTCGTCGACGAAACCGGCGGGCAAACCGTCGTCTTCGGCCGGCGCGGGGCGCGGCCGTTTCGTCTTTCCGAGATGCTGCCCTTCCTTCGTCATGCCGACGGGATTTATCCGCCTAACGAAGACGCCCCGCGCACCGGTCCGCTCTACCGGGTGGAAAATGTGACGCAACGCGACGGCAAACTTTTCACCCGCAGCGGGCGCGAGCTCCAGCCGAGAACAACGCCCACGCCATCTCCTACTCCTTCGCCGGTCGCGGCGCCCCCGCAGTGAGCGAGGCCGGCGCGTGGTAGCTGTGGCAGGTGATGCATTCGGCCGCGACTTTTCCCGCGGGACTGTGGCAGGTGACGCAACTGGCGATGCCCGGCATCAGGACGTCGGATGTGAGACGGCTCTGGGTCGCCTGGTGACAATCATTGCAATTCACGTTGCGGTGCTTCCGGTGATCGAAGTCCGAGCGCAGCATCCAGCGATCGACGAATACCGGCTTGGCGATAAAAGGCGCCGCATTCGCCACCGGCTGGACCTCGTGGCAAAGCGCGCAGCCGTAAAATGAAGCGCGTACTCGCGGTTCGCTCCCGGGCTGCGGTTTGTAGGGGTCGGTGGCAAAGAAAACCGCGTGCTCGAAATCTTCGCCCGAGCGGACGCGCTCGCGCAGTTGCAGCATCTGGGCAGTGACGAAATTCTTGATCTCGTTAGGCTGGGTCATCCCTTGCTTGACCGCGAGGTCCGCGTATTGCGTCGCGAGGGTGCGGAGGAATCCGCGGACCGCGGTGGTGTCGCCATGGGGCAGGGTAAGCTCCGGATTTTTGACGTCGAACTGAAGGGAATGACAGACCTGGCATTGCCCGGCGAAGGTGATTCGCCGGTTATTGAATCGCCCTTCCGTGTCGGGTTGGTGGCAATCATTGCAGGTCAGCTTTTTCCCGCCGAGGAGCGGGATGTCGGCGGCGAAGTGCCGCTGGTGATTGAACTTCAGGACATCAGGATCGCGTACCGCCTCGCGCTTGAGTTGGAATTCCGGATGACCGTTCCAGAAAGAAGGAAATGTGTCGGTAAATCCGTTAGGCGGCCGCGGCAGATTGAAAACAACCTGCTGCGCCGGCCGCGGGTGGCGCTCGAATGCTGTCCAATCGAGCTCGCGGCCCTTTGCGGCCGCGGCCGCCATCGTTAGGCGATGATCGTGGCAGGAGGCGCAGTGCGAGCTCGCCACCGCTTTCATTGAGTCCGCTCCGCGATGTTCCTGGTGACAGACGGAGCAGGAACGATCCTCGACCACGTTCGGCTCGTGGAAGGCGAAGTCCCGCTTGTCCTGCTGCAAGTGACAGTCCGCGCAGTTGCGGTCGATCGAAGCAAAGCTGACGCCGTGCTGAAAGCGGTCGCTCAACACTTTCTGGAATTGGATCGGAGTCAGGCGGCCATCGGTGAGCGACGATTTGTCGTGGCAGCTCGCGCAATTGTCGACCAGCGCGGCGTGACTTTTCGAAAGCTTCCCCGGGTTAAAGAACCGTTCGTCGCCGCGTCTTTGATAAACAATGATCGTCGCGAGGCCGAGGGAGAGCGCGAAGAAGCTAACGAGAAATCGGGCCAGGGGCCAGGGCATGATCCGCCGGTAAAGGTCGAGATTGCCGCGATACTTCGCGGCGATCTGTTTTTGCGTACGACGAGGCGCGGCCATCGGCTCAGTAATAAAAGAGGGTGATGCAGGCGTGCCACGCCGTAAGCAGGAGGAGGAGAAAAGAAGCCGGCACGTGGACGAAAAGCCAGCCGTGCAACCAGTGATGAAGGCTGGTTTGCAGGTCGAGCAGCCGGCGCTGATCGCACCACGCCTGGATCTCTTCCACCCGGTCGCGATACCCTTCCGCCACGCTCAGCCTAACGAACCGGAATGTGTCGTCCCCATAGCCCGGGTCGCCCAGCCGATAGCGGCGGCCGCGTCGCGCCCGGAGATAGGGCAGGACTTGATCCTGGAGAAAGGTGGCGAGCGCCGCTTCCGATTCCGGGTCGACCGCGAGCGCGCCCGGATCTGCTTTCAGGCGGGCCCCGGGCTGGAGGGAGTTGCGCATCTTTTCCGCGGCGAGCACGAGCTGCGAGCGAATGTGCGGAATTTGTTCGTAAACCGTTTCCACCGGCAACCGTTCCTGCATGATCCCGGGCATGCGGTGTTGCAGGTAAAGGCCATAGACGCCGCTCAACATGACGACGCTATAGAGCGCCATGAGCAGCATCGTCATCGGCCCGCCGAGCCGAAAGCCGCAATGCAAAAGCACCAGCGGAATGGTGAGAAGGGTGAGCCAGATGTGGGCGCGCATCCAGCTTTGCACACTCCCGATCGGCCAGAGGACGACTCTTTTGCGCAGGCTAAGGAGTGCGCCAAAGATAAAAATCGCAAACGAGACGACGCCGAAAAACAACCCTACCGGCGTGCCGCCGATGCTGCGATGATCCGAGACCGGCTGCACGAGTGACGGAGGCAATCCGAGGCCCGAAGGCAACCGCGCCGGATAAAAATTCCCGAGATAAATCCAGCTCGCCGCGATCGTCGCGAGCAGGACAAAGAGAAACCAGGGAATGTGCGCGCGGTTAAGGATTCGCATGGGCCATCTCCTGCATTTTCCCGGGGATCTGCCGCCAGAATACTCGTTCGCCGTTTTCTGGGAAGAACTTTGGATTCGTTAGGCGCGAACGCGGGCCGTTATTGTCTGGTCTTAGGTCGGCGCTCTTCGCTAACGTCGGCGACGTGAGCGGGCGCGCATCTTACCGGTTTCATGCGTTCGCAGCGGTCGCCCTTTTTTTGGCCGGGAGCCCGGCGGCTGAAGTAAACGCGGCCGCGCTTCAGACCGATCAATTTATCGGCGCGACCGGCTGCAAATCGTCCAGCTGCCACGGCGGAGCCGGCGAAAAACGGAGCCAGTATCTCACCTGGGTGAAGCAGGATTTTCACTCCCGGGCCTACGCGGTTTTGGTTACCGCCCGGTCGGCACGGATGGCCGAAACGCTCGCGCTCCCGGCCGCGCAAACCAGCGCCCGCTGCACCGTTTGCCATTCCCCGCTGCAATCAGTCGCGCCTTCTCGCCTAACGAAGACGGCGCAAATCGACGAAGGCGTCTCCTGCGAAAATTGTCATGGCGCGGCCGGCCGGTGGCTGCGCGGACACACCCGCACGGATTGGACCTACGCCACCCGGGTCGGCGCCGGGATGCACGACCTCCGGAATTTGTATGTGCGGGCCAACGCCTGCGTTGCCTGCCATCAAAACCTCGACCCCGACCTTCTCGCTGCGGGTCATCCCGAGCTCACTTTCGAACTGGACGGGCAATCCGTCGCGCAACCGAAGCACTGGCGCGATGAAGATCCCGCGAGCGGGCCGCGCGCCTGGCTCGTCGGGCAGGCGGTGGCTTTGCGCGAGATGAGCTGGGCGCTTTCGAATGACAAAGTGCCCGCGCCCGACGCCATCGCGCGCTGGAATGCCCTCGCCTGGTTGCTGGCGAAGACAACGGCGAACCAGGCGCAGCTCCCGGCGATCGATCCGCCTAACGAGACGGCGGGCAGCGCCCATTTTGCCCGCGCACAAGCACAGGCGGACCTGCTGGCGCGGAAGGCAGCGGCGATTCCCTGGGGGAATAATCGCGCGGCGACGATCCTGCGCGCGCTGGCCGCGACCGAGTCGGAATTTACGGCCGCGCCAGCGGCTCCGCCCGAGCTGCTCTTCCGGCGAGCCGCCCGCCTGGTGCTCGCCCTCGACCGACTCTCGCGCGCGGTCGATACCACTCCCAATCCCGCCCTGGAAGCCCTCGTCGAGGACGTTCGCGTTCGTCCTGATTTTCAACCGGCGAAGTTTGCCGCCGACCTGGCCACTTTTCGCACGACAATGGAAGGCCCTCCATAATATGATGGCGCTCATGCCTAACGAACCCGAGCCTGGAGAAGGAGTATGGCTGGCGAACGGCTGACCTCCTATTCCCCGCTGCTGGTGCCGGCCCTGCACCGCATTCAGCGGCAATTTGGTTATCTCAAACCAGAGGCGCTGGCAGAGTATGCGCGAGAGACCGGGGTGCCGCAGTACCGCCTCCAGGCGGTGGCCAGTTTTTTTCCGCACTTTCAGCTCACGCCTCCAAAAAAAGTCGTCCTGAAGGTCTGCCGTGATCTGTCGTGTCACCTCGCCGGGTCCGGCCGGATGCTGCAAGAGCTCGATGCGCTCACGAGCGAACAGGTCGCGGTCCAGGGGACCTCGTGTCTTGGCCGTTGTGACCGCGCACCCGCCGCCGGCCTGACCGCACAGGGCTCGGAGCATGAGCATTACTATCACGGGCGCTCGAGCGAGGAACTAAAGGCGATCGTCGCCTCCACTCTCCAGGGGAATCCTCCCGCTCCGGACCGTGATGTCGATTGGAGTTTGGTCAGCGATGATTCGATGATCGATCCCTACAAGGGCGAGACCCCCGATTATCGCGCGGTTCGCGCCGCGCTTGCGGCCCGGGACGCCTCGTTAGGCAAGGCGCGGCAGCTCTTGTCCGCCAAACCGGAATGGACAGTGGGCATGCTGGAGAAGTTTCGCATGGCGGCGATCCGCCAGTTGCGGGTCGATTTCGAAATGGAGCCAGCTATTCGCAGCGCCGTGCGCGCCTGGCAGACGGAAAACGACTGGGCGAAGGGGCCAGAACTCGGCGGCTGGTCTGACCTATTGCTCGACGAAATCCGCGCGGCCGACCTGCGCGGTTTGGGCGGCGCCGGCATTCCCGCGGTGCAGAAGTGGCAGGATGTGCGCGACGCGGTCCGCAAAGCGCGGCAGCGTGAGTCCGACGACCGCGCCTTTATCGTGGTCAATGGGGACGAGAGCGAACCCGGCACCTTCAAGGACCGCGAGCTTCTCCTGCGCACCTCGCACCTGATCGTCGAGGCAGTGATCCTGGCCAGTCTCATCACCGAGGCCACGCAGGGTTTCATCTTCATCCGCCACGAGTACGGCGAACAAATCGAGGCCTGCCGGCGTGAGATCCGGCGCGCGGAACAGCTCGGGCTCTGCGGCGAGGATGCCATGTTGCTCGGGCGGTCGTTGCCAATTTCTCTGTTCGTTAGTCCGGGAGGCTACATTTGCGGCGAACAGAGCGCGTTGATCGAGGCGATGTCGGATCGGCGGGGCGAGCCGCGAAACATGCCGCCGAAACTGGAGACCAACGGCTTGGAGGACCTTCCCACCCTGGTCAGCAATGTCGAGACCTTTGCCTGGGTTCCATTCATTTGTCTGAAGAGCGGCAAGGCCTACGCAGAAGAGGGAGTGAATGGCTGGAAAGGGCGGCGGATTTTTTCGGTCTCGGGCGACGTTCGGCGCCCCGGTGTTTACGAAGTCCCGATGGGGCTTACTCTGCGCGAACTCATCTCCGGCGAAAAATATTGTCGCGGGATGGCGGGTGACAGGAAACTCAAAGGCTTTGCCCCATCGGGTCCTTCCGGAGGTTTTCTCCCCGCCAGACTTACCGCCAGCAACGGCCTGCCGCGTGATCATACGAATAACAAGAGTTGGCAGGCTTTGGCTGCGCGGCGCGGGTTTGATCCGGCCGCGTCGGAACTCGATCTCCTCGATCTCGAGTTGGAACTGAATCTTTTCCGTGCTCTAAGTCCTACCCAGGCGCTGGGCGCGGGGCTGACCGTTTACGCGGAAGGCCGGGACATGGCGGAGCAGGCCGTGAATGCGGTGGAGTTTTTTCGCAATGAGTCTTGCGGCAAATGTGTCCCCTGCCGGCTGGGCGCACAGAAGATGGCCTCACTTGGATCACACTTGCTCGATGGCAAGATTCAGGCGGCCGTTTGGAAGAGTGAAATCCTGCCATTGATCAAGGAGATGGGCACGGCGATCGAGTTAGCGTCTATCTGCGGCCTGGGCCGGTCGGTTCCTATCCCGCTCAAGACAGTCGCGGCCTTTTTCCCGGAAGACGTGGCGAAGCATTTGTCGGGTAACGGTACCGCTTCGGCTGAGAAAACTGCATAGCATATGGCCCAAGCCTCCGATTTTGTTGCTGGCCTCTTCGTTCGTGACGATGACGAAGATTTGTTCAGTCGCGACATCAACGGGCAACTCGTCCGGCTCGATTCTCCGACCGAATCCGATTACGAGAAGAAGGTCACATTGCAGATTGACGGTGTCGCCGTAACGGTGCCGCTGGCTGAGCCGCTGACCGATGCCAATGGCAACATTGTCGTCGATCTCGCAGGGCGCACGACGCCGCGTTACACCACGATCTATGACGCGGCGCACAAGCTCTATGTCGAAGAGATTGGCGATGAAAAGAAGATTCCTATTCCCGTTCTCTGTCATCAGCCGCACATGAACCCAGTGGCGGTCTGTCGGCTTTGTCTCGTTCAGATTTACGGACAAAAACGCGGCAAGCGAGCGGCGGAGCGGAAACTACTGCCCGCCTGTCAGCATCAGGTTAAGGAAGGGATGGAGGTTTTCACGATGAACGCCCCCGGAGCCGATGGCGATCGCGTCCGGCAAACTGTGAAGGTGGTGACGGAGATGCTGGCGGCGGATCACTTGAAACCGGCGAGCCCGCCCGAGCTGGAACAAGAGTTTGCGCAATTCAATGAGCTAGGACAGATGGCGCAACGCTGCGGGGCGGATCCGTCGCGCTTCCGGCGTGAGATCTTGTCTGACCCGCCGCCGCCCGCGCGTGCCCTGGCCGGCCGGCGTGACCTGGACTCATCATCGCCTGTTTTCCTCGTAGATCACAGCGCCTGCATTCTGTGCGATCGCTGTGTTCGCGCCTGTGATGATGTCCGCGAAAACCATGTCATTGGGCGGACAGGAAAAGGTGCGACCACCGGGATTGGATTTGACCTCAACGTCCCCATGGGCCGGTCGACCTGCGTGCAATGCGGCGAATGCATGGTCTCGTGCCCGACCAGCGCCATCACCTTTAAGCCCGTGGCCGCGGTTAGGGTCATCTCGCGCGGCCGGTCCTCCCAGGTGCTGACACCGAGAGAACTGACTTCCGACCCTATTTTCGCCGGAATTCCACCGAAGTTCCTGCTTTGGCAACGCGGACTGGTCATTCGGCGGAGAGTTAGAGCGGGTCAGGTCTTATGTCGCCAGGGAGATCCCGGTAACACAGCTTTTATCATTCGCGCGGGGCGTTTCCGGGTGAAAGTCTTTCCCAAGTCGCGCTCGGGACAGAGCCTGTCATGGTTTGGTCGCCAGAAACCGATCAAGCGGGAGCGAACTCCGGCTGATGTGATTATCGGGGAAATGGCCTGCCTGAACGGCACGCCACGCACGGCCAATGTCACTGCGCTCGAAGATGGCGAAGTCTGGGAGATCCGGCGCAATGTCCTTGATCGGCTTATGCGGCTTCCAAGTCAGCGGCAAAGATTCGAAGCCGAGTATCGCAAGAGCTCTTTGGACCTGGCGTTGCAGAATACCGATCTATTCAGCGACATCGATCCACAGGAGTATGCCGACATCGTTAATTACCTGCGGGAACGGGTGAACTTCGTCCGCGTCCAAGCTGGGCAAACTCTTTTTAAGGAAGGTGAGACCGCGAACCACCTCTACTTGGTTCGCCTCGGTCACGTCCGGGTCGGTGTGCAACAACACGGCAAGGAAGCCAAGATAGTCACCAAGGGTCCAGGAACCATCCTGGGCGAGATCGGTTTGCTCGCCCTCTCCCTGGACGATGAGCGACGAACGGCGGAGGAAATCGATCGAACTCTAAAACATAAGCTCGATTTGGGCGGTGACGATTTGTCCTCGGTTCTTCCCGCCGGGGTCCGTAGTGCCACCTGCTCCGCTTTAAATCAATTGGAGTTGGCGCAACTCAGCCGGGCCGATTTTTTGCAGATGCTGCGCAAATCAAATGTCCTCCGGCGCAGGATCGTGGAGCAATCGCTCGCTCGTCTCTACAGCTCGACCGTAGGCCATCGGGTCCTGAACGAATACGTCGAGCAAGGTCTCTACGAAGGCCAGAGCATCCTTGTTCTCGATCTGGATAACTGCACGCGCTGTGACGCCTGCACGAAAGGCTGCGTCGAGGAACACGGAACGGCTACTCACGGGATACCAATTCCGCGGCTGCTCCGCGCGGGAAAGCGCCTCGATAATTTTCTCGTCGCCACCTCCTGCCGTTCCTGCACGGATCCACATTGCATGGTCGGATGTCCGGTCGATTCCATTCATCGGGGAAAGCACCTCCAGATTGTCATTGAAGACCACTGCATCGGATGTGGTTTGTGCGCCGAGAATTGTCCTTACGGCAGCATCTTCATGATCCCTAACGAACGTAATCGGATCGCCGTGCCCGACCTCGAGTACGCTGGGGGGACCCGTATCGCCGGACATCTGAAGGCAGCTAACTGCGATCTCTGCGACGCGGGCGGTGACCTATCCGCGCCTCGGCCGGCTTGCGTTGCGGCCTGTCCGCACGATGCCGCCTTCCGCATGACCGGTCCGCAACTACTCGAGCGCGTCATGGGACCGCACGCGGCCGACCTTGCCGCGGCCGGTCTGCGTGGCCGCATGACCGCCTGACTTATTTCTCGGAGAGTTCGATGACTCCGTTCCACCCGGCAGGTGTCCCTTCGCTGGAAAACTTCGTGATCCGGCGGAGATAAAACTCCGCCGGGCCGTCCGCACCGCCCCGCAATTCACAGGTCCGCTTCATCGCCTGGGCGGCATTGGCAAATTCGCCCCTCCGAAACTCATCCAGCCCTTCTTCGAAGACTTTGATCCAAGCTCTTTCTCCATTCTCGGCTGTGCAACGGCAAAAAAGTTCGTGAATGACCACGCTATGTGTCTTGCCGGCGACTTGGAATTCCCCCAGCCGCCGGGAGATAAAGGCGTCAGCGAGTTGGGCGCGAACCGCCTCCGAAATCAGAACCTGAGTCCCGAGATACTTGTTCAAGGACTCGAGCCGCGAGGCAAAGTTGGTCGTGTCTCCGATCATCGTGTAGTCGAAACGAAAGGACGAACCAAGATTCCCCGCCAGCACCTTGCCGCTGTGCACCCCAACCCGGGTGCGCAATTTTTTCCCCCTCACTTCGATCTCCGAGAGGCAGCGAAGGTCGCAGGCTGCTTCGGTCGCGCGCGCCGCGTGCTCGGGCTCATCAATCGGCGCGCCCCACGCCGCCATGACGGCGTCGCCGACATATTTGATGATCGTGCCCTTGTTCTCCAGAATACAACGCGTGGTCTGCTCGAAGTAGGCGATCAGAAGCTTGGAGACTTCTGCCGGATCCAAGTCTTCGGAGATGGTGGTGAAACTCTCCAAGTCGGTAAAGATTACGGTGGCCTCTACAACTTTCCCGCCCGGGGTTAGATCGAAATCAGAGTCGGCAATCAAATCGGCCATCTGCGGCGAGAGATAGAAACCGAAGGCTTTGCGCAGCTCCTTGCGGCGGCGGGATTCGAGCAGGTATTGAGAGCTCACGCTCCAGGCGAGACCGAACGGGATCTGCACGGCTGCGGGAATCAGCCAGGCAAACCAAACGCGCTCGTGCCAGGCGAGAAGGCAGGCCGCGCCAGCAATCGCAAACGAAATGAGCACCGCCGTCACCGCCGCGCCCCAGGGACGGAACCAATAGAAGGAAAGGAAGCCGGCAAAAAGGCCGATGAAAACGATCAAGGCGATCTCACGACTTGCGGTCATGCGCGTTAACCAATCGCCGCGCAATAAATTCAACAGAATGTTGGCATGAATCTCCGCGCCAGGAGTAAAGCGGGAGTTGGAACTCGCGGAGGACGTGGCCAGGCGCGAATAGGGCGTGGCAAACTCGTCCCGATCGACTTTTTGCCCACCGAGCGCGAACTGCCCACCAATCAGGACGATCTTGTCTTGAAAATAACCGGAGGGAACTCCGTCGCGACTCATCGCCCGCGCAATGCTTATGGCCGAGAAGGTGTTCCGCGGGCCATAATAGTTTATCCAACGCGGGCCAAGCATGTCTCGTGGTTCCCGGGTTATCTCGGCTCCGAGAAACTTGGCGGCTTCCCAAGTCGCGCTCGACCGCACGCTGTTGCCGAAGTAAATGCGTCGCACTCCGTAATCGGGATCGACCGGGCGGAAAGCGAGCAGACCCCAACCGGCGGCGGATTTGCGCAACAGCCTTATCGGCGCCGAAATGCTTTCGGTCCTGACTCCCTGCCGCTCCTTAATGTCGAGCGCCGCACCCAGAATCACTTTCCCGTTACGACGCATCGACTCTGCAAAGGCGGTGTCGGCCGCAGGATCGCGGGCTGGTTGGTCGAAGACGATGTCGTAAAAGACGAGGCGCGCCTTGTCTTCAGTCAGACGATCCAGGAGCGGTGCATGGAGGGCGCGATTCCAGACGTCGTCCAGCGGCTGGTTCAACTGCTTCGCGGAAGACTCGTCGATATAAACCAGCACGACCTCGTTGGTGGCGAGCGTGCTACGCCAGAGAAACGGCAGGTCATAACTCAATCGGACCAATGGCTCGCCAAAGGAGTAGCGCAGGCAGGCCAGTCCGAGCAGAACGGCCAGGACAGCACCTGCCGCCATCGTTAGGAAACGGATCAGGTTCCTGGATTGACGCATCTGCATTGGCTCAGTCGCTCTCGCCTTTTGCTCTCACAGAATTTCCAGACCTGCGAGCGGTCCCTAGAAGTTCAGCCGCACCCGAGCGACGAAGGTTCGTTCTCGCGGCAGTTCGTTGTAATAGTTGAGCGGATTCAGTTTATAATCCTGGTCGTTGATGTCGAGAAAACCGAGAGTCACGTCGCCATAGTTGCGGCGGAAACGGTATCCGACGTAGGCGTTGAGCTGGAAGATCTCATCTCCCGGGATATCCGCCACGCCGTCGCCGGCCACGCCCGGTCTGCCGGTGGGTTGGAGATTACTTTGCTGCGCCCAGTAGCCTTCCAGCCGCCCAAACAAGCCGGAGGGATGATTGTAAATCGCGAATAGCTGAGCCTGATGGAGTGTCGCTTTCTGGCGGGCATCGGCGAGAGCGAACAGGGAGGTCGGGATTTCAGGAAGGACTCGTTCGAGATTGGAAAACGAAAACTGATATCTGCCACCGATGGACCAACGGTCACCAATCAGTTGATTCACGGTAAACAAAAGATTCTGTTCCTCGTAATGCAGTCGCTCCAAGTGTGGAAGAGGCGACGATCGGAGGGGTGATACGGCCATTTTCGATCAAGGCGTCGAAGGTTCCGATGCGCCGCGAGACATCGGCGCGAAGCAGGAAGGCCTGGGCCGCGAGATAGGTGCCGGAAGCAAACTTCTCCTCCACCAGCAAGCCAGCGTTTTCATACTCAGGAGCAGCGACCGAGCCGACGAGCGACTCCGAGATGATACTGCGGAAGACCTGGTTAAAGCCCGCCACCTGGTTTGGCTCGAGCTGCACGCTTTCATCGAAGCTGACCCCGCCTAACGATTGGGTGTAGGCTGCGCGCAGGACAAGGTTGCCGACCGGGTTCCAGGTCACGCCGGCCTTGGGTGAGACTTGCGAGCGCGAGCTCTCGGAATCGATAATGGGCGCGTTGCGGTAGTTCGCCGGAAAACTCAGGTGGTCGTAGCTGATCCCACCGGTGACCGAAAGGTTGGGCAGGGGCCGCCAAGTGTCGTAGAGATAAAAGCTCTGTCGTTCCAGGCTGGTGCTAAAATCCTGGGCGGCCGGTGGCATGTCGAAGAAGTTCACCGCAAACCCGGGCGGGTTATCCAAACGATTGCTGGTGTGGAATTCACCGGACTGAAAGCGGGCGCCGAAAATGAGGGTATTGCGTTCGGTTTCCCAGATTTGGTTCAGCTCCCCAGTGTAAGTGGTAAAGGCGCTGTGATAGCGAAGATCGAGCGGGAGCGGAAAGGGAGAAAGCGTGACGGCGCCGGTGGCGTCGCGCGGGATAATTAGGGAGCGACTTATATTAGGAGGATTTCTTTCCGCGGGATCGAGGAACCGCGCCACATCGGCGGCCCGATTGAGATCAGTGAAAGATATCTCGTCCGCCAGCCTCCCAGCCAGCAGAAGCGTATCTACCCCGGGCGCCCACTGGTGATGATAACCCACCAAAACGATGGCGGGCTGTTGCAGCTCGCGGAAGTGCGCTCCGGGCTCGGCCTGGGTTTGATCGTAGCGTTGAAGCAAATCTCCCTGGCGTGTGTCCTGATACTTCGTCTGGAAGAAGATGCTGTCCTGCGGAGTTATCTGGATCTTGGCCTGGGCGTAGGATTCCGAGCGCGTGATCTCGTTATTCGGCCGTCGCCCGTTATCGTACTGAAACTCGGTATCGAGCGAGTAGCTGACATTGTCGAAGATTCCGAACTGCGAGGCGGTCTCGCGTATTTCGCCGGTGCTGAGGTAAGTCGAGGTCGAACTGATCCCAAAGCGATTCGCTTCGAATAATTTTGAGTATTCCTGTTCGGAAACGAACTGGGAGAGCGGCCCGCCGCCGACGGGTGAGAGAAGGTTCGCCAGCAGGAGTTCGTTAAACCAGGGTGTCTCATAGCGGAGGTTGATTCGCTTCGGGTCGCGCAAGGCGTTGTAACTGTTGGCCAGGAAAAGGTGCGCCGAGGCGTTGGAGTAGTCGGCATCGACCCCGCGCGTTGCTTCACGCACACTCAAGTCATCCATCCCGTTGTCCTGATAGATTGCCGCAAGGTTGGCGCTGCGAACGGCGCGGTCCTGGTCGAGCAAAAATTGTGAGCGATAAACCCGCCGGTTGTCGTTTAGTTCGATTGACTTCTCCAAGTCGCGGACGGCCTCGTTAATCCGGTTGTCCTGGCGGTTCTGGATGGCGGAATAGATCCACGGCGTGGGATCGCGCGCGTCCAGTCGCCTGGCGCGGTCGAGATCTTTTCGTGCCCGGGCTTCATCGCCGGCGTTACTGAAAGCCTTACCAAGATAACTGTGGAAAATGGCGCGGTTTGGCTCCAAGGCCGCGGCGGCCTGAAGGTCGCGTCGACCTTCCTCGGCATGTCCCTGTCGAATCAAACAGAGCCCGCGCCCGAGCCAGGCGTTGCCGAGCGCGCTATCCAAAGCGATCGCTTTCTCGAATGATTCCCGGGCCGCGTTGATGTCGTTCTCTGCGCTGAGCAGGAACCCGCGCAAGGCGTGCGCGGCAGGGTTGCGCGGCGTCAGCCTCAAGCCTCGGGCGAGCGCTTCCTTCGCCCGCGGAACGCGGCCAAAACTAAATTCAAGCTCCGCCACGCGGGTCCAGGCGAAACCAAATTCTGGATGCATCACGGTCGCCCGCCGGGCTGCTTCCAAGGCACCGGTGAGATCGCTTTTCGATTGCCGGTAGTAAGACTCCGCGACCCACTCGCTGGCGCTGGCGGGCTGTCTATCACCCGGCTTTGTCTGCAGGGTCACGGCAGCGATCAAGATGGAAAGCGCCGACCTTCCCGGCGCATCCGGACTTAACTCGCGCCACAATCGTTTGGATTTCTCGACCTGGCCGACGACCAGATACAAGCCGGCGCGATAAGTTTTTTCCGCGGACGAAGCGGGCGTTCTGTGAGGAGGGTAAGTCTCGAGGGCGCGCAACAAGTCGCCCTCCTCGTACGCGGCAAGCGATGCGCGCAAGGCCGTTCGAGTCTCCGAAGACAGCGTCAAATCACTTAGACTGAGAACACCGGGATAATAGAGACACCACTGGATCACGTTCACGGTCATGATGACCGCCGTCTTGGTCGGCTTGCCGCCCGGATCCACCTCCGCGCGCTCTCCGGTTCGCACCACGACGGAGCCGTGCGCGTTTGCGACCTCGACCTCGCCGTCGAGCATCGTGAAAGTGCTATGACCATTTGCGGCCACGCGGACGACAAACTCCGTCCCGCGGATAGCTCCATTGGCCGCCGGAGTTTTGACATTGATCTCGCGCGACTTCTCGCGGCTGAAGAAGTAGCCGGCGCCTTGTTGCAGGTCGACCGTCGGTTTGGCGCCGGCGGTGGTCGGTGGGAGAATCTCGGTCTCGGTCAACTCATCCACCTGCATGACGCTGGCATCGCTCAGGCGGACGGCGGCGCGGCTATCTTCTCCGGTGCGGAGCCGTTCATGCCAGATGAGCTTTTGACCGACGGTCGCCGGGCGCCACGCGACCGACGGCCGGGCAGTGTCGACCGAGTTTTCCTTCGAGATGATCTCGGCGGAATCCGGAGCGCCGGCATTCTGCGCACTCGCCTGACGAGGAAACGACACGCCCAGAAAAATGGCCGTAACCACGAGTAATGCAGTCGGCCTAACGTCTTTCCAAATGATGCGTTCTCTCGCGGCAAGTGGCGACATATCAGAAGTCGGCTCCTTCCGAGCGGCAATCTTGCCGGAGATGGACCAATGGCGTCGATGCTTTAATGGGGAGCGGCACTCCCGGGTTGCGAGAGCTTTTCCTCACTGGGGAGTCGGCGACTGCCTGGCCGATGGCTTTTTCTTTCTCCCTTTGGTTGAATCCTGGCCCGCCGGAACGCTATCGATAACGCGGCCTCGGGGCGGCGGAGTTGACCGCACACCTCCATCGCGACGACGCGGTGTGGATTCTCTAGTTGGCTTGGGGCGCGGAGTCTTTTCCGCCCGAGTGGGCCGCGGGCGGGCAGTTGGTCTCGGACGTGGATCACGGGTCGGATAAATATTAATTCCGGAGCCGGGGATGCGGCCCGGATATACCCGTTCCGGTGTGTCCGGATTGTCTGGACGGCGCGCCGGCTCCGTCCGGGGCTTAGAACTTTTCGGCGTCTCGGAGCGCGAGCGAGTTTTACTTCGCGTCGGCGGGTTGCGGTTGGCCTTGCCTAACGTTTCCTCCAGAGACTTGCGGAATTTCGCGCGATTTGGTTCCAGCGCCGCCGCGGTGAGGATATCGCGCTGGCCGGCCGTGACCTCGCCCTGGCGAATCAGACACTGGCCGCGGCCAAACCAGGCATCACCCAACGCGCTCTCGAGAGCCATCGCTCGTTCGAAAGAATCCTTCGCATCATCCAACTTGCCTTCCGCACTCAAGATGGATCCGCGCAAGGCGTGTGCGGCAGGATTGCGCGGCGCCAGGCTCAGAGCTTTCTCCAGCGCCTTCTTCGCCTGAGGCGCGTGATCCTGGTTAAATTCCAACTCGGCTACCCGTGTCCAGCCGAAGCCAAAGTCGGGATCAATGGCCGTGGCACGTTGCGCTGCCTGCAGAGCACCGATGAGGTGGTTTTGCGATTGGAGATAATAGGACTGCGCCATCCACTCACTCGCGGTCTGCGGCGGGCGCGCACCATTGCTCTCCCTGAGTGTGATCGCCGCGATGAGAGTGACGATCGCCTGCCGGTTTGGAACATTCTTGTCGAGTTCTTCAAGCAGGGCTTCCGCTTTGTCGACCTGGCCGGCAGTCAAAAGTAGGCCTGCACGATAAATCTTTTCTTCCGGCGAAACGGGCGCCCGTCCGGCGGGGTAATGTTGCAGCGCGTTGAGCAGGTCGCCTTCGCGGTAGGCGGAGAGCGAAGCTTGCACCTCTTCGCGTTCCTTAAGTGCAGCGCTCACTTCTTTCGAGCTAAGGACACCCGGATAATAAAAGCACCACTGGGCGAAATCGATCGCGTTGCTGACCACGTCTTTCGCCGGCTTGCCGCGCGGTTTTATCTGCGCGCGTTCGCCGCTCCTGATGACGAGCGAGCCGCTTTCGTTGGAGGTGACAACCTCGCCGTCGATCATGGTGAAGCTGGTCGCGCCGTCAGCCGCCACGGTCACAACAAACTCCGTCCCGCGGATCCCGCCGTTGGCAGCAGGAGTTCGGATGTTGATCTCGCGTGATTTTTCCCGGCTGAAAAAATAGGCGGTGCCTTCTTTCAAATCCACCGTCGGCTTGGCGGCAGCTTCCGGAGGCGGCAAGATTTCCGCTTCCGTGAGCTCGTCCAGGCGCAGGATGCTCAGATCGCTCAGGCGCACCGCCGCGCGGCTGTCCTCGCCCGTGCGCACCCGGTCGTGCAAGGCCAGTTTCTGTCCGACAGCGGCCGGTTGCCAGGCCGCGGAAGGACCCGCTGTCTCGACGGAATTCTCGACCGAGAAAATCTCCGCTGCCTCCGGCCTCTCCGCGCCGCCCGCAGGCAGACCTCCGATGCACAGGACGAGAAGCAAGGTCCATAATCGGCGATTTCTTATTCCTGGCGACATGGTGCGCTTTTCGCCGCGATCCGGCGGGTCATCGCGACGGCCGGCTACCCCAGCAAAGTCGCCAGCCTGAGGAAGATCGGACGAAAGGTCGATCTCTATTTGCAACGGCGCCGTCTGATTTCGATCACGGACAGGACGTTCCCAGGCAGGGATTGCCGAAATAAGCCTCGACCAAGCCGACTCCGCTCGTACCGCCGGCTCCACTCACGATCGCGGTGTAGGCACCCTCCCCCACGGGAAGAGTGAGAAGAATCGCGGATTCCAGATTGTCACTCGGCGCCAGACCTGTCGCCATGATCTCGCCTTCCTGGCTCGCTTTCCAATTATCGTTAACCACCACGCTTCCATCCGCCTTGTGCAGTTCCACAACCGGATTGGCCAGCGCTCCGACGAGTCCAAAATCCGTGAGTGCCGGGCCGATTCCTCGGATCAGCACTTTGATTGGAACCGATCCTTGGTTGATGAAACCTCCGATCATGACGTTGTCGCCGGTTTGGACCTTGCCCCGAGTCGAGATGTTAGCCAGGTGCGCCTCGCTTGATATATCCATGCTTGCCGCACCGATGTTGTAGACTTCAACCAAGCCCACTCCGGTGCCGCTGTTGTTTCCTTGCAAGATCGCGGTGTAGGCACCGGCCTCTAAAACACCCAGGATTGCTGACTCAAAACTGTTCGCCGGCATAAGCCCGGAGTTCGCGATCGCCACCTCCTGACTGCCGCCCGCCAAGTTATCCTTCCAGTTATCGTTGCTTGCGATCGAGGCTGAGCCGTTATGCAGCTCCAGGTAGGGATTGGCGAGCGGGCCCGCCACTGGAAGCGAGGGCCCAATCCCGCGGATCACTAATTGCATCGGCGCATTGCCTTGAGTAATAAATCCGCCGATCAGCACGTTGTCACCGGTGCCGACACTGAGGCGGGTCGAGATGTTGGCGGCCCCGGTTGGCTGGAGAAAGAAGATACTTTGCGCGGCGCAACCTTTCGAATTGCAGGCAAAGACCTGCACGTTTGAGATGATTCCACCGGAGAGCGACGGCACGGGCGGCGAGGCGCGAGTGAGTAGCGGTATCCCGGAAATCACACCAGTTGTCGAGTTCAAATCCAATCCTAACGGCAACTGACCGACAACGGAGTATGCAACAAGATCCGACGGATCTGAGGTCGGCGCCTTGATCGTGTAGCTAAAATTGAGATTGGGAAAGAGAAAGGCACTATTTGGACTCACAATCACCGGCACTGCTGAATCGTCCGTAAAGGTCAATTGCAGCGTTGCAGTACTTGTGTTGCCCGCCTCGGTCGAGGTAAGTGTCACCAGGAAACTTCCCGCCGCGGTGGTCGTGCCGGAGATTTCTCCCGTTACCGGATCAATGTTCAACCCGGCCGGCAGGCCGGTGGCGCTGATACGCGACGCAGAGGTTCCGCCACTTGTCGACACTTGGAATTTAAACGGCCTTCCAGTCCGCCCAGTCGCGCTCGTGATGCTCATGATGACCGGTCCCGCGAGGGGAAGTGGTTCGAAGGTCAGGGTGAGGGTGGCGTTGACAGTACCGCCGGCGTTTGATGCGCTAAGTCCTAATTGGAAAGTCCCTTCATTTATAGGTTGGCCAACTATGGCACGAAGCGCGGGATCGAAGGTTAAGCCCGCGGGCAAATCGGTGACCGCCAGAGAGGCGGCATTCTCGGCCTCGAACTGATAGCTGAACGGTAACCCAACGGTGCCCGACGCAGTCAGAGGACTGATAATTACAGGCGGAGGAGGAATGAGAATATCGAGGATGAGGAAACCATGGACGGTGCCTTCTGCGTTGGTGACTGCAATGTCGACCGTAAAGGTCCCGACCTCCGTTGCGTTACCGGAGATGACGCCCGTTTGTGGATCGATCGTCAATCCATTGGGCAAACCGGTGGCGCTGTAGCTCGTCGGCTGTCCACTGGCGACAGTGTGATAGAAAAACGAAAGCCCGACGAAGCCGCGGGCGATAAGAGGACTGCCGATAATCGGCACTCCGCCGAAGCTGTTGATGTGGATGAAGGATGGTGACGCCGTTTGGCCGGGTAGAACATACGGACCACTGAGAAGAAACGAACCGTCCGGTTGACGCGCGAGCACAGCGCGAGAGCCAAAGCCATCAAATTTCGTCCGGCTGGCGATTCGCCCGAGGGATTCAAAGCGCGACCCGTTGGCATTCAGGCTGGCGATCCCCGGGGCCGCGACGCCATTAAAAGCCTCAAAGGTTCCGGTGATGAGAAACTTTCCGTCGTTCTCGAGTTCAATGTTATCGATGCTAGGGCGATGCGTCGATGTCTCGGTCGTTTGGGTCCATTGCGCGCCGCCCCCGGCCTGGAAGGAAGCGTCGACCGTTCCGTTGGCATTTAGCCTAACGATGCCATGAGCGTTGGCACCAGCGTAACTGGCAAAATCTCCGGTGACGACGATTTTCCCTCCCGTGAGTGGAAGCGCGTCGGTGAAACCCGGAGAGAGCGGTTGCAGCGCGGGGACAGCCCCGTCCGAAGTCGTTTCGGCAAAGAAAGGCAAGGTGGTCGCTGGAATCGTGGCGGCAGCAAACGTCGGATCGATCGCGCCATCGGGGGTCAGGCGCACGAGCCGAAAGGTGCTATCAACCGCAAGATAACTAAACAGGATACTGTCGTCCGCTGCGACCATGACAACCCTGTCGCCCACCCCCATGTTTGTGATCACCCCGATCCCATCGCGCTCGACGGTGTTAGCGAGAATGCTCGGGTCCAGTTGAAACGAGCTATCGAGTGATCCGTCGGTGTTGATCCGCTGGAGCTGCCTATTATCAATCACACTTTGCGCGTCGGAGCTGGACACCAGCACCCTGCTATCGGCTTGCGGGTGGGCACTGGAAAAAACCACACTATCGTCGCCCTCGTAATTGGGATCAGCCAGCCTCCCATCGGGCAGAAGGACGCCGTAACCGAAGCTCATGTCATCGTCGTCGTCGTTTGCGAACGCAAAAATGTTTCCATCGGGCAGAAGAACGAATCCCAAAGCCGTAGCGGTTTCTTCATGCAACGACCCGAGCGGATCAAAAATCGAATCGAGAGTACCGTCAGCAAACAGCCGTCCAAAACTGTGCGGAAAGGCCGGGGCAAGGGTCGACTCGCCGCGGAATTCAGCTGTGATCAGGGTGGTGCCATCGAACTGGCGCGCGAAACCGGTGGGGCTCGTTTTCGATGCCGTCTCGTGGAAGGTGGCGTGGGTCGTATCGAGCGTGCCGTCGGAATTGAAGCGGGCGACACACCACCTCGGAACGTTGGATCCCGTCGAGTTTACCACCTGATTGAACAAACCGCCGATCAGAATCCGGCCGTCCGAATGGAGGTTGAGGGAAAAACCCTCGGGGTTCTGGAAAGGGTTTGTATCGACAAGAAGCGGCTGGCTAAATGTCGAGTCCACCGAGCCATCGAGATTGAAACGATAAACCGAAGTGCTGATCGCGATCGGCTTGCCATCGGGCTGCAGAATCAGGTCGCGGATTCGATTGAAGTTAATCACAGGATAAACATAGGTCGGGTCGAGGCTCCCGTTACCGTTAAGGCGAACGAGCGGCACGCCTTGTGCGCCACCGGTGACATTGAATTTGCCGCCAATGATGATTTTTCCATCGGTCTGAACGACGACTCCGCGGATGGGCACGTTGAAGGCCGATCGCGTAAAGCCGGTGGCGTTGAATGCCCCATCCAGGGTTCCATCGGAGTTCAGCCGTGCCACGCCAGGGGCTGCTACGCCATTTAGCCCGCTAAAATCTCCGGCAATCAAAATCTTGCCATCTGTCTGAATCGCAGGCTTGGCCCAAAGTCCTTGTTCGACTGCACCGGGATCGAACTGAAGCGTTATCGGTGCAAAACCGGGGTCGAGTGTTCCGTCCGTCAACAGTCGTGCGATTCCTGGATGGGCAGACCCACCGAAAGCACCAAAGAATCCCGTCAGCAGAATCTTGCCGTCGGGTTGGATGACGATCATTCTGACCTGGACGTCAAACGTGTCTAGAGAAGGATTGGCGGGCAGCGTGATCGTGGCGTCGGCGGAGTTAAAGGTCGGATCGATGGAGCCATCCGTGTTCAAGCGGAGAAGATGCTGTGCAAATTCACTCATCCCATAAACATCCTTCCGCGCGGCGACGATCAGCCGGCCATCGGAAAGTGTGGCCGCTGCCCCGACGAAATCATAGTCGCTGCTGAAGTTAAACGACGTGTCGAACGTGCCGTCGGCCAGGAATTTTATGATTGCGCCCGCCGGTCGGTCGCTCAGGGCATCGATGTTGAAGTGTATCGTGTAACTACCGTCGGGCAGGAGAGTCACTCGCGACCCGTAATCCGGCGCCGCAAAGAACGGCGGGCTAAAGGTGGGATCGAGCGCGATCGAGGCCGCTCGAGCGGCGTTAAAAGCCGTCAAGCAGAAGCACAAACTGGCCAGCGCCAGTCGGAGGAAGACAGGAGTCTGAATTGAAGCATTCATTGCATTTGGGTTGTTAGCGCAGTCCATGAAATGAATTGAAAAGGGGGGTTTCCGGAGTGAGACCGAGCCTGCCGCTGGAAGGCCGGGTTAGCGTTTGTTCGCTCTCCCGCGAAAGCGGGAGCTAACGCTGCGCTGCGAAACCGGATTCGTTTCATTTCGGCTGCTTCGGGGTTGAAGTTGGATCTGGCGATCGCGGCAAGCGGCAATCTCAGCGCAGGTCCAGTTCCCCGGGCTCACTTCCGCCCGAAGGGGGAGATTCGTTGAAACGTCGGTGACGTAATCGAGCGCGATTCAGCGGATTCTTCTCTATTCTGTCAATACTAATTTCACGACGTGCGATCCCATTTTTTGCCGCCTGCGATTGGATGGATCAAGGACAGGATGCGCCGAGGCAAGGGTCACCAAAATAAGCTTCCACAAGTCCGACCCCGGTCGTGCCGCCGGCCCCACTCACGATCGCGGTGTAAGCACCCAGTCCAACCGGGAGAGTGAACAGAATCGCGGACTCCAGGTTGTCGCCCGGAGCGAGCTCTGTCGCCGTGATTTCCGTTTCTTGGGTCGCTTTCCAATCATCGTTAATCACGACGGTTCCATCCGCCTTGTGCAGTTCCACAACCGGATTGGCCAGCGCTCCGACGACTCCAAAATCCGTGAGTGCCGGGCCGATTCCTCGGATCAGCACTTTGATTGGAACCGATCCCTGGTTGATGAAACCTCCGATCATGACGTTGTCGCCGGTTTGGACCTTGCCCCGGGTCGAGATATTGGCCAGGTGTGCCTCACTCGAGACGTCCATGCTGGCCGCGCCAAGATTATAAACCTCGACCAGGCCGACTCCTGTCCCATTGCTATTGCCCTGCAGGATCGCGGTATAGGCTCCGGCATCCAAGACGCCGAGGATGGCTGACTCGAGGTCATTCGTCGGTGCCAGCCCGGTATTCTGAATCGCTAACTCCTGACTGCCGCCGGAAAGGTTGACTTTCCAGTTATTATTACTCGCGATCGTATCGGGGCCACTGTGCAATTCCAGGAATGGATCCGCCAGAAACCCTGTCACCGGGAGCGACGCTCCAATACCGCGAACAACCAGTTGCATCGGCGCATTCCCCTGAGTGATAAATCCCCCGATCAGGACGTCATCACCGGACCCGACCCTCAGTCGGGTAGAAATATTCGCGGCGCCCGTCGGATAGAGAAAGAAGAGTCCCTGGGCGGCGCACCCGCTCGAGTTGCAGGCGAAAACCTGCACGTTACTTACCACTCCGCCAGCCAGCCCGGGCGCGGGTTGTGAGCCCCGGTTGACTTGTGGGATGCCGGAGATGACGCCATCGACCGAATCCAGAGCCAGTCCCCCGGGCAGCGAACCAATCACCGCGTAGGTGACAGGGTCAGTGGCGCCCTGCGTAGGAGCGTCGATCGCATAACTAAAATCCAGTGCAGGAAAAAGAAAGGCACTATTCGGACTAACGATAACGGGAATGGTCAGATCCGAGGTGAAGGTGAGCTGGAGAGTGGCTGTGTTCGTTATGCCCGTGTCGGTCGCCGAGAGCGTGACCAAGTAACTGCCGTCCACGGTAACTATCCCTAAGATTTCGCCGGTTACGGGATCGACAGTCAGGCCGGACGGCAGATCCGTCGCGCTAAGGCGCACGCCAGAGGAGCCGCCGACGGTGATGACCTGAAAACGGAAAGGACTCCCGGTCCGGCCAGTCGCGCTGGTGACACTGCTAATGACCGGACCCGCGGCTGGGAAGGGCTGAATGTTAAGGAAAAGTGTCTCCGTGGTGGAGCCAACTGCGTTGATCGCGATCAGGCTAACCTGAAAGGTCCCCTCCGGGCCGGGATTGCCGACGATGGCGCGAAGGGCTGGATCGAAGATGAGGCCGTCGGGCAAGCCAACCACCTCCAGCGAGGTGGCGTCGCGGGCTTCAAACTGGTAGCTGAAAGAGAGGTTCGCAGTCGCAGAGGCATTGAGCGGGCTGACGATGACCGGCGGGGCCGGCGCGCCGAGCCGGCCGAGGGCGTTGCGCGGGCTTATGCCCATGCCGCCGCCACCGAGCGTGGTAAAATTTCCCCCGATCAGAATCTTGTCGTCCGGCTGCACCGCAAACCCGTAAACGGGGCCGTTTGCCCCGGGATCAAAATTGGGGTCCACGGTGCCAGCGGGCGTGAGTCGTCCGAGTTTGCTGCGCGGGACGGTGCCGACGCCCCCGCCGCCAAGCGTGGTGAATTCTCCGCCGACCAGGATGGTTGCGTCCTTCTGAATGGTGAGGGCGCGAATCAGACCGTTTGCTCCTGGATTGAAATTGAGGTCAATCGCCCCGTTTGCTTCCAGTCGGCCGATAAAGTTTCGCGGATTATTGCCCGTTCCGCCGCCGCCCAGGGTGGTGAAATTTCCTCCGACCAAAATCCTCCCGTCGACCTGCTCGGCCAGGACTTGGACGAAGTGATTTGCCCCGGGATTAAACACGTCGTCAATCGTTCCATCGGGATTCAGCCGTCCGAGCCCAACGCGTCCGGCGGGCACAATGCCGCCACCGAGGGTAGTGAAATTTCCCCCGACAAGGATTTTTGAATCGGCCTGCATGACGAGGGCGTAGACGTCGCCGTCCGCGCCGGGATCGAATTCACCCTCCACCGCGCCGTCGGGGGCAAGGCGCGCGATCTTGTCGCGCGGGGTATTGCCGCTCCCGCCACCACCGATCATGCTGAAACCGCCTCCGACGAGGATATTGTCATTAGGTTGCACCGTCAGCGCGTAGATGAACCCGTCCGAGCCGGGATCAAATGTGTCATCGACGGTCCCGTCCTGGTTGAGCCGCGCGATGAAGTTGCGCGGGGTCGTGCCCAGGCCGCCCCCGCCGATCCTGGTGAAGAACCCCCCGACTAGAATTTTGCCGTCGCGTTGCAGCGCCATGGCGAGGATTTTGTCGTTCGCCCCCGGGTTGTAGCTCAGGTCGAGGGTGCCGTCTCCGTTCAGGCGTCCGATGAAATTGCGGGTGATGGTGCCGACGCCGCCACCGCCCAGGGTCGTGAAATCTCCGCTGACCACAATCCGGCCGTCCGTTTGCACGGCGAAATTGCGGACAATGGTGTTTGCGCCGGGATTAAAGCTATCGACATCGGACTGGGCGCGGGCTTCCTGCAGCGGGAGGATGAGCAGGAAAATCGCCGCGATTTGCCCGATGATCGAACGGAGCCCGCCAGGAAACGGAAATGCTGTAGCGAGATCTCTCCCGGGCCGGGCAGACGGGAAGGGAAAAGCTCTCATCGAATCCGTAACGAGATTGCCTCCCCAGGCAATCGCGGCATTTTTCGGGATCTTCCCCCGGTGCGTCGAGGATTTTTTTCTGTGGCTTGTCGAGAAAGAGGAGTCTCTGGAAATCTTTCCGCGATCGCGAGGGCGGCGAAAGATGCGTCCGGCGGCAGCGCCAAAGGCGGAACTAATATTGTGTCTTTCCACTTGAAAAGTTTCGCCCGATACTGACTGTCAGTTTCGCTATTATGGACGCTTCTTCTTCGGTCTCGCACGCTGGTCAGGATCCGCATCATCACCACGACGAGCACGGGCACCACGAACTCGGTTTCTGGAAGAAGTACGTTTTTTCGACCGATCACAAGGTGATCGGCCTGCAGTACCTGATCACCGGGCTGATTTTTCTCTTCATGGGCTTCTGCCTGATGATGCTGATGCGCTGGCAACTGGCCTACCCGGGCAAAGTGCTGCCGGTCGTCGGTAACCTGATCGAGCGCATGCTCGGGCCGGGGAGCATGACCAATGGCGTGATGACGCCGGAATTTTACAACTCGTTAGGCGCGATGCACGGCACGATCATGATCTTCCTCGGGATCGTGCCGATCGCTTTCGCCGCCTTCGGTAATTTCGTCGTCCCCCTCCAGATCGGCGCGCCGGACATGACCTTCCCGAAGATCAACATGGCGAGCTACCAGGCGTTTCTCGTCGGCGGCATCATCATGCTGGTGAGCTTTTTTGTCCCGGGCGGCGCGGCCAAGAGCGGCTGGACTGCTTACACCCCGCTGGCAGATATCGCCGACAAGGGGCCGGGGTATCACCCGATCTGGAACGGCCAGACGCTCTGGCTGATCGCGTTTATCATGCTGATCACTTCGTCGCTCCTCGGAGCGGTGAATTTTATCGCGACGATCATTCAGCTGCGGGCCAAGGGGATGACCTGGATGCGGCTGCCTTTCTTCGTTTGGGCGCAGTTTGTCACCGCCTTCCTTCTGCTCCTCGCTTTCCCGCCGCTCGAATCGGCCATCGTGATGCAGCTGATGGATCGCATGGCGGGTACGAGCTTTTTCCTGCCGAGCGGGTTGGTCGTGAACGGCGCGGCGGTCTCGGTCAGCGGTGGCGGTAGTCCGCTGCTCTGGCAGCATCTCTTTTGGTTCCTCGGGCACCCGGAGGTTTACGTGCTGATTCTGCCGGGCATGGGCATTGTCGCGGAGATCATCGCGAACAACACGCGCAAGCCGCTCTGGGGTTACAAGTCCCTCGTCCTGGCGGCGCTGGTGCTCGGTTTCCTCTCCTTTATCGTCTGGGCCCACCACATGTGGCTGACCGGCATGGGCACGGTGGTGAGCGCGTTTTTCCAGACGACGACGATGATCATTTCGATCCCGTCGGTCATCATTTTGAGCGCGTTTTTCATCTCGCTCTGGGGCGGTTCGATTCGATTTACCGTCCCGATGCTTTTCGCGACGGCCTTCCTGCCGATGTTTGGCATCGGCGGCCTAACGGGCATTCCGCTGGCCTTTAACAGCGCCGATCTTTACCTGCACGACACTTATTACGTGATCGCGCATTTCCACTACATCGTGGCGCCGGGGACGATCTTCGCCGTCTTTGCGGGGATTTATTATTGGTTTCCAAAGGCGACAGGGAGAAAGATGAACGACTTCTGGGGGAAGGTGCATTTCTGGCCCTCGCTCGTCTGCATGAACGCCATCTTTCTGCCCATGTTTCTGCAGGGCATGATCGGGATGCATCGACGCTGGTACGACGGCGGCCAAGGCTGGACCCTGGCCTCGGAGAAGGTCTGGGGCTTGAGCGGTTTCGAATGGAACACCCCGATCTCGTGGGCGGCGTGGATCATGGGCCTGGCGCAGATTCCGTTCATCATTAATTTCTTCTGGAGCATCAAGCGCGGGGAAAAAGTGGACGACAACCCCTGGGAAGCGACCACCCTGGAGTGGACGGCGCCGTCGCCGCCTCCGCACGGCAACTTCACCACCGCGCCGGTCGCGTATCGCGGACCTTACGAATACAGCCTGCCGGGCCGGGAAAAGGATTTCACGATGCAGACCGAGCCGGTCCAGCCTAACGAACGGGCGCCGCACGAGCCGACCATGTCGCTCAGCCACTAACGGGATTTTTAGCAATGGAAATTCCGTACACAGTCACCGCCCGGCCGGATACCGGCCTTTGGAACGCCAAAGTCGGCATCTGGCTCTTCCTCGCTTCCGAAGTGATGCTCTTCGGCGGATTATTCTCCGCCTACATTTTCCTCCGGCTCGACGCCCTGCCCGGTCATTGGCCGCACGGCCTGCTCAACGTTCCCGTCGGGACGATGAACACCGCCGTCCTGATTGCGTCCTCGGTCACGGTGGTGCTGGCCTGGGCCGCGCTGAAGATGCGGCAGTTCACGAAATATAAGATCTACATGGGGATCACGATCCTCTGCGGCATCCTCTTCCTGTTCGTGAAGCTGTATGCGGAATGGCCCCAGAAGTTCCATCACTTCGGCGCTTACATTAAGCCGAGCGCGCTGGAAAAGTACGAGCCATATCTCGGGAACAAACATCTCCTCGCCAAGGGCCTCCCGCCCCGGGTCGAGATCACCGGCCACCTCCATAATCACGACGCGCTGCACGACCCCAAGATCAAGGAATACGAAGTCGGGCTTGATCCCATTTACACCGATCCGACCAATCCGGAGATGGATCGGCCGCATTTTCTTTATGTGCCTGCGACGGACAAGATCGCGCACATCGACAAGGCGGACGTGGAGCGGGCGACGATGTTCGTGCCCTCGCACAACACCTATTTCGCGACCTATTTCACGATCACCGGCCTGCACGGCCTGCACGTTCTCGGGGGCGTCCTCGTCTTTATCTACTTCTGGCTGCCGATCGGGTCGAAATTATACCGGCAGAACCCGGAGCATCTCGCAAATCGGGTTGAGGTGGCGGGGTTGTTCTGGCACTTTGTTGATCTCGTCTGGATCTTTGTTTTTCCGCTCTTCTATCTGCTCTAACCGATGAATAATCCGCCAACGACAGCGCCGGTCGAACACGAGACGGAGCATTACGCGCCCCACTCGCACGACGTCAGCAAACACGTCCGCGGGTATCTCCTGGTCGGGGCAACCTTGCTTGTCTTCACCGGTATCACCGTCTTCCTTTCCTACCTCGATTTCGGTTCGCAATCGGCGAATATCGCTGTCGCCATGGTGGTGGCGACGCTGAAGGCTGGCCTGGTGGCTTATATTTTCATGCACCTCTCGGCGGAGAAAAAACTGATTTACCGCATTCTGATTTTCACCGCTATTTTCGTCTTGGGCCTTTTCTGGCTTACATACCTCGCCTGGTACGATCCGGTGGCTCGCTAATATGTCGCTCAAGGGTTTTCATATTATTTTCATCACCTTCTCGACCCTGCTCGCGCTTGGGATTGGTGGCTGGTGCCTGTGGGTGAACCAGTCGGCGCAGACTTCGGCCTACACCTCCGGCGCCGTCGTCTCCTTCGCGGTCGCGGTCGGGCTGATCGTTTATGGCTGCTGGTTCTGGCGTAAAATGAAACGGCTCCGCCTCATCTGATGAAAGCCAAACTGATTCTCGTCCTGACCGTGCTGCTGGTTTCGCCGACCGTTCAGGCCCTCGCCTGCGCGACCTGCATGGGAGCGAAAGATTCCGCGACCACGGCCAACATGGCGGTCGCAATCTGGGTCATGCTCGGCGCCATTTTGTCGGTCCTCGCCGGAGTCAGCGCTTTCGGCATTCATCTCTGGCGCCTTTCCAGCGTGCCGCTGGAACCGCACGAACAACTGATCGACGAAGACCTCGAGAAATATGATTAGTCTGGCTCTCATCAACCAATTTCTCGGACAGCCGCCGAACGCTTCCGAGCACGGCTACCAGATCGATCACATTATCGAGTTCTCGCACTGGTTCATGGGCGCGCTTTTCGTCGGGTGGTCGGCCTTTTTCATTTTTGTCCTCTGGCGTTTCCGGAAGAGCCGCAATCCGGTGGCGAATCACGAAGGCGTCACGAGCGGCATTTCGACGCATCTGGAATTTGCCGTCGTCCTGATCGAGGCGGTCCTGCTCGTCGGGTTCGCCATTCCTCTCTGGGCGAAACGGGTCAACGAGTTTCCGGAGAACAAAGACGCCATCCTCGTCCACGCCGTCGGGCAGCAGTTTGGCTGGAATTTTCATCTTCCCGGCCCCGATGGGATCTTCGGGCGACGCGAAGTGGATTTGATCAGCAACTCGAACGCGGTGGGACTGGACAGCGCCGACCCCGCAGCCAAGGACGACCTCGTGGTACTCGGAGAATTGCACGTCCCGGTCGATCGCAATGTCATCATTGATCTCTCCTCCAAGGACGTCATCCACAACTTTTGCCTGCCCGATATGCGAATCGCGCAGGACGCCATTCCCGGGCAGATCATTCCGATGTGGTTTAAGCCGATCAAGACCGGGAGCTACGAGGTCGTGTGCGGGCAGCTTTGCGGCCTCGGCCATTACTCGATGAAGGGAATGGTGGTGGTCGACACGCCCGATGACTATCAAGCGTGGTTGAAGGAACGAGTCGAACTTTCCGGCGGCCAAAGCCTGCCGCCTCCCTTAGAGCGTCCCCCGGGCGAACCTCCGGTCGGGCCGACTCCCGGCACGGTGGCACCGCCGGGCGCGCCAAAAACAGCGGACCCGGGCGGCGGATAAGAAAGGGGGCCGGCTCCGCGCCGGATTCAACCCACATCGATGCGCACGCCCGCCGCAGAAACGAATCCGTTCCTCCATCGCTTTGCCTGGTTCCTGGCCGGAGCGACACTTCTGCTCATTTGCAGCGGGGGCATGGTCACGAGCAAGGGCGTGGGACTGGCCGTGCCCGATTGGCCGACGACTTTCGGCTACAACATGTTTTTCTTCCCCGTCTCGCAATGGGTCGGCGGGATTTTCTTTGAGCACACCCACCGCCTGCTCGCTTCCGGGATCGGGTTTCTCAGCATTATCCTGGCGTTCTGGCTCGCCTTTTCCAAAGTGGAACGCTGGATCAAGACGCTCGGCTGGGTGTCGTTAGGCGCAGTCATTCTCCAGGGGATCCTCGGCGGCTTGCGGGTCACGCTGCTCAAGGATCAGATCGGTATTTTCCACGCCTGCCTCGCCCAGGCCTTTCTGGGTTTGCTCGTCGTCATCGCCCTCGCGCTCTCACCGGTCTGGCGCCGGCTATCGCAGCAGGGCACTGGCATTCCGCGGCGCGCGCTCGCCATCCTCGCCCTTACCGTCACTGCTCTGATTTACGGACAGCTCGCGCTCGGCGCCACGATGCGGCACCAGCATCGCGATCTTTCGATTTTGGATTTCCCGCTCGCCTACGGGCAGCTCATTCCGGCGACCGATCCCGCGACGATCGCGAACATCAATGAGACCCGGAACGCCCAGGCCCTGTCGGAGGTTTCGGCCGGGCAAATCTGGTTGCAAATGGCGCATCGTTTCATGGCGGCGATCATTGGCCTGGGAATTTTGTTGTTATGGCTTCTCGTTAGGCGGGAAAAGAATGGTTCCTCTTTCCTGACCAAACTGGCAAACCTCTGGCTGGGGCTGGTCATCCTGCAAATCACTCTCGGCGCCTGGACGATCTGGAGTAACAAGGCAGCCGACATCGCGACCGCGCACGTCGCCGTCGGCGCTCTCACTTTCGCGACCGCGATTGTCATTTCGGCCGCTCTGCTGCGGCTCCGGCGTGCGGACCCCGCCGCAGCGCCCTTCGTTGCGAGCCAGGATCTCGTGGAGATGAGCGCAGGATGAAGGCCGCTGTCATCGAACCACCCGCGGTCCCGCTCGAAAGGGGCTGGACGATGGCAGATCTCGCCCAGCTTGTGAAAGCGAGGCTTACCTTCCTCGTCCTGATCACGACCGCCGTCGGTTTTTATGTCGGCTGGCGCGGACCGATGAATTTTATCGCGCTCGTCCATGCGGTTTTTGGGACGGCGCTCGCCGCCGGCGGCGCCGCCGCGCTCAATCAATGGTGGGAACACAAGTTCGACGCCATCATGGTTCGCACGCAAACGCGTCCGATCCCATCGGGGCGGATGCTGCCGCGAGAGGGCTTGATCGTCGGCGCCCTGCTTGGCGCCGGAGGCGTTCTCTACCTCGGGCTCGCGGTCAATCTCCTCAGCGCCATGCTGGCTGCGGCCACGATCGGCATTTATCTCTTTGCCTACACGCCGCTGAAACGGATCAGCACCGCCAACACCCTCGTCGGCGCCATTCCGGGCGCTCTCCCGCCGCTCATTGGCTGGGCGGCGGCCCGGGGCGATCTGGCGCCTCCCGCGTGGACCCTCTTTGCCATCCTCTTTTTCTGGCAATTGCCGCACTTTTTCGCCATCGGCTGGATGTACCGGGAAGATTACGCGCGGGCCGGTTTCGTGATGCTTTCCGGCCGCGACGCGGAAGGCGCGCGAACCGGACGCCAGAGCGTTTTCTTTACCGTGCTATTACTCGTCGCGAGCGTCACTCCGGTTTGGTTGGGAATGGTCTCTCTGCTCTATCTTCCCATCGCGCTTTCGTTAGGTGCGATTTTTCTTGGCCTGGCGTTTCGTTTTCAAATGCATCGTCCTTTGGCGACCGCGCGCCAGCTGTTTTTTGCCTCCATCATCTACCTGCCGCTCCTGCTCGGAGCCCTGGTCCTGACCAAGCTATGAATCACGCCACCACTCTCGCGCCGACCCGCCCACCCTTGTCGTGGCGCGCGCTGGCCTGGAAGGCCACCCTCATTCTCATCCCGCTCCTGACCGCCGCCGTCCTCTTTTACCTGCGCCAGGCCCAAGTGGAACGGCTCTCCAGCCGCGAGCTTTCCCATATTGGAATCGTACCCGCCTTCCAACTGATCGATCAAAATGGTGAGTCCTACGGTACCCAACAGTTGTTAGGCAAAATCTGGATTGCGGACTTTATTTACAGCACCTGTCCCGGACCCTGTCCCATGATCAGCAGCCGGATGGGAGACTTACAAAAACCGCTCCGGGACACCGACGTGAAGCTGGTTTCATTCAGTGTCGATCCGCAACATGACACGCCGGCGGTTTTGCGAGAGTACGCCGCCAAACTGGACGCTCAGCCTGGCCGTTGGCATTTCCTGACCGGCGACAAAAACACGATTTACCGGCTGTCTCGCGACGGATTCAAACTCGCGACCGCGGAAGGCGGAGCGGAGGGCCCGATCCATAGCACCCGCCTGGTGCTGGTCGATCGCAGCGGCATGATTCGCGGCTACTACGATGCAACGGACGCGGACGCAGTGACCCGGCTACTGGCCGATACCAGCCATCTCCTTCGCGACCAGCCCGCCCCGAAGACGGCGGACACCGGTTCTTAGCGTTTCCGAACCGCGCGCAAGGCTGTTTTCTAGAGGTTCTGCCAACTGTAGAGACTGCGATGGAACTCCTCGCGCAGCGCCTGGTAATTCGATTCCCGGCAATTGAGACGGAAAGTGAGCATTTCAGGCGCGCGATCGAGAAAGAGCGAATAGCACGCAAATCTCTCCCCGTAGTAAACGTAACTCAACTCAACAAGGTAAGTCTGCTTCCCGTTGATCTGAAGCGGATTTAACTCTTCCGCGAGGATCTTGACCTGTTCGCTTCCCTCGGGAAGTGAAGCGATCACTTTCTCGGTAAACCTCTTGCGGCCTTCCGCGTCGAAGGAAGACGCCGGGGAAGCCGGTGACTTACTCACTCTCGCTTTCACCTGCGCGACGTCACTCGGCTGCAATTCGAGATAATCGCGGCCGCCTGAATATTTCCAGGCTCGCGGCGGCTGATAAGTCGCCTTGGTTCTGCTGCCAGTGTTGAATGCCAGTTGCGACATCGTGATTCCATCCAGTTCAAACGAATCCGGCTGTGGAGAGAGGTCCAAATTAGCGCGACTGGCCGGCGCCAGAAGGATCCCGGTCAGGGCCACGGCGACAGTGAGCAGGCGAGCGGGAAAAGAGGTCGTGTATGTTTTCATTGTGCCAGAAACCACCGGCCTTTCGTGTAACTGAAGACCGGAAGACTGCCGGGAGGCGTGAAGACCTGGAGGTTGGTATCGAAGAACCATTGACGCTGCGGAGGGTTATAAACGTTGGAGCTCCCCCAGCGGCCGATTGATTGCCGGCTCGCATAAAGTTCCACCATCGATCCGTAGTAGGTTAGCGTCTTACCGCTCCAAGTTTCGAGAAAACGTGGAAAGTTCTCCGCCCCGCCGCTGTAGTAGTTGCTGGTGCTGGGAACAATGCCCGAGACAATGGCGGTGTTGATCGTTGTGTTACTGGCGACGCGTGAACTCAAACTCGAGGAAGAATTGGAGTCATTCCAGGCATTGGAAAGGATATTGACCGCGTCGGCCACCACCGCACAGGGCTTGCGGGTGTAGCCGCTCACTTGCGGCTTGCTGTGGTCGCCTGAGTTGGAAGGCGGATTGCTTCCGCCGGTATTGTAGTCTCCTTGGATATAGACGGGATTTGCGCTGGCCACCGTAATCCCGTTGTCGGGCATGATTGCTCCGTTCTTCAGTCGGATGCCCCGTTTCGGGCTACCACCGGTCTGACTCGCGCTGGTATCGCTGATGTAGATGAGATTGTTGAAGGGAGCGAGCGTACCGTCGCGAATCTTACTGCTGACCGCTCCCATGTCGAGGGTGGCCAGGCGAACGGAGGCGCCTTCCCGGTTGTCCTGGATACTCTGATTGGTCGTGATCGCGTTCTTAAAGGTCGTATAAATCACGCCGCCAATCCCGGGGCTTGCAGCCGTCAGGGTGTTTCCGCTCTGGTCCTTGATTGTGATGTTATTGCTTGAATCAATCAGAATCTTTACGCCGGCCTGGTCATAATAGCGCTTGCCCGCCAGGGGATCGTCATAGCCAGCGGCCGGCGGTTCGATTAGTTCATGGTAACTATCATTGTTGGGGTTGCCATCTGTCGTGGTAAAGATACGAGTGGCGTCCAGGCCAAACGGCTGGTGCGCCACATCGAAGGCTGGAGGCAGATTGGCCGCATAGTTTGGTGAAGTGGGCGTCTCCGGGTTGCTGCCGCCGGGTGCGCGCGCGTCGCCCGGCCGGAAACCGATGATCCAATCGGTCCCATAAGTCACCTTGCTTTGGAAGGTAAGGAGGTTGTGTCCAGTGTAGAGGCTCGCATTCGTGTGCACCCAACCGGTCACATTCATTGCGGCGCCGGGATGAATCTCGAGGGGATCCACGTAGAAGATTGCCCAGTTCCAGGGCGAGAGCTGCTCCTTCTGGAAAACGCGGCGGACCCTGGCCGTAACCTTGCCTCCCAGGACCGGCAGGGTTACATCTGCCTGGCCGAGGTAGCTGTAGGTCGCTGTCACGGGCGATTGTCCGATTGCCGGCACGAGCGGCGAACCACTGCTCACCGGCCGCAACTGAGGATCGATCGCCAGGACCTGGAAGTTGGAAATGGTCGGTACCTGACTTTGCGTCAGGTCGGCCGCCGCGCGTTGCGCGGAAAAGTTCACCACGCTTGGGAACTGTGTTTGCGTGGGGAGCGGGATGTCCTGGAAGGAGCTGTTATGCAAGGACGCATCCGTGTTGCTGCGACAAATTTCGCGCCAATAAGAGAAGGCATGCTCCAGGGCGCCGTCTCCGATCGAGATAGCTGTCTGGAAACCGTCGCTCCTTTGCACGTGGTGCCGAATGGTGGTGGTGTACTCCATGGCCACGGCAACCGTCACCGTCAGAGTGACAATAATCGATAGAACAACGATGAGGGCGGAGCCTTCGTCCTGTGAGGTAAGCTTGCGATTCATTGATAGGTGGTAAGCCGGGCGCGCATCGGCACCTGTCCGTTGAGGAGGATGTTGGCCGACTTGAAGCCGCGATTGGTTGACTTGGTATCAGCGGTAGAAAGATCGATCGCAGCGACGAAACGGTAATAGAGGGCGCCCCCCGGCGTGCTGGGGAAGGAAAAAGGAGTCGGACTGATGATGTCATTCCCGAGGATGGCAAAGGCCTTCTTCTTCGTCGGGCCGTGCCATTCGAGCGCGCCGTTCTTGACTACGTAAGAGCAACGGTCCGCGATAAAACAGGGGATATTATAGAAGGTCGGCGACTGGGTCCCGTCGATCGCCACCCCAAGTGGAGCCGCCACCGTCACGTTATACTTCGAGCCGCCCAGATCGGTGACCGCCGTGATGTCCTGCTCTATCTGATGGCTTTTCACAATCAGCCTTTCACCCACTTGCGGGACGACATCTCCGGCCAACAACTGGATCTGCACGACCGAGGAAGTTGCCGTGGCATCGGCGCAGATCTTGTAGGGTCCGCCCGCCCAGAGTTGGAAAGAAATCCCTGCCGCCTTCGTGCCCGGCGTCGGGTTGCCGATCGGCACCGAATTAGCGTCAGTCAGCGCTGGCAGCGAAACCGCAGAATGGATGTCTTGGACGAGTTGGAGCATCGCGACGCGGGCTTGCTGGTGCGCGGTATTCACGGCGGAGTTTTTTGCGCCGAGGATCATGCCGACGTTGAGCATGGAGTAAATTGAAAGCCCAACCGCGCCGATCAAGCTCATGGCGATACTTAGCTCCAGGAGTGTCGCGCCGCGCCGTGCGGTCTTCTTCAAAGTCATATGTCCGAAGCCCTCAGGGTGCTGCGAGTGAGAGTGTAATTGCGGCTCCGATAGTTGTAGCTCACGCTGACCACCGCCCGGTAAAGCGGCATGGTGATTCCGCCCACCACCGTGCTCATGTCGACGACCGTGGTCGTCATTGTGCCGGAGACGACAATCCCGGTCGTCGGTTCGCGATAGATCGGGACGTTGTTCGTGACGTGAGTCCCGACGACTAACTCAGGCGGAATTTGCGGGGTGCCGTCCTCATTCGTCTTCTGGGGATTGAACGGGCCGTCGGAAAGGATCAGGTCGATCTGGTTTTGCACGACCGCCGAGGCTCCGGTCGAATTGCGGGCCACGCTGGCGGACTCGTTGAGGCGACTCATCGTCATCAGGACGGCGGTCATGGTAATGGCGATGAGAGCGATGGCGATCGCGGCCTCGGTGAGGGTGAACGCATCTTTGGAATGGCGACGGGACAGCGTGATCACTCTTGTCTCTGAAGGGAGCAATCCACATGCCGCGTGTTATAATTTCCATAACGACGTAAAACGGCCGAACCCGGCTTGCCCGCGTGGGTTCCGCGGACCTCCCGGTCGCCGGAAAGACTCGGCTACGAAAGCTCTTCTTCGGCGACGAGGCGGAGGTAATCCCGATACTCGCCCTTGGGCACCCGGTCGATCAGCCGTTCCATCTGGGCGTGATCGATAAACCCGGACCGGAGTGCGACCTCCTCCAGGCAGGCTACCTTTAGTCCCTGCCGATGCTCGATCGTGGCAATGTAATTGGCCGCCTCGAGCAGGCTCGTCTGGGTGCCGGTATCGAGCCAGGCCATCCCGCGGCCGAGCAGGCGGACGTGGAGGGAGTTCTGGCGAAGGTAAAGCAGGTTCAGATCCGTGATTTCCAGTTCTCCGCGCGCGGATGGCCGCAAGCTCCGGCAAAGCTCCACCACTTGGTTGTCGTAAACGTAAAGGCCCGGGACTGCGTAATGACTCTTTGGCTTCTTCGGTTTTTCTTCGAGGCTGATGACCCGTCCGTCGGGACCGAACTCCACCACCCCGTAGCGCTCTGGATCCCGCACCTGGTAACCGAAAATACAGGCGCCCTTTTCGATCTCGAGCGCCTCCCGGAAGAAATCGAGCTTCCCGTAAAAGATATTGTCGCCGAGGAGCAGCGCCGCACCACGATCGCCGACAAAGTCGGCACCGATGAGGAACGCCTGCGCGATGCCCTTGGGCTCGGGTTGCTCCGCATATTCCAACCGAAGTCCGAGATGTGAGCCGTCGCCGAGATAATCGCGCAGCATCGGCACGTCTTTGGGCGTGGAAATGATGAGGATCTCGCGCAGCCCGCCGAGCATGAGGGTGGCGAGCGGGTAACAAATCATCGGCTTGTCGTAAACCGGAAGGAGCTGTTTGCAGACGATCTTGGTCAGCGGATAAAGCCGGGTGCCGGCGCCGCCCGCGAGAACAATGGCTTTTTTATTCATAAGGCGCGCGTCCAGCCGATAAGTCGCGCCGACCATTCCTGCCAAAAGGAGTGCGCGCCAGTCGACTCGATCTTTGCTTTTCCGCTCCGCCAGGGAGCAAGCTTGTCCAGGAATGTCCCGCCCAGTGTCTGGTCGAAAATAAATTCGCTCCCGCGGTGCGCCACCAGCTCGCGATCTCCGCTCCGCCCGCCCACACAATGCTCCAGCGCCTCCCGCAGCACCGGCTCGGAAAGGATCGGCTTTCGCTCGATCGCCGCGCTCACCGTCAGGCCGAGAAGCTGGTTCAACATCAATCCGCCTAACAATGTCCGGGAACTGGTCGCGTGCACGTGCCCGATGTTGTGCTGGCGGAATAATCTCCGCAAGGCCAGAGCGCCGCGCGCCTGGGCCAGAAAAAGATCGGACGGTGCGCGATGTTTTTGGCTCGCGCGCAGCGCTTCCAGCTCGCGGAGTGAGGAACCTTCTGCCTGCCACTCCGCTTCCAGCACCATTGCGTCAGGCAGATACTCGAACTGAAGAGCAAGGTCGTTTGTCCCGTCGTCCAGCTCGGACGCGGCCGGCGGGTGCATGACGAAGGCAACGTGCGGCACATGATTTCGCTGCAGCGCGCGCAATTCCATTTCCAGGAAAGGAAGATCCGGGTCGGGCCAGCGATCGATCAGGTATGCGGTCTGTTTTCCTTTCGCAACCGGAGCCGCGGCCGGGTGGGGAACCGGCGATCGCGCAAGGCAATCCGCAAAGAGCGCGCACAAAGGTTCGACCGTCTTCGCGACGTTGAAATCGCTCGTCATCCGCTCCCGGCCGGCGCGCCCAAGGCGCGTGCGCAGCTCAGGATCGCGCACCAAAGTTTCCAGCGCCGCAGCCAGCGCGGCAGCGTTCCCGGGCGGCACGAGCAAACCCGTCGCCCCATCGACCACCGACTCCGGAATCCCCGCCAGCGTGGTCGAGACAACGGGTTTCGCGCAAGTCATCGCCTCCATGATCACCGTCGGGAAAACGTCGCTCGCACCCTCGGCATCGACGACACAGGCGAGCGCGAAGATGTCGCATTCGCGGAGCCTGGCATAGACGTCGCCCTGCGAGAGCGAGCCGCAGAGCTCGACGCGCGGGCCGAGTTTCAAATCCGCGACCATGTGCTCCAGCTTCTCGCGCAACGGGCCGTCGCCGACAATCTGGCAGCGAAAATCGAAATCTCGCCGGGCGAGTTCCGCGCAGGCTTCGAGCAAAACTTCAAATCCTTTGAACGCCACCAGCCGTCCCACGCTGAGAATAGTCGTCGGCCCAGGCGGCCGCCCCTCTTCTGCGGGCGCGGGCAGATTCGCGAGATCAAGCCCGTTGTAGACGCGATGAATTTTCTCCGCCGCTTCCGGGCAACGCGCCTGCAGGAGACCACGGCTGTAGTCCGTTTCGACCGCGACAAACTCCGCCGCGTTGCAGATTTCGCGCAGAAGATCGTCCTGCCCGAGGTCCGACATGAAATCCTGCCCGTGCGCCGTGACGCTGAAAGGAATGCCGGAGATTTCCTTCACGAAAAGCGCCGTGTGCGCGGCGCGGTTCGCAAAGTGAACATGAAAATGAGGGATGGCCTTGCGGGTAAAGAGCTCGGCGAAATAAGAGGCATTTCGGGCCCGGAGCGCCGCCTTGAATTCCGGCCCGTATTTCCGCTCGTGCTCTTCCACCAGTGCCTTCGGCCAACGCCCCGCGTCGCGAGTGCTCTTTTCCCAGAGCGCCATCACCGGCCCCGGCGGAGCGTAGTAAACCGGTGCGCGAAAACGGCGGAAATGTTCGTGCCGCAGAGTGGTCAGCGGCGGATGGACGGCGCCGATCACGAGCTCGCAACCGCGCCGCTCCAGTTCCAGCATCTCCATGTCGCAAAAGGTCTGGGAGAGGACCGGATAGCGCGAGTAGAGATAGCCAAGTTGCATGTGCAAATCCGGAAACCCGGCCGGACCTTAGTTGAGGAGGAACGGAGCCGATCGCCCGCGGCCGGAAACCCTCTGTGAGCGTCGGACGACAGCCCTAGGAAAGGTTAACGTCCTTGCCCGGATCCATCTCATAATCCAACGCGAGATACTCCGACGTCTTGGGCTTGATCACTTCCTCGACAAACTTGATGTAGATCGGGTCCTCCCGAAAAATCGCCTGCTTGTCCATCGACTCGAAATCGATCGCGATGAAAAACGGCCATGGGATCTTGGGATCGACCCGCTTCCCGCACTTGATGCTCAGGACTTCGTCAATCTTGAGCAGCTGCATGCGCGCATTCATCATCATCTCCTCGGTCTCCTCCGGCGTGATGCCCGGCTTTAATTTATAGAGGCCAATGTGGTGAACCATGAGCGGATAGCTAATTAGGCGTTGCCCGAGGGCGGCGCAAGGAAGAATCGCGGCGCGTGAGCTCGCACTTGGAATTCGCGCCGTGCCTTCTGCCTAAGGCTATTTTTTCCAGTCCAGCGCGCCTTTTTTCAGCGCATAGACGTAGCCGACCATGAGAATCGAGACAAAGCTCAGCATGCTCCAGAGAATGACCTGGCTTTGTGCCACCGCCTCCCGGTAAACCACTGCCCACGGATACATGAAGACGATCTCGAGATCGAAAAGAATGAAGAGCATCGCCACCAGATAAAACTTCACGCTGAAGCGGGGCTGCGCTTCGCCCTCGGCGACCATGCCGCATTCGTAGGCCGAATCCTTTGTCCGGGTGCGCCGGCCGGATTTACCGAGCAGGACGCTGACGATCAACGCCCCGGCGGCAAAGCCGATGGCCACGAGCGCCTGAAGGAGGATCGGGATATATTCGCGGATCATGTTCCTGCTGCGCGCCGGAGTGGCGCCGAGTGGAAACTAGCGGGTTGCCGCCGTGGGAAAATGCCCGTTTGGAGGAAGCAGGGCCTTCGCCAGGGCCGAAGGCAGGCCTTTGTATTTCTTGCCCGTCTTTTTCACCATTCCGCGTGCGACCAGGTTTTGCAGCTTTTCATAAGCGCGCAGACGCAGCATTTCCTCGCCGCCACTGGCCGCGTTCCGAGCCCGCAGATTCTCATGCAGGATCTCAAAAAGTTGTTTGAACTCGAACGATGCCCGGCGGGAAAGGACCGCAACCAGTTCTTCAGTAACCAGATCCGGAACTCGGCGTGAAAAAGCGTTCTTTTTAAGGATGGCCATAGGGCGCCAAGTTTAACATATCTTTAAAATTCCGCAGCAGGATATTGTCAGTTACACCAAAAATAAGCCGCGCTTTGCCGGCTTTCGCGGTGCGTCGCAATGTCGCGTCCTGGCGGGCCGACTTTTGGACTAAAAAGGGCTCGGCGCAGGTGTTTCGGCGGGCGATTCTTCCGGCGTTGGCGTCGGATCGGCGGTTCCACTCGGCCACGGCATGCCAGCTTGCAGGCCTTCCCGGAAATGGATGAACAATCCGCCCACTGCTCCCGCCAGCCCGATGGTTGCGAGGCGGAACGTCACTGGACCGGCCGACTCCGTGACATAGCCATTCTCTTCGTAGCGTTGGGACATCACGATCGGCGAAAGATGTTTCGCGATCGCTTCCGGCGGCGGCAATTTCGAGAGATCCACCGACTGGCCCAGGGCAGGATACAAGGTCGCGCCCATCAACAGAAGCGGGCGCACTGCGGCGTCGATCCGTTCGTAGAACAGCCGCGTGTCGACATAATTGAAGGCGGAATCGCCCACCGGCACGCGGATGGCCGCGTCATGAAAAGGCGCGCTCTTCTCCAATTCCCGGGGCGGCTGAGCGAGGCGGGCCAGCGCCGTTTCCACCTGAGCGAAATCGGAACCGGCGCATATGAATTTCTCCGAAACCGCAATCGCAGGGTGAACCGGCACGAATCCGCCAAAGGGCTGCACGCTGTAAAAGGTCGCGCCATTTTTCTCCGTCCGCGTCCAAGGGCGTCCCGGCGATCTCGACCGAGGTGAGCGCTTCCGCGATTTTTTTCGCGCGCGCCACGTCGCTCACCGGCAGAGTCGCGAGCAGGGTCGGCCAGCGCGCATCGCCCGGCCAGTCGCCAACAATTTCGAGCTCCTCCCCAAACGCCGGGCGCAGATCTTCCAGCGAAATTCCGCGCGCCTTCATCCCGGTAATGAACTGCTGCACCAGCGCCGGCAACCCAACCGCCGCCGGCGAAGCGGGTGCGAGAAGGTTGTCCGACCAACGGATCCGCGAATTGGAGTAAAGAAAGGTGTTCGTGCCGGCGGCCCCGAGAAGCGGACGCTGCAATTTCTTTCCCGCGCTCACCTGCGGCATGGCCACGAAATCGGTCTCCCGCATTTTCCCGTTCTCGAACCCCATCGCCGACGCCACGCTCTGCACCTGTCGCAGCCGTTGCAGTTGATCCATCGGGAGGGATTGCCCGGTCATCGCAACGAAGGGCAGGAGCTTTTCCACAAACGGTCGCGGATCGACGAAGACCATGCCGGCGTGGATTCGCGGCAGATGTTTCACGGCTGCGGCAAAGGCGGCGTTGCCCTCGAGGGAGCCCTTCTCCTTGTCGCTCCGGTGATCGACTCGATCGAGCAGGGTCTTGAGCAACGCAACGTCGTTGGAGGCGAAATACCACTGGTTGTCATAGACGCTGGCGAAAACAAATCGTGCCACCGTCACCGTCTCGATCTTGTGCTGCTCGTAGACGATCGTTTCGCGCCTGGCGTTGCCTGTTTTAGAGAGCAACTCCGCTTCCCGGCGTCCGATGAACTCCCGCGCTTTTTCCAGGGGGACGTCGAAATGAAAACCGCCGATCAGCTTCGGCTCGTTTTTTTCCAGCGAAGTCAGGGCAACGAAACTATTTTTCGGACCGAGCGCGAGAAATTCCTCCAACGTCCGGCGTCCGCCGCGATCCGCCGGCAGCCGTCCGAGCGGTTTCTGGAGGAAACTCTGCACCGCCGGCTCGCGCCAGATTTTGTAGAGGTCGCTCTCGTGCCATTCCGCGCGCGTTTTTTGTAAATCCGGCGCCTCGAGCAGGATCAGGGTCGTCTCCGGCAGGAGCGAGGGCACGGTGGCGAGGCGCTTCGCGATCTGCACCCGCACCACGATCCAGACTGTCGCCGCGACCACGAGCGCGATCACGAGCACTGCGACCAGCTTCTTCATCGGCGCAGTCTCGCACTAAATCGCCCGGTCGCGAACCGCCCGCGGCCGCTCGACTTTTCCCCGGGCATCGACGATCTCCTTGCATGGAAACGTGCGCTGGTTCCCGTCTTATCCTGGGTGAATTCCAGGAAAGCGCCGTCATCCAGGCGGCGAAGGACGCGCTCGAGGAATGCGGCGGCCAGCCGACCTGCGGTTTCCTCTTTCTCTCCGCCAGCTGGCTCCCGCAGGTCAACGAGGTGCTCGACCTCGTTAGGCTGCATGGCCGCATCCCGCTCCTCGTTGGCTCGCTCGGGGCTGGCCTCATCGGGCGAAACAAGGAGGCCGAGGGCGCTCCCGGGATGTCGCTTCTTCTCCTCAGCCTGCCCGAGACGACCCTGACGCCGGTTTTGATCTCGAACGAGCAAATCGAGGAATCGACCGGTCCGGCCTACTGGCAAATGGAGAGCGGGATGGGTCCCGACGACGTCGATTCCTGGATCGTTTTCGCCAATCCCTCCGCGCCTAACCTCGAGCGCTGGCTGAATGAGTGGAACGTCGCTTTTCCAGACGCGCTGAGCATCGGCGGCCTCGCCAGCGGCAGCAACGAGAACGGAGAAAAGGCCCTCATCCTCGACGGCAAAGTGATCGACTCGGCCATCCTCGCGCTCGCCGTCAAAGGCGGCAAGATCCGCACCATCGTTAGCCAGGGCTGCAAGCCGGTGGGCGAACCGTTCACCATCACCCAGGCCGACGAGAATCTGGTTTACGCGCTCGGTTCCCGTCCCGCCTACCAGGTCCTGAGCGAGACTTTCAATGGCCTGACCGACGACGAAAAAGAGCGCGCCCGCGGCAATCTTTTCGCCGGCCTCGCCGCCTCCGAGTATGTCGCCGATTTGAAGCGCGGCGATTTCCTTGTCCGCAATTTGTTAGGGGCCGATCCCCAGACCGGCGCGGTCGCGATCGGCGCGCGCGCCCGGACCGGGCAGACCCTGCAATACCAGCTGCGCGACAAGATCACCGCCCATGCCGACCTCGTCGAGCTGGCGAAAAACAACGAATTGGAAGGCTGCCTGCCCTTCGCCTCGCTCGTCTTTTCCTGCAACGGGCGCGGCCATCGCTTCTTCGGCGTGCCGAATCACGACGCCGCGACCCTCGCGGAAATTTTCGGCCCGGTCCCGAGCGCGGGCTTTTTCTGCAACGGCGAGATCGGCCCGATCGGGAACGCCAGTTATCTGCACGGCTACACCGCTTCGGTCGCGCTTTTCTGCAAATAAGCGCCTAACGATCGTCAGGCGCGCGGATGAAACTTGTGGTGCACTGCCTTCAGGTGCTGCTGATCGACATGCGTGTAAACCTGGGTGGTCGAGATATCGGCGTGCCCGAGCATTTCCTGGATGATCCGAAGATCGGCGCCGTTACCTAACAAGTGGGTGGCAAAACTGTGCCGGAGCAGGTGCGGATAAATATTCACCTCCAGCCCGGAGCGCCGCGCCACCGCCTTCACGATCTGCCAGATCCGTACCGTCGTTAGGCGGGCGCCGCGAACGGAAAGAAAGACCTCGCTTCCCGTCCGCCGTTTCACCAGCCGCGGCCGTTCCTGTTCGACATAGGCAGCAATCGCGGCGCAGGCTTTGCGACCGACCGGCACCAGCCGCGTCTTGTTACCTTTGCCGGTCACGCGCACCACGCCTTCCTCCAGATTCAGGTGCTCGAGTTTCGCGTTGGCCAGTTCGGAGATGCGCAACCCGCTGGCGTAGAGCAGCTCGAGCATGGCCCGGTCGCGCAGGCCGAGCGGCGCGTTGCCGTCCACACTCTCGAGCAATTGCTCCACCTGAATTTCGTTCAAGGTCTCCGGCAAATAACGCTCGATTCGCGGCAGGGTAAGGCAATCGGTCGGGTCCTTCGCCACAAATCCCTGCGCGGTCGCGAACCGGAAAAAAATCTTCAGCGCGACCACGATCAGCTTGATCGAGGAGGCGGAGAGGCCGCCGCGTTTCCGTTCCGCGAGGTATTCGCTGACCAGGGGCAGGCCGACCTGGCTCGGCTTGGTGATCTGCTTCCGGGCGGCGCACCAGGCGGCGAATTCGCCTAACGATCGCCGGGTCGAGAGCTGATAGTTTTCCGAGAGACCGCGCTCGACCGCGAGGAAGCGAATAAAGGCGTCGATCTCCTGCTCCATCGCCCACATTCTCCGCGCCCGGCGCGGCACTGGCAATCCTGCCTTGCGTTGACAAAGCAACCTCGGACTCGATTGTTTCTCTGCGATGAGCCTCGACTTAAACAGCCTCCTGAAAGACTGGCCGCATGAATCTGGCGCGATCAAAGTCCGGAAAGTTCCGGGCCTCGATGGCCGGGAAAAATTGCAGCTTCGGATCGATCTCGGCCTGCTCCAGATGGAGATGGAGGGCCGCCCGGACGGCCAGCGGCCACACAACTGTGAGTCGTACCTTGTTTATCACCAGCGTCGCGCCGTTCGCGCGGCCGAGCGCGGTGAAGAATACGAACTCACGCCGGAGCAATGCGGCGAGTTGCAGCAGGAAGGGATCCAGTATTACCACCGCTACCTCAGCCTGTTTCAGATCGAGGAATACGAGAGCGTCATCCGCGACACGCAGCGCAATCTCGACCTCTTCACCTTTGTCGACGAACACAGCGAGCGGGAGGATCTGGTCTGGAGTTTTCAACAGTTCCGCCCCTACGTCTTGATGATGAACACCCGCGCGCGCGTCTCGATTCTGCTCGCTGACGGGCAATTCGCCGACGCCATTCGTGAGATCGAAAAGGGACGCGACCGGATCACCGAGTTCTTCCAGCAATCCGCCTTTCCCGAGCTGGAAGCGAAGAGCTCGGAACTCGCCTTTCTCGACGAATGGCTCGAGGAAGTGCGGGCCAAGCGTCCGCTGACCAAGCTGGAAGTGATGGAGCGGGAAATGGAACGCGCCATCCAGGGCGAGCGCTACGAGCGCGCAGCGGAATTGCGCGACGCCATTCGCCTGATCAAGGCGCAGACCCTGTAGCCGGGATCGCTGACCCCGGCCCCAGCCTAACGAGTTCATATGGCGGCCAACAAGAGCCTGACCGAGCGCAAGGAACGCTGGGCCCGCAAAATGAGCGGGAAAGCCAGGCCCGCCGTCCGCTCGGAAAGCCGGCTCCCGCCGGGCCAGCATCTCACGCCGGGGTTCCCCGTCCTCGATCTCGGGGTGCGCCCGGAGATTTCGTTAGGCGAATGGACCCTCGAAATCGGCGGCCTGGTCGAGAATCGGCAGACGTTTTCCTGGGAACAGTTCAACGCCCTCCCGCAATTTGAGGACGTCAGCGATTTTCACTGCGTTACGACCTGGAGCAAGTTCGATTGCCGCTGGAGCGGCGTCGCCTTCTTTACCCTCGTCGATCTCGTTCGGCCAAAGCCGGAGGTGGAGCACGTCCTCTTCACCAGCTACGACGGTTATTCGACCAATGTCCGTCTCTCCGATTGCCTCGACGACGACGTCCTGATCGCGACGAAATTCGACGGCAAACCCGTCACCCGCGAGCACGGTGGGCCTGCTCGTGTCATCATCCCCAAGCTTTACGCCTGGAAGGGCGCGAAATTCGTCAAGACGATCGAGTTTTCCGCCGCCGATAAACTCGGTTTCTGGGAAGTGCGCGGTTACAGCAACACGGCTGATCCGTGGACGGAAGACCGCTTCTCGTGAGCGGCCCCGCGCCCGCGCCGCGCAAACTCCTGGTCCTCGCCGCCTTTGCGGCGCTCTATATCATCTGGGGTTCGACCTACCTCGGCATCCTGCTCGCAATCGAGTCGATGCCGCCGCTTCTCATGGCCGGGGTGCGCTTTTTTCTTGCCGGCGTCATCATGTACGGGATCGCGCTCTGGCAGGGCGCGCCCAAGTCGTCGTTCGCCGAATGGCGGACCGCACTCATCGTCGGTGCCTGCCTCCTTTTCTTTGGAAATGGGAGCGTCACCCTCGCGGAACAATGGGTTCCCTCCGGCCTCGCTTCCCTGCTCGTCGCGACGGTCCCGATCTACATCGCTCTCCTCGCCTGGCTGACGGGCTCGGCGCCGCGGCCGCGGCCGCTGGTCATGCTCGGTTTGGCCGGGGGCTTCGTCGGCGTTGGAATTTTGGTCGGGCCCGCCATCGCGGCGCCGCCGGGGGCCGGTTCCAATCATGCCGGGCTCGGGATGCTGATCCTCCTTTTTGGTTCGCTCATGTGGTCGGTCGGGTCGCTTTATTCCCGGCGGGCCTCCAATTCCAGCTCGCCCTTTCTCTCTTCCGCCCAGACCATGCTCTGCGGTGGCGGGCTCATGATTATCGCCGGGTTGGGGTCGGGCGAAGCGCGCGGTTTTCATTTCAGCCAGGTCACGGCGGTTTCGTTAGGCGCGTTTGTTTATCTTGTCCTCATCGGTGCGGTCGTCGGCTACACCTCCTTCATTTTCCTGCTGCGCCATTGCGATCCCTCCAAGGTCGCGACCTACGCCTACGTCAACCCGGTTGTGGCCGTTTTGCTCGGGGCGTTTTTTGCCGATGAAACCTTGTCGCTCCGCACCGTGGTGGCGGCCGCGGTCATCATCGGCTCGGTCGCGCTCGTCATCACCACCCAGCAGGCGAAAGAAAAAATGCCGCTTCTCTCGCGGCCGCAGTTGCATAAACGAAGGGGAAACAGCTAATAGAGCGGGACGGAATGAAGCCGGAAGACGAAAAACGCCACCAACAGCGCTGGCGGAATCCGGACGCAGCAGCTCGTTAGGCATGAATCCTCCGCCACTCGCCATCATCGTCCCGGCCTTTAACGAAGCCCGGCGCCTGACCGATAACCTGCGCGCGCTCCTCACCTACCTCGAGAATTACCGTCCGGCGGCGCAATTGATTGTGGTCGACGACGGCTCCAGCGACGGGACCGCCAAGGTGGCGGAGGATTTTTTCGCGCACCATCCCGACGTGCCGGCCCGGGTGTTGCGTTTCGCCGAGAATCACGGCAAGGGCCACGCCGTCCGCGCCGGCCTGCTCGCGGCCGAGGCGCCGATCGCACTTTTTTCCGATGCCGATCTCTCGACCCCGATCACGGAGCTGCCGAAAATCGTCGAGCCGATCGAGTCCGGAATTTACGACATCGTTTTTGGCTCGCGCGCGCTCGATCGCAGCCTGATCGGGAGCCGCCAGCCGTGGCGGCGCGAGCAGGGCGGGAAGGTTTTTAATGGACTTGTCCGCCTCACCACCGGGCTGCCTTTCAGCGACACGCAGTGCGGCTTCAAGGCCTTCCGGATGGAAGCGGCGCGGCCGATCATCGAGCAGTCGCAGATCGACGGTTTCGGTTTCGACGTCGAGCTCCTCTTCCTCGCCCGCCGCGCCGGTCTGCGCATGCTCGAGGTGCCGGTGCGCTGGGATCACAACGAAGGAAGCAAGGTCCACATCGTGCGCGACAGCTTGCGTATGTTTTCGGAAGTGGTGAGCTTGCGCCAGCGGGTCGCGCGCAGCGCGGACCGCACTGCGCCGGCAGGCGCGACCCGCTGAGGGGCGCGACGGCCACCAAACCAAACCGTGAAATTTTCTTCTTCGCTTATCGTTAGGCTAATTCTGCTGCTGCTCTTTTGCACCGGTGCGGCCGGGATGGAGGCGCAGGAAATTCGCCGTGCTCTCCCCGTCGAACCTGCGGGAACGCCGCCATCGCAAATGGCGCCGCCGGCCGCGCCTAACGTCCCGCCGCCATCGGCGCCGATCCCCGCCACCCAGGCGCCGGTCGCCCCGCCTTCCGCCTACGCCCCGGCGGTGCCGGCCGGGCCCGCCTCCGTCAACGACACCGCGCGTTTCATCGCCGGGCTGCCAGTTTCGGAAGGCTCACCGCTCGCCGCCCTCACCCTCGATCCCTCCTGGCAACAACACGCGACATTTTTCGACGAGGCCTGGGCGAAGATGGCCGCGCGCCAGTTCACCGGGATCCGCGAGTGGGAAATCAATTATCTCCCCGATGCCACCCAGCCGCTCCCGGTCGTGTTCTACATGTTTAGCGGCCCCGATTTTCTTTACGCGCACCAGTTTTTCCCCAATGCCAGCACCTACATCCTGGCCGGCACCGAGCCGATCGGCCCGCTCCCCGACGTCCTGCGTTTCGGAGGCCCGGCGCTCACTCCTGTCCTGCAAAACCTGCAAAGATCGCTCAACAGCGTCCTGAGTTTTTCCTTCTTCATCACCAAGGACATGAAGAGCGACCTGCAAAACGAGCAGCTCAAGGGAACGCTTCCGATTTTCTACGTCTTCCTCGCCCGGGCCGGGAAAACGATCACCGACATCAGCTTCATGACGCTCGATAAAAACGGCCAGCCGCAGGCGGCTTCGCCTAACGACAAGGCGAAGGGCGTCACGCCCGGGGTCAAGATCACTTTCGTGAGCGGGACGGGCGGAGCGCCGCAGACTCTTTATTATTTCACCACCGATCTCTCGAATGAAGGCATCCGCAGCCAGCCGGGTTTCCTGAAATTTTGCGAGGCCTACGGAACCGGCGGAAGCCTGCTCAAGTCCGCCTCCTACCTGATGTTTGAAAACGGCTTCACCCGGGTGCGGGATTTTCTCCTCAACCACAGCAAGGTCATCGTGCAGGACGACTCCGGCATCCCGATCGGGGTTTTCGATACCGGCCGTTGGCTGCTTCGTTATTTCGGCAGCTACGCCGGGCCGATTGAACTCTTCAAGCAGGTACTACCAGCCGCAGCTCTACGGCCTCTACCAGCAGAGCAACCCGGCCCCGCTCAGTTTCGGCATCGGTTACCGCTGGAACCCGCGGCAATCGACCCTCATTGTCGCCACTCGCCGTCGCGACGATGTTTCGCCGCTCCAAACCGAGCCGCCCGCCGCGGCGGCGCCGGCAGAGCAAGGGCGATAAATCCCTCATTCCACTTCGCGGGGTTCTGGCTACCCTAGCCGGCATGAGCACGCGCATTTTCCTGATCCGGCACGGGGCGACGGTTTTGACCGCGGAAGACCGGTTTGCCGGGGCGACCGACGTCGAGCTTTCCGATGAAGGCCGCGGGCAGGCGCGCGGGCTGGCCAAGCGGCTGAGCACGGAAAAAATGAGCGCGGTTTACGCCTCGCCGTTAGGCCGAACGGTCGAGACCGCCAGCATCATCGCCCAGCCGCACGGGCTCGAGGTCGTCAGGCGCGACGGCCTGCGCGAAATCTCGCACGGGCGCTGGGAACAGATGACCCGGCACGAAGTGGACAAGAAATATCCCGAGGAAGCGGCCGCCTGGGAAGAAGATCCCTACACCTTTGCTCCTGAAGGCGGGGAAAGCGGACTGGCGGTGACGGCGCGCGCGCTCCCCGTCCTGCTCGAGATCGTGCGGACGCATCGGAACGGGACGGTCGCGATCGTTTCGCACAAGGCGACGATCCGGCTGCTGCTCAGCTCGCTCCTGGGGTTCGATCCGCGGCGCTACCGGGACAATCTCGACCAAAGCCCGGCCGCACTGAACATCGTCGATTTCAAGGACCCGGCGCACGCCCGGCTCACGCTTTTCAATTCCACCTCGCACTACAGCACGGCGGACCATGCGGTCCCCTCCGTGCCGACGAAACGCCTCTCGAAGTGGTGGGACAAGGAAGAGGATTCGCCCTGACCAGGATTCCAGGCGGACCTTCCTAGTTTTCGTTAGGCGATGAATTCTCCGGAAAGCGCGGGACGGGCGGGCGAACGCGGCCAGCTCTCCCGTCGGCTCGGCCTTTTCGGCACCACGATGGCGGTGATGGGCGGCATCATCGGCGCCGGAATTTTCATCAATCCCTACTCGTGGCCGAGCGAGTGCACACCGCGCCACTGATCCTTGGCGCCTGGATCATGGGCGGGCTTGATCGCGCTCGCGGGCGGATTCATCTATGCCGAGCTGGCCGCGCGGATGCCGGTCGTGGGCGGGCAATACGCCTACCTGCGCGAGGCGCTTCATCCGGCGGTGGCGTTCACTTACGGCTGGGTCCTGCTGCTCGTGATCCAGACCGGCGGCATGGCGGCGGTGGCGGTGACTTTTGCGCGCTATTTTCTCGAGCTGACGCAGTGGCCGCTGAGCGACTCGTTCGTCGCAGCCGGCGCGCTCGCTTTGCTGACCGCGATCAACTGCCTCGGGGTGCGCGCCGGCAGTCGTTTGCAATCGATCCTCACCCTGACCGCGATCGGCGCGATCGCGCTTCTCGAAGCGGTCAGCCTCTGGCGCGGCGGCGACTCGCAGATCGCCTGGCGACCGCTGCTCGATCAGCCGGCTTCGATGAATCTCGTGCTCGCTTTCGGCGCGGCCATGACGCCGGTGCTCTTCGCCTACGGCGGCTGGCAGACGACGAGTTTTCTCGGCGGCGAAGTGCGCGAGCCGCGCCGGACTCTGCCGCGCGGGATCATCCTCGGTGTCCTCGGCGTGATCGCGGTTTATGTTTCGGTGAATTTTGTTTACCTGCACGTCCTCGGCGCGGCGGGCCTGGCGCAGGCGACCACCCCGGCGTCGTCGGTCATGCGCCAGATGCTCGGGGCGCGCGGCGGGCAATTGATCGCGGCCGGGATCGCGATTTCGGCTTTTGGTTTTCTCGCGCAATCAATGCTGACCGCACCTCGCGTCTATTTCGCGATGGCGCAGGACGGAGTTTTTTTCCGCGGCGTCGCGTGGGTCCATCCGCGCACGCAGGTGCCGGTCGTGGCGATCGTGCTGCAAGGCGCCTGGGCGATCGTGATCGCGCTCGCCGGGACTTACGCGCAGGTGGTGAATTACGTCATCGCGATGGACTGCATTTTCTTTGGCCTGACCGCGGTTTGTCTTTTCGTCCTGCGCCGGCGGGAAAGTGCGCCGGCAGGATTCCGCGTGCCCGGTCATCCATGGACGACCCTGCTCTTTATTGCCGCGCAATGGCTCATCGTGCTCAGCACTTTTGCGCACGATCCCCAGCGCGCCTTCATCGGGCTCGGGATCGCGCTCGCCGGATTGCCGATCTACTTTCTTTGGCGATGAACCCGGAGAAAAAGCGCTCGGCCTACATGGAATGGGCCAAAACCCGTTCGACCGCGCCCTTCAATCTCGCGACCAGTGGCCTAACGAGTGTGTTGCTGGCGGACTTTCCGCTCCAGGTCGAGGAACTGGAGATCACCGGCGGCGGCTACGGCTATGGACCGTTGCTGGAGCGGATCGCGCGGCATACCGGCGCGCCGGTGGACTCGATCGTGACCGCGGAGGGCACTTCGATGGCAAATCACCTCGCCATGGCCGCGTTGATCGAGCTGGGCGACGAGGTCGTGATCGAAGAACCGACTTACGGGCTGCTTCTCGACGTTCTGCATTACCTGGGTGCGCGGGTGAAACGGGTGGCGCGCCGCTTTGAAAACAATTTCGATCTCGCGCTTTCGGAAATGGAGGAGGCGATCACGCCCGCCACCCGCCTGGTCGTGCTGAGCAATCTGCACAATCCAACCGGCGCCTTCATTTCCACTGAGACGCTGCGGACGATCGGCGAAATGGCGCAGCGGGTCGGGGCCAGGGTGCTGGTCGATGAAGTTTACCTCGAAATGCTGGACGCGCCGTCCTCCGCCTTTTCGTTAGGCGAAACGTTTCTCGTGACCAGCAGCCTGACGAAAGCCTACGGCTTGAGCGGACTGCGCTGCGGCTGGATCCTGGCCGCGCCGGAACTGGCGCATCGCATCTGGCGCTTGAACGATCTTTTCGCGGCCACCGCCGCGCATCCCGCGGAGCGGATGTCGGTCACGGCGTTCGATCACCTTGAGCAATTTCGCGAGCGCGCTCGCCAGCTGCTGGACACCAATCGCCCGCTCGTCGAAGCATTCCTCGATTCGCGACCGGATCTCGAATGTTTCCGTCCCGCCGGCGGCTCGGTCTTTTTCCCCCGGCTTTCGCACGGCGACCCGGACACGTTTTTCAAACTGCTGCGCGAGAAATACGAAACCTCGGTCGTGCCTGGCGCGTTCTTTGAAGCACCGCGCCATTTCCGCGTCGGGATCGGGGGCGAGACGGCGGCGCTGCAGGCCGGCCTGGAAAGATTGGGCGCGGCCTTGGACGAGTTTGGGAAACGTTAGGCCTTCCGCGACAGGAAAAGGCTCAAGGAGTCGAGGAAACCGCGAGAGCCGCGCAATTTTCCGGTCCCGAGGCGGATCGATTTCTGCACCACCTTCAAGGCAGCGACCCAATGTTCGGTCGGAAAAAGCACCTCCGTTTCAGTCCCGTCGGAGCCGGTCTTCTTTTCGAAAATCGACGCCCGAAGCAGGCCGAGCTGTTCGCCCAGCGCGGTCAGAATCTGATCTCGCGCGACCCGCGGCGGATCGATTTTCGCCGTCTTCCCGCGAGCCCGGGCCGCGACCCTGGTCAGGAGCGAGGAGATCTGCGCGTCGCTCAGTTGAATGTCATGTGAACGCGCGATCCGGTCGCCTTCCCCGATCTTTTTCTCAATTGCCGCGACGACCGCGATAAAAAACGGCGTTTCGGTCAGGGCGAGTTCGGGCATGTCGCTGGCGGAAAAATAACGCCGTCGGTCAGGCTAATAACCGAGTTCGGCTTTGCGCGCCTCAGCCGTCGGGAGCGGATCCTTTTTCGTCTCGATCGGACCCTGGCCGGACTCCTGCACCTTGTGCGCTTCGACGGCATTGACGTTCCGTGTCCGCTTGAAACTCGGACGGAAGATCCTCCGTCGGAATAGATGGCGTGGACCGGGCACTCATCGACGCAGGCCATGCAATCGATGCACTCCTCGGGGTGAATGACGAGCTGGCTGTCGATCTCGTAAAAGCAGGCGACGGGACAGACCACGACGCAATCAGTAAACTTGCATTGGACACATTTGGTGGTCACGACGTGCGGCATAAATATCTCTCCGTTTTGATTCGTTAGGCAGCTCTGGCGCAGCAGCGCGTTTTTCCGGGCCATTCGCTAGCCGGGATGATCTCCGGCGGCGACCCCGGCTGCGTGTTCCCTTCATTGATACCACCGTCGCCTTCGATCTCGCAAGCAGCCTCTTCCGGCGCGCTCATCCTTTTCCCTTGAAGGACCGGTCGCCGGGCGATTTCCCTAACGAATTCGTCGGCGGCACCGCACTCTTGGATTGCCACGCGTGGAGAACAGCCGTAAGTAAGTTCCTGCGTCAAAAGGGCGCGTCGGAATCGGGCAACACGCGATGTAGTGAAAGGGTCCATGGACAAAACCAGCACGCAGGAATTCCAAAAACGGCTCGGCCGCGTGGAAGAGATAATTGCGGCGCTGGAAAGCGCGCCCGACGAGGGCGTCCGCGAGCAGGTCCGCGAACTCATTCAAACCCTGCTCGAGCTCCATGGCACCGGGCTCGAACAAATCCTGAGCGTGGTCTACGATTCGGGCATCGGTGGCTCGGCCGTGATCGACGAACTCAGCCGCGACCAGGTCGTTTCCGGTCTGCTCCTCCTGCATGGGCTCCATCCGCTTGATCTCGAAACGCGGGTGCGCAATGCCATCGAGGAAGTGAAACCGCGCCTCGGCCTGCACGGCGGCAGCGTCGAGCTGCTCGGCGTAAACCCGGAAGGGCGGGTCCATTTGAAACTCCAGGGCAATTGCCACGAGTGCCCGTCCTCCCGTCTCACCTTGCGATTTTCGATCGAGGAAGCGCTCTACGCCGCGGCGCCGGATCTCACCGGGCTCGATGTCGATGGCCTCCCCGATGAACACCCCAAGGAGGCCGTCAATGGTTCGGCTCCAGCTCCAAAATTTACTGATTGTCCGCTTCCAAACGGAAACGGGCACGCCGCAGTAGCAGGAGAAAACATATGAATAAACCACCACAACCAGTCCACATCCCCGGCACGTCGAAAGGCGAAGAGCTCGCCCTCGACAGCAAGGAAGCCGGGCGCGGCGAGGGCGGCAAGAGTTACACCACCTCGCGGGATTCCACCGGCATCAACGCGGCCGCGCGGGCGCCGATCCATCCCGACATGCCGAATCTTCCGCCAGCCTAACGAGTCGGAAGAACGAACGCTGGACGCGACGTCGGTGGACGTGCCGTTTTCGGGACGGCCCCGACCGTCCGTCCCATCTTTCAGACATGAAACCATCGTCCTTCGCGACCCTGCGCCGTTTTGCGGGGACGCCGAAAAGCACGCCGAAGCCGTACGCGCCGGCGCCGCCGCAGGAGATCGAGATCTGCGAGCTCTGTAGTATCCGGATTCCGCCGGTGCACCGGCATCTGCTCGAGATGGCGACGCGGCGAATCGTCTGCTCGTGCGATCCGTGCGGGTTGCGTTTCGAGAATGTGATTGATGGGAAGTTCAAACTCATCCCGCGCGATGCGAAGCCGCTGCCGGATTTCCAAATGAGCGACCTGGAATGGGAAAGTCTCTCCCTGCCGATCAGTCTCGCCTTCTTTTTCTACGACACGCCGCACCAGAAAATGGCGGCCTATTATCCGAGCCCGGCCGGCGCGACCGAGTCGCTCTTGCCTTTGACTGCCTGGGAGGCGCTGGTGGTGGCGAATCCGATCCTCTCGAAAATGCAGGCGGACGTGGAGACGCTGCTGGTCAATCGCGTGAACGATAAACGCGAATATTTCATCGCGCCGATCGACGTCTGCTTCGAGCTCGTCGGGTTGATCCGGGTGCATTGGCGCGGGTTCTCCGGCGGGGAGGATGTCTGGCGGGAGATCGACGGATTTTTCAGCCGGTTGCAGGAACGCTGATGCCTGATCTCGATTTTAAAGTCCTCGGAGTGGAAGCGGCGAACTATGGAATCGCCCCGCTGTTGCATTTCAAACTCGAGGTCACCAATCAGCCGCCCGAGGAAACGATCCAGAGCGTGATGTTGCAGACGCAGATCCAGATTCATCCCGACGCTGCGCGCCTACCAGCCGGAGGAAAAAGAAAAGCTGGGCGAACTCTTCGGTACGCCCGACCGCTGGGGCCAGACTTTGCGCGCTCGTTTGTGGACCCATGCCAACGTCAACGTGCGGCAATTTTCCGGAACAACGGAAGCCATTCTGTCGATCCCGTGCACCTTCGACCTCAACGTCTCGGCGACGAAATATTTCTACGCGCTCGAGGACGGCGAAGTGCCGCTCCTCTTCCTTTTTAGCGGGACGATTTTTTACGAGAACGACGACGGTCACCTCCAGATCCAGCAGGTTTCCTGGAACAAGGAATGCACCTACCGCCTGCCGATCACGGTCTGGAAAGAGATGATGGAACAGCATTATCCCAACACCGCCTTTCTCTCGCTCGAGCGCGGTTTGTTTGAGCGGCTGTATGCCTTCCGGCGGCGCGAAGGCCTGGCGGACTGGGACCAGACGATCGCGCGCCTCCTGCCGCCGCCTGACGAAACCAAGAACGGCAACGGCGACCACGCGGACGAGGCCGCCCTGCAGCCATGAACGCCGCGCTCGTCGAGAAAGTGGTCAACGCCGTTCTCTACGAGGGCTACATCCTTTATCCCTATCGGGCGTCGTCGAAGAAGAATCGCGAGCGCTTCACCTTCGGCCGCGTTTACCCGGAGGATTACAGCATCGCCCAGCACGGCGCCGAGCCCTGCGCGATGCAAACCGAGTGCCTCGTTCGCAACGAGTCGAAAGACGCGGTCGTCACGATCAGCGTCCGCTTTCTCCATCCGATGGCGCGCGAAGTCGGGATGCTGAAGGCGCCGCTCGACGAAATGCCAGCGAAGGGCGAACCGGACTTCGAAGTGGTGCCGGATTTCAGTGCTCGGCGAGCAGCTTTACCAGACCTGGCAGGAAGTGGTGGAACAAAAGGTGGAAGTGCCGCCATTTCCGTTGCGCGAGGAATTTCGGACCGAGCACGAATTCGAGTTTCCCGCGTCGCGCTCGGTCGAGCCAATCCGGAGCGACGGCGGAAAGATCAACGCCGTTCTCGTTAGGCGACAAGATGCGGTGCGGGGCGCGATCGAAGTCGTGGCGCAGCCGATCGACGACACCGTCTTCAAAATCAGTGTCCGTATTTTGAACCGCACGCCGGTTCCGCCTGACGACCTGGAAAACCAAAGCGCGATCATCATGCGCACCTTCACCTCCACGCACACCATCCTGCACGCGCAGGGCGGCGAGTGGCTTTCGCTGACGGATGGTCCGCCCGAATACGCCGCGGCAGTCGCGGCCTGCAAAAATATCGGTACCTGGCCGGTACTGGTCGGCGAGCAGGCCAAAAACGAGCGCGACGCCATGCTTTCTTCGCCCATCATCCTCTACGATTACCCGCAGATCGCGCCCGAGAGCCCGGGCGATCTGTTCGACGGGCTCGAGATCGACGAGATCCTCACCCTTCGTGTAATGGCCATGAGCGACGCGGAGAAAGTCGAGATGCGCCAGGTCGACGAGCAGGCGCGGAAAATTCTCGAACGGACGGAAAACATGTCGAGCGATCACCTGCTAAAAATGCACGGCGTGATGAAGAGCGTGCGTTCGACGAACGAAGATTTTTTCAATCCGAGCAACCCGCTCGTCAGCGCCACGGTCGGCGGCGTGGAGGTGAAAGCGGGCGACCGTGTGCGCATTCGTCCCAAAAGACGCGCGGATGTTTTCGACATGGCGCTGGATGGAAAAATCGCCGTCATCGAAGCGGTCGAACAGGATCTCGAAGGCGGCGTCCAACTCGCGCTCGTGCTCGACGACGATCCCGGCCGCGACCTCGGAATGATGCGCCAACCCGGTCACCGATTTTTTTACGGCACGGATGAAGTCGAGCCGGTCACCGAGGCGGTATGAAAAAAATATTGGTCGCTGGGATAGGGAATATATTTTTCGGCGACGACGCTTTTGGCTGTGAAGTAGCGAGCCAGATGGCCCGCCGCCCATTGCCCGAAGGCGTCCGTGTAACCGACTTTGGGATTAGGAGTTACGATCTGGCTTACGCCATCATGGACGATTACGACGCGGTCATCCTGGTCGACGCGACGCCGCAGGGCGCGGAACCGGGAACACTTTATCTAATCGAGCCGGATACAAAAAAGCTGGACGCGCTCCCGGAGGAGGCCGTTAATGCTCATAGCATGAATCCGGTTCGCGTTCTGCAACTGGTCCGCTCGTTAGGCGGCAATGCCCGATGGTTACGTGTCGTCGGCTGTGAGCCCGCCGTCCTCGAGTCCGAGGAAGGCGCGATGGGACTGAGCGAAAAAGTGCAGGCGGCCGTTCTGCCCGCGATCGAGATGATCGAATCTCTCATCCAGGAAATTTCCAGCGGGGCCGAAAAGTCGGTCGCCACAATCGATTCACAAAGGTGAAACGATTTCTCCATTAGAATGAAAGAACAAGACATGAACACAGCAGAAATTTGTTGGCTGGCACTGTTAGGCGGAATCGTCCTCGTGGTCGTGATTTCCTTCCTCTCGATGATTCCGGAGATGCGGCGCTACTTCCGTCTGCGCAGCATGTAGTCGTCCTCGCTTTTAGAAATTTTAAAATCAGTACGTGGTTATGTAGTCGGTAGAACAACAACAACGGTCGCAACGCTGGGGCAGCCCTGCGTCGCGCCGGGCCAGGAGAACAAGACCTATGGTAGCAGTAAACCAACCCTTCAAGCATCGGGAGTCGGCGGTGAAAGAAATCCATGTTATATGGATGACCACAGGATTGAGTTGTGACGGGGATTCCGTGTCGATCACGGCCGCCACCCAACCCAGCATCGAGGACCTGGTCATGGGAAATATCCCGGGTCTCCCGAAAGTGCACGTGCACAACCCGGTCATCGCCTACGAGGTCGGCGATGAATTCATGAAATTCTGGTTCGATGCCGCAGAAGGGAAACTCGATCCCTTCGTCCTCGTGATGGAAGGCTCCATCCCGAACGAGAAGATCAAGAAGGAAGGCTACTGGGCCGCCATGGGCACCGACCCGGATACCGGCCAGCCGATCACGACGAACGAGTGGATCGATCGTCTCGCCCCGAAAGCTCTCGGCATCGTCGCCTGTGGAACCTGCGCCACTTACGGCGGCATCCACGCCATGGAGGGCAACCCGACTGGCGCGATGGGCCTGGCGGATTATCTCGGCTGGGGCTGGCGCTCCAAAGCCGGACTGCCCATCGTCAACGTCCCGGGTTGTCCGGTGCAGCCGGATAACATGATGGAGACGCTCCTCTATCTCCTTTACCAAGTGGCGGGCCTCGCCCCGCTCATTCCTCTCGACGATCAACTCCGGCCGACCTGGCTCTTCGGGAAAACGGTCCACGAAGGGTGCGATCGTGCCGGTTACTACGAGCAGGGCGATTTCGCCCATGAGTACGGCTCGCCCAAATGCCTGGTGAAGATCGGGTGCTGGGGTCCGGTCGTGAACTGCAACGTGACGAAGCGCGGCTGGATGGCCGGCATCGGCGGTTGCCCGAACGTCGGCGGCATCTGCATCGGCTGCACCATGCCGGGTTTCCCGGATAAGTTCATGCCCTTCATGGATGCGCCTCCCGGCTCCGCCCTCTCGACCAAGGTGGTGGGGATCTGGGGCAGTGCGTTGCGCAAACTGCGCGCCATCACCAATACGACCGTCAACAAAGAACCCAAATGGCGGCATCCCCGTGCCGAGCTCACGACGGGATACGAACCGAGAAACTACGCGCGCAGCTAATGGGAACTTCCAAAATTGTAACTCAACTGGACCACTAAAATGCCTGATATCCTAACCGCACCAGCCACCAAAACCTCCGCGCCCGAGGGGAACATCGTCGAGATGTCGTGGGACCCGATCACGCGCATCGTCGGCAGCCTCGGCATCTACACCAAGATCGACTTCGACTCGAAGAAAGTGATCGAGTGTTACAGCACCTCTTCGATCTTTCGCGGCTACAGCATCTTCATGCAGAACAAGGATCCGCGTGATGCGCACTTCATCACCAGCCGGATCTGCGGCATCTGCGGAGACAACCACGCCACCTGCTCGGTCTACGCGCAGAACATGGCCTACGGGGTGAAACCACCGCCTCTGGCAGAATGGATCGTCAACCTCGGCGAAGCGGCCGAGTACATGTTCGATCACAACATCTTCCAGGATAACCTCGTCGGGGTCGACTTCTGCGAGATGATGGTGAAGGAGACCAACCCGGGTGTCTGGCAGAAAGCGCAGAACACGCCCGCGCCGCACTCCGACGATCACGGTTACAAGACCATCGCCGACATCATGACGGCGCTGAATCCGTTCTCGGGCGAGTTCTATCGCGAGACGCTGCACGTCAGCCGCTACACCCGCGAAATGTTCTGCCTCATGGAAGGCCGCCATGTCCATCCGTCCACGCTCTATCCGGGCGGCGTCGGCACCGTGCCGTCGATTCAGGTCTTCACCGACTACACCGTGCGCCTCATGCGCTACATCGAGTTCATGAAGAAGTGCCTGCCCCTGCACGACGATCTCTTTGATTTCTTCTACCAAGCGCTGCCGGGTTATGAAGAAGTCGGACGCCGGCGCATCCTCCTCGCCTGCTGGGGCTCGTTCCAGGATCCCGACGTCTGCGATTACAACTACAAGACAATGGAGCAGTGGGGTAACGCCATGTTCGTTACGCCCGGCATGGTCATCGACGGCGAGCTGGTCACGACCAACCTCGTCGATATCAACCTCGGCATCCGCATCCTGCTCGGTTCGTCTTACTACGACGATTGGGATAACTCCGAGACCTTCGTCAAAAACGATCCGCTCGGTAACCCGGTCGACAAGAAGCATCCGTGGAACCAGACCACCATCCCGAAACCGCAACGGCGCGATTTCGGCGGCAACTACACCTGGGTGATGTCGCCGCGCTGGCTCGACAAACGCACCGGCGATCATCTCGCGATGGACACCGGCGGCGGCCCGATCGCCCGGCTCTGGGCGACCGCGTTGGCCAAGCTGGTCAATATCGGTTACGTCGAATCCACCGGTCACAGCGTGAAAATGCGGCTCCCGAAAACCGCCCTTAAAGGCGAAGTAGAGTTCGAATGGAAAGTTCCGAAATGGAGCAACGCGATCGAGCGCGACCGCGCCCGCACCTACTTTCAAGTTTACTCGGCCTGCTGCGCGCTGCACTTCCTCGAAAAAGCGATGGCAGAAGTCCACGCCGGCCGCACCGCGACCTTCACTCCGTTCAAAGTTCCGGACGAAGCGATCGGCTGCGGATTCCACGAAGCCGTCCGCGGTGTGCTCTCGCATCACCTCGTCATCCGTAATGGCAAGATCGCGAATTACCATCCGTATCCGCCAACGCCATGGAACGCCAACCCGCGCGACATCTATGGCACACCTGGGCCCTACGAAGACGCGGTGCAAAATACCCCGATCTTCGAGGAGAACGGCCCGGATAACTTCAAGGGTATCGACATCATGCGCGCCGTCCGCAGCTTCGATCCTTGTCTGCCGTGCGGCGTTCACATGTATCTCGGCGGCGGCAAAATGCTGAAGCAGATGCATACCCCGACCGCGCTGGCCGGCCTCGCGAGGTAAGAAAACGTGAATCTGGCCTCGCCTCAGAACTCAAACTGGGGCGAGGCAGTTTCGAATTGCGACGCAATTCGCGATCAGGTCTCTTTCATCTTGCAGAACCGCGGGAATGTCCTGCTAAGTTAGTTCTTTATGATTCCAATTATCGAAGCTCAGCCCGACGAAATCTATGACATCGAACTCGAGCACAGCCTGCTCGAGGCGAATGCCAAGCTCGCGCAAGAAAATCGCGCGCTGCTCGATAAAAATGGTGTCACCTCGATCGACTTCATGGGCGCGATCGGCTCCGGCAAAACCACGCTGATCACCAAGCTGGTCGAGAAAATGAAAGACCGGATGGGCGTGGCCGTCTTCAACGGCGACGCGACCACAAGCGACGACGCCGACGCCATCGCCGCTCAGAACGTGCCCGTCATCCAGATCGCCACCGTCAACGGCTGTCATCTCGACGCCAACCTGGTCGGCAAAGGTTTGAAGCAGATCGAGCTCGATAAGTTAAAAATGATTTTCATCGAGAACATCGGGAACCTGATTTGCCCGGCGGAATTTCCGTTGGGCTCGAAAGCCCGCGTGGTGGTCGTGAGCGTGACGGAAGGTCCGTGGATGGTGCGCAAACATCCGCACATGTTTCTTGGGGCGCAGCTCGTCGTGATCAACAAAATCGATCTCGCCGAAGCGATGGAGGTGAGCGTGGAGCAGTTGATTGCCGATGTGCACAAGCTCAAACCAGATTTGCAGGTCATCCCGACTAGTTGCAAAAAAGGCACTGGTCTCGACGAAGTGGTCGAAGCTCTTCTCGCCGTCTAGGAGCGCTTTTCCTTATGCACGAGTTTTCGATCGCATCCGGGCTGGTCGAAAAACTTCTCGATTTCGCGAGCGCGAATCCGGACAAGAAAATCGTCGAGGTGCGGGTCGCCATCGGCGAGTTCACCCAGATCGAGGAAGAGCAACTGCGCTTCTGTTACGAATCGATCATCACCGAGATGCCGATCGCAGGCTCGACTCTGCTGATCGAGCCGGTCCTGGCCAAGGTCGCCTGCCCGCATTGCTCCTACAGCGGCCCGCCCAAATACTGGGACGGCGCCCTGCATGGCGGACCGGTCGCCACTTTGGAATGCCCCAAGTGCGGGAAAGCTGCCCGCATCACCGAAGGCGAAGAATGCGCCATTCGCTCCCTGCGTTACGCTCAGCCTAACGAAATCGCTCAGCCTTCATTTTCCAATAATGATTAATCCGTCTGCGAAAACGCCCAGCCTATGACCGCGCTCCTTCCGATCTTGCTTCTCGGCTTTTTCCTCGGCATGCGGCACGCGACGGATTCGGATCACGTCGTCGCGGTTACCGCCATTGTCAGCCGACAGCGAAGCATTTGGAGCGCGGCTTGGACCGGAATTTTTTGGGGCATCGGCCATAGCCTCACGCTCCTCGTCGTCGGCGGCGCCATTATTCTCTTCGGCGTCGTCGTGCCCGCGCGTTTGGGATTGGGTTTGGAATTCGGCGTCGCCTTGATGTTGATCCTGCTCGGGGCGTTGAATCTGCGATCGACCTTTCGCGCGGTGGAAATCGTCGCCGAACACCATCGTGACGACCGGCCGGTCCATCAGCACGCGCACGAACACGGCGATTATGTGCACAGCCATGCCCACGGCCACGAACAGTGCCGACATGGCCATGATGAGAGCGCCGTGCCGCCGGCGAAACTCGATCGCTACTTCGGCCGCTTGAAATATTATCAGACGCTTCGTCCGCTCGTGATCGGCACCGTGCACGGCCTCGCCGGTTCTGCCGCGGTGGCCTTGCTCGTCCTCCCCATCATTCACCAACCTGCCTGGGCGATGGCGTATCTGGCGCTGTTCGGCGTCGGCACCATCGCCGGCATGATGCTGGTCACGGCCGCGATCGCCGTGCCAGTTTCTTATTCGACCCGCTTCCAGTTCATGCACCAGCATCTCGGCACCGCGGCCGGCATGCTCAGTCTCGGATTCGGTTTGTTTCTCGCTTACCAGATCGGCTTCGTCGACGGGCTTTTCATCAAGTGAAGCCGCCGGCCCCGGCTCAAACGCCGGTTCGCCGACGCCTGAAAATGGTCGTGCGCGGCGCGGTGCAAGGCGTCGGCTTCCGTCCCTTTGTCTATCGCCTAGCGACGGAACTCGGGCTCCAAGGCTGGGTCGTGAATTCCGCGCAAGGTGTCTTCATCGAAATCGAAGGCGCGCCTGAATCGTTGTCGGATTTCGCGCGTCGGCTGAAATCGGAGAAGCCGGCCCGCGCCATTATTCAAAGTTGCGAGTCGTCACATCTCGATGCCGTCGGTTACGTCAACTTCGAAATCCGGGAAAGCACCGACGAGGGCGGGAAGAGCGCGCTCATTCTGCCAGATCTCGCGACCTGCGCAGATTGCCTGCGCGAAATTCTCGACCCGGCCGATCGCCGCTTTCGCTATCCCTTTACGAACTGCACCAACTGCGGTCCGCGTTTTTCCATCATCGAGGCGCTCCCCTACGATCGCGCCAACACCTCGATGAAAAAATTCGCGATGTGCGCGGACTGTGAACGCGAATACCGCAACCCTGCGAATCGTCGCTTCCACGCCGAACCAACCGCCTGCCCGGCGTGCGGTCCGCGGTTGCAATTTTGGAATTCGTTAGGCGAGACCATTGCGTCTGCGGACGATGCGCTCCAGCAGGCCGCAGAACAGATACGCGCCGGGAAGATCGTCGCACTGAAAGGACTGGGAGGTTTCCAGCTCTTGGTCGACGCGCGCAACCGGGAGGCAGTTCTGGTCTTGCGCGCGCGCAAGCAGCGCGAGGAGAAACCATTCGCCGTCATGTTTACATCGCTGAAGCAGGTGCGCGCCAGCGCTGAGGTCACGGAGTTCGAAGAGCAACTGCTCACTTCGCCGGAGTCCCCGATCGTTCTGCTCCGGCGATTCGCGGATGGAGATTTATCGCCGTCGGTAGCACCCGGGAATCCCAATCTCGGCGCGATGCTGCCCTACACGCCGCTGCATCATCTGCTTCTGCGCGACCTGAATTTCCCGGTCGTGGCGACGAGCGGAAATCTGAGCGACGAGCCGATCTGCATCGACGAGCACGAAGCCCTCGAACGTCTTCGCGGCCTGGCCGATTTCTTTCTCGTGCACGATCGCCCGATCGTTAGGCACGTCGATGATTCGATTGTTCGCTTGATAGCCGGCCGGGAAATGGTGCTGCGCCGCGCCCGCGGTTACGCCCCGCTCCCGATCACGCTCCACCGCCCGCAGAAAACCGTTCTCGCCGTCGGCGCGCACCTCAAGAACTGCATCGCGCTCAGTGTCGACCGCAATGTTTTCATCAGTCAGCACATCGGCGATCTCGCGACCAGGGAAGCGCATGACGCCTTCACCCGCTCGGTCGCGGATTTGCCCCGCCTGTATGAGGCAACGCCCGACCTCGTCGCGCACGACCTGCACCCGGAGTATCTCTCGACCAAGCACGCGTTGAAGCTGCCGGGAGAGAAAGTAGCCGTACAACACCATTGGGCGCACATCGCCTCCTGCATGGCGGAAAACGAACTCGAGCCGCCGCTCCTCGGCGTGGCCTGGGACGGCACCGGCTATGGCACCGACACCACGATCTGGGGCGGCGAATTTTTCCTGGTCGAGCAAAACCGCTGCCGCCGCGTGGCTCAACTTCGCACTTTTCGTCTTCCGGGCGGTGATGCAGCGGTGCGAGAACCGCGGCGGAGCGCGCTCGGTTTGCTCCATGAAATTTTCGGAGAGGAATTGTGGGAACGACCCGGGGCGATCACAAACTTCACCGCCGCGGAATTGAAAACTCTCCGCAGCATGTTGCGAAAGAAGGTGAACTCGCCAGTGACTTCGAGTGCCGGCCGTCTCTTCGACGGTATCGCCGCGCTCGCCGGTTTGCGGTTTCGCTCCACCTTCGAAGGCCAGGCCGCGATGGAGTTGGAGTTCGCGCTCGTCGACAGCGAGGAGAGTTATCCGTTCACCCTCTCGCAAACCGCGCCGCTGGTGATCGATTGGGAGCCGGCCGTGCGCGCCGTGCTCGAGGATCGCCGACAGAGTACCGCGCCCGGACTGATTGCGGCCCGTTTCCATAACATGCTGGTGGAAGCGATCCTCGCGGTCGCCCGGCATTTCGCTCAGCCCCGGGTGGCACTGAGCGGTGGATGTTTTCAAAATCGCTACCTCACGGAGCGAGTCATCGATCGGCTGCGGACCGCGGGCTTCCAGCCGTACTGGCCGCAGCGTGTGCCACCTAACGACGGCGGGATCGCCCTTGGGCAAATCTGGGCGGCCACCAGTGCGATCGGGGAGGTCATATGAACCTAGTTTATGGCGAAATTGTGGAGGTTTTTACCGAGGAGGGAGAGTCCCTGGCCAGAATCCGGGTCCATGGCGCGACCAAAAAAATCCCAATAGGGCTCCTGACGGACGCGGCCCAAGGTGATACAGTTTTAATCTGCGATGGGGTAGCGATCAGCAAGGTCGAACCAAACAGCGAAAGGGAGAAATAACATGTGCCTGGCAATTCCCGGAAAGCTCACTGAAATCAGCACCGACGCCAACGGCGTGCGCATGGGCAAAGCCAACTTTGGCGGGATCGTGAAGCAGGTTTGTCTCGAGTACACGCCTGAGGTTGAGATGGGCGATTACGTCCTTGTCCACGTCGGTTTCGCTTTGAGTAAAGTCGACGAAGCGGAAGCGGCCCGCACCTACAAGGCGCTCGAGCAAATGCAGCAGCTGGGCGAACTGGAGACGCCGGATGTGCCCGATGTGGAGGATCCGCCCGAGTCGGTCTCACAAGCCGCATGAAATACCTCGACGAATACCGCGACGAAGCGCTCGCTGCCGGAATCGTGGCGGAAATTCGTCGCATCGTCACCAGACCCTGGGTGCTGATGGAAGTCTGCGGCGGGCAAACGCACTCGATCGTGAAATACGGCATCGATCGTCTTCTGCCGAAAGAGATCGAGCTCGTGCACGGCCCCGGTTGCCCAGTCTGCGTCACTTCGCTCGAGATGATCGACAAGGCGCTCGCCATCGCGCAGCGACCGGACGTGATCTTCTGTTCCTTCGGCGACATGCTGCGCGTGCCCGGATCGGAGAGCGATCTGCTGATTTTGAAATCGCGCGGGGCCGATGTCCGCGTCGTTTATTCGCCGATCGATTGCCTGAAAATCGCGCGCGCCAACCCGGACAAGAAAGTGGTCTTCTTCGCCATCGGCTTTGAGACCACGGCGCCGGCCAACGCCATGTCTGTCTACCAGGCGCACCAGCAGGGCCTGAAGAATTTCTCGATCCTCGTCTCGCACGTGCTCGTTCCGCCTTCGATTGCCTCTATTCTCCAGTCGCCGCTCAATCGCGTGCAGGGATTTCTCGGGCCGGGCCACGTCTGCGTCGTCATGGGCTATCGCGAATACGAACCGCTGGCCGCGCGCTACAAGGTTCCGATCGTCATTACCGGTTTCGAGCCGATCGATATTTTGCAGGGAACGTTGATGACCATCCGCCAGCTCGAAGCCGGCAAGGCGGAGGTGGAAAATCAATATCCGCGCGTCGTGAGCCGCGAGGGGAACAAGGTCGCGCAGGACCTGATCTACAAGGTCTTCGAAGTGGGCGATCGGAAATGGCGCGGCGTCGGGATGATTCCGAAGAGCGGTTACAAGCTGCGTTATGAATTCCGCGAGCACGACGCCGACCGCATTTTCGACGTGCGGGAGATCGACACGAAAGAGCCGGAGATTTGCATCAGCGGGCTCGTCCTGCGCGGGGTGAAGAAACCGCATGACTGCCCGGCCTTCGGCACGCTCTGCACGCCAGAGAAGCCGTTAGGCGCGACCATGGTCTCGGCGGAAGGCGCCTGCGCGGCTTACTACGCCTACGGGCGTCATCTGCAAAAGCCGGGGACGGCAGCGCCGCTGCGCAATCCAGAACCCGCTCTCGCGCCCTCGGAGTAAGTCATGAGTGTGACAATTGAAACGGCGACGGACCGGATGACGGAGCCGTTCCGCGAAAAAGTCCTGCGCAAATGCGCGGAGAGCATGGAGACAAAGGAGAAGTTCTTCTCCACCTACGCCGATTCCTTCGATGAAATGTCGCGCGCGCTGGCGGAACGATTCCAAAAAGGCGGGCGGCTCTTTGTCATGGGGAACGGCGGCAGTCTTTGCGATGCGCTTCACATCGCAGTCGAGTTCAACCACCCGATCATCGAGAAGCGGCTCGCCTTTCCCGCGGTCCCGCTCATGACCGATATCGCGACCATGACCGCGATCAGCAACGACCTCGATTTCACCCGGGTCTACGTCAATCAGCTCCGGCTCCAGGCCACGGAGAACGACGTCGCGATGGTCTTCAGCAGCAGCGGCAAGTCACCGAACCTGATTTACGCGCTCGAAGAAGCGCGCGCCAAAAAGATGCTCAGCATCGCCTTTTCCGGAAAGGACGGGGGACGCTTTCCCGAGGTCTCGGATTACTGTTACATCGTGCCCTCATTCAGCATTCATCGGATCCAGGAAGCGCACGCGACCGCGGTGCATATCATTTGGGATTTGGTGCACATCGCGTTAGGTGCAGAGGATGTCACCTAACGAAACTTCCGCGGCCAGTCCTCCTGATCAGACCGCCGCCGCGGATGGAAGTCTGCTCACGGCGAGCTGTCCGATCCCGATTACGGATTACAAGGAGATCGTTCTCGCCCACGGCAGCGGCGGAAAACTGAGCCACCGACTCATTTCCAAGATCATCCTGCCGCAGTTCACCAACGAGCTGCTCGCACCGATGCACGACGGCGCCATCTTTTCGTTAGGCAACGAGCGCCTCGCTTTTAGCACCGATTCCTACGTGGTGAGCCCGATCTTTTTCCCGGGCGGTGATATCGGCAGGATGGCGGTGCACGGCACAGTCAATGATCTCTCCATGTGCGGCGCGAAGCCGCTCTATCTCTCCGTCGGCTTCATCCTCGAGGAGGGACTACCGATGGACGATTTCTGGCGGATCGTGCAGTCGATGCGCGCCGCGGCCGACGAAGCCGGCGTGCAACTCGTGACCGGCGACACCAAGGTGGTCGACCGGGGCAAGGCAGACAAAATTTTCATCAACACCGCGGGCATCGGCGTCGTTCCAAAGGGCGTCGATATCCAGCCGACCCGCGCGCAAGTCGGGGACAAGATCATCATCAGCGGCCAGATCGCGGTCCACGGCATCGCCATCATGTCGGTGCGTGAAGGATTGGAATTTGAAACCGAGATCGCGAGCGACACCGCCTCGCTCAATGGCCTGGTGCAGGATATCCTGAAAGCCTGCGGCGACGTCCACGTGCTGCGTGATCCGACCCGGGGCGGTGTAACGAGCGTGATGACCGAGATCGCGCAATCGGCCAACGTCGGCATTCTCCTCCAGGAAGCGGCCGTCCCGATCGGCGAAGAGGTGAAAGGCGCCTGCGAGATTCTCGGGCTCGATCCCCTCTATGTCGCAAACGAAGGCAAGTTGATCGCGGTCGTTTCCCCGGGCGAAGCGGACGCCGCCCTCGCGGCGATGCGGCAGCATCCGTTAGGCAAAGAAGCCGCCGTCATCGGCGAAGTGGTGAGTGATCACCCCGGCTTTGTCACGATGAAGACGCGCGTCGGCGGGACGCGCGTGGTCGACATGCTCACCGGGGAGCAGTTGCCGCGAATTTGCTGAGCGGGCAGCAGGCGCCCCGGCAAAAGTGTATCTTGTCTCGTCATGAGACGCGTCTTTGGGCTGGAAACGGAATACGGGATCACGGTCGATGGGGCGGAGTCGGTCGATGTTGTGGCGGAATCGATCGAGCTGGTGCGCGGTTATACAGAACACGGCGCGCACATGAAGTGGGACTACGATCTGGAGGATCCGCATCGCGACGCGCGCGGCTTCCGGGCCGCGGAATTGCTGCAGGACACGGATGAGTCCGCCTATTTCGAGATTGATCGCAACCGGCCGCTCAGCTTCGAGGAAATCAAGAGCGACCTGGTCCTGAGCAACGGCGCGAGGTTTTACAACGACCACGCCCACCCGGAATACTCCACCCCGGAATGCACCACGCTCCGCGATTTGATTGCGCAGGACAAAGCAGGCGAACGCATCCTGGCCGAATGCGCGCGGCGCCGAAACCTGAAACTGCCTAACGAACAGGCGATCCGCCTCTACAAGAACAATACCGACTTCTCCGGCCACAGTTACGGCTGCCACGACAACTACCTGATGCGGCGCGACGTGACCTGGGATCGGATCGTGGCCGGTGTGCTGCCGTTTCTGGTCACTCGCCAGATTTTTGCCGGGGCGGGCAAGATGGGCATCGAGGCGGAAAGCGCGGCCGGGCAACCGGGGACTTACCAGATTTCGCAGCGCTCGGACTTCTTCGCCGTCCTCGTGAGCATCGACACGATGAACCGGCGACCGCTCGTAAATACACGCGATGAGCCGCACGCCGATGCGAGTCAGTACCGTCGTTTCCACGTCATTCTGGGCGATGCCAACATGAGCGAGTGGGCGGCGGCGCTGAAAATTGGGACAACCGCGCTTGTCCTGGATCTGATCGAGCGCGGCGCGGCGCCCCAACTCGAGATTGCGCAGCCGATCGATGCCACAAAATCGATCAGTCGCGATCAGACGTATGACTGGATCATCGAACTAACCGACGGCCGGAAAATCTCCGCGATTGACGTGCAACGCATTTACCTGGCAGCGGCTTTGAAAGCAGCGGGACCGGGTGCGGATAAGGAAGTGACGTGGGTTTTAAGGGAATGGGAAGCGGTTCTCAATGACCTGGCGCAAGACATCAGATTGTGCCGGGATCGAGTGGATTGGGTGGCCAAAAAGGAGCTGCTCGAGACGTTGCGGGCCGAGGAAAAGTTATCGTGGACCGATCCCTGGCTGCAATCGATTGACCTTGAATATCATAATATCGAGCCGGATTCGGGACTCTTTTACGAGTTGATCCGCCAGGGGACGATGCGCCGGTTTGTCAGCGAGGACGAGATCAAGCGCGCCATCTTCTCGCCCCCGGAAGACACGCGAGCCTATTTCCGCGGACGCTCCGTGGCGCGATTCAACGACCAGATCAAATCCATCCAGTGGGATGAGATCGTTTTCGCCAATGGCGCCAGCCCGCAAAGGGTGCACCTGGGACAGCCAAATGATAATCCGCGGCTCGCAGCACTGAACAAAGCAGCGCGCGAAGCCGCGGATTATCGAGAATTTATTCGCCTGATCGCCGCGCTTTAAAGCGGGGCGAATGGCGGCGAAACCTGGCTAAGACTAGCCTTGTGCCTTGCGACGAGCGGCCCAGCGGGCCTTCATCATCTGCGAAAGCTTTTTGCGGCCAGCAGCGCTGATGCCTTTCTTTCTGCCACCGGTCTTTTTGTTTTTGGAGGCCTTCGAGGCTGAAGCCGAGCTACCGCCACCGGCGTTAGCCTTGGCCCGAGCCCAACGAGCCCGTGCCGCGGCCGCGATGCGTTCACGTCCGGCAGCGGAAAGACCACCGCGGCGTTTCCGCGTCTTCCCTTTGCTGGCCGGGGCAGAGGGGGCAGAGCTAGGAGAGCTGCTCGGCGCACTTGAGCCGCCTAAGAGGCTTTTGAGTCGACTTTGCAGTTGGTCGATTTGTCTTTTTACCGCCACTGCTTCTTCCAGTTGTTTAACAGATACGTCCATGCGCAGTTATAAGCCAGCGAGAGGATAGAGCAAGTGATGTTTTCTCTTACCCTGGAAGGATGAGTCTATTTCACTCCCTCCCAACAGGTACGCGGGGCACGGCCTAACTAACGGGCGAAAGAGCACGCCGCCGCGCTAAGCCCAGGTAATGAGCCGCAACTCGTGCGCCTGGAGGAGATGTGGATAAGTCGGAATCACCCGGACATTAAAGCCGTAGGTCCCGCTTTCCGAAGTCGGGATAGAGCCTTCGTAGAGGTAATCGCCATTGTCCCCGACTCGGCGTCCTTCCGCTAAAATCGTGACTGCGGGATTGCGCACGGAGTCGTTTGCCGCTTCGCCGTGGTAAGCCTCCACCCGCACATGTTTCGGATCGACTCCGCCGAGATGAATGCGCGCCGAGACCTGAAGCGAGTCGCCGACATGAATCTTCTGGCGATCCTTATTCCCGATCTGGACCTCGCTGATGCGCACCTGCGGCCAGTCTTTTCTCATCTGCGCCTTCCATTGACTTAACTCGGTCGCGGCGCGCCAGCCGTCACGGGCAAACTCCTGGTGAGCCTTAGCCGCGGGCAGGTAAAGACGTTCGGTATATTCCTCGACCATGCGGTGGGTATTGAAGACCGGGGTGACGCTGCGGATGGACTCACGCATGAGTTGCAACCAGGCGAGCGGCAGTCGGCCGTCCGGTTTGGCGTAATAGAGTGGGATGATCTGGTTCTCGAGAAGCTGGTAAAGGCTGGCGGCATCGACGTCGTTTTGGAATTCACCATCCCCGTTCTCGATCTCGGCTCCGATGGCCCAGCCATTCTTGCCGTTGAAACCTTCGCACCACCAGCCATCGAGCACACTGAGGTTGAGACCGCCGTTCGGCGGAAGTTTCATCCCGCTGGTCCCGCTCGCCTCGAGAGGGCGTAGCGGATTATTCAGCCAGAGGTCGACTCCCTGGACCAGGCGGCGGGCGATGTAAGTGTCATAATCTTCGACAAACACGATCCGGTTATGGAAGCCGGTTTCGCGGGTCAGTTTATAGACTTGTTGAATGAGTTTCTTGCCGCCTTCGTCCCGAGGATGTGACTTGCCGGCGAAGACAAATTGGACGGGCCGGGCGAGGTCATTCAACATCCGGAGCAACCGATCCGGGTCGCTGAAAAGGAGCGCGCCGCGCTTGTAGGTCGCGAAGCGACGGGCAAAGCCAATCGTCAGAATCTCAGGGTCGAGAATGGCATTGACGGAACGAATCGCCTCCGGTGACTCGCCGATGCGGGTCCGCCGCGTGCGCACCCGGTCGCGGACAAAGTGAACCAGACGGAGCTTTAGCTTCTGATGCGTTTCCCATAGCTCGGCATCGGGAATCTCGATTACACCCCGCCAGAAATCCGGCTTGGTCAGGTTGTCTTCCCAAGGTCCGAGATACTTGGTGTAAAGGGCGGAAAACTCCGGCGCCATCCAGGTCTTGGTGTGGATGCCGTTGGTAATACTGGTGATCGGCACTTCATGGGTCGGCACGCCCGCCCAGACATCCTGCCAAAGCGACTGACTGACCTCGCCGTGGAGTTTGCTCACGCCATTGGCGTGCCGGCTCATGCGCAGCGCCAGGATGGTCATGCTAAAGCTCGCCACCGGATCTGTCGTCGTCTGTCCGAAGCGAAAGAGTTCGTCAAACGGGATCCGAAGTTGGGAGGCAAAATCAGTAAAATACCGCACCATCATTTCGCGCGGGAAAGAGTCATTCCCGGCCGGAACGGGGGTGTGGGTGGTAAAGACGTTTGCCGCCGCCACGACCTGGAGGGCGGAATAGAAGTCGAGGTTGTGCTGGGTGACGTGCAGCCGGATGCGTTCGAGCGAAAGAAAGGCGGAGTGCCCTTCGTTCATGTGAAAGACTTCCGCCTCATGACCGAGCGCGCTCAGCGCCTTCACGCCGCCGATGCCGAGCACGATCTCCTGGCGCATCCGCATCTCGAGATCGCCACCGTATAACTCGGCCGTGATGAGACGGTCTTCCGCCCGGTTCTCGGCGATATCGGTGTCGAGGAGGTAAAGTTTGATCCGGCCGACGAGCAATTCCCAGATCTTGGCGAAGACTTCGCGCCCCAGCAGGTTGACGGAAACAAGCAGGATCTGGTCGTTCCGCATGACTTCGCGAATCGGCAGATGGTGAAAGTTCTGGTTCAGGTTAATTGCTTCCTGCCAGCCTTCCTTGTTGATCTGTTGCTTGAAATAGCCGTGGCGATAGAGCAGACCGACCGCGATAAAATTCAGGTCGAGGTCGCTCGCCGATTTGCAGTGATCGCCGGAAAGAATGCCGAGGCCGCCGGAGTAATTTGGGATCGACTCATGAAAGCCGAACTCGGCGGAGAAATAAGCGATCGGCTTCTTGATCTCGCGGCCGGCGCCTTTTTTCCCGTAGGTGTCCTTGCGACCAAGATACTTTTGGTAAGTCTTGTAGACATCCGCGAGGTCGCGGAGGAAAACCTCATCCTTTGCCACCTCCTCCAGCCGCGCCTGACGCGAAAGCTGGAGCATGCGGAGAGGATTGTGATTGGTCCGGTCCCAAAGCTGGGGATCGAGATGACGAAAGAGCCGGCGCGCGGAGGGCTCCCAGGTCCACCAAAGATTGAAAACCATCTCGCGCAGCGGTTCGAGCTGCGAAGGAAGATTGGGAATGACGTTATAGGTCTGGATATTCGGCATGGCGAAAGTAAGCGTGCCCCCTGGCAAGAGGCGGAATTCTGGCAGCTAAATGATTAGCAGCAAGCGTTCCGTTTGTCGCGGTCGGTTACCCGTTACCTAACCAGGGCGGGCGAGTGGGAGGGGGCGCTGCCGGCGGCGCGAGAAGGCCAGCACGACCCCAATGGCGAGGCCGCTGACGAAGCCGCTGAGGTGCGCGGCCAGGCTTACCTGCGGACTCCAGAGATCGAACGCCGTCTGGATGGCAACGATCGCAATGATGTTTTGCAGCTGGCGCCCGGCGAGCGGCGATTGGCGATGCCGCAGGAGCAGACCCGCGGAGACGCCGATCACGCCCATGATGCTACCCGAAGCGCCGACGAGGAGGGCGGATTTGGTCAAGCCGAGCGACCAAAGCGCGACGACGCCTGCACTCGAACCGAGGCCACTGAGCAGGTAGGCGACGGTGAATTTTGTCGCGCCGATTGTCCGCTCCAGTGCCGGACCAAGAATATAAAGACCAAGCAGGTTGATCCCGACGTGGAGTGGCCCGTAATGCAGGAAGAGCGCGGTGAAAAGTCGCCAGTATTCGTGCCTAACGACCACGGCCGCCGGCTCGAGGGCGCCGAGATTTTGCAGGGTGAGCGAATTGGTCGAACCGCCGAGCAGCAATTCGACCCCAAACATCGCCGTATTCAAGAGAATCAAACCCCAGACAGCCGGCGTGGCCCCTGTTCGTCGACGGGGGGCGCCGCGGCGCGCGTCGATCGTGTCCGCCATGACCCGGGCGAGGAATTTTTCGCCGGTCGGGGAGAGCGGGTTGCCCGGCGCGGAATGGGTGAGACGCCGCTCGCTCGAGCGGCGCAGGAGAGCATCGTGGGTCTGGAGGCGTAAACGCTCGAGATTTTCGCGCGCGGCCTCGCTGCGTCTCTCGGCCCACTCCGCGGTCGCGAGCCAGAACTGCATTTCCGCGGGCGGCGTGCGGCGGAGATCATTCTCGAACAAACGGGCGAGCGCGTGCGTCTTTCCACAAAAGGCAAGGACCAGCGCGAGATTCCAAAGCCACGGCCAATCAATCGTTAGGCGCGGCTCCCGGGTTTCGGCGCGCGAAGTGAGCAGAAGGACGAGGTCATCCAGCTCGCCGGTTTCGCCGAGGGCGCGAAAGTAGAGCGCAAGCACGGCGGGATTTGTCGTCGTCGAAAGATCGCGCCGGCACCATTGCACGAGACCGCTCCAGTTCTCGGTCAGGGCAAAGGTAAGCGCAGTCGCAAAGCGGCCGGCCGGCGTGGTTTCGTCGCGCTCGAGCGCGAGTTGATCGAGCACCAAATCGAGCCTTCCGGCCTTGGCCTGCTCCAGGATGCCAAACAGAACCGGCCGATAGGGCGAATCCTTCCACGGATGCAGCGCCTGCCTCACGACCGCGAGACGCCGCGCCTCGGCAAAGCGCCGGCGGAGGTAAAGCTCCTCGATCTTCCGGTCCGCCAGCGACGGAATCAAAAGCAGCAGGCACCAGAGAAGTCCGCCGAGGTAACCGGCGCTGGCCGGGACCAGAAACCAGGCCGCGGCGCAACCGGCCAGCACGAGGTGGGCGGCGATGCGCCAGCCGTGATTCCGCGGATCGCGCAGGCGGGCGATGCGCACGAGCAGGATCAAGGGCGAGACGACCGCGATGAAGAGGAGGATGTGGTTGAGGTCGATCAAGATTTAGCGCGATGGTCCTAGGAGACATTTCCCTCCCGTGCGACCTATATGTTCTATGCGACTGCTCATCACAAACTACCTCGACGTTATTTCTTCGTGGTGCCATTGGGCCATCCCGGCCTGGCGGGAATTGCGCGCCCGCTACGGTGACCAGGTCGACTTCCAGTGGAAGATCGCGCTCATGGATAAAAGCGGTCTCCCCCCGACGCGCGAGCATACGGAATGGTATTACCGGCGCAGCGGCATGCTCATGCGCTCACCCGTGCAGCTGCATGCGAGCTGGGTCGAAGCCGGCCGCGCCGAATACCCGGAACCGAACTGCGTGGCGGAGGCGGCGCGCTCGTTAGGCGTGGAGGATGACCGCGCCTGGATGGCCCTGAGCCACGCCGAGCTGCGCGAGGGAAAAAGGATTGCCGACTGGGAAATCGCGGCGGAGATCGTGGCGACCGCGACCGGCCTGGAGAGCAGACGGTTGCTCGAGCGCGCGAAATCTCCCGAGATCGACGCGCGCATTCGCGCGAGCACGGCGGAGTTTCACGCCATGCAAGTGACGCAGCGGCCGACTTTCGTCATCGATACGCCGATCGGCGATCGGGCAGTTTTCTCCGGCTTCGCAAAAGCAGCTCCGCTGGCCGCGGCGATCGATGCCATGCTCGACGACATCGCCGGCTATGAGGCGCACGCCGCCCAGTACGGCCCGCCGCCAGCATGATTCCGCGGATCAGAAACACCTTGCGACTTTTCCGATGTCGGATACAACTTCCCCTCGGTCCGGGCGATGCCGCGGACCGGTCGACGCGCTCCCTCGCAGGCGCGGAGATTTCCCGAGTGCGGCGCGCGGCAGGTGGGCGCGACGTGAGATTGCGAGCACAAGAATGACGGCGCCAGTCTCACTCCCTCGTCGCCGGCCCGGAGACAATAAATTCTGCAACAACAAATTCGTGTAAACGGCCGGATTCGCGCGCGCGAAGTCCGCGTCATCATGGGCTCGACGAGCGAGCAGCTCGGGGTCATGAAATTGTCCGAGGCCATCAAACGCGCCCAAGGCATGGGCCTCGATCTGGTCGAAGTGGCCCCGACCGCCAACCCGCCGGTCTGCAAGATCGTCGATTTCGGCAAATTCCGTTACGACATTTCGAAGCAGGAAAAGGAAAAGAAGGCCTCCGGGACGAAGCTGAAAGAGATCAAATTCCGGGTCAACATCGACGATCACGATTACCTGACGAAAATCCGCCACGGCGAGCAGTTCCTCGACAAGGGGAACAAGGTGCGGGTGCAGTTGCAATTCCGCGGGCGCGAGATGGCGCACCAGGAATTTGGGATGCAGCTCATGTACAAGGTGCGCGATGACCTCGCCACCATGGCGCAGGTGGAGATGGAACCGAAGGCCGCCGGACGCAACATCACCATGACCCTTTCGCCGCTGCCGGCGAACAAGCGCAAGCGCCGTTTCTCGCTCGAGAACGAGGAGATTGAGCCCGACAAAGACGAGCCGGACGACGCGACAGCAGCGGGTTGAACAGGCGGCGGGCCGCTAGATTTTGCGGCGCAGCGGCCGGACGCAGTTGGTCAATTTGCGCAGCCCCAACTCCAGGCGCGTCTTGACCGTGCCTAACGGCGTCTTCGTGAGGTGCGAAATCTCGCGATGGCTGCGACCCTCAAAGAACGAGAGCTCGATCACCTGCCGCTGATAATCCGGCAGACCGCTGAGCTGGCGCACGAGAAACCGGCGCAAATCGGAGCGAACCAAATCATCGCTCATTTGGCTGTTGGCGCGTGAGCCGGGCTGTTCGATCTGCAACTCAAAGCGATCTTTGGCCCGGCAATACGCCTGGCGGCGACGCAGGCGATCGATCGCCCGCCGTCGCGCCAGGGTCACCACCCAGCCCAGTGGTCTGCCAGCCTTGGGAGAATAATTTCCCGCCTCTTTCCAAATCTGGAGAAAGATTTCCTGCAAAACGTCGTCGGCTTCCGCCTCTTCGTGCACCACCCGGGTGATGACTGATTTGAGCGTCTTGCCGTAACGCTGGTAAAGCTCGCGCAGCGCGGATTGATGCCGGTTGGTGATCGCCGTCATCAAAGTCTCGTCAGAGGCTTCAGCCATCTTCGAGGTATCGATTGTTGGTTGAATCATAAGGCAGCGGCTAACCTTTCTCGCAACCGCGATTCCGCAGTTGGTGGATTCAACTTGCGAGCAATGCGCCGCCTCACAATGAGTGGAGGAGTGCGCCTTTACTTAGGTCTTATTCCTAGCCAGACGCTCAGGCCGCCGGTGTTTCCGGGCCATCCCCTGCCGCTGTCTTTTCTCCCGCCGACGCGGTTAGCTTCGCCAGCCAAGGCGGCATCGAACGGCCGAGATGATTCGCCAGGATGGAGCGGGTGAATTCCAGGAAATCGCCCGAACAGCCGCCGCAGAGCCGATCCATCGTGTGCACGCCGAGCATGCGGTAGCTCTCAAACTGCGACTCGGTAAAAAATTGGTCGGTCGTGCTTTCGTGCGGGAAAGACTGGTTGCTCTTGAAGTATTCGTAGATGTCGCGCGGCTCGTTTCCGTAACAGGCCGGCTTGATGTAAATGAGCACGCCGTCCTGGGCCGCCGGGCCGTCGACCTCGGAATAACGAATCCGGCCGATGGCGCAGTTACGGCCGGCGCTGTTGCGGGCCTCCTCGTCGCTGCGCGGATAGATCGCGATGTCGTCGAAATCGATCGAGATCCCGAAATCGATCCGGATCTTGCGCACCGCGCCGCCGAGATCGGCAAAGGAACAGAGCGGATCTTCCCCGGCGTCGCTCACCACGATGTAATGACAGCGCCGCAGGACCATTTCGTAGAGGCCGAGATTTTCGAAATGTCCGCCATCCGAAAGATAAACGTAGGGGCTGCAATTATTCGTTAGGCCAAAGGCTTCCGCGATCATCGGGCCGACGCTGAATTTCGGATAGCCGAGCTGGAAGGTCTTGTTCCCCGGCGGCCCGGGATTCCCCAGCCAGGCGCCCAGGCGCACATTCAGGAGGGTGAGAATAAAGGTCACGATCGGGGAAGAGTGGTAACCCATGTTCGGACTCGCCGCCGCGCCCGAGATTGTGACCGCCGAGCCGAGCGAAATGCCGCAATCGCCGCCGTAGCGCTGGCCTTCTGCGCCTCCGCTCCGCCGATAGCCGACGCCCGCCGCGCCGCAATGCAACGGCGTGACGGTGAAACTTTCGGCCTTGCGCTCCTGCCAGGCGAGCTTGCTTCCGGCGACGAGGTTGAGGGCGATGTTGATGACCGGGAGGAGCTTTCCATGGAAGTGGTCACGCTTCCAAAGGTCCGCCATCTTCAGATTGTCGCGCTCGTCGAAACCGGTAAACGGATTTGGATCACGCTTCGGATTGGAGGCACCGAGATACGCTCGGATGAGACGATCGCGATACATCGCGTGGAGCGAAAACTTGTTCGGGTTGATGATGAACGCCATCCCCAAGCCGGCCGCGGCGAGCGCGCCACCGAAGAGGAGGACGATCGGCCACGGCGTGTAGAGAATGACGTTGATGTGTTCGACCGTCTCGTTCAGGACATTGGAAACGGTCCCGAGGTCCCAGGTGAAATTGCGATGGGTGCCGATAAATTTCATCGCCGCGGTCGTGCCGCGCGCGATCAGGATGAGAAGGACCGCGACAAAAATAACGGCGGCAAAACTGGCCGCCTTGGAAAGAATTCTCGCGACCGGGCCGGCTTTCTCTCCCGCTTTCGGACTTGCCGGGATGGCGCCGCTTCGCCCGGCCAGGACGGCGAGCGCGCCCGCCGCACCGCCGGTCACGAGCGTGGCGAGGGCGGAGATTGATTTCGAGAGCAGGAACGGCCCGAAGACAACCAGCCCGCTGATCGCCGCCCAACCGACGGCGACCGCGATCAGCCAGCCGGTGGCGCGTCCCCACCATTCGCGGTCCTGGTCATCGGTCCAACGACTGGAGATGCCGGCGAAGATCATGATCGCGAGAAAAAAGAGCGCCATGAAAAGCGGCACCCCGCAGCAGGTGAAAAGTTCGGCGTTCCAAAGCGGCTGGGGAAACAGCTGCGTCGCCGCCAGCCAGAGAAGCACGCCGCCAAACGCACCGGAGACGATGACGCCGATGAATTCCATCACACGGAAGCCGTGCGACGGGAGCAACGAGGTCAGATAGGAAGCGAGATGAATAGCAACCCCGAGATAAAGGAACGGGACCCAAGTGTGGGGCGCACCGAAGCCAAAGAGTGGCCACTCGATCAGTTGCCGCCCGTAATAGCTGAACCAGGCCCAGAAAATCGTCATTAGGATCGAGGCCAGAAGGAGCGGGAAGAGACAGAAAATGAGAAACCGCGTCTGGCTCCAGCGCGCATTTCGTCCGCAGGGCAGGTTCCAACCCATGTAGGCGACACCGACCGAGACGCAGCCGGCCCCGAGCCAGAGCGGGAGAAACGAATAGGGCGGGGGGTTCATCATCAGGACGGCGGTGTAGATCCAGGGGATCGTTAGGGCAGCAGCGAGGAGGGGAATAATGACCATCCAGTTGAGCAAAAGATTGCGCAGGTACGTTCCCGCCAGCGTCCAGCTATCCGCGGAAAGGAGACCGAGTCGCGGGCTGAGGTAGTTGCTGTAGCTGCGCAGATTCTGGATTTCTTCCGGCTCCGGGTTGGGGCGGGCCTCGCTCCGCGGCTGGGCCAGCTCGGCGCTGACGCCTTCCAATCCATCTTTGCGATGATGGATCCAGGCCGTGAGCCAGGCGCCGATGTAGCCGCCGCCGGAGACGGTCGAAAGATAATGAAAACGTTCGAGCAAACCGCAGCGGGCCAGTCCGTGCAGGATGCCCAGACCAAACGTGGCGCTGCGAATGCCGCCGCCTGAGATGCAGAGCGCGGCCTGTTTTTCCTCGAGCGCGTGGACCGCGGCCCAGATCGCCTTTAACCGTTCCTCGGGATCGAACGGGCCGCCAGCCGGGAGGGCCGGCCGCCCATGCAATTGGGCAAACTCCGCCTCCAGCACCTCGTGCAGTCGCAACGAAGGATTCGCTGAAGAGGCTTTGGTGCTCATCGCCAGCAGGGTGGGTGGCCCGAGCAATAACAAGCCGGCGGGTGCCGGACAAGGCAAAATTACCTGCCGACCTAACGATCGCCGAAAATTAGCCTAACGAGTCGTGATTCCCTCCGCGATCTCGACCCGGAAAGTCTGTTTCGATTTTTCCTTCCCGTAGCTCAACTCCGCGGTGTACTCGCCGCTCGGGACGAATTTCTGCGGGTCGTCGCCGCCGTACTTCACCCGCACGTCTTCGGTTGTCCGCAGATCCCAGTTCACCCGGTTCAATCCCGGCGCGCCGGCAGCTTTCAGGTTCGCGACCGATTGGCCGGCCGCGTTGGTGATCGCGATCTTCACTTCATCGCCGGTAAACTCTTTCACCCAGAAGGTGAGCAGGGCGCCTTCCGGTGGATTTTCTCCCCGATAAACTCCCTTCCCGTTCCAATCGGCAAAGCCGGTGAGCAAATAAAAGCCGCGCGCCGGCGCGATCGTGAAAAGATGAGCCGGTTTCGCCATCACCTCGGGCGTGAGTTCGCGCAGAGGTCGCGTGTCGTCGAGGATATCGATGCTGCGGCCATGGGTCGCGATGACGAGATCGGCGGTGCGAGGATGAATCTGGAGATCGTCCACCCGGACGTTAGGCAAATTGCCGATCCGCACCCAATGAGCGCCGCCGTCGATGGAAGCAAACAACCCAAAGTGCGTTCCGGCATAGAGCAGACTGGGGTTGACCGGATCTTCCCGCACCACTTCCACCGAGGCGTTAGGCGGAATGCCCTGTCCGGTGATGTTCTGCCAGGTCTGGCCCATGTCGGCCGTGCGCAGAATGACCGGGCGATCGTCTCCGCTGCGGTAGGCGTTGGTCACGACGTAGGCGACCTTCGGATCTTTCGCCCCGGGCTCGATCCGCACGATCCATTGTCCGCGTGCCGGCTCGGGCAGTTTGTCAGTCAGGTCGCTCCAGTTTCCGCCGTCGTTCTGGGTCAACCAGAGACGTCCGTCGTCCGTTCCGGCCCAGAGCAGACCCGTTTTGACGGGTGATTCGGATAACGAATAGATGACGCCGTAATTTTCCGCGCCACTCCCAGCGGCGTTGACTTTGTCGGGCTCATTGCGCGTGAGATCGGGGCTGATGAGCTGGAAATGCTCCATCTTATCGGTGAGGCGAAAGACGCGGTTGCCCGCCAGATAAATCACGCCCGGCTGATGCCGGCTGCCGATAAGCGGCGCGTTCCAATGGAAGCGGTAACGTTCCTGGCCTTCCGCCGCCTCCGGCCGCAGATCGCGCTTTTGACCGGTCCGGAGATTGATTCGATGAATGTAGCCTTCCTGGCTTTCGGCGTAGAAGACATCGCGATCGGTCGGATCGAAGACGACATAAAATCCGTCGCCACCCTCGAGCGAGGTCCAGTCGGAATTGCGGATCCCTTCCTTGCTCGGGACCTGGCTCGGGCCGACAAAATTCAGGTTGTCCTGCAGGCCGCCGGCGATGCGGTAAAAGGGCTGCGAGTCATCAAGTGTGATGCGATAAAATTGGCCGGCCGGAATATTGGCGAGGTGATCCCAGGCTTTTCCGGCGGCGTAACTTTGGTAAACGCCGCCGTCCGTCCCGAGGAGGAGACGCTGGGAAACGGGCGGTTTTGGCGGCTTGCCCTTGTCCTCCGGCTTGGGCGCTTTGAGCCGCCGGCGCGCTGCCGGGTTGGATGACGAGGGCGTGACAATCGGGATGCACTTTGTCGGAAAGATCTTCCCGGAAATTTTTTCCACCTTCATCCGAGGCCAGCACCGCCATGCCGAGGATGTAAACGCGCTGATCATTCGCCGGATCGATCCGGATCTGGCTGAAATAAAACGGGCGCGGATTCATGTCGCTCATCCGGGTCCACTTCTCGCCGCCGTCCTCGGAGCGGAAAACGCCGCCGCGCCGGCTGTGAATGGCGCGGATATCGGCCGCGCCGCCCTCGTCGCTTTGCACGATCGCCATGACCAGCTTTGGTTTGGCCGGCGAGACGGCGAGTCCGATTCGACCCGTCAGGCCCGGTAATCCGCCGGCGCATTTTTTCCAGGTCGCGCCGCCGTCGCTGCTCTTGAAAATGCCGCCGACATCCTGGCCGTTGGTCGCGATCGGGCCGTAGGCAAACGACCACGGGGTGCGCTGCCGCGCGTAGAGGGCGGCGTAAACGATCTCCGGATTCGACGGGTCGAGCACGATGTCGCCACAGCCCGTCCGGGCATCGTTAGGCGAGGGCGCCTTCAGGATGAGCTTCCAGGTTTTGCCCGCGTCAGTTGTTTTGTAGAGGCCGCGTTCGCCGCCGTCTTTCCAGAGATGGCCCATCGCCGCGACGTAGGCGACTTCCGGTTTCGCCGGATGGACCACGACTCGCGCGATCGTCCGGCTTTCCTTCAGGCCGACATTTGTCCAGGTGCTGCCACCATCCGTCGAGCGATAAACGCCGTCTCCCCACTCGGACGAATTGCGGTCGTTTGCTTCACCGGTCCCAACCCAGACGACATCCGAATCGGAAGGCGCGACAGCGACGGCGCCGATCGAAAGCACGGGCTGCTTGTCAAAGATCGGATCGAAGGTGACCCCGTTGTTTCCGGTCTTGAAGAGGCCGCCCGTCCCGAGCCCGACGTAAAAGACGGCGGAGTTGCGCGGGTCGAGCGCGATCTCTGAAACCCGGCCGCCCATGACGGCGGGGCCAATCGAGCGCGCTTTCAGACTCTTTAAATGAACATCCGACAATTGCGCCGGGGCAGAGGCAGGCGCCGGTGAGGGCGCGGCTGCTTCCTGCACCGTCGCAGTCGGTGCGGCGGAAGGAGCGGCCGACGGCGTAGCCAGGGCCGGTGGCGGAGTAACGATCGGCGCCATTTCTTGCTCCTGCGCAAGGGCCGGCACGGCAAACAGCGCGAATCCAAAAAACGTGACCGACAAAAATCGCCAACCAGAAAAGTTCGACATGGACAAGTTCTACCTCCATTTCCGCTCGGACGCGACCGGCAGGTTGCTGGCGGCGGGCGGCAGCGGCATGCTGAGGACAGAGCATGAGCCAAAATCGCGTCGCGTTAGTCACAGGAGTAGGTCCCGGCCTCGGGGCTTCGCTGGCGCGCCGTTTCGCGCGTGAAGGATTTGCCGTCGGGCTGGTCGCGCGGCATCCGTCTTTTATCGAAGAGTTGGCGCGCGAGATTTCCGCAGCGGGTGGAAAAGCAGTTGCGTTAGTCGCCGACGTGAGCCGGCCGGTGGATGTACAAGCCGCAATCAAGCGGCTGCGGTCGGAGCTGGGGCCGATCGGGGTGCTGCTGCACAACGCGAGCTCATCGGCGGGCGAGGGCTTGCGCGGTACGACGGTGGAGGATTTCGAGAACTCGTGGCGGATCGCCACGTTAGGCGGATTTGTCTGCGCGCAGGAAACCGCGCCCGACATGATCGCGGCGGGGGAAGGCGTCATGCTTTTTACAGGCGCGACCTCGAGCGTGCGCGGCGGCGGCTGGCTCGCCTTTAGCAGCGCTAAGTTTGCCCTCCGCGGCATGGTGCAGTCACTGGCGCGCGAGCTTTGGCCGCAGGGCGTGCACGTCGCCCACGTGGTGGTGGACGGAATCATCGGCCCGGCCGGCGAAGCCGTCCGGGTGGCCGATCCTAAACTCGATCCCGATCAAATGGCCGAGACTTATTGGCATCTCGCCTGCCAGCATCGTTCCGCCTGGACGCTGGAGTTGGACCTGCGTCCGGCGGGCGAGAATTTTTTCGAGTAAGCGCGGCCGGCTTTAGTTTGTCACCAACGGCGCGGCGCAGCAGCCGTCCCCGGCCGACATGGCCAGCTTGGCGTCGCCTTGTTCCGACAAGGTCTGCCCGCCGGCTACTTTTTTGACTTCCGTCTTTTCAATCCACTCGTCGTTGACCCCGTCCAAGTGAGCAAAGGCGCGTTTGCTCAATTCATCGATGTTGGTCGTCGGCGAGAGCATGCCGGCGGCGATCATTTCCTTGGCGGCGGTTTTGACCGAAGCCTCGGCGCGGGAGACGCTCGGGATATAGCTCAGCTTTGAGAGTGCGACCGCGTTCAGTTTTGGATTGGAGGCGAGATACTTTTTCTCGACCGACATTTCCGCGGCGGCCACAGGATTGGCTTCCACATATTTGGCTCCCTTCAACAAGGCGCGGGTGGCGGCAGCGGCGGCCTTGGGATTTGCGGTCATCCATTTGCCGTTGGCGATGACCTCGCAGCAGTATTCGTCCTTGTCTCCCTCGTCGACGGCCTGGTCGGCGACGTTGCGTACTTTGCCGCTCGCCAGGAGCATGCTCCCGATCGGCTCCGAGTTGGCCACCGCGTCCACTTCGCCTTTGTCGATCGCCAAACCGAGTTCGCCTACCGGGAAAACCTTCCATTCAATTTCCTTGCTGCCATCGATGCCATGACGCTTTAGGACGCGATTGGCAAAGACAAAGGGTGGAGTGCCCATCCCGGGCACGCCGATGCGTTTGCCGCGCAGTTGCTCAACGGTCGTGATATCACTCTTCGCCGAGGCCTGAACGCGCAGGCAGCCGGTGTGAATGCCGCCAGTGAATTTGACGTCGAGTCCCTGCTCGATCGGCTTGAGGAAATACATCACGAGATGCTGGGTGATGTCGTAGCCGCCGAGCGCGAGGGTATCTTTGTAGTTTTTCCAATCGCACTTGATCAATTCGACCTCGAGCCCTTCCTCCTTGAAGTAGCCGTTCTCCACCGCGCTGAAGATGGAGGCTTCGCAGGTCAGGCCGATGTAACCGACGCGGACCTTGTTCGATTCCGTCTTGGCAGTTTCTTTCTTGCCGCAGCCGGTGAGGATCAGCGCGGTGAGCGCTGCGGCGGTCATGAGTTTGTGTGGATTCATAGGTGGTCCTTTCGGTTGCGATCGCTTGGGTCTTAAAAGCTGATGAGCGCCTGAACGTAGCCGAAGTCGGCGTCGCTATCTGCGCCGGTATCCTGCAAATAGCTACCGGCAAAAAAGTGGCTGTAGCCGGCGAGAAGGGTAAGGAATTTTACCGGCTTGTAGGTCGCGACGAGATCGATCTCGGACCCGACAAAGCTGCTGGCACTGCGGGCGGCGGGATTCAAGGGACGGACTCGGGCGACGCCATTGGCGCGATACCAGGCGTCATCAGTGGTCGCGAGCCAGAAGGCGTGGGCGGCGGCTTCAATGGTCAGTTGCTTGGTTGGCTGGGCACGGAACGTCAGCGCCGGATTATGAATGTTCTGCCAGGAAAACAGGTCCATGTAGCCATAGAATTTGTGGTTTGACGGAAAGAGATTTTGGAAGGTCTCGATGTCGCCATCTGTCGGATCGCTGTCGCCGCTGGCGTAGTTGTATTCCAGAAACAGCCGCGGTTTCATGGCACAGGCAAAGTTGTAACCGGCGCCGGCGTGGACGGCGAATGCGGCCAGTTCGAGGTCGGCCACCTCCCCGAGCTGGAAGGCGAATTCGCCCGCATATTCCCAGCCGTTCAATTTCTTCGGGTCACCCTTGATCCGCGTCCCGAGAGTGACGAAGTCGGTTCGTTTGCCAGTCAGTCCGGTGAAAGTTGCCGGGGAGGTGATGGCGGGAGCGGTCGGGTTGGGCACTTCCTGGTGGAGCGAGAACAAATAAAAATCCATGACCTGGAAATCGACCGCGCTCGTGCTCGCGTAGATGCCGGCGAAGACCTGGTCGCGGTGCATTTCGCTGCCGTTGAACAAATCGGAGAGATTGATCGAGTCGCGGTAAATGTTGACGATGCTGGCCGCGAAAAGATCGACGGAGAACTTCGGCTGAATGATCTGAAGGCGGACGGCATCCCAATTGTTGGCGAAGTTATTCCAATCTCCAATGCCGACCAGCCGTTCGTCGCCCAAAGCGAGAAGTTGGCGGCCGAGAGTCAGATTAAACGATTTCGGCCCGATCTGGATGTTCGCTTGGCGCAGGTCGAAATTATCGTCGCCCTCGGCTCCCATCGCCTTGGGAATGTCTGGACGATCCGAGCCCCACTCCTGCGCGTCCTGTCCCTGGACGTAAAACTTCAGCCAATCGGTCGGCTTAAAGGCCAGCCCGACGCGAAAGCGCTGGAGGAGATAGACATCGTCGGTCAGAGAGTCGACGTCGCTATTGAAATCGAAGGTGTTCTCCCGGGCTTCAAACCGAAGGCGCTCCTGAATGTCGAGGCAGAGTTTTCCTTCCATGAAGCAGAGCGGATTGGGCTCCGGCTTTTTTTCGGGCACGACCGCCTTGGAAGGAGGAGCGGCGGCAACGTCAGCCATCCCGGCAAAAGCCGGCCGGGCGCTGACGAAGAGAACCACCGCCAGGAACGGGCCGGCGATAGCAACGATGGTTTGGGAGCAAGCGAAGCCTCTCCACGGACGGATTGATGGCACGGAGATCATAGATATTTGAACCAGCAATTTTCAGAATAGAATAATAAGAGGATCTTATGGAAGCCTTTTTGTAAGTATTTTGTCATCTCACGGAGAGGTTGCCTCGCCGAAGAGTGGAGCCCAGCCTTGTTGCCATGCAGGAACCTTTTGAGATTCGCCAACTCCGTTATTTCCTCGAAGTGGCCGACGCGGGAAACTTTAGCCGCGCCGCCAAGCGCCTGGGCGTCTCGCAACCGGCGGTCTCCCAACAGATGCGCGACCTGGAGCTGGGTCTGCGCGCCGTTCTCTTTCAACGCCGCGGAAAAAGAATTTCGCTCACTTCCGCCGGCCTGGTTTTCCAGGAGCACGCGCGGACCATTCTCCATCAGGTGGAAAAATCGCTGCAGGAAGTCGGGAGCGAACCGGGCGAACTGCGCGGAACGCTGCGCGTGGGAATTATTCCATACCTGAGCCTGGCGCTCCTGCCCAAACTGCTCGGCGCTTTTTCGGATCAGAATCCCGGGCTCAATCTGAGCATCGCGGAGATGTCCTCGACCGACATCGAAACCTGCCTGGAAGACGGCAAACTGGATGTCGGGCTCGGATGGGTCACACGGCATTCACCCAACCTGCGCTACGAGCATCTCTGCAAAGATGAATTTACCGTCGTGGTGGCGGACTCGCACCCGTGGGCCAAGCGGCGAATGGTGGAGCTCGCGGAGCTGCATCGCCAGCGCATCGTCCAACTGCCCGATACCTACGTCATGCGAAGGATGACCGATGAGATTTGCCGGAATCACCGCATCCGCCCGCGCACGGTAGCCGAGATCAATTCGATCGAGATGATTCTACGCGCACTGGCGCCGATGAACGCGATCGCCCTGATGCCGAAGGTCACCTTGCGCGAGCCGACGACGGCGAAGTTGCGGGCGATTCGCCTCGCCGGGAAAAGCCTGCGCTTGGAGATCGGGTTATTGCGCTTGATCGCCTCGGGAACGAATCCCGCGGTCGCGGCCTTCTGTACGTTGGCCAAGGCGGTCGTCCCGAAAATAATCGCACCCGGCGAAAAGTAGCGACGCGCGGCGTGCCGCGCAGTCCAGGACAGCAACGCTCAGCCCCATTGAGGCAAACCGAGAGTCTTTCCCCTTGCCGGAGTTACGAAGGGGCGTTCGCGCCCTGAGTTTTCTTTTCGATCAACTCGCCCAAGCTCTGCAAGGTGGCAAAATTTTCGGCAACGAGTTCCTCATCTTCCACGCGAATGCCGCAGTCGCTTTCCATGAAAGAAACAAGACGGATGAGGCCGAGCGAGTCGATCTGGAGGGGTTCCTGCGGATCCGAGACTGGAGGCAAAGGAGCCCGGCTGGTGTTGATGTAGTCGATGAGTTTCTGTGGTATTTCCATGGTTCGTTGGATGCTTAAATTTATTGTGCGTTGATGAGGGCGTCAGCCGGCTGGCTCTCGCTCTTTGACCCTGAGCTTTCGGTGGCTACCTCGTCGGCACTGCGCTTCAACCACTCCTCTGTGCCTTCGACCGGCGAATCGGGCGCCCATAACGGTGCGCGCTCGGCATGATAGCGCGATCCAATGGGAATGGAATAATCATCCTCGTGGGAATAGTCGCGCTCGCGCTTGAGGAGTTTGCGGAATTGCATGATCGCCTTGGAGGGCTGGTGCTCGGTTTCATAGACCCGGCCGGCAAAGGCATCGGTCAATTCCGCGCGATAACGGTGATGGACAAAGGTGGCAAAAGCGAAAGGCTGTTCCCAAAATAAGTCCACCATGTCTTCCAAAGTATCGCTGCCCTTCTCGCAGAAGCGTTGGAAAGCATCGAACGGGTTGGCCGCGTCGCGCCGCTCGCCCCGCAGGTAGGACATAATGTGCGGAACCGCGAATTCTGCCTCCCGCATCGCGGCCGAGATGCCGAACGAAAAGATCGGGTCGATAAAGCGGTGGGCATCGCCCAGGCAGATGAAGCCCTTGCCGCAAAAGCCGCGCACTTGGAAAGAGTAATTCGGAATGACGTGCACCTTGCTCATGTACTCGATATTTTCCGTCCGCCGGGCGAGGTCGGGATTGATCTGCGGCATGTAGTGCCGGAAAAATTCCTCGCGATCCATCTGGTGCTTCTGAAATTCCGCCGTCGGAACAACGATTCCGATGCTCACGATTTCGTCGTCCACCGGAATGGCCCAGGCCCAATGATATTTCTTTTTGTAGAAGATGAGGGTGTTGTCCCTGGCCATTTCCCCGGAGGTGCCGCTGTCGCGGATCGCTCCTTTCACATGAGTGAAAAAGGCGATCTGCTTGTCGTAACTGCCGAGATACTTCGGCCCGGTTGCTTTCTGGTTCGCGAGGAAGGTCGCCATGCCAGAGCAATCGATCACGAGTTGAGCCTCGATCTCCTCTTCGCTGCCATCGGGCCGCACCATTGTCACGCCCCGCACGCCGCCGTCTTCCGAGCGAAGAGCCGTCTTGGCCCGCCCGCGGATGAGAGTGGCGCCGCGCTCCTGCGCTTCCTCCAGCATCATCGAATCAAAATCACTGCGTCGAACTTGCCACGTCGTGGCCGACTGGATCTCCCAGTTTTCGTCTCGCCGCGCCACTGGAATGAACCAGCTGCTGGTGCCGTAAACGCGAACGCCGTGCTTCACCGGGTAGTTCCGCTCGATCATCTTTTTTTCCAGGCCGAGGCGGCGCAGGAGTGCGCCGGCTTCGCCGGTCATTGATTCCCCGATGTGAAAGCGCGGAAACTCTTCCTGCTCAAGGATGATTGGTTTGACCCCTTCCTTGGTTAGAAGCATGGACGCAGCACAGCCCGCCGGGCCGCCACCGATAATCAGGACATCAGTTTTCATGTTTAAAATTTTTTCGCGGTTGGAAACGAGAAGCCCTTCGCTCTTTCAAAGCAATTTATGCACCATCTTCCGGGAGTTGGGCCGGTCGAACTCCTCGAGGCTCCGACCCTGATTCCAACAATTGCACTCCTTCCAGTGGGAGGGAGATAGTGAAAGTTTATGACGACTTTGTAAAGGTAAAATCCTCGATGAAGCGGATTCCTCGTCTCTGAAGGCTGCGCGCAGACCGACAGTTCAGCGCTGAATATGGTGCGCGATACAGGGTTCGAACCTGTGACCCCTACCGTGTCAAGGTAGTGCTCTACCACTGAGCTAACCGCGCCGGGTGCAGGCGTGATAAGTGAATAGTGATCGGGGATCAGTCAAGGGCCGACCGCAGAAAGATCGACCGCGTCAACCGGGAACGGACCGGTCAGTCCACCGGGCGCGCTTCCGCGATCCGCTCAGGCCGCGAGCTTGCTCGCTTCCTTGTGACCCAGGATGCGGACCGTCTGTTTAATCTGATCCACTTTCAGCGGCTTCTTCAAAACCGTCACCGGTCCCTTCGCCAGGATGCGATTGAGCATGTTGCTGTCGGGATAACCGGTGATCACGACGATCGGCAATTCCGGATCGATCTCCTTGGCCGCCTCATAAACGTCGTCGGCTGGGCCATCGGGCAGTTTGAGGTCGAGGAAGAGGAGATCGAAATGCTGCTTTTCCAGCGCCGCGATCGCGTCTTTCACGGTCCCCACCACCACTCGGCTAAAGCCGATCTTCTTCAGGAACACTTTGAACAGGTTCTGGAGACTCACATCATCGTCGACCACCAACACCGTCGGCTGGCCGGAGCGATCTTCCTTCAGGACATCTTTATCGAGCGAATCCTTTTTGATCCTCCAGCGGCCGCCGATTTGGATGGCCGGAAGCTGTCCGCGCTGAACCAAATAGTAGACAGTCGGGAGGGGGATGCGGAGATATTTCGCCGTCTCCTTGACCGTCAATAAGTTGTGCATGGTGGGGAGCTTCAGAAATTTTGACATTCGTGGCAATACTTTATTACCGAGTAGGAGCATTATAAATTTTAGAAAACGTGTCAATCGCCGATTTCACCACCGCCGCGGCCCATTTCGCCTCGGTAAAATCGCTGAAGCCCGCCTAGGGTCATACCGTCATGCAGGGGCGCGCCGTCCGATGGTCCGTCACGCCGCCCGACGGACTTACGAGATCGTTGCTGGACAATGGGGGGCCCGGGGTTCACTGTTGCCAACTTTATGAGCGCATTGTTCTTCAAACGGTTTTTGCAAAATCCGTTTCGAATCGCTTCCATCATCCCCAGCTCCAAGGCGCTCGTCGACCGCGTTGCCAGCAAGATCGATTTCAGCCAGGCGCGCACCATCGCCGAGTACGGCCCGGGCGAAGGCGTCCATTCCCGCGAACTGGCCAACCGCATGAGCGCCGATTCGCAGCTTTTCCTCTTTGAATTGGATCCGGCATTTTCGCGCGATCTCGAGCGCCAATTCGCCGATGACCCCCGCGTCCACGTCATTAATCGCGATTGCGCCAGCCTTTCCGAGGAGCTGGCCCGCCGCGGGATCACCGCCTGCGACTACATCCTGTCCGGCATTCCGTTCAGCATTCTCGAGATTAAAAAGAAACGCGCCCTTCTTCAGGATACCTACGACGCCCTCCGGCCCGGCGGCGCTTTCATCATCTATCAGGTAACGAACGAACTCCGCCAGCACGCCACCTTTTTCGACCGCGCCGAATCGGAGTATTGCCTGCAAAATATTCCGCCCATGTTCATCACCGTCTTCCAGAAAGCGCAGACGCGAAACGGCCACGCCCGCCCCGCCACCGCACGAATCCCTGTTCAACGGACGGCATGAGCGCCTGCAAGACTCGCGTGGAAAAGGATTCCATGGGCGAGATGTCCGTCCCGGAGTCCGCTCTTTACGGCGCCTCGACCCAGCGCGCCGTTTTGAATTTCCCCGTCAGCGGCTGGCGTTTTTCACGGCCGTTCATTCGCGCGCTCGGCTTGTTGAAATGGGCCGCCGCCCAAGCCAATCACGACCTCGGGTTGCTCGATGCGGAACGAAGCGCGCTCATCGTCCAGGCGGCGGAGGAAGTGGTCGAGGGCAAGCTCGACGAGCATTTCCCGCTCGATATTTTCCAGACCGGTTCGGGCACGAGCACAAACACGAACGCGAACGAGGTCATCTCCAATCGCTCCTGCCAGCTCGCCGGCAAACCGATCGGCGCGCGCGAGCCGGTTCACCCTAACGATCACGTCAATATGGGTCAGTCGAGCAACGACGTGATCCCGTCCGCCCTCCACATCAGCGCGGCCGAGCAGCTGCGGAACTGTCTCATCCCGGCGCTGGAAAAACTGCACGAGGCGCTGGCCGCCAAGGCGACCGAATTTCACGAAGTGATTAAGATCGGCCGCACTCATCTGATGGACGCGACCCCGGTCCGGCTCGGCCAGGAATTTGGCGGTTACGCGCAGCAGGTGCGTTTCGGGAAACGCCGCGCCGAGCAGGCGATGGCCGCGCTCGAGGAACTTGCGCTCGGCGGCACCGCTGTCGGCACCGGGCTCAATCGCCACCTCGATTTTCCCAGTAAAGTCATGCGCCACCTCGAGCAGCGCACCGGGATCGCGTTTCGCGAAGCGGAAGATCATTTCGAAGCGCAGGGCGCGAAGGACGGCGCGGTCGAGGCGAGCGGCCACCTCAAGACGATCGCGGTCAGTCTTTTCAAGATCGCGAACGACATCCGGCTCCTGAGCAGCGGTCCGCGCTGCGGCCTCGGCGAAATTCAATTGCCCGCCACCCAGCCGGGCAGTTCGATCATGCCGGGAAAAGTGAATCCGGTGATTTGCGAATCGGTCATGATGGTTTGCACGCAGGTGATCGGCGCCGACACCACCATCACCTGGGCGGGCGCGAACGGGAATCTCGACCTCAACGTCATGATGCCGGTCATGGCCCACAATCTTCTTTGCAGCATCCGCCTGCTCAGCAACGCGTCCGAGATCTTCGCCGATAAATGCATCAGCGGCATCGTCGCGAACAGGGAGCGTTGCGCGGAACTGGTCGAGCTCTCCATGGCGATGGTGACGAGCCTGGCGCCGAAGATCGGCTACGATCGCGCGGCCGAGATCGCCAAGGAAAGCGTCAAGACGGGCAAGACCGTACGCCAGCTTTGTCTCGAGAAAAAAGTCCTGCCCGAAGCGGAATTGAAGGCCGCGCTCGACCCAGTCGCGATGACCGAGCCCGGCGGCGAAGGATCCGGCGGCGGCTAGATTGCTTCGCGCTTTGTTTGCCTACGAGTGGCGAGCGGAGCGAAAAGCGCGCAGATTTTCCCATGGTCGCCAACGTCAACAGCCCGAACTTTTCGGGCGGCGCAAACATCGCCATCAAATGCCCATACCACACCTACGAGCAGACCGTCGCCTTTTACCGCGATACCCTCGGCCTGCCCGTGATCGAGGAAGAAAAGGAAGGCTGCATCTTCCAGTTCGGACCCGTCAGGCTCTGGATCGACCGGGTGCCGAACATCAGCCACCCCGATATTTGGCTCGAGCTCGAGACGAACGACACCGAGAGCGCGGCCGCCTATCTCAAGAATCACGGGGTCGCGCGCCGCGACGAAGTCGAGCAGCTCCGGGAAGATTTCGACGGCTTCTGGATTTCCGATCCCGCCGGGGTCATCCATCTCGTCGTCGGCGACGAAGATTAATTCGTTAGGCGATCTCGAAGAGGAGATTGTCGAAGGTCGGCTGAAACGCCCCGCCCCGGGTCGCCCCGATCGCAAAACGCGGGCTGATCTCGCCCTGGGCCGCGCAAAAAATTTCGATATCGGACCGGCCGCATTTTTCCAGTTCCGCCCGGACCGTGCCGGCGGCCAGCTCCGGCGAGTTGCAATCGCGGCTGAGATGCCCAAGCACGACCCGGCCGATTTTTCCGGGCAGCAATTGCGCTACAACCGCAGCCGCAGCGCTGTTGGAAAGATGACCGTGCCGCGATTGGATGCGTTGCTTCACCGGCCAGGGCCGGTGCGGATCGTTCTGCAAAAGTTTCTCGTCGTGATTCGTCTCGATCACCAGCGTCTGCACCTGGCGCAGCCGCTCGATCGTGAGGCGGGTGGCGTGCCCGAGATCGGTGATGTAGCCGAGCGCGCTCGAGCCGGCGTGAAAGGCGTAGCCGACCGGTTCGACCGCGTCATGCGGGACGGAGAAACTTTCGACCGTGATATCGCAGATCGAGAAAGCGGAGCCGGTCCGGAAAATCCGCCAGTTACGGTGCTCGCCTAACGACCCGTAACGGATTGCCTCCGCGGTCAGGGCATTGCAAAAAATCGGGATCTGGAATTTCCGACAGAGCACCTCCAGGCCGCAGACATGATCGCCGTGTTCGTGGGTGAGAAGAACACCGTCCAGTTCGTTAGGCCGGACTCCGCAAAACTCGAGCCGGCGGACAAGCTGGCGCGCGCTCAGCCCGCCGTCGACCAGCAGCCGGCAATGATCGGTCGCGATCAGCGCGCTGTTCCCGGCGCTGCCGCTGCCGAGCATGGTGAGGCTGAACATTCCGGATTATTAACGAAGCGCGGCGGCGTTCACAAACGGAAACCGGCGCGAATCGCGGCGCGCGCGAACATTTTTCGACAGCGCCCGCCGCGTCGGATAGTTTTGCCAACAATGGACGCCATCGATCTCGCCGGGCTACGACGCGAATACGAAACGCAGGGATTGCGCCGGGCCGAACTGCATCCCGATCCGATCGAGCAATTCGCGACCTGGTTTTCGACCGCGGTGAATTCCGAACTGCCAGACGCAAACGCGATCGCCCTCGCCACCGCCACGCCGGACGGGAAACCATCGGCGCGTGTCGTTCTGCTGAAGGGCTTCGATCAGCGGGGGTTCGTCTTTTTCACCAATTTCGAGAGCAAGAAAGGGCACGAGCTGGAAGCAAACCCGGAAGCGGCCTTCGTCGTTTACTGGATGCAGCTGGAACGCCAGATCCGGGTCGCCGGGAGGGTCGAGAAAACTTCGCGCGAAGAATCGGAGGCTTATTTTCACGAACGCCCGCGTGGCAGCCAGCTAGGCGCGTGGGTCTCGCGCCAGAGCGAAGTGATCGATGCCCGGCGCATCCTCGACGCGCGCCTGGCCGAAATGACCCAGCGCTTCGAGGGGAGCAAGACAATCGAGCTCCCGCCGCACTGGGGCGGTTATCGGATCATTCCGGCGACGATCGAATTCTGGCAGGGCCGGGCGAATCGCCTGCATGACCGCTTTCGCTACAGCCGGCAGGAGGATGGTTCCTGGCTGTTGGAGCGTCTTGCTCCTTAGTCGTTAGGCCAAGGCGCTGCAAATGCGAGTCCGTCCCGGCGCCGTCTCGGCACGACGCCGGGATCACAACTCACACTCAGAATCGAAACAAAACGCCGGCGTAACCAGCACGGCCGGGAGCAGGCTCAATGCTGCCGCCGCCGAACGGGAAGACGCGCGAGTAGTATTTCTTGTCCGCGAGGTTGGAGAGGTTGGCCAAAGAAGCGGATGTTTTTTGTGATGTAGTACTCGCCCGAGAGATTAAAGACCTCGTAAGAGAGGATCCTGGCTGGCGGGATACTGGGGCTTCCAAGGTTTGAGTCCTGCCAAAACTGGCGGGACCCATTTGTCGGCGTCACGATTAGGCTCCGACCCGGGCGTTAAGTAAGGCGCGACGCGGGCATCCACCTCGACACTTTCGTGATCAAGCCGAAACGACGGGACGATGTGGAATTTGCCAATGCGGACGAGGCCTTCGATGAAGAAGGCTGATAATCTGCGGTGCGATCCTGGTCGAGCGTGACGATATCAGAACTGGAGCCACGCGGGGCGTAGAGAAAATTTGCACCCGCATTGGTGGCGTTCAGGGTAGAGCGCTGAAACGGCGCATCGCCGTGGTAAACCATACCGCCGAAGGTGAGGGCGCTGCCGCGGAACATTCCGTCGTCGCCCCGTTTCTTGCGCACTCGCAGATCGACTCCGCCGTTGTTGAACTCTTCGTAACCCAAGGTGGTCCTGGTGGGCAATTCGCCTGTAGGACTGATGCTTCCCGCGCTCCGTGAATCGATGTCCTGGTGCGTGTACCAGCCCTTCGCCTGGACCAGCCAATCCTCGTTGAACTCCCCTTCGTAGCGCAGCGAATTTGCAGCTTTTTACCCCGTCCCGCCGCCGCTCACCGCTCGCTGGCGCGGAAACGAGAGCGTAACGCGGGTTCCGCGCCCCACTTTGCTCGTCACCGCGACACTGCCGCCGTGCAGCTCCGCGATCGATTTCACCAGGGCCAGGCCGAGCCCGGACCCGCCGGAGCTGCGGGATCGATCCACCCGATAGAAGCGATCAAAGATTCGCGAAATATGCTCCTCCCCAATCCCGCAACCGTTGTCCTCCACTGAGATCTCGGCCGCCTCTTCGTTCGTCGCGATTGAGATCGCGATTCGGCCGCCGTCTGGCGTGTAGTGAACAGCGTTATCCACCAGATTGCTCACGGCGCGGCCGAACAGCACCGGATCGGCCTCCACTTCGCCTTCCCCGCCGCAAACAATCTGGAGCCGGCGCTCCTCGGCGATCGCTTCGTTGTAGGCGGCGATCCGGCCGATCGCGGCCCGGCCGTCGAATCGGGCGTAGTTCACTTTGCTTTCTGCGGCTTCGGCGCGAGCGAGGAAAAGCAGGTTATCGATAATCCCGCCGAGCCGCTCGCACTCTGCCACGCTCGACTCGATGACGGCCTCGTATTCGTTAGGCGTGCGCGGGCGGTTGAGCGCGACTTCCGCTTCGCCGCGAATGTTGGCCAGGGGCGTGCGCAGTTCATGGGCGAGATCGGCCGAGAATTGCGAGAGCCGGTTAAATGAATCCTCCAGCCGATCCAGCATGTCGTCGAAAGCGATTGCGACCGGCTGCAATTCGCGCGGCCATTCCGTCGCCAGGACGCGTTCATTCAAACGAGTCGGTCCGACCCGCATCAGGGAATCGGTCATGGCGTTCAACGGCTTGAGGCCACGCCGGGTCACCGTGATCGCGATGACGATCGAAGCGAAAACCCCCACCACCATCACCACCACCACGAGTAATCCAAACTCTCTCTCGAACTGCTCGTCGACCGAGCGGTCCTGCGCCACCTGGATGAGGTAACTTTGCCCGCTTTCCTCGGCCTGCATCGAGACTAACGAGAAGAGTCTGCCGCCCGTCTGGTAGTCCCTCATCGGCATATCCGCCGAGGCCGTCGTATCCCCGGCCGGAAACAGCGCCGCCGGGAGGATTTCGCCCATCCCGATGGTCTCGGCGATTACTCCGCCGCTGCTGTCGAGCAACCGCACCCAATACGTGGTCCGGGTGCCCTGAAGCGCTTTTAATTCCTGCTTCACCAGGCCAGGCCCGGCCGCGGAACGCAGGTCGGCGCGGATTCCGAGCACTTTGTCGGCCAGGACAATGCGGTCTTCCGCGAGTGCGTGCCTAACGACAATCCAGTAGAGCACTCCGAGCCCGCAACCGAGCAACAGGACCGCCGCCGGGGTGAAGAGGATGACCAGCTGCGTCGCGATCGAGCGCGGTTCAGTCGGCTTTGAGGACATAACCGGCGCCGCGAACGGTGTGGATGAGCTTTTTCGGATAAGGGTCGTCCACTTTCGCCCGCAAACGCCGCACCATGACGTCGAGGACGTTGGTGCCGGTCTGAAAATCGATCCCCCAGACGTGGCCCTCGATTTCCTTGCGCGAGACCACCTCCCCGGCCGAGCGCACGAGATGCGCGAGGAGGAGAAATTCTTTCGCCGTGAGATGGAGCGGTTGCCCGGCCCGGACCGCGCGATGGCGGTGCGTATCCAATTCCAGGTCCTCGATCCGCAATTGATCGTCGTGCTGCGTCGGCCCGCGTCGGAGAAGAGAGCGGACGCGCGCGATCAATTCCGAAAACGCGAACGGCTTGACCAGGTAATCGTCCCCGCCCAACTCCAGTCCCTTCACCCGGTCCGGCACGCTGTCGCGCGCGGTCAGGAAGAGAATCGGCGTCAGCACGCCCTGCCCGCGCAATTCCTCAACCACCGTCCAGCCATCTTTTTTCGGGAGCATGACGTCGAGGAGGAAGAGATCGAAATGGCTCCCGAGGGCGACCTGCAGGCCAGCCTCACCGTCGCGCGCGACCTCGACCTCGTAGCCTGCTTCCTCCAGGCCCTTGGCAATAAATGCGGCCGTCTTCTTTTCGTCTTCGATCAACAGAATGCGCATTGCAGAAAAGTTATAAAGCTTCCGCCGATTACCATCAAGCCTCTCGGCGGGCGGGTTATCTTGTTTCAGTGGATTGCGGGCGGCGCGCGACGCGATAGACTGGGCCGGTGACCGCAAGTCGCCGCCGTTTTCCTCCGGGAACGGAACGAGCCAGGGTGGCGAAATTGGCAGACGCGCCAGACTTAGGATCTGGTGGAGCAATCCTTAGGGGTTCGAGTCCCCTCCCTGGTACCGTCCATGCCCTCATGAAAGACCCGCATCTCGAAATCGAGCGAAAATTTTTGATCGCTAAACTCCCGCGCTCGCTCGCCCGCTATCCGCACCGGGAAATCGCGCAGGGTTATCTCGCGGTCGGCCGCGACAAGTCGCATGTCCGTTTGCGCCGGGCCGGTCGGATCTGCACGCTTACTTTCAAGCGCGGCCCGGCCCGGGCCCGGGAAGAACGCGAAATTCAGCTCACACCGGCGCAGTTTGCCATCCTCTGGCCCGCCACCGCCGGTTCCCGCCTAACGAAAACGCGCTATGACGTTCCCTGGAAAAAACTCACGATCGAAATCGACATCTATCGCGGCTCGAACGAGGGCCTGATGGTGGCGGAGGTGGAATTCCCCAATGTCGAAACCTACCGCTCCTTTCGCCCGCCCGGCTGGCTGGGCGAGGAAGTGACCGGCGCGAGCCGTTACAGCAACGTGAAATTGGCGCGCGATTAAAGCACGCCGGTGATTCGCAAATTGTCAGGCCCCGCCCTTTCGGCATAATCTGGTCTCCCCGCCGCCGCATGAGCCTTTCGCCTAACAAAAAGATCCTGATCGTGGAGGACGAGCCCGACGTGGTCGATCTGCTCACCCTGCAATTGAAGAAAGCCGGCGGCTTCACCGTCATCAGCGCGCACGACGGCGCCGAAGGCGTGAAAAAAGCGCGCGCCGAAGCGCCGGCCTTGGTCGTGCTCGACCTCAATTTGCCGCGCATGCCGGGTCTCGAAGTTTGCAAAGTGCTCAAGACCGATTCGCTCACTTCCCACATTCCGATCATCATGCTGACCGCGAAGGCGGAGGAGGTGGATCGCATCGTCGGGCTCGAATTTGGCGCGGACGATTACGTGACCAAGCCATTCAGTCCGCGCGAAATGCTTTTGCGAATCAAAGCCATCCTGCGCCGTGGTGCGGGCGAGATGGCAGAGGAACAATTGACCCGCGGCCCGATCACGCTCGATGCCGCGCGCCATCGCGTCCTCGTCGGCGGCAAGCCGGTCGTCCTGACCGCGGTCGAATTCAAACTCCTCAGCATGCTGATGCATCGCCCCGGCCGGGTGCAGGCGCGGGACCGGTTGCTGAACGAAGTCTGGGGCTACGAGACCGCGATCGATACGCGCACGGTCGACACCCATGTGCGGAGGTTGCGCGAGAAACTCGGCAAATCGGCCGGCGTGATCGAGACCGTGCGCGGCTTCGGCTACCGTTTGCGCGAATAAGCGCAAGAGGCATGGGCTGGCTCGCTTTTGCGCTCACGCTTGGGGTTCTCGTCGGCCTGTGGTGGCGCGTTTGGCGTGACTGGATCAGGCCGGCGCGCGAGCTCGAGAGAATGATGGGCGACCTAAACGAAGGCCGGGCGCCCCGCACCTTTCTCATCAACGGCAGCCCCTGCCTGCGCGGGACCGCGCTCGCGCTCGAGCAGCTCGCGCTGCGCGAGGGCGCGTTGCGGGCGCGGGTGGAGGAAGGCGACTTCGGCGTCCAGGCGATTGTCGGCGCGCTCGCCGATGGCCTCGTCGTCGCGGATGGCGAGCGCCGCCTCCGGCTGATGAACGAGGCCTTCCGGCAAATGTTCGGGCTCGGCCCGGAGACAGACAACATCACCCTGCTCGAATCAGTGCGCGACGCCGCCGTTGAGCGCTCGTTAGGCGAGGCGCTCCGCAGCGGTGAAACCCGGCGGGTCGCGATCGTCCTCCAGCGCCCGGGTGAAGGCGAACGCCATCTCGAAGTGGTCGCGGAGCCGATCAAGGAAGGGCCCGGGGCGGTCATCCTCTTTCGCGACATCACCGAGCGGCGGCGGACGGAAACGATGCGGCGCGACTTCGTCGCCAACGTCTCGCACGAACTGCGCACGCCGCTCTCGATCCTGCGCGGTTACCTCGAGACCTTGCTTGAAAATCCGGAACAACCGCCCGCCGAATTGCTCCGGATTTTTGAGGTGATGGAGCGGCATTCCAACCGGCTCAACCTCCTCGTCGACGATGTCCTGAGCCTGGCCCGGCTCGAGGGGCCGGGCATGTCCCTCGAGCGCACGTCCATCCGGCCGGTTATCTTTTTGCGCGGGATCATGCGCGACTGGGAGAAAAAATTCGCCGCCAAAAAAATCGAGTCGCAGCTCGACGCGCCGGAAGATCTGCCGCCGCTCGAAGCCGATGAGCCGCGGCTGCAGGAAGTGCTTTACAACCTGCTCGACAACGCGGTGAAGTATTCCGCCGCCGGCGGCAAGATCACTCTCCGCGCGACCAGCGCCGATGGTGAACTGAGCGTGAGCGTTTCCGATAACGGCGCGGGCATTCCGGCGCAGGATTTGCCGCGGATTTTTGAGCGATTCTACCGGGCCGACAAGGCGCGTCACCGCGAGCTGGGCGGAACCGGTCTCGGCCTGTCGATTGTGAAGCACATCGTGCAGCTGCACGGTGGGAGGGTCGAGGCGGAGAGCGCGCTGGGACGCGGGACGACCGTCCGGGTCCATCTGCCGCTCGCCGTCACGCAAACGTAACACTAAACACTTTGCCGGTTTCCCGGCCCTTTTGCATCCTTGCACGGTGGAAATTGCCGCACCGATTTTGCCTTCCGCCGCCGCGCAGGAGAGCCGCTCCCGCAGCCGGCGCCTGACCGAGCGCGCGATTAAGTATTTCTTCGGCGGAAACGCGTTTGTCGCGGTCGTGGTCCTGGCCCTGATCACGATTTTTCTCTGTCGCGAAGGCTTCGGATTCTTCGGGCAGAATCTGCGCAACCTGCGCGTTTACCGCACGGCGGGACTCGAGTATGTCGACATCATCCGCGCCCAGACCCGGGCGCACTCCGCGCTCACGCGCTCGCTCAACCAAATCCGGCTGCGTGAATTTCGGGGCCTGACCCAGCGCGGACTGACGAACGAGCAAGCGCAGGCCGCGCTTGCTCCCTTCGATCAGTTTGCAATCACCTTCAGCGACTCGGGCGACGAGCTGAACGGCCTCGTCTCCGATCTCAATGACGAGGCGATGGGCTTGAAAGAGGCGATCGCAAAACGCAATGAGGTAATCGCTGAGAAAGACCGGCTGACACGCGCCGGCCAGGCCGCGGCGGCGGCGCAAATCGCGGTGCCGCCAGTCAACGAGGCAGGCACACTCGCTACCCTGCGAGCGAGTGCGCCGATCTTTCACCTGACGAGTGCGAAAGTCGCGGCTGACCTCACGGGCCTGCTCAACTCAACGCCTCACCTAACGACGCCGGCGGTGGAAAAACAATTCCGGCAGTGGGAGGGCGAGGTTCGTAAATTTGTCGCCACCCTCCCGGGCGTTTATCAGCAACTCGACAACTGGAATCCCACCCTGCCCGTCCCCTGGTATCGTGGCATCACCGCATTTTTGTTTGGGCACGATTGGATCACGGCCAGTTTCTGGCAGGATTGGTACGGCATCCGGCCCCTGTTAGTCGGCTCGGTCATGGTCTCAGCCGTCGCGCTTTTTTTCGCGGTCCCGTTCGGCGTGGCGGCCGCGATTTATGTGAGCGAAATCGCCGGGCGCAACGAGAAACGCCTGATAAAGCCCTATATCGAATTCATCTCCGCCATTCCCTCGGTTGTGCTCGGGTTCTTCGGCATCGCGGTCGTCGGCGAGGCGATCCGCGCCGCCTCGCAGTCGCAGTGGCTGAGCTGGATTTCTTTTTTCCCGCTCAGCGAAAGGCTGAACGTTTTCACCGCCGGCGTTCTCCTCGCCCTGATGGCGGTGCCGACTATTTTCACCCTCTCGGAGGATGCGCTGCGCAACGTGCCGCGCGGGTTCAAGGAAGCCTCCTACGCGCTCGGCGCGAACCGCCTCCAGACCATCGGCCGGGTCCTGGTGCCGGCGTCGCTTTCCGGCATCATCTCCGCCATTTTGCTCGGCTTCGGGCGCGTCATCGGGGAAACGATGGTCGTCCTGCTCTGCGCCGGGAACCGGATTGAAATTCCAAATTTCAACGAAGGGCTGGGGGCGTTCTTCCAACCGGTCCACACCATGACGGGCATCATCGCCCAGGAGATGGGCGAAGTCGTCCGCGGCAGCATTCATTACCGCGCCCTCTTCATGGTCGGGCTCGTTCTTTTCGCGATCACCCTTGGGATCAACTTCCTCGCCCAAAAAATTGTGCAGCGGTACCGGATGAGCATCGGCTAAATGAACAGCCTAACGAAACAGCAAAAGCGGACGCGGCTCGCGGAACGGCTCACCTTTTGGAGCTTCCGGCTCGCGACTTATTTCATCATCGCCTGCACCAGCTACATCTTTCTCGACATCGGGGTGAAGGGAGCGCGGACGGTTTTCACCACGACCGCGCCTTTCGTCAATCTCGACTTCCTCTCCGAGAAACCGGAGACGCTTTATGTCTTCGATTTCGAGGGCAAAAAGATGTCGTTAGGCGACCGGGATTTCCGCGCCTGGAAAGCGCAGCATCCGGCGGCCGAGGTCAATCCGACGACGGTCGCCTATTCTGCCGGCGGCATCTGGCCCTGCATCGTCGGGACCGCTCTCCTCGTCATCGGCTCGATGATCATCGCTTTGTTCATCGGCATTTCGAGCGCGATTTACTTGAGCGAATACAGTCGCAACACTCGCTTCATCCGGCTCACCCGGATTGCGATTCTGAATCTCGCGGGCGTGCCTTCGATCGTTTTCGGGCTCTTCGGGTTCGGACTCTTTGTTATCTTCTTTGAATGGAACGTTTCGCTTTTGGCCGGCTGGTTTACGCTCGGGCTGATGGTTCTTCCCGCGATCATCACCGCGAGTGAAGAAGCGCTCCGGGCCGTGCCGCAGGGTCTACGCGAGGGTTCGCTCGCGCTCGGTGCAACGAAGTGGCAGACGATCCGCAAAAACGTCCTGCCATACGCCATGCCCGGCGTGCTGACGGCGTCGATTCTCGGGATCGCGCGGGTCGCGGGCGAAACGGCGCCGATCATGTTCACGGCCGCGTATGCGTTGCGCGACGAGATGCCGTGGCAGGTGCAACGCTGGACCGACTTTTTTTTCCAGGGCGTAATGGCGTTGCCCTACCATATTTATGTCGTCAGCTCGAAGATCCCGCAGAACGAATACACCGAACGGGTGCAGTACGGCGCGGCCTTTGTTTTTCTCCTGCTCGTGATGCTCATCGCGCTCACCTCGGTCATCCTTCGCGAACGGAGCCGGAGCCGTTTATCATGGTGAATCTCCTCATGCTTGAAGCCACTCCAACCACAATTGCCGGCCGGAGCGGAATGACCGCCGTGCCAGCCGAGGCGCAAAAGACGATGATCGACGTGCGCGATCTCACTTTCGCCTACGGGAACCACGAAGTGCTGCATGAAGTCAGCCTGCAAATCCCGGCCCGCGCGGTGACTGCCTTCATCGGGCCGTCCGGCTGTGGGAAGACGACTCTGCTCCGCTGCTTTAACCGGATGAACGATCTGGTCGATTCCGCCCGGATCACGCACGGCTCGATTATCATCCAGGGCCGCGACATCAATGATCCCTCAGTCGACGTCGTCGATCTGCGCCGGCGGATCGGGATGGTTTTTCAAAAGTCGAATCCGTTTCCGAAATCGATCTACGACAACATCGCCTACGGGCTGCGCATTGCGGGCGTCAAAAAGAACTCGAAAATCAACGAAGCGGTCGAGAAAAGCCTGCGTTCGGCCGCGCTCTGGGACGAAGTAAAAGACCGGCTCGATCGCAGCGCCTACGGACTTTCCGGCGGGCAACAGCAGCGGCTTTGCATTGCGCGCGCCCTCGCGGTCGAACCCGAAATCATCCTGATGGACGAGCCCTGCTCCGCGCTCGACCCGATCGCGACCGCTAAAGTCGAGGAGCTGATCCGGCATTTGAAACGCGATTACACGATCGTGATCGTGACCCACAACATGCAACAGGCCGGGCGCTGCTCCGATCATACCGCGTTCTTTTATCTCGGACGCCTGATCGAGTTTGGCGACACGCCGAAGATCTTTTCCAATCCCGCGCAACGGCAGACGGAGGACTACATCACCGGACGGTTCGGTTAAAAGAAATGACGCCGCCAAAACACATCCTCGGCACCTTCGACGAAGCGCTCACGAGCCTGCGCAATAACGTCCTGATGATGGCCAGTCTAACGACGCGCAGCCTGGACAACGCCCTCAACGGCCTCCTGCAACGCGACGACGACCTCTGCGCGACCGCGATCGCGGATGACGAGGAGATCGACCAGCTGGAGAAGCAGGTGGACAAAGACGGAATCGACCTCCTCCTCCGTTTCCAGCCGGTCGCATCCGATCTTCGGCGCGTCGTCTCGGCGATGAAACTTTGTTCCAACCTCGAGCGGATGGCGGACCAGGCGGTGAGCATCGCGCGCAAGGCGCGCAAACTGATCCGGCATCCGTTTCTTCCCGAGACGGAATTGATCGGGCCGATGCGCGAGGTCGCAATGCATATGTTCAAGGACAGCGTCGATGCCTACGTGCGGGAGGACGTCGCTCTGGGCCGCGGCCTGAAAGCGCGCGACAAGGCGCTCGATGAAATGAACGCCAACGCCAGCCGGCGCCTGATCGAACGGATGGCGCAGGATCCGGAGCAATTGCGCGGTTATCTCAACCTCATGTTCATCGCGCGCCACCTCGAGCGGGTGGGCGACCACGCGACCAACATCGCGGAAGACGCGGTTTACGCCGCCGCGGCCGAAGACATCCGGCACCAGCCGTTTCATCCGGCCGATCGTTAGGCAAACGCGCCAATTTCTTTCGACTTGGCGGCCGGGTTGATTTGCGGTACCGCAATCATTCAACCAATTGCCGGACTGCGCCCATGTTCTCGATCAAAAAACTGCTCGGACACGACGAAAAATTCTTCAACCTGCTGGAGGCGAGCGCGGAACAGGCGGACCAGAGTGTGCACCACCTGGTCGCGCTCCTGGCCAGGCTGGAACGCAAAGAATCGCCGCAAAGCCTGGAGGAATTCGTCAAGAGCCGGCGCAAGGACAAGCAGATCACGCAGGAACTGACCGAGCAGCTCTGCAAAACTTTCATCACGCCGTTCGAGCGCGAAGACATCCAGTCGCTCGCGGCCGCGCTCTATAAAATTCCCAAGACGGTGGAGAAAATCGGCGAACGGATCCTGATCTGCCCGGACGATCTCCATGGTCACAATTTCAAGGTCCATCTCGAACTACTCGACCAGGCCGCCGAAGCCGTCCTGGCGATGGTAAAGGAGCTGCGCAAAGGAACCGACGCCGCAACGACGCGGGAAAAAAACTCCCGGCTCCAGACGATCGAAGGCGACGCCGATAAGCTGGAACTGGATCTGTTGCGCGATCTTTATCACGGCGATTACGACGCGAAGCAGATCATCTTCCTGCGCGACCTCTATGAGCTCCTGGAAAAGGTGATCGATCGCTGTCGCGATGCGGGAAACATCGTTCTCCAGATCGTGCTGAAATATTCCTGAAGAGGCGGCGCCGGCTCATGACCCTTTTCATCCTCGTCGTCCTGGCGGCGATCGCCTTCGAGTACATCAACGGCTTTCACGACGCCGCCAACGCGATCGCCACCGTCGTCTCGACCAAGGTCCTGACTCCGCGGCAGGCGATCGCGATGGCGGCTTTTTTTAACCTGACCGGCGCGCTCACCGGGACGGCGGTCGCTTCCACGATCGGAAAGGGCATCGTCGATCTGCAGGTGGTGACGATGCCGACGATATTGAGCGCGTTGATCGGCGCGATCGTTTGGAATTTGATCACCTGGCTGCTCGGGTTGCCCTCGAGCTCGAGCCACGCGCTCATTGGCGGACTCTGTGGGGCCGCGATTGCTTCGGCCAAGGGCGATTGGTCGGTGCTTAAATGGCAGACCGGGCTCATGCCCAAGGTTGTTATTCCGATGCTGACTTCGCCTTTTATCGGTTTCCTTCTGGGCGGGCTGCTCATGTTCCTCTTGCTCATCGCCCTGCGGTCTTTCACCCCTCATCTAGTGCATTCGATCTTTGGCAAACTCCAGCTGGTCAGCGCGGCCTGGATGGCGCACAGCCACGGGATGAATGATGCGCAAAAGACGATGGGGATTATCGCGCTTGCGCTGTATACCGGCACGACCAACGGAAAGTTCGGCGAGCTGCCGCCCTTTCTCGATTTCCTGCAAACGCCGGAGTTCAAAGTGGCCCCGTGGGTGGTCGTTCTTTGCGCCGCCACGATGGCAGCGGGCACGGCCGCGGGCGGGTGGCGGATCATCCGCACCCTCGGGCATAAGATGGTAAAGCTGCAGGCGGTCCACGGCTTTGCCGCGGAGACAACCGCGGCCGTCATTATCCAAGTGGCCAGCCACTGGGGCATTCCGCTTTCGACCACGCACGTCATCTCCACCTCCATCATGGGCGTCGGCTCGGTAAAACGTTTCAGTGGGATGAAGTGGACCGTGGTCGAGCGCATCATCTGGGCCTGGGTTTTCACCCTGCCCGTGACCGGTCTCATCGGCTATATCCTGGCGCGGGCTGCCGCGGCCTTTTAGGGAACGACAATCGCGGCTGGATGAAGCGCTCCAGCCAGCACATCTTCCGCGATGCGACTTTATTTTCTTCGTCATGGCGCAGCTGATTGGCCCGGTTGGGACCAGCCGGATGACGATCGCCCGCTGACCGAAGATGGCCGCCGCGAACTTGATCAGGTCGGAAAATTCCTCGTCCGACTCAAGGCCCGGCCGGAAGTGATCCTAACGAGTCCTCTCCCGCGCGCGGCGCAGACGGCCGAGATCGCCGCGGCTCACCTGCGCGCTCCCGTGTTTGAGGAGAATTTACTGGCACCGGGCTTTGGTGCCGAAGACCTGAAGCGGCTCCAGGGCAAATATCCGAGACAGGCCCTCATGCTGGTTGGGCACGAGCCCGATTTTTCCTCCACGATCGCATCGCTAACGGGTGGAAGAGTCAAGGTTGCCAAAGCGGGGGTCGCCCTGGTGGAAGTGGAATCAGGAAAGAGCGAACTGCGCTGGCTCTTCCCTCCGAAGTTTGCCACGCCCTGACCGAGCGACATATTCAAGGTCGCCCGGCCCGGACAGAAGGAAACCCGCCGGGGTACGGCGGGCCGCCAAATCTAACTAATGCGGGCTGGAGTTATTTGACCGGCACGAACCCAGCCTGCAGGGCAATCTTTTGTCCAGTCGGGCTGAGGGTAAAGTCGACAAAGTCCTTGGCCGCGCCGCTGGGCTCGCCATTGGTGTAATAGAAGGTCGGCCGCGCATAGGCATAGCTCTTGGCCTGCACACTTGCCACCGAAGGCATGGCGCCGTCGATCGGCATCACTTTCACACCGGTCGCCTTGTCATAAGCCAACCCGACATAGCCGATGCCATTGGCGTTCTTGCCCACTTCGGACGCGATTTGTTCGTTACCCGCCATCTTTTGCGCGCTCGGGGCGTAGTCACGCTTCTTCATCGCCAGCTCCTTGAAGTCAGAGTAGGTGCCTGAAGAAGTGTTACGGGTATAGATCGAAATCTTTCCCGGGTTGCCGCCGACCGCGCTCCAGTCGGTCACCTCACCGGTAAAGATTTGTTCGACCTGTTTCTTCGTCAGGCCTTTGAGCGAATTGGCGGAGTTCACGATCACCGCAATGCCGTCATAGGCGACGATGGTTGGTTTCATGTTCACACCTTTACCGGAAGCGGCGCCGACTTCGGTCGGCTTGGCCCGGCGGCTCGCCATGCCAATCTGCGCCGTACCATCGATGATGGCGGCGATGCCGGTGGTCGAGCCTTCCGCGGCGATGTCGAATGTCGTGTCGGGGTGCTGAGCCTTAAACGCTTCGGCCAGTTGCGGCACCAGTTTGGCACCGAGGGTGTCAGAACCTTTGATCACGAGCCGATCGGCCTGGGCTGCGGTAGCGATGGAAGCCAAGCCGAGAATGATGAGAAAAGTTTTCATTTTCATAAAGAGGAGATCCTTTTGTTGAATTGTGCTGAGAGTTAGAACTTCACGCTGAGGTCCGTCTGGAAGATGCTGTATTTGCGCAGCGGATTGAGGCTGAAAGCATCGCCTACGCCCCCTGTTCCCAGGCTGCGGTCGGCTTGTTGCCCGTAGCCATAGGAAAGGTTGAAGAAGACCGCGTCGCTCAGGGCGTAGCCGCCCTGGACGACGAATCCTTCCATATTAACCCGGGTATCGAAGAAGTCGGAGTCGACCAGGTTGGGATCGAGAGCGAATTGCTCGATGTGTTGGTAGAAGGCGGAAAGCTGCCAGTCACTCCTGCTCTTTAGTTTGCCAGCTCCGAGACCGATCTGGTAGGCATAGCGCTGGTCGCCCTTGTCCGGGTGCCCCGCGGCCGCGGCGCGGTCGTCGCCGTCAAAGTTCACCGCAAAGTCTCCAAAGAGGCGCATCGGGAGCTCGCCAAACTTCCAGCCGAACTCCACCGGCATGTTGAAAACGAGCAGGCTGTTCACGCCGGTCTGGTTTGGAGTGACTTTGGTGCCGCCGGTGTCGAGGAAGGCCGGGTCACCTACGAAGTGAGTATTAAAGGTGTCGCCGGTGCCAGTATAGTTATAGAGCGTCGGTGCCAGCTGGAGATAGACTGACTTGGTGAAGTTGATCTTGGCGCCGATCTGCCAGCCAAGAAGGAAGGCGTCGCGATCAGGCACATCGCTGGGCGCAGGGCCGACCGGGTTTTCCGGATTCGTGTCGTCGTAAACAAACTGTCCGAAATTGGCAAAAATATCGACCGTGATCGGCTGCGGTGGAGCACTCTGCGCACTAACAACTGTCTTCCCGTCTTTGCTCATCGACTGGACTCCGCCCGACGATCCGCCACCGCCAAAGGAGAAGGTGTGTTTCCATTGCTGGGCCAGGCCTTCCGGGTTGATGTCGCTATCCCAGGTCATCGAGGTGGTGATGAAGGGATTCTGCATCTTGCCGACCGTCAGGGTGAGATCGCGGACGCCGCGATAGCCAAAGTAAGCCTGCCCGACACTGATCCGGTCGCTATCTTTAGAGAAAGGGCCGTTCACGCCGCTGTCATCGCCGAAGGTGATGTTAGTCGAACGCGGATTGGTGCTCGTCTCGAGACGAAGCCCGAAGAACCAATCGTCCACCAAAGTTCCCCGGAGGCCCAGCCGCAGGCGATAACGGAAACGGTTGCGCTGGGTGTTGTCGCCCGGCCGCGACAGGGTGTCGGGCGCACCAGCCTCCGCCGTCCGGATTTCGTAGCGCACGCGCGCGTCGCCGTAGAGTTCCAGTTCGGTGACGGGAGTGGAAAGTTTTAGTTTGCCGGCGGAAGTGGACGCGCTTTCGCGGGTCAAATCCGCGCGCACTTCTTCGGCTTCCTGGTCGTTGATCAAACCCTTGCGGACGAGGAGGTCGAGCAGGGCGCCGCTATCCTGGGCACGGGCCAGTGCGCTGCCGAACAACAGGCTGCCGGCAACCGTAATCAGCATCGTTTTTTTGAACATGATCTTCTTTCTTTTGTTGCGACCAGGTCGCGTGTGGTTGGGCTACGCGCAGATGCTCTTGTCATCGGCTGCGGCGCGGATTTTCTCCGAACGAGGGAAGGCTAGGGATTGATTGTTACAGTCGCAAGACGGCGAAGTAACACTTCGGTAAATTTCCGCTAGATGGGCCTGCTGCGATAGCCGCGGGGGTCAATCCAGGCGTCGGCGTAGCCAAGAGCGCGGAGCCGGGCCAGGAGCGATTCAACGAGACCGTCGAGCCTCGCCATCTCGTTCGGCGCAATCTCCACCCGGGCGCAGGCCCCTTTTGCCTCCACCTGGTGCCGGACGCGAAAAACGCGGAAGCCTAACGAGCGCACCGTCTCTTCCGCGCGCTCGATCATGGCCAGCGCCGCCACCGTCACCGGGGTCCCATGCGGGATGCGCGAACTGAGGCAGGGCTGGGCCGGCGCGTCGGCCGTCGGCAAATGCAACGCCCGCGAGAGCGCGCGAATCTCGCTTTTCGTTAGGCCAACATCCTTCAGGGGCGAGAGAATGCGAAACTCAGCCGCTGCCTGCCGTCCGGGGCGGACTTGGTGCGCATCGTCTGCATTTTCACCATATGCGATCGCGCGAAAACCCCTGTCTTTCGCCAGCCCATCCAGCTTGGCGAAAAGCTCGGCTTTGCAAAAATAGCAGCGATTCACCGGATTACTCGTGTAGGACGAGTCGCGCATCTCATCGGTCGTGATCACTTCCACCCGGGCCCCGATCCGGTGCGCCAGCGCAACGGCATCGGCCAGGCCTGCCGTGGCAAACTCGGACTATCGGCAATGATCCCGAGACACCGATCCCCGATCGTCTCCACCGCAGCTGCCAGCAAAAAGAGCGCTGTCCACGCCGCCGGAGTAGGCCACAACCAGCGGCGCGTTCTCGCGTATGAGATCACGCAGCGCCGCCCCTTTCGACTCTGCCGTGGCCGTTTCGCTCATCTGGCAGAGAGTAGCTCTGCCCGTGGGATCCGACAACTAGCCGGCCGCCTGCGGCTGCTCTGTGGAATGCAGTTCCGCCATTCCATCAACGAGTTGCTTGTTGCGCTCATTCAGCGTCTGGAGCCGAAGCTGCCATCGATGCAGCTGAATGCTCAGCTGATTGATGTAGCCGTTGATCTCGGTCCGCTGCGATTCGTTCTCTTTGAGGTGACGCTGCAGCTCGGCCAGCTTCGTCGCCGCGGTCGGCGCCGGCGCTTGCTTCGCGAAGCTGGTCACGCTGGAGTGCGGAACCGTCGTCGGTTTTCCGCAACCCTGGCAATTCAAGGTCAGACCAGCCGCGGACTTCTCGATCACCAGTGCGACCTGACAATGCTCACACTTAAAAAGGATATCGCCCGTTCCGTTTTTCGTTTCGGTCGGACGATCGGCACTTTGCATCTCGGGAATTTAAGCAAACCCCATACCAACCATGCGGGGACATGCTGTCGCCAAACCGCGCGAGGCGTGGGCCGATAGTGTGCCACCGTGTCTCGATATGTCGTTGTTCATCAAAGCGGATCAGAAATGTTAGTCTTAGAAAGACAATGCTTTACATCTGATTCGCTAGTTATGGAACGATCGCTGCTAAACACTCCGCGAAAGGAATTTCAATATAACAAATGGCTAAAGTATTAGGTATCGACTTGGGGACGACGAACTCCTGTATGTCTGTGATGGAGGGCGGCGACCCGGTAGTTTTGGAAAACAGCGAGGGCGCGCGGACGACGCCTTCGATTGTCGCATTCGCGAAAAACGGCGAGCGACTGGTCGGTCAGGCGGCAAAACGCCAGGCCGTGACTAACCCCGCAAACACGATTTTCTCCATCAAGCGCTTCATGGGCCGCAAATTCGACGAGGTCCGTGAGGAAGAACATCGCGTCCCCTACAAAATCGTGAAGGCGGCCAACGGCGACGCCCACGTGCAGGTGGAAGTGAACGGCGAGAAGAAGACATTCTCGCCGCCGGAAGTCTCGGCGATGATTCTCGCCAAGCTCAAATCCGACGCGGAAGCGAAGCTCGGCGAAAAGATCACGCAAGCGGTGATCACGGTCCCGGCTTACTTCAATGACTCTCAGCGCAACGCAACCAAGGACGCGGGTAAGATCGCGGGCCTGGAAGTGCTTCGCATTATCAACGAGCCGACCGCGGCTTCGCTGGCTTACGGTCTCGACAAGAAGAAGGACGAAAAGATCGCGGTCTATGACCTGGGCGGCGGCACCTTCGATATCTCGGTGCTCGAGATCGGCGACGGCGTCTTCGAAGTGAAGGCGACAAACGGCGACACTCACCTCGGCGGCGATGACTGGGATAACGTCCTGGTCGATTGGATCGTCAACGAATTCAAGAAAGACAGCGGCATCGATCTCTCCAAGCAGCCGGACGCGATCCAGCGCATCAAGGAAGAAGCCGAGAAAGCCAAGATCGCGCTCTCATCTTCCCAGGAGTATGAGATTAACCTGCCGTTCATCACGGCGGACGCGAGCGGTCCAAAGCATATCCAGAAGAAGCTCACCCGCTCGAAACTCGAGCAGCTGACTGACTCGCTCTTCCAGCGCACGATCAAACCAGTGAAGGACTGTCTCTCGGACGCCAAGCTGGCTGAGAAAGATATCAACGAGCTCGTACTCGTCGGTGGTATGACTCGTATGCCTAAAGTCATCGAGACCGCCCGCGAACTGATCGGGAAAGAACCCCACAAGGGCGTCAACCCCGACGAAGTCGTTGCGGTCGGCGCAGCCATCCAGGGCGGCGTGCTCAAGGGTGACGTGAAAGACGTCCTCCTCCTCGATGTCACTCCGCTTACTCTCGCGATCGAGACGGCCGGTGGCGTTGCGACCGGAATGATTCCGCGTAACACGACGATCCCGACTCGTAAATCGCAGATCTTCTCGACTTACAGCGACAATCAGCCGGGCGTGGAAATCAAAGTCCTGCAAGGCGAGCGTCCGCTCTCCCGCGATAACAAGAATCTCGGCACCTTCCACCTCGACGGCATCCCGCCGGCTCCGCGTGGTGTGCCGCAGATCGAAGTTACTTTCGACATCGATGCCAACGGCATCCTGCATGTCTCGGCCAAGGACCTCGGGTCAGGCAAGGAACAGAAGATCTCCATCACCGGTAGCTCAGGCTTGAGCAAGGAAGAGGTGGAGAAGATGCAGCGCGACGCCGAAGCTCACGCGGAAGAGGACAAGAAGGCCAAGGAAGCGATCGAGATTAAGAACAACGCCGACACTCTGGCTTACCAGAGCGAGAAGCAGCTCAAGGATCTCGGCGACAAGGTACCCGAAGAGAAGCGCAAGCAGATCGAGGAAGCCATCAAGGCCGTGCGCGACGCGATCGAGTCTAACGACACCGATGCGATGAAGCGCACCTACGAGGACTTGCAGAACAAGTTCCAGGAAGTCAGCGCCGACCTCTACAAACAGGCCGCCGCCAGTGCCGGACCAACCCCTGGCGCCGAAGCCGGTGGACGTCCGGGCCCACAGGCTGAACCGCAGACCGACGGTCCGCGCAAGGACCAGGGCGATGTGGTCGACGCAGAGTTTGAAGTCGTCGACGAAGACAAGAAGTAACTCTCAACCAAAAACAATTTGCCGAAAAGCCGCCCGCTCGACGCGGGCGGCGACCGGCAACAACCCAACTAGTTAGAAGGAGTAAGTAATACCATATGGCAATTAACGTAAGACCTCTCGGAGACCGGGTGCTGGTGCAGCCGCTCGAAGAGAAAGAAACCAAAAAAGGCGGCATCATCATCCCCGATTCCGCCAAGGAAAAGCCGCAGGAAGGCAACGTCGTTGCCCTCGGCACCGGCAAGACCGACGACAACGGCAAGAAAGTGGAGTTCACCGTGAAGAAGGGCGACAAAGTGCTCATCTCGAAATACGGCGGCACTGAGATCAAGGTGGACGGTGAGTCCTACCTGATCATGCGCGAGGACGATATCCTCGGCATCATTGGCTAAGCCCTCGCACAACCAACTTAAGAAGGAATAACTAAAATATATGCCAGCTAAACAACTACAATTTGACGAGAATGCGCGCCATGCGCTTCTCCGCGGCGTCGAGAAACTCTCGCGCGCCGTTAAAGCGACCCTCGGACCGAGCGGCCGCAACGTCATCCTCGACAAGAAATTCGGCAGCCCGACCATCACCAAAGACGGTGTGACCGTGGCCAAGGAAATCGAGCTCGAAGATCCTTACGAAAACATGGGCGCCCAGCTCGTGCGTGAAGTCGCCTCCAAGACTTCCGACATCGCCGGCGACGGCACCACCACCGCGACCGTCCTCGCTGAGTCCATCTACAAAGAAGGTCTCCGCAACGTGACCGCGGGCGCTAACCCGACCTCGCTCCAGCGCGGCATCAACAAGGCTGTCGAAGCCATTGTGGCCGAGCTCGCGAAGATCTCGAAGAAGGTCAGTGACCGCAACGAGATCGCCCAGGTCGCGACCGTTTCCGCTAACTGGGACAAGACGATCGGCGAGATCATCGCCGACGCCATGGACAAAGTCGGCAAAGACGGCACGATCACAGTCGAGGAAGCCAAGTCGATCGAAACCAGCCTCGACGTTGTCGAAGGCATGCAGTTCGACAAGGGCTATCTCTCTCCTTACTTCGTCACCAATGCCGAAGCGATGGAAGTCATCCTCGACAACCCGTACATCCTCATTCACGAGAAGAAAATCTCGAGCTTGAAGGACATGCTCCCGCTCCTCGAGAAGGTAGCGAAAGCCGGTCGTCCGCTCCTCATCATTGCGGAAGACGTGGAAGGCGAAGCTCTCGCGACCTTAGTCGTGAACAAGCTCCGTGGAACGTTGCAAGTCGCAGCAGTCAAAGCCCCGGGCTTCGGCGATCGTCGCAAGGCGATGCTGGAAGATCTCGCCGTCCTCACGGGCGGTCAATGCATCACCGAAGACCTCGGTATCAAACTCGAGAACGTTAAACTCGAGGACTTAGGGCGCACCAAGCGCGTCACGATCGACAAGGAGAACACCACCATCGTCGAAGGCGAAGGCAAACAGAAGGACATCCAGGGCCGCGTTGCCCAGATCCGTCGCCAGATCGAAGAGACCACTTCCGATTACGATCGGGAGAAGCTCCAGGAGCGTCTCGCGAAACTCGCCGGTGGCGTAGCCGTCATCAATGTCGGCGCCGCGACTGAAACCGAGATGAAGGAAAAGAAAGCGCGCGTAGAAGACGCATTGCATGCGACTCGCGCCGCGGTGGAAGAAGGCATCGTCCCCGGGGGCGGCGTCGCACTTATCCGCTCGCAGCGTGCGCTCGATAACCTCAAGCTCGAAGGCGACGAAGCGGTCGGCATGGCGATCATTCGCCGCGCGATCGAAGAGCCTCTCCGCACCCTTGCCGATAACGCGGGCCAGGAAGGCGCGCTTATCGTACAGGAAGTGAAGAAGCGCAAAGGCAACGAAGGCTACAACGTCGCCACGGGCGAATACGTCGACCTCGTGAAAGCGGGCGTCGTCGATCCGACCAAGGTGACACGGAGCGCGTTGCAGAACGCCGCTTCCATCTCCGGCCTCCTCCTCACCACCGAAGCCATCATCACCGAAGCTCCTGAGAAGGACAAGGGTGCTGGCGGCGGCGGCGGCATGCCGGGCGGCGGCATGGGTGGAATGGGCGGCATGGGCGGGATGGACTACTAAAGTCCGGGCGACCATTCGCGTAACTTAAGCAATCAACCGCAGCCGGGTTCCGCAAGGAGCCCGGCTGTTTTGTTGCTAGTCCAGATTTATGCAGCCATTCACGGCTCGTTCTGATAGCACTTCGCGGATGAAGAAATATCTCGTCGTTTTCACTCTGCTCCTGGCCGCGGTGACAGCTCCCGCGGCGCCGCCCACCGATCAATCGATCGAACAAATGATGAACGTGATGCACGTCAAAGAAATGATCGATCAGATGCTGACCCAGGTGGACGCCAGCATGCGCACCGGGATGGAGCAGGGCATGCAACGATCCCTCGAGGGAAAAGCCATGACCGAGGCGCAGAAAGCGAAGGTCGCGGATTTCCAGAAGCGGATCGCCGCGATGATGAAGGACGAACTCTCCTACGCGAAGATGAAAGACATTTACCTGCAGGTCTATCGCGAGACTTTTACCCAGGAGGAAGTGAACAGCATCATTACCTTTTACAGTTCACCGGCGGGGAAGGCGATGGTGGAAAAAATCCCGCTCAGCATGCAAAAAGCCAGCACCCTTATGCAGGCCCGGATGGGTCCGATGATGGAAAAATTCCAGGCCTTGGGAGAACAGTTCGAGAAGGACCTGAAAAAGTAGCCGCGGCGCCCTACGGGGAGAGTAGACCGACGTACCAACCGAGCAGATCGTCGCCGAAGAACATCCAGATCAAGGCACCGAGCGCCAGATAGGGGCCGAAGGGGATCTTGCCCGACCATTCGCGCTTGCCCAGGATCATGCTGGTAAGACCGACGAGCGAGCCGAGGAGCGAGCCGGCAAAGATGGCGCAGAGCACCGCCTGCCAGCCGAGAAAGGCGCCGATCGCAGCGAGAAACTTCAGGTCGCCGCGGCCCATCGCTTCGCGCGGAATCTGCAGCTCGCGCACGACGCCGGCGATACGGTCGACATGGTCGAGCTGGAAGGTTTCCCCGCCGATGGCGAGCCGGTTGTAGTGGAACTCCAGGATCGTGTTTTCGAAGACGCGGGCGTCCACTTCGGCGCGGTCGCAATGCAGGAGCATCCGATCGCTTTCGCGGGCGAAATGGTCGCTCCAGAGTTCGCGTTCTTCGCCGACGACGAACTCAGCGTCGTCATTTTCCCGCACCCAACTGAAGGGGGTCGGGGTCTCGAGCCGGATCTTTCGTTTGCCGAAGGCGAGCTTTCCGCCCTCGAGCACGAGCCAGAGTAATCCGTAACCGAGCGCGGCCGCGCCGAGCGACCAGCCGAAAGCCCGCAGCCGCGACACTTCGCCCATGAGCGCGGGCAGGGCGAGGCTGGCGAGGACGCCCGCGACGGTGCCGCCGATGGTGATCTCATCGGGGATAATGAAGTGCTCGAAATCGATGAAAGTAGCGGCGATGAGAAGCGCAACGAAGACCCAGTAAACGAGCGCGATTTGCCACGGAAACACGAGCCAGACGGCGAGAAACAGCAGCGCGGTAAGAAGCTCGACCGCGAAATAGCGGAAGGCGATCCGGCTCCCGCAGTTGGCGCATTTCCCGCGCAGCGCGAGCCAGCTGACGAGCGGAACGTTCTGGTACCAGGGAATCGCCTTCCCGCAGGAGGGGCAGAAGGAACGGCGCGGCTCGTTGACTGAGAGATCGCGCGGCAACCGGTAGATGCAGACGTTCAGGAACGACCCCACGGCCGCGCCGAGAAGAAAGGCGAAGACGCGGAAAACCAGTTCGTAGGCGGCCAGGGTATCCACTCGTTAGGCGGAAGGGTTGGCGGCCTTGCGTTGCATGAAAAACGCGATCCAGATGCAGCTCTCGTAGAGCAGGCACATCGGCAGGCTCATGGCGACGAGGGTGAGGACGTCGGGAGTGGGCGAGATGATCGCGGCGACGATGAAAATCAGCACGGTTGCGTAGGGCCGGGTGCGGGCCATAAACTCGTAGGTAAGGAGGCCGAACTTCACCAACGCGAGGACGACGATGGGGAGCTCAAATGCCAGCCCGAAGCCGAGGACAAAGCGGGTCACAAAGGAATAATACTGCTGCACCGTCCACATCGGCTCCCAGCCCAGGGACTGGGTGTCGCGAAAGAAAAAGAGAATCGTTTTCGGCAGGAGCCAGTAATAGCAGGAGGCCACGCCGACGAGGAAAAGCGCGAAGCTGACGAGAATGCCGGGGAAGAGAAAGCGTTTCTCGACCGCGGTCAGGGCGGGAAGGACGAACTGGGCGAGGAAATAGAGGAGGATCGGAAAGGAGAGGACGATCCCGGCGTAGAAGGCAAGGTGAAACGAAATCGTAATCGAGTCGGTGATGCCGAGCGCGCGCAGCGCGCCCACCTGGCCGCCGACTTCGCTCAACGGACGCTGCATCACCATGACGAGCTGTTGCCGGAAGGCGAAGCAGAGGAACATCGCGACCATCAGGACACCGGCCATTTTCACGACCGTCCAGCGCAGATCCTCGAGATGCTCGAGGAAAGGTTTCGAGGTCTCGCTTTCCGGCGATTCGCGGAAGGAAAAAATATCGCGCAGGCCCATCGGGAATCAGGGAAAAATTTCGCCGGTCGCGACCAGCCGGGCCCAGGTGCTGAGGGTGTTGGAGTCGCGGATTTCGCCGTCGGCGATCATCTGGCGGACGACATCGGCGCCAAACTCGCGGCAGTCAACAATCGCTTCGGTCGCGTCGTGCCGCGCGCCGGCGGCGGATTTGCGGACGGGGCGGGCGAGGAAGAGGTAGCAATGTTCGTCCGTCATCCCGGGCGAGGAGAAGAAGTGGCCTAACGAGGTCAGCTCGGCGCCGGGCTCCAGTTCGTAGCCGGTCTCTTCCCCCAGCTCGCGCGCGGCCACTGCGCGAACGGCGGCATCGTCGGGCTCGAGATTTTCGTCGATCTGGCCCGCCGGCATCGACCAGATGGCGGCGCGGATCGGGATGCGCTCTTCGCGGATGAGGACGAACTTTCCCTCGCGGGTAAGCGGGGCGATGACGACGGCGGGTTTGCGATGGACGACCGACCATTTGCGCGCCGATTGCGACGGGGTGCGCACTTCGTCGGTCGCGACGGTGAGGTGCGGGGTTTGGAAATGGATTTCGCTGCCGAGAGTTTCCCAGCCCGCCTCCGGCTGGTCGTGCACGAGGTTGGTTTTTTGCACGCGGGGAAGTTATGGATGGCTTCGGGAAAAGCGAATCGTTAGCGCTTTTCGCGCGCGATCCGCACCGCGACGAAGCGCGTCTCGGGGAGGATGAACTTGCGCAGCTCCAGCTCGACCCGGCGCAGAGCGAACTTTGCGAGGAGATGTTCCGCCATTTCGTGGGCGAGCGTCTCGATGAGCTTGTCCTGCCGATCCGCGACGAAGCGTTGGATCTCGGCGCAGACCGCGGCGTAGTCGATTGTCCGCGCCAGCTCGTCGACCAGGTCGCGGAAATCAGTTTCGGGTTCCAGTACGAGCGAAACGGTTAGGCGTTGGGACTGCGCTCGCTCTTCATCCGGCACGCCGATGCGGGCGGTGAGCTCGAGTTCTTCGATCAGGATCTGGTCGCTAGCCATGGGCAGATGAGGGTCTCGGCAGCGCAACGCAAGTAGAACAGCGATCGCCGGAAAGGCCGGCTAACAATGTCGAAAGGTTGCAGTTTTCTTGCAACTTCGACCGCCAGATTCCGTAGAACATTAGTGAAACAAGATTTCAACCCCTCCCAAGAGGGACAGTTCCATATGTAACCCAAACTCCACTACCGCACCCCATGAATATCTCCCTGCAAATTGCGTTGCTCTGCGGCGTAACCCAACTGTTTCTCGCCACCTCACTTCCCGCCCAAATCATGAGCCACGGCCCGGTGGTCGGCGGCGTCACCGCGACCGAAGCGAAGGTCTTTGTTCGTACCGACCAGGCCGCGAATGTGACGATTCGCTACAGCACCGATCCGGGACTGGTTGGCTCGATGGATACAAGCGCGGTGGCGACCACTGCGGATAGTGATTTCACCACGACCATCCCGCTCTCGGGTCTCAGCCCGGAGACCACCTATTATCTGAACGTGCTGATCAACGGCGTGCCGCAGTTTGCCGCGCAACCGTTTCCCTTTTTCGCGACCTTCGCGCCCGCCGGCGCGGGGCGTGAATTTCAGTTTGTCGTGCTGGCTGATTTTGGCGTCGTGACCAAATTGACTGCCGACGTCCAGACCTTTGCCAGCGCCTCGGCCAATCTTCCAGCCTTTGCCTTCATCGGCGGAGATTTCGACCACAGCAATCCGCAAACGCTCACGGCCAAGCGGCTGATGTTAAAAAACCTCTACAATCCGGCGACCCGTTTCATGAGCGGCCTCGTGCCGAACATCCTGCGGCGCATGGCGATCGTGCGGCAATGGGATGACCATGACTCGGGATTGAACAACCTGGACAAGAATTATCCGGACTGGAGTTTGACCCAGCAGGCATTCCAGGAATACACGCCGACCTACCCGCTGCCTTCGGTCTCTCCGGGGATCTGGCAGAAATTCGATTACGCGCAGGCGGAATACTTCGTCCTCGACAACCGCAGCCAGCGAGATCCCGGCGCCGATAGGGACGATGCAAACAAGAGCATGCTCGACGGGAACAACCTCGGAGCGACCGGCGAACTCGAATGGCTGAAGAATGGACTGCTTAATTCGAGCGCAGTCTGGAAGATCATCTTCACGTCGGTCGTAACCAACCCGACGGCGAAACAAAACGACGGCTGGGGCGCTTACCAGACAGAGTGGGCCGGCCTGCGCACTTTCATCACGACGAACAATATCAAAAACGTCGTTTTTATTGCCGGCGACCTGCACTTGGGCGCGATCGATAACGGCACCCAGGCCGGATTTCCGGAGATGTGCGTCGCGGCGGCAAACTCGACCAAGACCGGCTTCTGCGCGACCGCCGCTACCGGGACGTGGAGCGAGGGATATTTCGACGACACCTGCCCGGGCTATGGGCTGGTCACATTATTGCAGAATCCTGATCGCCTCGTCTTGCAGGTGGCTGACCAGGACGGCGTGATTCGAGTCGCCTATACAGTCGTCGCCGAACTGCCTACACCCACTCCTACGCCCACCCCGACTGCGACTCCCAGTCCAACGCCTACTCCCACAGCGACGCCCACTCCGTCGGAAACCCCAACCCCAACAGCCACACCTTCTCCCACAGAATCACCCACTCCCACCGCGACGCCCACTCCATCGGAAACCCCAACCCCAACTGCCACACCTTCTCCCACAGAATCGCCCACTCCCACCGCGACGCCCACTCCATCGGAAACCCCAACCCCAACTGCCACACCTTCTCCCACAGAATCGCCCACTCCCACCGCGACGCCCACTCCATCGGAAACTCCAACCCCAACTGCCACACCTTCTCCCACAGAATCGCCCACGCCCACCGCGACGCCCACTCCATCGGAAACCCCAACCCCAACAGCCACACCTTCTCCCACAGAATCGCCCACGCCCACCGCGACGCCCACTCCATCGGAAACTCCAACCCCAACTGCCACACCTTCTCCCACCGAATCACCCACTCCCACCGCGACGCCAACCCCATCGGAAACCCCAACCCCGACTGCCACACCTTCTCCCACCGAATCGCCCACTCCCACCGCAACGCCCACCCCGTCGGTGACGCCGACTCCCACTCCGACGGCCACCCCCACGCCCTCGCCCCAAGGCCCCACAATTAGAAAGCAGCCGACAAATGCCTCGGTCAAAATTGGCCAAACCGCGCGGTTTAGCGTCAAGGCTGTCGGCGCGCCGCCCCTCACTTACCAGTGGAAAAAGAACGGAGTGGAGATCCAAGGTGCGACGGGCTCTTCGTATACAACGCTCCCCACGACGCTCGCCGACAACGGCGCGCTCATCTCAGTTCGCGTCTCAAACGACGGCGGCACCGCCGACAGCAATAACGCGACGCTAAGGGTTCGCTAATAACCGTTTCTCATTTTGTGTTGGCGGTCACCGACCGCGGGCACCGCAGTCCGCGCACCGGGGCAGATCGGCGTCTCGGGAGCGCCCCGACCCACTCCGGACAAAATAAATGAAAAATCCGAGAATCTCTCCCGCCAGTTTCCGTAGAAAGTGATGGTGAGGGTGGTTTTTCGAGTTCAAGAGAGGCGCTCGCGCTTCGCGGTGGAAGCCGGGCTCTCCTGCCAGTGCTTCTGGAACTTCGGAACCACTCCTCACCTTTTATGGCAAGAACAAGTTTGTCGTGGCCAGCCCGCCAGTGTTGTTCCCCTGGGAACGGTGTCTTCTAAGACAACTACCGTCGGCTCTTTCTCCCTAAATTGTTCCCCCTGGACCCAAAACACCCCCCGGCTTCCCCGCGCCGCTGGGCCTAACGATGTTCGCATTTTTGCCTTGAAGAAGATTGGCCGTCTTCCCATGCTGCGCGAGCATGTACCCAGACACAGCCAGCGGCGCCGCGGCTGGAGGTCACTTCAACACCACCCGTTGGAGTCTCATCCTTTCCTCCCTCAATTCCGGTTCCCCCGACGGCAAGGCACGCGAGGCGCTGGCTCAGCTTTGCCGGATTTATTGGCGGCCGATCTTTGCCTATATCTGCCGCAAAGGTCACTCAATCGAGGATGCGCAGGACATCACGCAGGATTTCTTTGTCATGATTCTGGAGAGTGATCTGCTCCAGCGCGCCGACCGGAGCCGTGGGCGATTTCGAGCTCTTCTTCTGACCACGCTGCAGCATTTCCTAAGCGATGCGCACGATAAGACGCGCGCGCGCAAACGAGGCGGCGACCGCGAATTCGTCTCCTGGGACGAATGGATGGCCGAGGCGCCCTCACGGCTCTCGATTCCGGCCACCTCCCTCGGGGCCTGGCCGGCGGAAAAGATCTTCGATGTCCGCTGGGCCGCGACAGTCGCTGAGAATGCGCTGCGCCGGCTCCGGGAAGAGTGCGACAGCCATGGGCGCCGGCGAGTCTTCGACGCCCTGAGTGCAGTGCTAACTGCGGATCGCGCGGATGTTCATTACGACGCGCTGGCCCGGGAACTGGGCGTGGATAGCGCCGCCGTGAGGCGTCTCCTGCACCAGATGCGCCAGCGCTACCGCCAGTTCCTCCGGGCGGAAGTGGCCGAAACACTGCAGCAGCCGGAAGAGGTCGACAACGAACTGCGTTATCTCGTGTCAGTCCTAGCCGCGCGGGGCGAAGAATCTGAGGCAGCCCCGCCTGACAATCCGACGTTGCGATGAAATCCGCCGGGCCTGTCCGATTCCTTCGCCACCCTGCTCGGTGCATCGGAAGAATGTCCGTAATGCAGCGCCACTTCCCGCGTCGCCCACGGTCTCTGCCTCAGCTGTCTCCTGCAAAGCGGCTTCGCCGATGAAGAAGCCGGCATCGCCGCGGAGTTTGCCACTACCCTGAAATCGATCGCGGTCGCCGACACCCATTGGCGGCTCGGGAATTACGAAATCCTGGAAGAGATCGGGCGGGGCGGGATGGATGTGATCTATCGCGCCCGGCAACGGCATTCCCGACGAATTGTGGCCTTGAAACGGATCCTGGGGTTATCACGCGGATTCGCGCGAAACGCTGGCCCGGTTCCGGCGCAAAGCGGAGGCCGCCGCCAGCCTCGATCATCCCAACATCCTCCCGATCTACGAAGTGGGTGAAAGCGAGGAGGGCGTGCCCTATTTCAGCATGAAGCTGGCGCCGGGCGGAAGTCTCCAAGAGGTTGGCCCGGCCCTGCGCGACGATCCGCGCGAAGTGGTGCGCATCCTGGCGAAGATCACGCGCGCGCTCCAGCATGCGCATCGCTCGGGCATCCTGCATCGCGATCTCAAACCCGCAAACATACTGCTCGCCGTGGCGTCCGGTGATTAGCCGTCTGCTCCGGGTCCGCCTCTGTTTCGGCCAGAGATCTGTTATCACGCGTCAGGTCGTGATCGATGAACTGCCCGAAATAAACGTAGCCCGAGGGCATGGCCAGGGTTCGCTTGCGCGCCGCGCGCTTCGCCCCGCTATCGCGCATCAGCCACGCCAACTCCTTTAGCTTCTTCTCCGGATGCGGCGCCCAATCACCCGGGCAAAGACGGCTGTCGTGGCCCCCGGGAATTTCGGGAGGCGGGAGGTTGGTCATCATTCGCTCGTTAACCCGGGCGCACTCATGCTTTCGCCAAACGGTGTCCGCTCTGTCGAGTCAAATCCAGGCGCTCACGGGCGGTCCCGACTTTCCGGAAACCGCCCGTCCGCCTCTCCCTAGCTCCGCTCTTTCTCGCTTTCCTCTCGCATGATTTCGGACAACGGAGCCGCCGCGTCGCGCGACTCCTGCACCGTCATGTTCGGCATAAACGCGCGGCGCAACCCTCGCACCTTGCGAGCCATCGTCAGGGAGGAAGCGTGCAGACCGGCCGAGTCTTGGACGAAGGGTGCGGCATTGGCGGCCGCGATGTTCATCTGCGCTGCCGTCGCGATTGCGTCCTGATTCGCGCCGAGGAACAGGAACGTCCACTTATACTGCTCGGTCTGCCGCTTGATGGCACCAGCAAGCTGATGCCACGTGTAGGTTTGGGAGGAATTTTCTTCGCCATCGGTCAGGATGGCGATAATCACCTGGCCGGGCCGGTCGTCTTCCGGCAGCGCCGCCAGTCGCGCGCCCATTTCGTCGATCGTGCGGCCGATGGCGTCGAGCAGGGCCGTGCTTCCGCGCGGGACGTAGGTTTCTTCATCGAGCGCCACCACTTCCGCCACCGGGAGCGCGTTCGCCGGCACCAAATATTCGTCGTCGAAGAGGACAAGCGTGAGCTTGGCCAGCCCTTCGACCTGCTGCTGTTCTTTCAGGAAACGGTTGAAACCCTCGATCGCTGCAACCCGGCAGCTTTCCATCGAACCGGACCGATCGAGGACGAAGGCAATTTCCGCATATTTATTTTTCATACCCCCATTGTACCAACGAGGGTTGGACATTAGCTGTCCTACGAAAAAGATTAATTTGCCCCCGCCCGCGGCTACTTCCCAGCGTAGTCCGCCACCAGTTTCCGCCCCACCTCGGCGAGGCGCTGCCGGAGTTTTGCCGGCTCGAGCACTTCCGCCTGGTCGCCCCAGCTCAAAATCCAGCGCTCGATTTCCTCCAGGCTGCCGAGCTGCAGCTGCAATTCCAGCCGCCCGTCGCGCAGCTCCTTCAGCTTCTGCGAATGGTGCCAGGTGCGCTCGCGCACGAGCTGGGCGGCAAACGACTCAAACCGCACCCGCACCGTGATTCGCCCCTCGCCCTGGAAAACTCCGAAACTGGAATCGAGAAATTTCCCGATCGAAAAATTAGCCGGCCGCCGGAAGCGCGCGCCCGTTTTCCGCGGCTCGAAGACGCGGGGGAGGGCGAAAGTGCGCAGCTGCTGGCGATCAAGGTCGAAGGCGAAGAGATACCACTGGTTGTCGACGCAACCGAGATGGTAGGGGCGCACCCGCCGCGTTTCCTCCGTCTTGCTGCGCAATTTGCGGTAGCGGAATTCGATCTCGAACGAATTCAGCACCGCGTGGCTGAGCACTTCAAACACTTCCAGGTCGGCCTGGCTGTGCCCGGCGCTGCGAAAGGAAATGGCCGCGTCCAGGTCGCTCCAGGTGAACGTCACCTTGTCCTTCAAGCCGTGGCCGATCTTTTGGAAAGCCGCCTTGAGCGGCGCCTCGAACGGCGTATCGCGGTATTGCTGCATCGCTTTCTGGGCGATGAAAAGAGCGACGATCTCGCCCTCCGAGACCTGGATGCTCGGAAAGCTGGTGACCGGTTCGGTGTAAACAAAACCGAAATGCAGCTGGTCGTACTCGATCGGCAGACCGAGCTGATAGCGCATGAACTCGATGTCGCGCTGGATCGTCTTCTCCGACACCTCCAGTTCGCCGGCGAGTTTTCGGCAGTTGGGAAATTTTCGCGCCTGGAGCTGCGCATGCAGTTGCATCATGCGCGCGAGCGGCGGGCGGGAGTATTGTTCCATCGCCATCCGCTGGGGCGGGCGCCCACGACGCGGGGCCGGCTTGACACCTCTCGGACTTTTCATGTCCGACAGATAGACGGCGGGGAAATGACCCTCAAGTCATTTCGCTCATTGCCGCTCGAAAATTTTTTTTCACCCGGACAGCCATTGTCCGAGCCGCTGTGATAAGGTGCGCGGCGTGAGCGGAAACCCCGGACTCCATCTTTACCTTAGCAACCGTCTCGAGCTGCTCGCGGATCAGCTTGCGCAGGTCCTCGTTTCGCCTTTGCGCGGTGCCCTGACCCCGGAAATTATCGTGGTGCAAACCCGCGGGATGGAGCGCTGGCTTACCCAGCAACTGGCGCTCCGCCAAGGCGTCTGCGGTAACGTCGCCTTCGTTTTTCCGCAGCGCTTTGTCGCCCGGATTTTCGATGACGCGCTCCCCGGCCGGGCCAGCGCGCGCTTCTTCAGCCGCGAAAATCTCACCTGGGCGATCATGCAAATTTTGCCGGAGCTGGCCGCGGGAGCGGAGTTTGCCGACCTGCGACGCTACCTCGATCAACCGCGACCGGAACTGCGTCTGTTTCAGCTCGCCGAAAAAATCGCCGGAACCTTTGATCGCTATCTCGCTTTCCGTCCGGCCATTATTCTCGATTGGGAGCGCGGTGCGGAAAATCATTGGCAGGCGATCCTTTGGCGCAGGCTCATGCGCAACGCGCCCGGGCAGCATCTGCCTGCGCTGGCGGCGGAGTTCAGCGCCCTGCTGCAAAGGGAGGATCTTCGACTGCCGGAGCGTGTGCTGCTTTTTGGCATCTCGACCCTGCCGCCGCTTTATCTCGAATTTCTGCAGGAGCTGGCCGGGCGCGTCAGCCTGCACCTGTTTGTCATGCGGCCGACGCCGCACTGGTGGGGCGACGCTCGCTCCGAGCGCGAGGAGAGGCGGGCGCGGCGCAAGACCCGGCCCAGCGTGCAACTCGATCTGCAATTTGAACGCGGCCACCCGCTCCTGAGCTCGTTAGGCAAGCTCGGCCAGGATTTTCTCAATCTCGTAACAGAGCTCAATCCGGCACGGGAACACGCGCAATTTCGCGCTCCTGCTGCTGAGACCATCCTCGCGCAGATCCAGCGCGATATTTTCGAGCTGAACGATCCGGCCGGCAGCGGGAAAACCGCCATTGCGCCTGACGACCACTCGCTCCAGTTCCATTCCTGCCACAGCCCGATGCGCGAGATGGAAGTGCTGCACGACCAGATGCTCGACCTCTTCGAACGGCAACCCGATCTCAAACCCCACGACGTCGTGGTGCTGGCGCCCGACATCAAAGTCTACGCCCCTTTCATCGAAGCGGTCTTCGGCACCGGCCCGGAAGAGCTGCGCATCCCCTACAGCATCGCCGATCGCGGGGCGCGGGCAGAGAATGGCGTCATCGACACGTTCCTGCGCATCCTCGAAGCCGCCCGCGGCCGTTTCCCCGCCAGCGAAGTGTTGAGCATCCTCGAGTCGGTGCCGTTGCAGCGGAATTTCGACCTCGCGGAACCGGATCTGGAGATCATCCGCACCTGGATCGAGCAAACCGGCATCCGCTGGGGCATCGACGCGGCCCATCGTGCTGCGCTTGGTCTGCCGGAGTTTGGCGAAAACAGTTGGCGCGCCGGGCTGGATCGACTGCTCCTTGGCTACGCCGCACCCGCGCGCGGCGCCCAGCTTTTCGAGGGCATTCTCGCTTATGACAACGTGGAGGGAAATCTGGCCGAGACCCTCGGCCATTTTGCCGAATTCGCCGAGGCGCTCTTCGCCACTGCGCGCGGGTTGCAGCAGCCGCGCTCCCTGGAGGCGTGGCAGGAAACGCTGCGTCAGATCGCCCTCCGTTTCTTCGCCGCCGACGATGAACGCGAGCCGGAACTGCACCGCCTGCGCCGCGTCATCGAATCGTTAGGCGAGATCGCTCAGCTTTCCGGCTTCGCGGAAATGGTGCAGCTCGATGTCCTTCTGGCGCATCTCGAAGAGGCGCTCGCGAACACGGAGAGCGGCTCCGGCTTTCTCAGCGGGCGCATCACTTTCTGCGCCCTCCAGCCGATGCGGACGGTTCCTTCGCGGGTGGTCTGCCTGATTGGCATGAACGACACTGCCTACCCGCGGCACGACCGTCCGCCGGCCTTCGATCTCGTGGCCCAGGCTCCGCGCCGGGGCGATCGCAATACCCGCGACGACGATCGTTATCTTTTTCTCGAGGCGCTTCTCGCGGCGCGCGACGTTTGCTACTTCAGCTATGTCGGTCGCTCGATCCGGGACAACAGCGCCATCCCGCCGAGCGTGCTCGTGAGCGAGTTGCTCGACTACACCGGCGCGCCGGTCACCGAGCATCCGCTGCAGCCGTTCAGCGCAAAATATTTCACCGGAACAGACGGGCTCTTCAGTTACTCGGCGGAAAACTGCGCCGCGAGCGGAACCGCGCTCGCGCAAAGGAGCGCACCGGCGCCCTTCCTCGCGGTCAAGATCGACGAGCCCGAAGCGGAATGGCAGCGCCTCGACAACACGACGCTCCGCTGCTTCTTCAGCAACCCCGCTAAATTTTTCATTCGCGAGCGGCTCGCCCTGCGCCTGGCGCGAGAGGATCCGCTCCTGGAAGAAGCCGAGCCGCTGGAACCGGGCGGGCTCGCCAAATATAAACTGGAGCAAGATCTCCTCGATCGCGCGCTCGCCGGCGAGGCGTTCGAGGCCTGGTTCCCGTTGGCGCGCGCCGGCGGGGAACTGCCCCCGGGGCGGATGGGTGAGGCGCATTTGCGTGAACTCTCCGAAAACGCGCGTCTCTTTGCCGAGGCGGTGAGAGAAGCTGCCGGCCAAGAGCGCGACGAACCGGAGGTGGTGCAGCTCAGCATCGGCCGGTTCGAACTTGGCGCCCGACTCGACAATCTCTTCGACGGTCGCCTCGTGCGCCGTCGCCTAACGACGCGAAAACCGGCCGATCTGCTCGGCGCGTGGATCGATCATTTGATCCTGAATTGCGTCCGCTCGACCGAGTCGATTCTGATCACTGCGACGAAGGAGAAGCAGCCGGTGATCGAGCGTTTCGCGCCACCGCAGGAGGACGCACGGACGCTGCTCGCGCCGCTGCTCGATTTCTACTGGCGGGGCCTGCGTGAGCCGCTGCCCTTTTTCCCCTTCAGCTCGTTCGCCTTTGCGGAGCGCACCGTTCATCCCACCACGGGATCTTCCCCGCTCGAGAAGGCGCAGAAAGCCTGGGGGGATTCGCCGCTCCCACGCGAGAGCGATTTCGGGAGGGGACCCGAGCGGGAGAACGAGTATTTCGACCTGGCTTTCCGGAACGTGCCCGATCCGCTTGGGGAAGAATTTCAAGAGATGGCGCGGGCGATTTTCGAGCCTGCGCTCAAGCACATGACAACCGAGAAATGAACGACTTCTCTCTTCTCGAAACCGAGATCGGCAGCGGTCCGCTTCTGATTGAAGCCAGCGCCGGCACGGGGAAGACATTTACCATCGCCGGCCTCGTCCTCCGGCTGCTCCTGGAGCGTCCTGGCCTAACGATCGCTCAGATTCTGGTCACGACCTTTACCGAGCTGGCCACGGCGGAACTGCGCGGCCGCATCCGCATCCTCTTGCGCGATGCGCTGGCCGCCTTCCACGCCGGGAAGTCCGAGCACGACCTGATTGGCGCAATTTTGCGAAAGTATCCCGATCATCCTGCCGCGATCGAGCGGCTAAAGGATGCGTTGGCCAATTTCGATGAGGCGCCGATCTACACCATCCACGGCTTCTGCCAGCGGGTGCTGGCGGAACAGGCGTTCGAAACCGGGACGCTCTTTGACGCGGAGTTGGTGACGGACGAGCGCGAGCTGCTTCGCGAAGTGACCTGGGATTTTTGGCGGCAGAAGTTTTACCCGGATGATTCGTTAGGCGGGCTGCTCGCGATCCAGGGGAAAATCACCCCGAAAAAGCTGTTCAAGGACCTGGAGGAGCTGGCGAAAAATCCCACGCTCACCATTTTGCCGAAGGATCCGCCCAGCTCGGTGTCAGCAGTGAGCGAAGTGGAGCAGGCCTTGGAGGCGGTGCGCCAGGTGATGGCCGGAAAGTGCCGACGGCATTCGAGCCTTCTTTGCCAACCCCAAATGGGCCAAGGTGTCCTATGGCAGGAAAGTGCTGGCGCGGGTGCTTGAGGATTTGGAGCAGGTCGCGGCCGGCGAACCCGCTTCGGCGCGCCAGTTCGAGAGTATCGAGCTACTGGCGGCCGAGAATATCGCGACGGGAGTGAGAAAGGGATTCTCGCTTCCCGAGAATCCGATTTTCAAAATCTGCCAAAACTTCGCTGAGCGTGCGGGAGACTTTTGCACCGCCTTGCGCGCCGAGTTCCACGCCTGGGCGCCGAGCGAACTGCGGCGTCGCAAACAGGCGCGAAATGTTCTCGCTTTTGAAGATCTGCTCACCCGGCTGGACGATGCCCTTCGCGGTCCGGGCGGAGCGACCCTGGCCGAATCGATCCGCCAAAAATATCGCGCCGCGCTGGTCGACGAATTCCAGGACACCGATCCGGTGCAGTATTCGATTCTCGATCGCATCTACCAGGGAAGCGACGCGACCGTTGCCCTCATCGGCGATCCCAAACAGGCGATCTACGCTTTCCGGGGCGCGGATGTGTTTACCTATCTGAACGCGGCCCGCGACACCCGGCGCCAGTTCACCCTGCGCACGAACTGGCGCTCGGCCAGCGGACTCGTTAGGGCGACGAACACGGTCTTCGATCGACCGGATTCCTTCCATCTCGCCGAGATCCAGTTTCGCCCCGCCCACCCGGGTCCGCAGGCCGATCGGACGCCACTCCTCTTTCACGGAAAAGCGGAGCGGCCGTTCCAGATCTGGACTATTTCCGGGAAGGAAAACCTCTCCGAGCGCGTCGCGACCGAAATCGTGCGCCTGCTCGACCGCGGCGCCACGATCGACGGAAAAAAACTCGAGCCCGGCCACATCGCCGTCCTCACGAGCACGAACGCGCAGGCCGCGGAAATGCAGGTGGCGCTGCGCGCGCGCCAGGTGCCGAGCGTGCTCTACAGCAGCGCCAACGTTTTCACCGCGCACGAAGCGCGCGAAATGCGCGACCTGCTCGCGGCCGCGGCCCAGCCCGGGAACGAGAAACTGGTGCGCGCCGCGCTCTGCACCGACGCCCTCGGATTTACTGGCAACGAGATTGACGACCTTTCGCGCAACGACGCCGCCTGGGAGGCGGAGCTATTGCGTTTCCAGAAACATCACGAGCTTTGGCGCGACCGCGGCTTCATTCGCATGCTCCGCCATCTTGCGGTCGAGCACGGCGTCCGCCAGCGGCTCCTCGCTTATCGCGATGGCGAACGCCGTTTGACCAATTTTCTTCATCTCTCGGAGTTGCTCCACGCCGCCTGCGTCGAGCATCGCCTCGGCCTGACCGGCATCCTGAAATGGCTTGGGCAACAGATGCAGACCGGGAACAGCGCGCCGCGTGAAGAATGCGAGCTGCGGCTGGAAAGCGACGAGAAAGCCGCCCGCATCATCACCGTGCATAAGAGCAAGGGGCTCGAATTCGACGTCGTCTTTTGTCCCTACGTCTGGTCGGAAGCGAAAACACGGCCGGCCTTTCACGATCCGGAGGCAAACTACCGGCTCACTCTCGACCTCTCGGACAACGACGAGCACAAACCGCTGCGGGCAAAGGAAGCGCTCGCCGAGGAGCTGCGCCTCTTTTACGTCGCGGTGACACGAGCCAAACATCGTTGCACGATGGCCTGGCGCGCGAAAACCAAGCCGGACAAATGCGCCCCGGCACACCTCCTCGGCTCGGGCCTGCAACCGACAATCGCATCGGACGACATCGCGCTCGCAGACGTGCCTGCGCCTAACGACAACATCTTTCATCCGGAGAACGAAACCCCGCCGCCGCTGCAAGCGCGTAAGTTCGGCGGCAAGATCGATCCCAGCTGGGGGATCGCCAGTTTCACCCGGCTGATCAGCGGACGCGAAACGGATTTGCTCGATGAAGGGCCGCTCAATGAAGTCACGCCAGAGGCGAAGGAAGAAGCAGCCGAGTCCGAAGGCATTCACGCTTTCCCGCGGGGAAAGCGGGCCGGGATCTGTCTGCACGAGATTCTCGAGCTGGTGGATTTCACGAAACTCGCGGGGGTGCCGGAGTGCGTCCCGCGCAAGCTGCGCGCCTACAGCGTCGAGGGTTTCGAAGACGTGGTGATGGCTAATCTTCGCGCGCTCGCCGCCCTGCCGCTCGGCGGGGAAGCGAAACCATTCACCCTGGCCGAGGTGCCACCCGAATCGCGCATTGCGGAGCTGGAATTTTCGTTCCCGATCAACGGTCTAACGATGGCAAAACTGGCGCAGGTTTTGCAGATGCCCGAAGTCGCGCTTCGGCTCGACCGACTGCACTTCGAGACCATGAACGGCTTCATGAGCGGACTCATCGATCTCACTTTCGAGCATGAGGGTCGTTTTTATTTTGCCGACTGGAAGTCGAATCACCTCGGTCCGGACACGCGTTCTTATCATCCGGCGGCGATCGCGGCCGAGATGCGGCGCAATTTTTATACGCTCCAGCTCTGTCTCTACAGCGTGGCGCTGCATCGCTACCTGCGGCTGCGCAAGCCGGGCTACGATTACGACCGGCATTTTGGCGGCGCCTTCTACATTTTCCTGCGCGGGATCGACCTCGCGGACCCGAAAAACGGCGTCTATTTCCAGCGCCTGAGCCGTTCCTTTGTCGAGGAACTCAGCGAAATTTTCGATTCATGAATGCGCCTGTAGCCTTCAGCGCGCTCGACCGGCAGTTGGGCGCTTTTTTGCAACGTCTCGCCGGCGGACCCGCGCCGGAAGTGCGGCTGGCGGCGATGTGCGCGAGCCGGGCGCGCGCGGAGGGAAATATCTGCGTTACGCTCGCGGAGATCGCCGGCATGGAAGGCGCGCCGAGCCTGGCGACGCTGCGCAAAAAGCTGCGCGGCAGCGGCACAGTCGGCGCGCCGGGCGAGTTCGCGCCTCTCATTCTTGATGAGAACGACCGGCTTTATCTGCGGCGCTACTGGGAATACGAGCAGGACCTCGCGCGCGCGATCCTGAGCCGGACCGGCTCGCGGTTCTCCTCGAAAAAAGGGGAAACCGATCTGCAGGAAATAGCCGCGGCTAAAGCAGTCTCAAGCGGCTTCACCGTCGTCACTGGCGGCCCGGGGACGGGCAAAACATGGACCGTGATGAAGATTCTCAATCTCCTCCGGACGCAACCCGGCGGCCAGGAGCTGCAGATCAAGCTCGCTGCTCCGACCGGGAAGGCCGCCGCCCGCCTAACGGAATCGATTCGCGCGGTGGACGAGAAACTTGCCGCGACCACGATTCATCGCCTGCTCGGGTATCTGCCCGGCTCGCCTTATTTTCAACATGATGCCCGGCGTCCATTGAACGCCGATGTCGTGATCGTGGACGAAGCATCGATGGTCGACCTCGCGCTGATGGCAAAACTGGTCGCGGCGGTCCCGCTCCGAGCGCGTTTGATCCTGCTCGGCGACCGCGATCAACTGGCCTCGGTCGAAGCGGGCAACGTGCTGGCGGACATCTGCGCCGCCGCCGAGAACGCCCGGCCTAACGAGCCGCTGCACGGAGCGGTAGTCGCCCTGCGCCACAATTACCGCTTCGCGGAAACGGGCGGCATCTATCGAGTCAGCACCGCGATTAACTCCGGCGACGCAGAGGCCGCGATCGCTGCCTTGCGGCCCGATGCGAAGGGGGAGGTGAAATGGGAGCCGTTGCCCGAGGCCACCCGCCTCGCGGATGCTCTGCGCGATCAAGTGGTCGCCGGTTTCCGCCCCGTCCTCGAAGCTGGGACGGCAAAGGAGGCGCTCGCCTCACTGCAACGGTTCCGGATTTTGTGTGCGGTGCGCCATGGCGCGTGGGGGATCGAAAATCTGAACACGGTCTCCGAAGAAATTCTCGCTGAGGCCGGGCTGCTCACGCCTCGGCGCGGTTGGTACCGCGGCCAGCCGATCATGGTGACCCAGAACGACTACAATCTCGCGCTCTTCAATGGCGACAGCGGGATCATCCTGCCCGACGCGGACGAGGGCGGCGAACTGCGCGCGTTTTTCCTTTCCGCGGAGGGCAGGATCCGCCGTTTCCTCCCCTCGCGTCTCCCCGTTCATGAGACGGCGTTTGCGATGACGGTGCATAAAAGCCAGGGCTCGGAATTTGGAAAGGTGCTCCTGATCCTGCCGGAGAATGATGCGCCGATCCTGACGCGCGAGCTGCTCTACACCGGCCTAACGAGAGCGCGCGAGGGCGTGGAGATCTGGGCGGCGGAAGCGGTGCTGCGGGCGTCGATCGCTCGCCGGGTGGTGCGCGCGTCCGGTTTGCAAGACGCGCTCCAGGGCGGAGCAGGCGGCGCGGCGTAGTCCTTGCGGAGGAACGCGAGTTTAGTGTTGAGTCGTTAGCGATTCGAACTAGATGGAGCCGTCTCGCGGGCCGGTGCCGATCACAGCATGAGTTTCAAACATCAGGTCGTCCGCGGGAGTGCGTTCATGTCGATGCGGCTGGCGGCGGGCGCGGTGATCGGGCTGGTGGGCATTACCCTGCTGACCCGATTCATCGGGCCGGCCAACTACGGAATCTTCATCGCCGCGCATGCCGTCCTTGTTTACTTCATCACGATGACGGAATGCGGGATCGGGGTTTACCTCATCCGTCTCGAGCGCGATTCGCCGGAGGATTTTCACCAGGCGCTGACTCTGCTCGTTTTGTTCAGCCTTATTGGCGTTCTAATGGGAGTGCCGGTCGCTTTTTTGCTCGAGCACTTCTACGGGCTGCGTGAGGTGCGCACCGCCGTCCTCGTGATGGTGCTCGGCTTGCCGCTGGTGCATGTCGTCAAGGTGCCGATGGCGCGCCTGGAGCGCGCTCTGGATTACAAGCGCGTGGCGCTGATCGAGCTGGTCGGGAATCTCGCCTACTATGTGGTCGCGCTGCCGCTCGCGTACCGGGGCGCGGGCCTGGCGGCTCCGATTGCCGGCTGGTGGGCGCAGCAGCTGGCGCAGTTAATCCAGCTCTACGGGACGGATTATCGGCCGCGTTTTATCTGGCGCCCGGAGATCATCAAACGAATGCTGTCGTTTGGCGCCCCCTACTCCGTTACGCAGGTGATGATGGCGCTGCGTGATTTGGTCAACCCCTTGGTGGTCGGCCATTTTCTCGGCCCGACTGGAGTTGGCTATGTCGCCCTGTCGTTAAAAATCGTCCAGCAACTGGGCATCGTGCGATCCGCCACCGCGCGGATCTCGGTCGCGGCTTTCGCCCGGGTGCAGGGCGAACCCGAGCGCCTCGCCCGGGCCCTGACAGAAGGCATGTTTCTGCAAATCATCGCGGTCGGCCCGCTGCTCTGTGCTTTTTCACTCATCGCACCGTTTGTGATCCCCCTAGTCTTTGGCCCGAAGTGGGTTCAGGTTTCGCAGATCTATCCCTGGCTGGCAGTGGCCACGATGATCGTTGCGATCTTTCAACTGCATGTCTCCGTGTTGACCGTTCTAGCCATGAACTACCAGCAGGCTGTGGCTTATTTCGTTAGGCTTCTTTTGCTCGCGGGATTGTCGGCCTTGCTGGTGGCAAGATTCGGCGCGACAGGCTTCGGCGTCGCCGAGCTCGCTTCTCTCCCGCTCTACTGCTTTCTGCTGCATCATTGGGCCAGCGAACGGGTCAGGCCGCTGTATTACACTCGCGCGATGACCTGGTTGGTGGCATTTAGCCTTCCACTCTTCGCGTCCTACCTCGGGCCGGCCGCGTGGTTGAGCCTCGTCGTCCCGCTACTCTGGGGCCCTACACGCAGGGAGCTCTTCGGAATATTGCATCTCCTGCGACTGAAGAGCGCCGATCACGCCGCATGACCTCTCAAGGAACTGAACTCAAGAGCGAAAGCCTCCCCTCGATTTCCGTTGGAGGACGAACCACTGCGCCCCGGAACAACGGGCGCCTCGGCTGGCTAGCTGCCGGCTTTCTTGGCGCGGCGCTTATTTTCAATCCCTACGTCATCCCGAGCGAGGCGGAAGGCTCTCCGCGGCTGACCGATTTGGTTTCTGTTCTCCTCGCGGTCATCTTACTCATCCGCTGGGTCACCGGGTATCGCTATGCCGTTCGCTTCCCGGCCGCGCTTTGGGTGGTGCTGGGCCTGGTGCTTATCTGGCTCGGGCGTGAATGGTTCGTCGGCGGATCCCTTTCGAATACCGATCCGCTTAGATGGCTTCTCGCACTCCCTTACGCTTACGCGTTTTATCGTTTCTCGTCCCAGCCGGACACACGTTCATCTCTCGTGACGGGACTGTGCCTCGGGACCGCTGCGAATATTGCCGTCCTGGTATTGCAAGCCGCCGGCCTCGGCGAGGTTGCCGTCCATCTCGGACTCGCATCCGGCCGGTGGACCAGCGTCTGGATTGGCGGCGAATCGCTTCGCCCCACGGGAATGTGGGGACATCCTAATGCCAGCGCGGGTGTCATTGCCCTTTGTTTTCCGCTGGTCTGCGGATTGATCGATGAGAAACGGCTGAGGCCGGGATGGCTCATCGCCGCGGGACTGGTCGTCTTCGCTTCCGCCATGCTGACTTATACCCGGTCGGGCATTCTCGTATCCGCTCTCGTCTTTGTTTTTTGGACGGCGCGCTCTCTGGCGACAGGGCGATATGCGCGCTGGAAATTGTCGCTCTTGTTGGCCGCCGTCGCTGTGGTGCTGGTTGTCGGGCCACCGGGGGGATGGTGGCGCTGGATCCATGGTTCGGATATCGCACAGAACTTCGCCGGACGGCTCGATTCCACACTGCGCGGGACGCAACTGGCCCTTCTAAATCCGTTAGGGCTTGGCGCTGACTACCAGAATCAACTTGCGGCCATAACGAACGAAGGCATCCGAGCCACGCACAACGGCTGGCTATATCTCGCTTTGGTCGGCGGTCTTCCGCTCGCGCTCTTCATCTTGTACGGTGTCATTCGCCGACTGGCGTCACTTTTCTCTCGCAGCACTGTGGAGGGATGGCTCGCCTTCAGCATCCTGGGCCTTTTCTTTTTCGAGGAGTTTTTCCGGGTGCCTTGTTTTGTCGTGGTCACGCTTTGGATCGCGATCAAGCCACGCACGTCAATTTCGTTCGTCCCGCCGCAGGCCACAGATGAAAATTCTACACGTTAACTCCCTTTACCATCCCCATGCCGTAGGTGGAGCGGAGAAAAGCGTGCAAGCGCTCGCGGAAGCGCAGTTGGACGTCGGCCACACCGTGAATGTGATCACGCTGACTCCAGAAGAAGGGCATGTAGCCGAAATCAACGGGGTTAAGGTTCACTACGTAGGGCTAAAGAATTTCTACTGGCCATTTGGACACGATCAGGTAGCGATCCCGCGTAAGCTCCTGTGGCATGTTCTCGACTCTTTTAACCCATTCATGCGGAGCAGTGCCGACGACGTCCTGGCCACGGAAACCCCGGACGTTGTCCATACTCACAACCTAACTGGCTTCTCCGCTTCAGTGTGGCGAGCAGCGACGCGACGCGGCCGGCCAGTAGTCCACACCTTGCGCGACTATTCCCTGCTCTGTCCAAAGGCCACGATGTTCTTTCAGGGAAAGAACTGTTCCGGTCAGCATTGGAGCTGCCGCGCACTTTCACTGCCAAGAATGGCTCTTTCTCGCCATCTTTACGCGGTCACTGCGATTAGTCGTTACATCCTCGATCGCCATGTCGCGGCCGGAATTTTTTCTTCGGTAGCGATAAGGGAGGTTATTCATAATCCGTTACCGGTTGTCTCAGGTGGAGCTCGGCCAACCAAGCTCCGTGACACCTTGGCTTTTGGTTTCATCGGCCAGCTCTCGCCAGTCAAGGGCATCGAAACTTTGCTGCAAGCCTTCACCAAGCTGGATGACAACAAGTGCGAACTGATCATCGCTGGCGAGGGCGATCCTGCATATGAGCGCGAACTCAGAAAGCTCGCGCAAGGAAGGCGGGTTCGTTTTATCGGCCGGACTCGACCGGAAGATTTTTATCCATCCATCGACGCCTTGATCGTCCCCTCGCTTTGGCATGAGCCGCTGGGCCGCGTGATCCTGGAAGCGTACGCTTATGGAATCCCAGTCTTGGCCTCGGAGCGGGGTGGCATCCCGGAAATCGTCGATCACCTTGGCACCGGGTTCCTCTTCGATCCCGGTCGCCCTGAGGCGCTCCAGCGCGGGCTCCGGCTTTTGTTGGACGACCCTTCACTTTTGGAAAACCTTGCGCTCAACGCCTCCCGCAAGGCGAAACAGTTCTTGCCAAAAAAGGTCTGCGCGCAGTACGATGCCGTGTATTCCCGCATTACTGGTTAGGGCATCGCAGCGCGAATTGGGTTCCGCCAATGCTTAAATTCTCGTTCTGCCAGACCGATGAAACTCAGCCCAGTGAATGTCTGGTTAAAGCTTCCCTTCTACTACGGGAAGCTGTTTCTGCTGATCGCGCAGTGTAAATATCTATTTCTTCTCGCCCTTCTCCGCAGCAGATCCCGACCGAGATGGATCGTGACCTGGCCTGAATCCCCTTCGCCATTTTCGGCCCTCTACAAAATCTGCCATCGACTGGGGCTCCGCATTACGACGCAGGCGCAGCAAATCGATGACGTGGTTTTTGCATGGGAAGACACAACCGTGCGCAAGACAGATTATCCTCAAAACAGGCTCGCCCCTGGACGGATCATCCTAAACGGAGCCTGCTCCGACATCAGGAAGCGTCATGTCGCGCGGGTCTTCGGGGAAGTGTTCGGCTACACTTTCGAAGTCGATCCTCAGACCTACCAGGCTCTGATGGTCAGGAAGTCCGACGCCAATGCCCCGCACGATGGGACGATCATCCAAGGACCGCTGAGGGACGACCGACAGGACGTCGTTTACCAGAAGTTGATCGACAATGTAGTCTGCGGCCTGGTCGAGGACCTGCGGGTGCCGATCTTCGGCGACATCATCCCTTTTTGCCTGCTGAAACGGATGGCGATAGAAGATCGGTTCACGAATGACACCGGCACGGGAATCATTTGTGAGACGGCAGACACTCTTTCGGCAGGAGAAATCGCTGATATCCTGCGATTCTGCCGCGCGATGGGTCTGGACTACGGCGAATTGGATGTCCTGCGCAATAATGAAGACGGCAAGATTTACATCGTTGACGTCAATAACACGCCCTTCGGGCCTTTGGATCGCCACATTCAGGTTCCCTGGTATTTCGATTCCGTGGCGTGGGAGGCATTGGAAAGAATGTCACGCGCGTTTCAACAAGCCTTTCTTCAGTAAGGCGAGGGACGCGATCATTGAAAAACAATCCCTGTATTCTGTTTGAGGCGACAGCCTGACGAGACAAAAGGCTTGTCAGCGACGGCAAAAGAACGCAGGATCGACACCCCTGTAACCCATCCCGTCGACCAGAGGGCATCCCCCTGGTTGGGTGACGATTGCGCACGCTCCGGTATCTCCACTCGCTCCAGCTATGTTCTCGACCAATTCCGAACGGAACAAGCCGGCGCGGTTCCGCGACCTGCTCCACTCAGGTCAACTCGAGTGTTTGATGGAGGCCCACAATGGCCTAAGCGCGCGCATCGTGGAGGAAGCTGGTTTCCGCGCGCATATGGGCGAGTGGGCTTTCCATCTCGGCCGCGCTCGGCGTGCGCGACAGCAATGAGGCTAGCTGGACCCAGGTCCTGGAAGTAGTCGAGTTCATGAGTGACGCGACCAGCGTCCCCATCCTGCTCGACGCCGATACCGGTTACGGGAATTTCAACAACATGCGCCGGCTGGTGAGGAAGCTGGAGCAGCGCGGCGTGGCAGCGGTGTGCATCGAGGACAAGCTCTTCCCGAAAACCAATTCATTCATCAACAGCGAGCGGCAACCGCTGGCGGACCTGGAGGAATTTGCGGGCAAGATCAAGGCGGTAAAAGACGCGCAGAGCGACCCGGCGTTCTGCCTGGTGGCACGATTGGAAGGCTTCATCGCCGGCTGGGATCTCGAGGAAATGCTACGTCGAGCCGAGGCCTGCCATGCCGCGGGCGCGGACGCGCTCTTCATTCACAGCAAGAAATCGACACCGGATCAGGTGCTCGCTTTTGCCGAAGGCCTGGAATCGACGCTGCCCGCTCGTGCTTGCCCCGACCACCTACTACAGCGCGCCTGTGGAGGTCTTTGAGCAGGCCGGGATAAATATGATTATCTGGGCGAATCAAAATCTGCGCAGCTCGATCTCCGCCATGCAGCAAACAAGCCGGCGGATTCTCGAAGAGCGCTCGGTCCGCGGGATTGAAGATGAGATTGCTCCGGTCAAGGAAGTGTTCCGGCTTCAGAACGCCGCGGAGTTGATCCTGGCGGAAGAACGTTACCTACCCAAAGTGCCGGAATCGACGCGGGCAATCATCCTCGCCGCCAGTCGCGGCAAGGAAATGGGCGAAATCACTGCCGCCGCACCGAAAACGATGCTCCCGGTCGGCGGCGTGCCGCTCTTACACAAACTGGTGGCGCAATTTCGCGCCGCCGGGGTGCGGCAAATCGCAGTCGTGCGGGGATACGCGCCCGAGAAAGTCCACGCCCCGGAAGTGGAGTTTGTCGAGAACAAGGAATACGAGGGAACCAGCGAAGTACTCACCCTGACCAAGGCGATCGACCATCTCGTCGGCGACGTCGTCATCTCGTTTGGCGATATTCTTTTTCGTCGCTACATCCTGAGCAACCTGCTCGCGGAACCGGGCGACATCGTCATCGCTGTCGATGCCGCCTGGCAACGGCAGCGCTCGCCTAACGCCTACACCGATTATATCTCGGCCACTCGTCCTTATTCTCTGCGCTACGATGAAGAGGACACTTTCCTCACCGCGATCAGTCCGAAACTGCCGCGCGATACCATTCACGGGGAATGGATCGGCCTGATTAAGACCTCGGCGCGCGGCTCCGAGTTGATCCGGGCCGCGTTGGCTGAGTTAGGCGAGCGAAGCGATTTCCGGAAACTGCGGCTCGACGATCTTTTTCGCCACCTGCTCGCGAAACAGACCAAGGTGCAGCTGATCTACCACACGGGACATTGGCTGGATGTAGATGATCTCGATGATCTCGCCAGCGCGCAGGCATTTTGAGATGGTTGCCGCTCGTTTCGCATGATCAGCGCCGCTTCCTTTGTCGAACACCTTCGGCTGCTCGGCTACTCGCAATACGTGGGCGTGCCGTGCTCTTTTTTCACCTCGTTTCTCAACTACGTGATCGACGATCCGGCGCTCGATTACATCGGCGCAACGAGTGAAGGCGAAGCCGTCGGCATCGCGCTGGGCGCGGCGTTGGCGGGTCGGAAGACGGTCGCGATGTGCCAAAATTCCGGCCTCGGGAACATGGTCAACCCGCTCACTTCGTTGAATGATCCCTTTCGCGTTCCGACCTTGCTGATCGTGACCTGGCGCGGCGAACCCGGGGTAAAAGACGAACCGCAACACGAGCAGATGGGACGGATCATGCACCGCTTGCTCGATACGCTCGAGATTCCCTGGCTGCCGTTTCCGCGCGAGGAAAGCGAAATCGCCGGTGTCATGGAAAAAGCCGAGGAATCGATGCGCAACCGGAGCCGCCCATTCGCGCTCGTGATGCAAAAAGATTCCATCGCCCCGCACGGACTCACACGCCGGGCCGAGCCCGTTAAAGTGGAAACTGAAGTACGCGGGAATTTCTCGGGGAACGCGACGCTGACGCGGACCGAAGCGTTAACCCTGCTCCTGGAAACGCTTTCGGGCGACGAAGCCATCATCGCGACCACGGGAAAGACCGGCCGCGAGCTGTTCACGATTTCCGATCGACCGAATCATCTCTATGTCGTGGGCGGCATGGGCACGGCTTCGGCTATCGGTTTCGGCGTCGCGCATGCGCTGCCGCGTCAACCGGTCGTGGTGTTCGATGGCGATGGCGCCGCCCTCATGAAGATGGGTTCGCTCGCGACGATTGGTTTTTATCAGCCGGGAAATTTTCTCCACGTCATCCTCGATAACGAGGTGCACGACTCGACGGGCGGACAGCAGACCGTCTCGAACACGGTTCGTTTCGCTCAGGTCGCGGCGGCAGTGAATTATCAGGCTGCCTTCTCGGTCGATCGAAGCGAGGATATCCGCACTGCGGTGCGCGAACTGCGAGAACGCGCCGGGCCCTCGCTCTTGCACGTCAAGATCCGACCCGGATCGCCCGCCGAACTCGGGCGGCCGACGGTCAAGCCACACGAAGTCAGGGAGCGGTTTTCCGCTTTTCTCCGCTCAGCCGCGCCGTGAAAGATCCGCTCCTTTTCACACCCGGTCCCCTAACGACCGGCGCCGCGGTCAAGTCCGCGATGCAACGCGACATTGGGTCGCGCGACTCGGAGTTCATCCAACTCGTGGCGGAAATCCGGAGCGAACTCCTGCAGATCGCCGGGATTTCGCAGGAGAGCGGTTACGAAGCCGTCCTGATGCAGGGCAGCGGGACCTTTGCGCTGGAGGCGGTGCTTTCTTCGGTCATTCCGCCCCAGGGCCGGTTGCTCGTCCTGGCCAATGGCGCCTACGGAGAACGCATGGTCCGGATTGCGGAACGCCTCCGGATCGACGTTCGCGTTCAGCGCTGGCCGGAGGACGAATCACCCGATCCCGAAGTCGTTAGGCAATTGCTGTCGAAAACGCTGGCGCCCACACATGTCGCAATGGTTCATCTCGAAACGACCACCGGCATTCTCAATCCCATCGACGAGATCGCAGATATCGTCAGGCAAGCGGGCGGACAATTTATCGTCGACGCCATGAGCAGTTTTGGCGGTGTCGCCCTCGATCTCGCCCGCCTCCAGCCCGATTATCTGATCTCTGCGCCTAACAAATGCCTCGAGGGCGTGCCTGGCTTCGCTTTTGTCATCGCACGCCGGGACGCACTGGAAGAAACGGAAGGTTGGGCGCGCAGCGTGAGCCTCGATCTCCTCGCGCAATGGCGTGGCCTTGAGCGCGACGGCCAATTTCGCTTTACCCCGCCGACCCACGCCCTCCTCGCCTTTGCGCAGGCGCTGCGGGAGCTCCGCGCCGAAGGAGGCGTCGCGGCGCGCGCCCAACGCTATCGCGCTAATCGCGACACACTCCTCGCCGGGATGCGCGCGCTCGGCTTCCACGAATATCTCCTGCCGAGGCGCCAGAGCGACATCATCACTTCGTTCCGCTATCCGGAGCGTGCCGGGTTTGTCTTCGAGGAATTCTATCGCCGGCTCGCGGGGAAAGGCTTCGTTATTTATCCCGGCAAAGTCAGCCAGGCGGATTGTTTTCGCATCGGCACGATCGGGCAGATTTCTCCGCTGGACGTGGCTACACTCGTTAGGGAAATCGAAACCGTTCTGGCCGCGTTGTGCCCGACTGCATGAAATCGCGCGGACTTTTTCGACAGTTGCGGCGTCCGATCCATTACGGGAAGACACTTTTTACAATCTCGCGCTGCAAATTGCTTCTCCTGCGCTGGACGCTGCGCCATCGCCGGCGCCCGAAGTGGATGGTCACGCGGCCGGATTTCCCGTCACCGCATTCGGCCTTTTACAAAATTTGCCACCGGCTCGGGTATCGCATCACGACCGATGCCCGGCGAGCGGGTGACCTGGTCGTAGCCTGGGAAGACGCGACGATCCGGCGCGCGGATCCCGCTCTCGAGGCGCTCGCGGCCAGGCAGCGCGTTCTGAATTATCGCTGCGTGGATATCGGGAAGCAGCGCATGGCGGAGGTTTTCGAGGAGGTTTTTGGTTACGGCCTGGCCGTAAATCCGGCTGAATACCACGGGCTCATGCTGAGAAAGGCGAACGCCAACGCCGCGCACGATGGAAAGGTTCTCTCCGGACCGATCGCGGACGCGAGCTCCGAGTTCACCTACCAAAAGCTGGTCGATAACGTGGTCGACGGCTTCCTCGAAGATCTGCGGCTGCCGGTTTCCGGGGAGATTTTCCCCTATTGCATGCGCAAGCGGGTGCCGCTCAAGGATCGCTTCACGCTCGCATCGGGCACCGGCACCATCTATCCGGCCGGGGAGGTCTTTACGGCGGAGGAAATCGCGAAGTTGTCGCAGTTCTGCCAGACCGTCGGCCTCGACTACGGCGAAATGGACGTGCTGCGCGACAGCAAGGACGGCCGAATCTACATCGTGGATGTGAACAACACGCCATATGGACCTTCCTCGCGCTGGGCGCGCAAACCGGGCTCGTGGAAAACCCATCTCCCGCGGGGTTGGTATTTAGATGCTACTTCGTGGAGAACCCTGGATCGACTCGCGGAGGGATTTGAACAAGCTTTCTGCCGATGAGGAGCTTCCGGTAAAATGTGGGTCACGGGTCTGTTTCGTGCTCCCAAAAAGGAGAGCCGCGCCGCTCGCGGCTGACCTCGCACTTCAATGATATCGCTCATACCCGGGGTCGGTCGCCTCGCATCGATCCTCGCGATCGGCGCGCTCTTCAGCTCAGCGCTGTCCACCCTCGCGGGGTCGGTGGAGATAATCTGGGGGCATTGCAAGACAACCGCCATCACCAGCACCACGACCGCGCCCACGATCAAACGCGAGTTGCAGGACATGTGGGACAGCGGCGGCCGTTGCCCGCGGATCGATAAGGACTGGACGGCGGCGATCGATGCCGCGCACGAAGTCGGTTTTACGAAGATGATTCTCGTGGTCGGCGGGACGATGCGATCCGTTCCAGACGCGACCAGCTTCGCCAATGACGCGGTCGCCCTCGCCCGCGCGCATCCCGACGCCTACATCGAGTTGGGCAACGAATGCAATTTGAACGGATTCAGCGCCGAACAATATGCGACCGTGGCCAAGGCCGCCTACAAAGCGATCCGCGACGCCGGTCTCCCGAACATTGTTCTTCTCGGCTCGATTGGAAATTCCTCCTCCACCGTCGGCCGCTACTCGATGTTGGATTGGTGCAAGCAACTCGTTCTCCATGGCTGCGTCGTGGGCCAGGCCTTCGATTGGGCGAACTACCACATTTACGGGAAACCCTCGGCGGAGGAGCCCTACCATCATCTCTTCACCGCCAACTCCGACGGTCAATCCTGCCAGAGTATTTTTGGTAACCCTCCGTTTGCGATGACCGAGTTCGGCGCCTCGCTCTCGAAAGATTGCGGCGATAGCGAGGCCGTCCAGGCGCAGTATGTCAATGACTGGATGGTGCTGTTCAAAGCGCAACCGCAATTCCGAATCGGCACCGTTTACGCCCTCGCCGATGAAGCTCCGGGTGTCGGCACCGGATACGGCTTGCGCCGGCTCGATCTCAGTCATCGACCGGCCTGGGATAGTTACAAAGCCCAGGCCGAGAGCACGACGGCAGAGGTGCCTTTGCCGCCTAACGGCCTGCACATTGCCGGCGACTCCCGGTAAGCTGAGTTAGCGACACGACTTGGGTTTTCTCGCCCAAAGCCGTAAATAAACAGTTGGCGTCGTGCTCCTTTTGCGCTGCGCGCGAGGCTGAAAATGCTGGCAATTACCATGGTATTTGTGTTGTAATGGTCGCCCCCTACGATGGCACCCTTCACGGAATCCACTAATGCGCCAATCGTTCGCACAACCGTTTCGACGCCGCCGCCTGCGCCGAGTTCATTTGTGCCATCTCCGCTTGCCCGCGACGGAAGCTTGGAGAGCCGTCATTCCTTCGGCGAACGCCTGTCGGCTTTAAGTCTGTTTGTTGACGCCCTGATTATTTTCGGCTGCCTCATGTTCTCCTACTGGCTTCGGTTTGAGATCCTGACGGAGATCGGCGTGAGACCACGGCTGATCAGCTTCACTCAATACCTGCCCTACATCGTAATGGCTGATTGCTCGCTGCTGGGAACTTTTGCCTACTATGGCACCTACGACCCCTCGAAGTTACTGCAACTGCGACAGGTCGGAATTACCGTCGTTCGGGCGATTGCCTTGTGGGCGGTCATCTTTCTCAGCTTCACCCTCATCTTTAAATTCCAACCGCCCATCTCGCGTCTTTTTGTCCTCCTTTCGTCCGCCACGGTTTTCTTCGCCATTGTTGGCTGGCGTTACGCCTTTCACCGCTCCCTCCAAAATGGCGCTGCCGCTGCTCGTCTTCGCCAGCGCGTCTTATTCGTGGGGTGGAACGCGACCGCCAAGGGCTTGTGTGAAAGCATTACGGGGGGGCCGCATCCGTCACATGCGGTCGTCGGTTATGTCCGATCCGGACCCGAAGACTTGGCTGCTTTTCCCACAAGCCTGCCGGATTTGGGGGAGTTCAACGACGCGCCCACGCTGCTTCAGAAACATGATATCGACGTGGTTATTCTTGCCTCCTTCGACTTGAGTCAGACTGACATCGTCTCGTTGGCGAATCTGTGCGAACGCGAGATGCGTCAATTCAAAGTCATTCCATCCTTCTTTCCCATTCTCCTTTCCGGTTTACGCCTCGAATCGATGAGCCAGGTGCCCGTGTTGGGAGTGACCCGCCTGCCCTTGGACCACCTTCATAACCGGACACTAAAGCGCCTGATCGATATCCTGGGCGCTTCTCTGGGCTTGATCCTTTTCGCTCCCGTCATGCTGTTCTTCATGCTTCTGGTTCGGCTCGAATCGCCTGGCCCCGTCATCTACCGGCAGTGGAGACTTGGCCGCAACGGCCGGCGTTTCCGAATCAATAAAATCCGGAGCATGCGAATCGGAGCGGAACGTCAAAGCGGCCCGCGCTGGGCGGAGCCAAATGACCCCCGACGTCTCCGCATCGGTGCTTTCATGCGAAATTGGAGCATCGACGAGCTGCCGCAGTTTTGGAATGTCCTAAAGGGCGAAATGAGTCTAATCGGCCCGCGACCGGAGCGTCCGGAGCTTATCGAATCGTTCAAGTATGAAGTGCCGCACTACAACGCGCGGCACAACGTGAAACCCGGCATGACCGGCTGGGCTCAGGTTAAAGGGTTGCGCGGCGACACCGATCTCGCGGAACGGATAACCTCCGATCTGTTTTACATGGAAAACTGGAACTTTCTTCTCGATCTCCAGATCCTTGCACTGACGCTAATCGCGCGGAAAAACGCTTATTAGTTCCGAGCCGCCATCGCTTGCTGTAATGCCTCCCAGACTTCGTCGACACAAATCTGTTCCATGCAATCTCGCCTTTCGCCACGGTATTCAAAACCGAGGTCGAGATAGCCGCAGCCCGGTCCTTTCGCCGCAACATTGCGCACATTGGGACCGATCGCTCCCCACCGTGTGACTGAGGTCGGGCCACTAAGGCCAACCGTCGGCGCCCCGAGCGCCGCCGCGAGATGCATAATCCCTGTATTCACGCTCACGGCCGCCGCGGCGCGCTTGAGAAGGCGCGCGGTATGCGCGAGGTCGAATCGACCTGCAACGTTCTCGACCTGGACAGAGGGCATTCGCTCAAGCAATGCCTGGTTGCGTTGCCGATCGCTTTCCAAGCCCGTTAGAATAACTGTAAATCCGGCCGCCGCCGCTCGCTGGGCCAGCTCCTGCCAGGACGACAGCGGCCATTCACGCAAATGACTCAGATAGCCGCCGGGCCCAAGATGAAAAACAATATAGGCCCTCCGCTCGAACAGAGGGCCGCCATTAACAAAAACTGACGGCGGGTGCCCCGGAGTCACACCAATGGCTCTGACTACGTTCTGGTAGTTGACCAGTTCATGGACCCCCGGTGAATGCGTGACCGCGATGTCATAGCAATAGTGTCGAAATTGCCGCGCGGTTCGAAAGCCTACGGTGCATCTGGCGCCAGACAAAGTCGCGATCAGAGCGTCGACTCGCGGCCAGGGGCCGAAATCAAGTAGCACATCGAGGTTCTCCCGCCGAAGTGAACGAATCGCCGCGAGTGGGGATGTGACCTGAACCTGGCGAATCTCCTCTTCACGCATGAACAGCCTCGTCGTGTCGATATTGGTCTCTCCAGCGAAGAACCGCAGTCTCGTCGCAGGGAGGGCCGCGCGCAGATCCGCTACGATTCCCGAAAGAAGAATTGTGTCACCCATGCACGAAGTCCGCAGAATACCAAGCGAGCCAATCGGTTGGTTAATCGCGCGACGCCGCCTGGAGAGACGTAAGGCAAGGAGCAAGGGCACTCCGCCAAGCGCATCCATTCGTCGGAGCAGTTTGTTTCCACGCTCCTTCATCCCATCAGGTCACGGTATAGTGCGAGGTAAGCGGTCGCCGCCTTCTTCCAGGAAAACTGCCCGGCTCGCTCTTTACCGGAAACAATGACTTTTTCCCGCTCAGCCGGAGAGTAGGACAGGATCTTCCTGATCGCCGCGGCCATGTCGCCAACCGAAAACGGATCGACTAGCTCCGCGGCGTCACCCGCGATTTCAGGGAGGCATGAAATGTTGGATGCAAGCACAGGGCTGCCCGCCTGCATTGCCTCGAGAAGCGGTAATCCGAATCCCTCTTCGATCGAAGGATAGCAGAAGACAGCCGCGTTCGCATAAGCCTCGAATAGTTCTTCTTCTGACAGATAACCCAGCTGTCTAATCCCGGGCCGATTCAACAATCCTGACAAGTCAGCATCTCCGCGAAAGCGCGGTTGTCGTCTTCCTACAATCCATAGCTCCAATCCCGGCCAATCCGGCAGTACCATCTCGAATGCTGCGACAATGCGATGCAGATTCTTGTGAGGCTGCAGAGAACCAACACAAAGGAGGTAAGGCGCGCCCTTCCGACGCGCGGTCCTCTCGCTGGGCGAGGCCTTTACGCCATTGTAGATTCGACGGAGCCGCGTCGGGGAGAGATGCAGATGTTCTTCCGCCTTCTTCCTGACGTCGTCAGACACTGCGACGACAACATTAGCGGACCTGAGCCCCGGCAGCGCGGTCATGCGGTAGACTGTGCGAAAGCTGCTCGAATACCACTCCGGATGAAGCCAGAAGTTAAGATCGTGCAACGTCACGATATTGCGCACACTCCGGTTCCACGCCGGGCTCGTCGTCATGGGATGATGTGCAATCCCCGCTTTGGCTTCCCTGCAACGGCGCGGCAGGACAACCTGTTCCCACAGTTGTGCGCGACCCCGGGACCAGCTGGAGAATGGGATTGCCACTAACCGCGTTTGAGCGATCTCGGCCCACGCCGCGACGGCGGCGAATTTTGGGTCGGCAAAGATAACCAACGGATGTCTTCGCTCCGGATCACGCACAATGGAGTCAAAGAGATGATAAGCCGCCGTCTGCGTGCCGGTCGGCTGCAGAGTCCCTGAAAAACGCCCGTTTAGAGCTACCGACAAAGCCATCATGCACTCAGTCTGCCGCCGGCAGTTACGCTGGTAGCTCGTGCTCCCCAGTCGGACTTACGGTAGGCATGGACGGTGCCTTCCCTTTGGCCGCGGGAACCTCTTCCGCATAGACTCCATCACCGTAGCTATCACGGGCACATCCATAATAGGCCGCGAGCGCCGGAATCGGCGGTACCCGGTTGAAAATAAATCCGAGCGGCCGGCCCCCGGCCTCGGTTAGTTTTGCGAGGGCGCGGGCGATGACGTCTCTCGATGTCATGCCTGCTCCCACCACCAGGCAGACAGAACCCAAGTCTCTTAGAATCACCAGTGTGTCGCTGACCGGAGTTGCCGGCGCCGTGTCAACGACGACGCGATCGAATCGTAGTTTTGCCTCACTCATCATTTGCGCGAACCCGGGCCGGCTCAGGAGCTCCAATGGATTGACCACGCGATGACCCGCGCCGAGGACAAAAAGGCCATCGATGCTGGTTCGTTGCGTGGAATTCTCAAACAGAGCTTGCCCGCTGATGATGTCGCTGACGCCCGCTCGTTCCTCGCTGGAAAAAGTTTTGGTCAGGGAGCGCAGGCGGAGGTCGCAATCAACCAGAAGCGTCCGCATGCCCTGCTGGGCGCAGGCGATCGAATAATTTATGGCGCAGAATGTCTTTCCATCTCCCGGCATGGCACTGACGATAGCGACGCTTTTCCACTCCGATTCCGGGCGCAGGAGCGAGATGGAAGTGCGCATGGTCCTGAATCCCTCTGCAGCCAGTGTCGCCGGTTGCTCCTGCATAAGGAAGTTACTGTGCGTGGCGTTAGTCTCCTTGGTTTCCGGAATCACGGCCAGGGCGTTCAGATTAAGGAAACGCTGCGCTTCATCCACCGTTCGCAGCGACCTGTCCAAGGCACGGCTGCCAAGAATGAATCCGGCTCCCATGAGCCCGGCCAGCAAGGTCGTGCCGCCCACGACGAGGATGCGATGCGAGTCGACTGCTTTGTCTGGAATCAGTGCCGGCGCTTTGATGAGAATATTATCCTGTTGGACGCTCCGGACTACGTCGGTTTCTTTCATCCGATTCACAACTGAGGCGTAAAGGGCGCGGTCACCTTCCACCTCTCTTTGCAGGACATTGTAAGGTATCGACAGCTTATTCAGCGCCAAGGCTTGCTGTTCCTGATCGCGGAGAGCTTCCCCCAGTTTGGTCTCCGTCTCCCTTGCCGCGTCGTAAGAGGATTTAATGGACTTGGCCGCATTTGAAATCGCGCTCGTCAGTTCACCGCGCTGCGCTTCCAGCTGGCTGGTCGCCTGAATGAGTTTGGGATGCAATGGGCCATAACGCGTGCCTAAATTCGCCACCAGACCCTCCTGTTCAGCGACCATCTTCTTCTGCTCCTGCACGGCTGCAGACTCCGCAACGGATTGCAGTTCGATAAGCTGATTCGCACTCACGTCACCGAGCTTTTGCGCCTGAGAATAGTCAGCTTCGAGTTTCAAGCGCTCCCCCTTTGCCGCGGTGAGCTTGGCGTTCAGCTCTTTCAGCTTTTCCACCGTGATGTTTTGCGTCTCTTCCAGTGAAACGGCCTGGGTGCGTTCTTTATAAGCCTGAAGATCCTGTTCCGATTGCCGCAGCTTTGCTTTCAACCGCGCGGCCTCCAGGCCGAGAACACCGTTCGCCTCGTTGATTCCGCCGAGACGCTGTTCGGTATTCATGCGCTTATAGTTTTCGACGATCGCCATGGAAATCTTCTGGGCGAGATCGGGGCGTTTGTTCTCCGCTACGACGCGGATTAGGCGTGTGCCGCGGATAAGTTTCGCCGCGACCGAACGATCAAGAGCACGAATCAACTCGTTCTCCGAGTAGGGCTCGGGGCGCTGCGCCAGGCCAAGCGCTGCTCCGTCCAGTTTGCTCTCTCGAATGACTCTGCTGAGTAGGGCCGGACTGGTTAATCCTTGCTCGATCGTTTTTAACAGCTCGTCGGAAGCAAGATCTTCCGTCGTAATTTCCTGGATGTTAATGACCCTGGGCGGAGCTTGCTCGACCTGGACGATCGTCTCTGCTGCATACTTTGTAGGCTTGACGACGACATAGCCGATTCCGAGCAGCGCGCCGAGGCCGGCACAGAGCGCGAGGAGCCGCGCCTTTTCGCGCAAGTTGTAATAGATAGCGCGAAAATCTATCGGTTCATCCGCCTGCTCCGTCTTATGGTCGGTGTCTGGCACGTGCTTAAAACCTGCTCTCAGAAACGGTCACAACATCGCCGGACAATATCTCAAATGCGGTGCTCGCGCCCTCGCTGGCCATCTTCTTGCCATTCAGGCGATAGACGACTTCCCGGCCTTCGACCACGCGCTTAATTAGAACACGGGATGGATCCGCCCCCCGCGTATAGCCGCCGGCCAGCCCGATTGCCTCGAGCAGGGTAAGCCTTTCCCGGTTTGGAAAGTCATAGCTTCCCGGCTTTTGCACTTGGCCCAGCACCGTGACTCGATACGTGGCAAAATTGAGGACGTTCAGGGTCACCTGTGGGTTAATAAGGTAGCCCTTGGCGAGTGCGTCGCTGATCGTTCGTGCAGCCTGCTGGGGAGTTTTGCCCCCGATTCGTACCTCGCCGATGAGGGGAAGCGTGATCGTGCCATTCCTTGAGATGCGAACCTTCGACTCCAGATCGTCTTCCTGGAAGACTTTCACGTTCACCAAGTCGTTAGGCGCCAGGACATAGCTGCTGGCCCGTTCGTCGGACGAATCTGAAGGGGTTTCCTGAGCCTGGAGCGAGGGCGCAAGCGGCATCAGGCAGATCAGGAGCACCCCAAGGCGTGCCGACTGGAATGGCTGTAAGAACGGAAGCGAAAACATACCTTAGAAAAGAGCGTCAAACTGAACATAGACCCGGTTTTGCTTGAAAGTGAATCGGTCCACATTTGAATCATCGCTCCGAAACGAATATCCAACCTCGATTGCCGCAGACTTGCTGATATCCATTTTGGCGTAAGGGCGCAGAAGAACAATTTCATCCCGGCGCGCGCCGGAGTCATCCACGATACTTAGGTATTGAGCGGACTGGTAGCGAGCGACAAAGCCGATATAATAGTGACCTGCAAAGCGCTGGCGGACTTCAAAGTCAACTTCCGTGGAGATCAGATCAAAACCCGGAGTGCCAGCGGAATTGTCGACCCGGCGGGCCAGGCCCAGGGTCAGGGAAGTTTGTTCCCAAGGCTGGTAAGATAAGCCCGCCTGAAAGACCGGTTCGATTCGATCTTCGCGCCGCTCTAACTGTCGAAACTCTATCCCGAGATTGCCGTAGAGATCGATTTTCTCGCTGAGGTGATATCGCCCCCGTATTAGGAGCTGTTCATAGGGCTGGTCACCCGAGCCTTCGGCGTGCAGCCAGCCCAGAGTCAGTCCCAGTCCGACCAGCGTCCTCGCGCCGACCCGATAGTTGACTGCATTCTGCATGATCACTTCCTGCGAATCGATTTGCGAAGGGTAATGCCGGATGAGTCCGCGCAGGCGAAACTCGAAGGCGGTGCGGTCGCTGTAGTCGTAGAGCCCCGTGAAATCCTGCGAGAAGATGGATCGTCGGACGCGATCGCCAACGTCAATATCAATGTCCGAAAGAGTCTGAAAGCGCGTCTCCGACCCGAGCTTGAGATAATTTTGCCGCCATTGCGCTTCGACCGCAGCATCATGGTCGAGCGCATCCTCCCCGCTGTTGTCGAAGAAGACGCTCAGGGTGGGCGTATAACGAGCGAACAGGAAACTCCCCGGATTGTAGGATTCATCGATCACTGCAGGCGAAAGGGTGCTGAGAGCGAGGCGTCGAAACTCCGGGCGCACATCGCCGATCCCGGCTGCGATCGTCGGGGAGAGAGTGAAAATCAGGTCCGCTTGGCCATCCCGACGGTTGATAAAGATGTTATCGTCGTAGGTAAGCCGCGCATCCGCCCTTACCGCGGTCTTCAGTTCCCCGTCGGCATCGTTGAAGATCGCGGAGAGCCCGGTCTCATCCTGCCCGGGCTCAATTGCCTGCGGAAGCGGGGCATCCTCCGGATTGTCGACATTGAAGGTCACATCCGAGTCCTCGATCGCCTTTATCCCGAGCGCTGAAGGCAGGGCATCCTGCGCCAGCGTGCTGCAGAAACTGCCGCCAGAAGCGAGCAGCAGAATGATGATGAATCTAAAGCGGTAGTTTTGCACGTGGGTGTGGCCGCTCCCGGGACGGAGCCGCAATTTTCGTAAACTCTTTCCCGAATGCGGATTCCCAAGGTCCAAACCTGCCCGCCGCGGCCATCCGTTTTAGAAAAAAGCCGGGGAAATGTCAATGGAAGCCGTCGCGGCGGTCAGACATGGCAAAGGCGTGCGGGAGCCGGCAATCGGGTTCGAACCGATGACCTGCTGATTACAAATCAGCTGCTCTACCAACTGAGCTATGCCGGCGGGAAAACGCGCGCAGTTTAAACCACTCCGAGCCCTGAGACAACCGGTCGCGCTTGGTCAGTTCGGCGAATTGATGTAGGCGGATAGTGGCTCCGCCGTCTCGAGATTCTTGATCACCGTGCTGAGGTAAACCGACTCCGGATAAAAGGCGCGATACTTCGTGATCTCGGCCCGGTTCATGACCCGGAAGCCGTAGCGCTCAAACATCTTTTCGCCACGCCGGCTTTCGAAGGTCACGATCTGCCCGTAAACCTGCTTTTCGCCGCAACGATAGAGGTAGCTGAGGTAAGCGCTCATGAGCGCGCGGGTGGTCGAGATTTTTCGCGCTTCCGGCAGGAGATTGATGTGGAAGTGCGCCGTGCGCGCCGGCGCCGCCGGCACTTCCCGCCAGCCATTCATGATCATCCAGCGGATAAAGCGCTTGGAGCGGGGGTTGTAGCGCGGGTAGCGCAGGAGGGAGCGGAGAAAGAGAACGATATTTTGCTGGAACGAATAAAGCTGGTTGAGCAGCGGCTTGCGCGAACCGAGCAGGTAGCCCTTCAACTCGCCCTCGATCTCGAGCACAAACGACGATTCCGGCTCGTGGTCGGTGTAATAGGTGGTGAGAAAATCGGCGAAAAGCTCGCGATCTTCGTAGACCGGATCGATCGGCGCCCCGAGAAATCCAGTACGACAGCACAACTCCCGCACCGCGACGCGATCGGCCGGCTCGAAGCCACGAATCGTGTAGGCGCGTTCCCGTTTCATCTCCTCGGAGGTTAACGTGGCGGGCCGGTCTCGCAAGGTCGCGCTGCTAGCCGGCCCGATATCTCACCCGCACCTCGTCGTAAAGACGGAAGAGCTTTTTGAAAACCACCGGCCACGCATACTGCTCGCGCGCATTCTTCGCTACCGCCTGCCCGGTGGCGCCCAGATCGTCTGCGGCCGCCGCGGCCGCGATCGCCGCGGCCAACGCGCCGGCAGAATTTTCCGATGCCCAATGTTCCTGACCGCCAAAAATGATCCGATCCATGTAGCTGCCGCGAATTCCCACCACCGGCGTCCCGCAGGCCTGGCTCTCGAGCGCGGTCAGGCCAAAGGTTTCCTGCACGCCGGGATGCACCAGGAGATCGGCGGCGCGATAAAAACGAGCGAGTTCTTCCGCGTCGGTGCTGTACGGCTGCCAGGTCACGGCGCCGGCACGCGCCTGCAATTCCCGCAGAGCGCCGCGCTGCAAACCGTCGCCGACGATGAGGAGATGGTAGCGCCCCGGTTCGCGCCTAACGAGAAGCTCCAAGGCGGCAAACAAGGTCTGGGTATTTTTTTCCTGCGCCAGCCGCCCGACATAGAGCAGGAGGCGGCGACCGGGGGGAAGGCCTAACGACGCCCGCGTTTTCTCGGCGTCGTCCGGTTCCGGCCGGAAAACGTCGGTGTTCACGCCGAGGTCGACGGCGTGCACGTTGCGCACGCCCCAGCCCGTCAGCACCTGGCCGAGGCGCGCCGAAGGAACCAGCGTCGCCTCAAACCGATTGTAGAGCTGCCCGACGTAACGGCGGGCCAGATCCATGAGGAATTCCGTGGCCGTTCGGCCGAGGAAACGCGAAGTGGTGCGCAGGTATGCCTCCGGAAAATGCGAATGATAAAACCCGACGACCGGAATGCGGAGCGCTGCACCGGAAGCGATCGCTTTCCACGCCACCTGGTAGGGATCGCCCGATTCGATCAGGTGCGGTTTCTCGCGTTCCAGGACCTCTTCGATCGCGCGCAGATTCAGCAGCGCACGGTAACGCGAGGTGCGCGAGAGCAAGGGCGAAGCGATCGAGTAAATGCGCGACCGCTCTGCTTCGATCATCTCGCTCTTCTCGCCCGGGATGATGAGGACATGCTCGTCCGCAGTCTGGGCCTGGATGTAGTGGATTTTCTCGTGCACGTAACGCTTCACCCCGCCACTCAGCGGCGAGTAGAACTGCGTCAGATCACAAAGCTTCAAAACATCGGCGCCGCCCCGGGATCCACTCAGGCGGTATGCTCGCTCAAATAGCGCTCGGCCTCGATCGCCGCCGCACAACCCGAGCCGGCGGCGGTGATGGCCTGACGATAAATGCGATCGGCGACGTCACCGGCGATGAAAATTCCCGGGTGTTTGCTCTCCGCTAAATGTTTGGCAATCAGGTAGCCGTCGGGGTCGGTTTCGAGTTTGCCGGCAAAAGCTTTCGTGTTCGGATCGTGCCCGATGGCGACGAAAACACAGGCCACGGGCAGGATTTTCTCCTCCTTGGTTAACACATTCCGCAGCTCGACCGCGGTCATCTCGCCTTTTTCGTCCGCAATATATTTCACCACCGCCGTGTTCCAGATCGGCTCGATCTTTTCGCAGGCCAGGACGCGATCGGCCATGATCGGCGAGGCGCGAAGCTTATCGCGCCGATGAATCAGATAAACTTTCGAGGCGAAACGAGTCAGGAAAAGCGCTTCCTCCGCCGCGGAATCGCCGCCGCCGACGACGCAGACCGGGACATTGCGATAAAAGGCGCCGTCGCAGGTTGCGCAGCTCGTTAGGCCATGGCCGATCAGCTTCTCCTCATTTTCCAGCCCCAGCCAGCGCGCCGAGGCCCCGCTCGCGATGATGAGCGCCTGGGTCTCGAGCCATTCGTCGTCCACTTGCAGGCGGATGTGGCCCTCGGGCAGCTCCAGGCCGGTCGCCTCCGCATAGGAGAAACGGGCGCCGAAATTTTCCGCCTGCTTGTGCATGTTCATGACCAATTGGGGCCCATCGATCCCCTCGGGGAAGCCGGGGAAATTCTCCACCAAAGTAGTGGTCGAAAGTTGGCCGCCGGGCTGGCCGCCCTCCAGCACAAGCGGGCTCAGGTTTGCGCGCGCGGCGTAAATCGCGGCCGTCAGCCCCGCGCAACCGCTTCCAACAATGATCACTTTCTCCATGCGCGCCAAGGGTAGCATGGAGCTCCGAGGCGATCTAATCTCCGCTCATGCCGGAACTGGCCGAGGTGGAATTTTTTCGCAAACGGTGGGACGGCGGGCTCGGCCAAACGGTCGTGGAGGTGGAGTTGCACGGCGAGAAACGAATCTTCCGCGGGAGCGACCCGCGCGCGCTCAAACGCGGGCTCGTTAGGCAAAAGCTGTTGCGATCAGAGGCGCGCGGGAAAAAGATGCTCTTCATTTTCTCGGGCGATAACTGGCTCGGGATTCACCTTGGGATGAGCGGTCATCTCCGCACCGAGGAACCCGGCTTTCGCGTCGGCAAACATGACCACCTTGTCCTCCAGCAGGAGAAGCTGGCATTGGTCTTCCGCGATGCGCGGCAGTTTGGCCGGGTTCGTTTTCATCACGGGAAAGAGGCGCCGGACTGGTGGACGGCCGGCGCACCTGAAATCAATTCCGGGCAGTTTACTCGAATCGCGATGAGCGATTTCGTCGGGCGACATGCCCGCGCACCGATCAAGGCGGTGTTGCTCATGCAGGGCGGCTTCCCGGGCATCGGTAACTGGATGGCGGACGAGATTCTCTGGCGCGCGCACATCGCGCCGCGACGCAAGGCCGGTGCTCTGAGCGCGGAAAAGCTGGGCGCGCTCTGGCGGAGTGTGCGTTTCGTCTCGCGCGCCTCGCTTCGCACCATCGGTCGAGACAATTCCGATCCGCCAAAGGGTTGGCTTCTGCATGAGCGTTGGCGAGCGGGCGGTAAATGTCCGCGGCACGGGACGATCCTGCGCCGCGCTACCATCGGCGGCCGCACTACGGCGTGGTGCCCGCGCTGCCAGCCATGATGTTTTAAAGCTGCTTGTCGGGCAGTCCGGACGAAGCTGTGGTCCAAATGTTCTCCCGGCCTTTGCGCGCCACGATTTTGCCCAGGAAGGCTTGGGTTGCGGGCGCAATCTTCGCTCCTTCCGCTTTGTTAGGGCCTAACAAGTCCTGACAAAGCCTGGCCAGGGTGGTTCGATCGTCCACATCGTAGCAGGAGGGCAGCAAGTGGACGGCGAGCCCGATCTCAGCGGCGCGTTCCAGCGTCTGCGCGAGGACGCGATCGGTGCTCCAGTCAATTTCGTGAAAGAGACGGGGGTAGAGTTTTTTCATTCCGATCAGGTAGTAACCCCCGTCATCCGCAGGTCCCAAGACAAGCTGCTCGTTAGGCGCGGAAAGAATCCGCGCGGCCTCGGCAAAGACTGCGCCGGGAGCGGTCGGACTGTCAGAGTTGATCAGGCAGACGGCAGAGAATCCGACCGAGAGTAGATCTTCCACCGCGCCGATCAGACGGGCCTCTAGGGTGCCCTCGCGTTGCGCAATGAGCTGAAACCGCGCCGGCAAAATGTCGCGATAAACCTCTTCCGCCCCGACCGGCGTGTAACAGCAGATTCCGCGGGAACCGTCGCCGGCATTGTCGATCGCCGCCGACAGGTCGCGCAAAAAACATCTGTTGAGCGCGGCTGCTTCCTCCGGATTGAGCGGCGGAGTGAGCCGGGTCTTCACCTGCCCGGCGCGAGGGGCTTTGGTCATGATCGCGAGCGCGCAGAGATTGGCGCTCGTGGGATCGGACTCGTGTGGGCAGAGCACCCGCTGCCCGTCGCTCGTGCGTTTTCGCAAAGTGTCTACTGATAGCGCTGAACTTGCCCACGCTCATTGTTTTTCCACGCAGCGCAGATCCGAAGCGCATCAAGCGTGGATCATTTTATGGGGTTATGCACACATCAGATAAAGAAATGTCTTAAACTCTTTTCATTATCTTCATCTTCATCGTCTGAATAACTGTCGGCGCCAGTTGGTCGTTCCCCTGAAAAGGAGTCTAAAGAAGCGTGTGGATAACGTCCGAGGGGCGGAGGGTGAAAGCGGCGCTGGGACCATTTGAAAAGAGTTGTTGGAACTTATTTAAGGTTGTTGGCTGTTTGTGCGGGGCCTTGTGAAACGCCCTGGCCCGAGAGGGTTGAACATTGAGCGAGCTTTTGGCCACTGGATGTGAGATGTTACCGGTGTGATCAAACGAATCCTGGTGCGGTGTCCGGTAACGAAGAAGCTCAATGTAACCGGGGTGGTAATAGAAGAGGACGTTTTCGCCTCCGCCAAGGTCAAGCCCGGTACGGTCGCCTGCGTGCACTGCGGCGAGAAACATTCCTGGGACAAAAAGGAAGTCATTCTCGCCCGTTAGTTTCTTTCGAGCCGCTTAAGGCGCACTGCTCGGATTTCTGTCCGTCGAGTATTCAGGATGACTGATTGACGAGAAGAGGCGGTGACGTTAAGCGCATAGACCGGTGGATCTTCTCGACGAACTCCAGAGTCGCTTCGTCTGCGGCGACGGTGCCATGGGCACGATGTTGCTCGACTCCGGCATTCCGTTGGAGCGATGCCTCGAAGAACTGAGCGTCAGCGAGCCGGAGCGGGTGCTCGAAGTTCACCAAGCCTACGTGACCGCGGGTGCGCGCGTCATCGAGACCAATACATTCGGTGCCAGCCGGGTCCGCCTCGATCGATTCGGTTTTGGTGAGCGAACGCACGAGATCAATGCGGCTGCGGCACGGATCGCGCGCTCCGCCGCCCACGGGAAGGATGTTTTTGTGGCCGGAAGCGTCGGTCCGCTCGGAATCAGTGCCGACGAAGCGGAGACACGAGGTATCGATAGGATTGCCGTTTTTCGCGAACAGATTACGGGATTACTCGATGGCGGGGCCGATGGGATTTTCCTCGAGACCTTTTTGGATTACGACGAATTGGCGCTCGCGCTCGAAGCGAAGATGCATCTGTCGAAGGCGCCCACGATCTGCTCGCTTGCCTGCGAACAGGAGGGTCGGCTTCCTTCTGGTCTGACGCTGGTAGAGGCTTTTGGAAAGCTGACAGCGGACGGCGCGGACATTGTCGGTGTGAACTGCCTCAACGGTCCGCAAGCCATGGTTCATTTGCTGGAGCGGATTCCGCTGAATTTTCTGATCTCGGCTTATCCGAACGCCGGGTATCCGAAGTATCACGAGGGGCGTTTCATCTATTACACGGCGCCTGATTATTTTGGGAAAATGGCTCGCGAAATGGCGACCCAGGGAGCGCGCTTGATCGGTGGATGCTGTGGGACCACGCCGCGCACGATCGCCGCCATGGCCGCGGTGCTGGCCGGGATGGAACCGATCCGGAACAAAACAGTCAGCGCAATCAGGGAACGTCCGCCCGCCCCGGCTGTAGCGGGTCCAGCGGAAGAGAGTCTGCTCGACCGCATCGCCGCCGGGCATCGCGTGATCATTTGCGAATTGGATCCGCCCAAAACGCTCGCGCTGGAGAAGTATTTCATCGGCGCCCAAGCCCTCGTCCAAGCTGGGTGTGATGCGATTACTCTCGCCGACAATTCGCTCGCCATCTTACGGGTCAGCAACCTTGCCATAGGAGCGATGTTAAAGGAGCGATTCGGCATTACCCCCTTGCTCCATATGAGTTGTCGTGATCGCAATGTGCTTGGACTACAGAGCGAGCTCCTCGGGATGGCGGCCCTCGGAATGAGGCACGTGCTACCGCTTACGGGCGATCCGGCGCGGGTGGGCGACCATCCGGGAGCGGCTTCGGTTTACGATGTAAACTCCGTACAATTGATCGGGATCATCAAGCGGATGAATGAGGGATTTAATTATGCGGGCAAATCGATCAATGCCGCGACGCAGTTTGTCATGGGTTGCACGTTTAATCCCAACTCGAAGAATCTCGATGCCCAAGTCTCGCGGCTGGAGAGGAAGATCGCGGCCGGCGCCCAGTACGTGATGACGCAGCCGGTCTTTGACGTGCGGCTGCTCGATGAAATGGCGCGGCGAACAGAAAGGTTTGGCGTGCCTATTTTCACCGGTGTCTGGCCGCTCTTGAGTGGGCGCCAGGCCGAATTTTTGCACAACGAAGTACCGGGCATCGTGGTGCCGGACGAGGTGCGCCAAAGGATGGCTGGAACCGAAGCGGAGGAAGGCGGCGCGCGCGGGTTGGACATCGCCCGCATAATTTCCAAGGCGGCACTGGAACGCTTCCCGGGAGTTTATCTAATCACTCCCTTCTTGAGATATTCGGCGACGGTCGAACTGGCGGCGTTTGCGCGCGGCCTTTGAAGTAGGCAAGTTGCGCTCATGTCGAAGGTGCGCCGCGCGGTTTCGATTCAAGTGGGCGGGCTGCTGCTCGTGGCAGCGGCGTTTCTGGTTGCCGCGCGGTATTTTCCGATCGCTGACTGGATTGCGCAGGTGCAGCAGAGGGTGATGGAACTTGGCGCCTGGAGCGCCCTCTGGTATCCGATTCTCTACGCTTGCTGCAACGTCCTTCTTTTGCCCGGGGGACTTCTCAGCGTAGGAGGTGGCTTCTTTTTCGGCCTTTGGTGGGGCTTTCTTATCGTTCTAATCGGGAATGTCACCGGGGCGGCAATTGCGTTCTACCTCAGCCGTAAGATCGGTCGAAAGTGGTTCCGGAGAAAACTGCTGGGTAATCCAACGTTGGTTGCGTTGGAGCCGGCAGTCGCCAGAGAAGGGTGGAAGATTATATTGCTCAGCCAGTTACACCCGTTGTTTCCGACTAGTTTGCTAAATTATCTCTACGGTTTAACTACCATTCGTTTTCGGACATGCATCCTATGGGTTGCGATTGGGCAGGCACCGGGACTTTTCCTTTACACCTATATTGGCACTCTTGGGCAGCTTGGCCTCAATCTATTGCGAGGAAAGAGTCACCCCCGAATGATTGAATACTGGTTTTGGGGAGGTGGACTTTTGTTTTCGATTGTTGTCTTATTCTTGCTCGGTCGGATTTCCCTTCGCCTCCTTCAGGAGGCCGAGCGAAAGTCTTCATTACACTTGGGAAAGGCTGATTCAGCCTCGGAAGAACGAGGGATATCAGGTCGCAAGGCATGGGCGCACAAGTAGACTTGGAGAAATTGGCGGCACGCGCGTGGTCCGCCCGTGAAAGGTCTTATTCGCCATATTCGAAATTCGCGGTCGGGGCCGCGCTCGCGACGAACACCGGCGAGATATTTGCCGGATGCAATATCGAAAATGCCTCTTTTAGCCTGACCGTCTGTGCGGAAAGGGTGGCGGTTTCAACGGCTGTCGCAGCGGGTTTTCGGAAGTTTTCGGCAATAGCGATATCGGCCGATACGGTGGATCCAGTGGTCCCGTGCGGAGCTTGCCGGCAATTTTTAGCGGAGTTTAACCCGTTGCTGCAAATTCTCTGCACTGGCCGCTGCGGGGTTTCGAAAACCTTTCTGCTCTCAGAGCTCCTGCCATCCCCGTTTCTTAAATTTTCGGAGTGATCCACGTGGAACAATATTTCCTCCAAAAGACCTATGACGTGATTGTGGTTGGCGCCGGCCACGCTGGGACTGAGGCCGCCTTGGCCGCTGCGCGTCTTGGTGCTGACACGCTGCTTCTCAGCCAGAATCTGGATACGATTGGGCAAATGTCGTGCAATCCCGCCATCGGTGGGTTGGCTAAGGGTCACATTGTCCGAGAAATCGATGCCTTGGGCGGTGCTATGGGCATCAACGCGGACGCAACGGGACTGCAGTTTCGGCTGCTAAATCGAACAAAAGGACCAAGCGTTCGCGCACCGCGTGTCCAGTGCGATAAGAAGGCCTACCAGTTTCGGATGAAGGCCCTCCTGGAACGAACGCTGCGATTAGATTTGAAACAAGGCGGGGTCACTGAGATTCTCGTGGAGAACGGACAGGTTGTGGGGGTCAAGTCAGACTTCGGGTTCTCGGTGCGTGGGCGCAGTGTAGTGATTACGGCTGGTACATTTCTCCGCGGCTTACTGCATGTCGGGGATAAGAGTCGTCCAGGCGGCCGTATGGCAGACAGTTCGTCTCCGCTGAGTGATAATCTCAGGGACCTGGGATTCGCCACCGGGCGGTTCAAGACCGGCACGCCCTGCCGAATCAATGGCCGCTCGATCGATTTCGCCCAGTGCCACCGGCAGATGGGTGACGATCCGCCCACCCGATTTAGCTATCTTCCGGCAAACGAAGAATTCTTCCACTTTGAGGAGTTTCTGACGTTGAATAGGACGCAGAATGGGGGTTTCCACGTGGAACAACTGCCCTGTTGGATCACCGCGACGACTGAAAAAACGCACGCAATCATTCGGGACAACCTCCATCGATCCCCCCTCTACAGCGGGCAAATCGAAGGGACGGGACCCAGGTACTGTCCTTCGATCGAAGACAAGGTGGTCAAATTCTCGAAAAAATCGCAACACCAGCTGTTTCTCGAGCCTGAAGGGCGGCAAACCGAGGAATATTATGTGAACGGGATCTCGACCAGCCTCCCATACGACGTCCAAACCCAATTCCTTCGCACGGTTCCAGGGCTGCAGAATGCAGAGATCATGCGTCCAGGCTACGCTGTCGAGTACGACTATTTTCCCCCCACCCAACTGCACCCGACGCTGGAAACCAAACGGATAGGAGGGCTTTATTTTGCCGGGCAAATCAACGGCACTTCCGGTTATGAGGAAGCGGGCGCCCAAGGATTGATGGCAGGCGCTAACGCTGCCTTGAAGGTCGCTGGGAAAGGACCCTTCATCCTGGATAGAAGTGAGGCATATATCGGCGTCTTGATCGACGACCTTGTCACACAGGGGACCCAGGAACCCTATCGGATGTTTACGAGTCGGGCGGAACACCGGCTTCTCCTCCGGCACGACAACGCCGACCAGAGATTAACGGTCAGGGCAGCATTGGTGGGACTTGTCGACAGTCGCCGTCTTGAACTATTGGAAGCTAAAAATCTCCAGCTCGCTACCGCGCGCAAACTTGCGGCAGAGACGCGATGTGACGGTCAAACCCTCGCGCACTTGATGAAGAAACCGGAATTCACCGTGCCATCGATGCCTGACTCTCTTCGCGGGGAGATCAGTCAGGAAATCTGGGAACTTTTGGAAACCGAGTTGAAATACGAAGGCTATATTCGTCGTCATGACGACCAGCTTCGTTCCGTACGCAGTGCGGAGCAGTTACGCATCCCCGAGGCGCTGGATTACCTGACGGTGCCTGGATTGCGAAATGAGGCTCGGCAGAAACTCGCCGGTCTCCGCCCCGAGACTTTGGGCCAGGCCGGACGGGTTAGCGGGGTTACTCCGAGCGATTTGGGCGTGCTTAGCATCTGGCTCATGAAACAATCTCAACAACCTGTTAATAAGTAGTTTATCGTGACACCAGAGACGACCGTATGTTTTCTCATTGCGATTGCGATGGGATATTTTCTCGGGTCATGCCCTAATGGCTATCTGGTCGCTCGCAATCGCGGGATCGATATCCGCAAGCATGGCAGTGGCAATATAGGCGCCACCAATGTCCTTCGGGTTCTTGGGAAGAAATGGGGTTACCTGGTATTTGCGCTCGACGCCTTAAAGGGATTCGCCGCTGTGCGGCTCGCCTTTGCGGTAGCTGAGGCAATGGTGCTGGGGCCAACCCAACGTGAGATCGCCGGCATTGTTGGTGGGTTGGCCTGTATCCTCGGTCACACCTTTCCCGTTTGGCTCCGATTCCGTGGCGGAAAAGGCGTCGCGACCTCGGCCGGGGTCCTTCTCGGGCTCATGCCGATCGCCGTTTTCTCCGTGTTGGCGGTCTGGATCATTCTCTTCCAGATCACGCGCTACGTTTCCGTTGCTTCGATTGGGGCAGCAGTCGCCCTTCCGCTTTTTGTGATTGTTTACCAGCGACTCGGCCTGCTCACGGGCGCGAGTCTGCTTCCATTTTCGATACTAATCGCCGGAGTCGTCGTTTGGCGGCACCGTTCGAATATGCAACGACTTCTCCACGGTAAAGAGCAGCGATTCGGACAAAAATGACGGTGCGACGAACGGCCATCTTAGGAACCGGCGGCTGGGGAACCGCTCTTGCCCTCCTTTGGGCTAAAGCCGATCACGAAATCATCCTCTGGGGTCACACCGCTGCGCGAGTCGATGAAATCTCCCGCACTAGGCAAAACCCCGATTACCTTCCCGGCGTTGAATTACCCACCACCGTCTCCCTAACGAGCAACCTGGCCGATTGCGCCGCCGCAGATCTGATCGTTTTCGTTACTCCCTCAGTGGCATTGCGCGATGTGGCTTCGGATCTCCAGCAGGCACTGACGAACCCGTCTGCCGTGCTCATGAGTTGCACGAAGGGAATCGAGCACGGCAGCGGCCTCCGCATGAGCGAGATTCTGCACGAAAAATTCCCGGCGAACCCGGTGGCCGTCCTTTCCGGACCGAATCTGGCGGTGGAAGTGGCGAGAGGATTGCCCAGCGCGACCGTTCTCGGCTGTCGCGACCGGAGCGTGGCCGAGGAACTTCAGTCCTTGCTCGGGAGTTCCCGTTTCCGCGTTTACAGCAGCGACGAGATTGTCGGAATCGAACTCGGCGGCGCGCTGAAGAATATTTTCGCCATCCCGGCCGGTGTGAGCGACGGCTTTGGCTTCGGCGACAATTCAAAGGCGGCGCTCGTCACCCGTTCTCTCGCCGAGCTCCTCCGTCTCGGGGTCGCGATGGGCGGCGACGCCCGTACTTTTATGGGATTAAGCGGAGCAGGAGACTTGATCGCAACATGTTTCAGCCGGCACAGCCGCAACCGCCGCCTCGGGGAGCAGCTCGGCCAGGGGAAGAGCCTGGAAGAAATCACTCACGGGATGAAGACCGTCGCCGAGGGAATCCCGACCGCCCGCAGCGCCTTTGAGTGCGCGCGCAAGGTCGGCATCGAAACGCCGATCATCGACCAGGTCTACGCCGTCCTGCACGAGGGCAAACCTCCTGCGCAGGCGATGCAGGAATTGTTAGGCCGCGATCAGAAATCGGAACGCGGCTAAGCCTCGGTCGCGGCCAGTTGGCCGATGACCGCGGGGAAAAGCTCGCGCTCGGCCAGTTGAATGCGCGCATGCAGGCTTGCCGGCGTGTCGTTAGGCAAGATCGGCACCTCGCGTTGCGCGATGATCTCGCCGGTATCCACCCCGGCATCGACGTAATGAACGGTGCAGCCGGTGACGCTCTCGCCCGCCGCCAGCGCCTGCGCCCAGGCTTCGCGCCCGGGGAATTTCGGCAGCAGCGACGGATGCAGATTAATAATCCGCCGCGGAAAAGCCTCGAGCAGCGGCGCCTTCAGCACGCGCATGAACCCGGCCAGCACGACCAGCTCCACCCCCGCCTCGCGCAGCAGCCTAACGAGTTCCTCTTCCCGTTCGGGCTCGAGCTTGGTCCGGAATTTCCCCGGTGGAAAAAAAACCGCCGGCACATCGAATTCCCGCGCGATCGCGAGGATCCCCGCGTCCTCGAAATCCGAAACCACCACCCGGCACTCGGCCGCCAGATTTCCCGACCGGATCTCCTCGAGAATAGCGCGGCAATTCGAGCCTTTGCCCGAGCCGAGGATCCCGAGAGCGAGCGGCGGCATGCGCGTTATTGATGCATGCGCTCGATCAGGCGCGTGGTCGATTTTCCGGGAACCAGCGGCAGCGTCTTGATTTCCGCGCCCGCCTTTTTCAACGCCGCGACTTCCTCCGGATCGAGACTCTCGACCGTGTAATCGCCGCCCTTCACGTAGATCGCAGGTCGCACCGCCTCGATCACCGCCGTCGCGCGCACGGTCGGAAAAATCGTCACGAAATCCACGCACTCCAGCGCGGCCAACACCTCCGCCCGATCGTCCGCGCCGTTCAGCGGCCGGCCCGGTCCCTTCAGTGTCCGCACCGATTCGTCCCCGTTCACCGCCACCGCGAGCCGATCGCCCAGGTCCGCGGCTTGTTGCAGGTAACGAATATGCCCGACATGCAGGAGATCGAAGCAGCCATTGGTCAGGACGAGCTTTTCGCCGCCCGCGCGCATCTCCTCCGCGCGCCGGGCTAATTCATCCAGGGTTAAAATCTTTGCGTTCATTGCCGGCTCGTTCCGCTCATTCTCGCCGACCCGCCCAGCCGGTCAATCAACCGGATGTCGTTAGGCGCAGAACCCGCACCTCCGGTTGCGCGAAGGCGGGTCCTTCTTCTCCGCCGAACCGCGCCTCATTACTCGAGAGAACAAGTTCCCACGCGCTCTCCGCATCGAGCTTCGGCATGCGATGGCCGCCGCAGAGGTCTGCCACGATCAGCCACTGTCCGGTGTCTGGTTTCCCGAAGCGCACCTGCAAGACGTCCTCCACGACCGGCAGCACCTCGAAATTCCCGCGCGACCGATCCCGCAGAACCGGCGAATCGCGGCGCAGCCGCAGGCACTCGCGATAGAGCCGGATGATCTCCGCGTGGCGTCCTTGTCCCGCCTCGGTCCAGTCGAGCTTTGAACGCAGAAACGTTTTCTCGTTCTGCGGATCGGGGATTCCGGTCCGCGCTTCGGGGTCGCGGAAATCGGCGAAACTCCGGAATTCGTCGCGCCGGCCCTCGGTGATCTTCCGGCCCAGTTCCGCATTGTGATCGGTGAAATAAAGAAAGGGCGTCGAGGCGGCCCATTCCTGTCCCATGAAAATCAGCGGCGTATAGGGAACCAGACAAAGCAGCGCCGACGCGGCGCGGAAAGCCTCCGGCGACACCAGCTGGTTTAGACGCAGACCGAAAGCCTGGTTCCCCACCTGGTCGTGATTCGTGATGCAGAAAACAAATCGTTCCGGGCCCAGGCCCGCCGCGTCGCCCGGCTCACCGAGACGTTGCGGTTCGCGCTCCTCGCCTTCGAGGAACCAGCCGTGATCGAGTGTCGCGGCCAGTTCATCGACCGTCCCGCGATAGGCTTGGAAATAACCCTCACGCGTCTTCGTCAGCATCACGCGCACGACGTGATGGAAATCATCCGACCACATGCCGTCGAGCCCGATGCCGCCCTCCGTTCCCGGCCGCAGCAGCGCCGCTTCGTTGCGTTCATCCTCCGCGATGACAAACGCGCCTAACGAGTGCACGCGATCCGCGATCTCGGCCAGGACATGCTTCTCCGAGGCGTCGGCGATGGCGTGGGTCGCGTCGAGCCGAAAACCGTCGACGTGAAATTCCTCCCGCCAATAAATGGCGTTCTCGACAAAAAAATCCCGCACCGGCGGGAGTTCGAAATTAAATCCGTCGCCCCAGGGCGTCTTGTGCGTCGGGTTGAAATAATCGCGGCTGTAGCAGCCGAGATAATTCCCGTCGGGCCCGAGATGGTTGTAGACGACGTCGAGAATCACCGCCAGCCCGCGCCCGTGCGCCGCGTCGATCAACGCCCGCAGGTCGTTAGGCGTCGCCGTAGACCCGCGCCGGCGCGTAGAGCAATACTCCGTCGTAACCCCAGTTCCGTTCCCCGGGAAAATCCGCCACCGGCATGATCTCGATCGCGTTCACGCCCAGCGCGGCGAGATGATCCAGCTTCTCGATCGCGCCGCGAAAGGTCCCGGCCGGAGTAAAAGTGCCGATGTGCAGTTCGTAAATGACCAGCTCGGAAAGAGGCGGCGCGACCCAGCCATCGTCGGACCAGGTGTAGTCGCGCGGATCGACCACCGCGGCCGGACCGTGCACGCCCTCGGGATTGAAACGCGACGCGGGATCGGGCCAGTCGTTGCCGTCGAACCGGTATTTGTAGCGATCGCCCGCCCGGCCCGCGCCATCGACTGCGCTCCGATACCCGCCCGGCTCCTCGCCTAACGACACCTCGCGCGCCGTCCCGCCGCCCGCGCTCGTGATTACGACTGCCACTGTCTTTCCTGGCGCCCAGGTGCGATAGCGCACCCCACCGTGCGGCAGAACGTCGGCGCCTTGGGAGCGAGTGGAGAGATTCATTTGCTTTGTCTACCGAAACCGGGATGTCATTCGGAAACGTCCGCCATCCTCGCGCGAGCCGTAGGGAAAGAGGAGGGTTTGTTAATCATGAAAAAACCAGAAGCACGCGGACCGAGTCCATCCGAAAAGGCGCACAAGGCCCTCGGCCAAAAACTAAACCGCCCGCCGAAGCCGCCCCCGACGCCCGACAATCTGCCGCCGCCGCGCCGCGCCCCGGCGTCCCGGCCCATTAAAGGCGAATAACCATTCCATGAAAGAAGATCATCCCGCCGACGCCCTCGAGCCGATGGCCCGCGTCATCGCGCGTTCCTTGGCGATCCGGCCCGAACACTTTATCACGCATCCCGCCGAGTTGAGACTTTTCCACGCCGTCGACGACGCGATCCTGCGCGATTTCGCGCATGGCCACGGCTGGCGGGTGGTGCGGCGCGTGGGCGGGCGCCAGATCGAGTTCTATAACGACGCCGGAATGCGGCAGGAGCGCCTCCGCACCGGCCACGCCCGCGCGGACGACGCCCGCTTCGAGTAGGAGCGGCGCGTCAGGCAGACCGCGCCGGCGTCCGGCGCGCCCGCACCACCAGCCAGATCTTCCGCGCGATGAAGAGCACGACCAGGCTCAGGATTGCCGTCTCCACGCCGAAGAAATAATAGGCCCCGAGCCACACCGCCACGCCGATGACAGCAAAGACCGCCCCCGAGAACATCCAGAATCCCGAGAGCAGAATCACCGGCACAAAAACAAAGCGAACCGCGCCCGCATACTCCTGCACCTCCGCCGGGTCGCCGTAAATGTAACCCAGGATCGGGATGCTCAGGACAAGGTGAAGCACGCGCAGAAGCGTGCGTTTGGTGGCGTTACTCATCATAGGAGGTGGCTGTTCCGGTTCAGATTCTCGTTAGGCGGCGGCTCGCCCTTACTCAAGCGGCGGGTCGCGGCGAAATGTCCATAACCCAAGATTGCTCTGCGGCTCCACCACATTTTTTAGCTGGGTGAACCCGAGGTGCTCGTAGAACGCCACGTTCCCCGGTTGCGCCGTCTCCAGGTAGCAGGGCACACCCGCCGCATCCGCCCGGTCCAGCATCGGCTGAATCAGCGCCCGGCCCAGGCCCCGGCCTCTTCCCTCGGGCGCGACCCCGATCACCATCAAGTACCAATGCGGCGGGATCTCCCGGTGATAAGGCTCCACCGCCCCCAGCGCGGCGAAAAACCGCTCCGCCGCTCCTTCTCCGATCGCCCGCGGCAGATCGTCCAGGCCGGCCGCGGCCGCGCGCTCGGGTGTCACCTCCCACTCGCCCGGCGGGAGCCAGACGGCCGCGCCCAGCGGCGCGCCCTCCGTCGTCCAGACCTCGCCAAACCGGAGGCCGTAGCGCAGGATCGGCGCGAAATGTCCCGGCGACCGGGCCGCGCGCTCCGCCGGATCGGGAAGCACGTAGGTCTGGAGCGGATCATCCTGGAAAGCGCGGGCCAGAGCCGCCGCGGCGTCATCCAGCAATTCCTCACGCAGCGGAACGATCTTCGGGATTTTCATGGCCTCGAGGGCGCAGGATAGGGCTTGGCTCGCGCTTTCTGCAAGGGCGCACTCGCAGGCGCGTGGCACCCGCGATCCTTCTTCCGGCAGTTGCACTGCACCCCCCGATTGCCAGCCCGCCCTCAGCGCGACGCGCCGATGCTGCCCGGCCCGCTGCTGCGGCGCCGCGGGCGCAGGACCATCGCCGCTCCAGCGAGACAGGCCAGCCCGATCGCGCCGTAACCGATCTGCCACGGCAACCGCCTGGCGACCTCGGGATACTCATAGCTCGCCAGGAACCCAAAGACGCAGAAACCGGCGAAAGCAAGGAGCGCCAGTGCGGTGATGATTCGGGTGAATGTTTGCATGGTTATTAGGGTCGGAGTTTTCAGCTCAGCGCATGGTCAGGCAGCGGGGACATCCTGTCTGACCGCGAACCAGTACACCCACCCAATCAGAAGCAGCTGCAGAGGGATGCGCACCAGCAGGTAAACCGGCCCGGCGGCGTGTCCGCCAAAATCAACCCGCTGCCAGGCGGCGTAAATGTTGGAGGGCAGAATCAAGAGCAGGAAAACACACAACGCCCAGCCGGCGTACCGCGACAGCGGAGTAAAGAGAATGGCCACGGCCGCAAGCACCTCGAAGACCCCGCTGAGATACACCAGCGGGACGCGCCCGGGCACCCAGGCCGGAAGCATCTGGGCGATCGCAGCCGTCTTGATGAAATGCCCGACCCCCGTAAACGCGAAAACGAGCGCCACGCCCACCCGCCCCCGGAGCGCTTCCGGCACGTGGGCAAACGTCAGGAGCCAGTAGGGCAGCAGGAGCAACGTCAAGGATAATGACGATGTTCAGCATGATGCGAAGCGGCCTAACGAGTCCGAGGTCTCACAGCTATTTGTTCAGGGTTGATCTGTTCCCGGGCGACTTCTGGTAGAAGTAAACAAGAAGAGCTCCTGCGAAAACCACGGCAGCAACGAGCTCGGCGAAGTGTAACGCCGATGAGACGTTGAAATAGAAGTCCATGTTGTGTTGGGCTTCTTCTGCAGTGCGAGCAATCTTCTTCGAGATCAATGGAATGCCAACAACTTGACTCAAAGCGATCCGCATCGCGGCCGAGATGGCCAGCCAGGCGCCGGCCAGCAACTGCAGCCAAAATGTCTGAACCGTGCGCTCTTGCCGCCGCAATAAGATCATTGCGAAGAGAATCAGCACCATCGGCAGAACGCCACAGGTGATCGTCACCAACTCGGTGAGGCGATGGAGTTGTTCCGCGTCCACCTTTACACCTAACGAGAACAAGATGAGCTGCCGCGGGAACTACGCGTGGCATTCGTGAACCAGAAAATTCTAGGCATTAGGCTGGTCCGCGAGTTGACTCCAACGCCCGGTTAGATGGTTTTGGCCGACTCGACCGTATTTGCGGGCCGAGGAAAGCAAACACACACCCCCAGACCAACGCACTGCCGACTAGGTCGAGCAAAGGTCCCACTGTGGAGTAAAAAAAATTGTCGAGAAGCCAGCCGCCGCCACCGAATCTGAAAACGAGGCCGACGATAATGTTCGAGGGCAGCAGGAAGAATGTTTCGATCGCGTTCGGGGAAACTGGTATCAGCGACGTAGCAGTGACGAAGAGCACGACGTGGGCAACAGCAACGATGAGAAGCCAACGAAGGGAAAATCGGCTCCTCAGAGGTGTATCAAAACTGTTTTTCAGATTCGGGTGAGCCATGAAGGCAGCCAGAAAGAACCAAGGAAATGCTTCCTGCAGTGCCGAAGCCAGCGGATCAAACACCGGATTGGAGTGCAGATACCGGACTCTGCTGGCGAGTGGTAAGAGAAGGGTCTGAACCGCAATCGCAATAGAAATGAAGCAGAGGGCAACAGCGGCGGTGCGACGGTGGAGCCACAAGAAATATGCCAGGAGCAGCGCGCTGCAGAATAGCAGATCGCGAATTCCGCCGAGGACCCGCTCTGCATATGACGGTGAGGGGTGCGCGATCACGGGCCACAGAAGATCGGCTATGGGAAAAAGCAAACCTACAATCGCGGCGATCGCCGTGAATGCTGCTACTAAACCAACGACGCTCACGCGCGCGACCATCTAACGAGAACAAGCTCAGCCGCCGGGCCGGGAGCGCGCGTGGCTGCGGGTTGAAGGATTCTAATCATGTAAAACTCGATAGTACGACAGCTCGCCGTCGGCTGCAGCAATTGGTTAGGTCTTTGGTGGCTTGCCAATATACTTGCCGGAAAACGAGATCGAAGCATTACCCTGCGCATCGACCTCAACCTCAATGAGGGCTGTATCCGAGACTGACTCATATCGCAGAGACTTGAAAGTGCGAATCTTGCCGGGTGCGTCCTGCGTGTCTGGCTCAGCATGGACACGGCCGGGGTTCATGATGTAAGTAGGCTCCCCGAGCGCGTCTATCACATCTTTTTCCGTCTTGAGGTCTTTGGTAAGGTTATGAAGCCGCACCTCCTCTCTGGAAGGTACAGTGGCAAACATCTGCGCGCGCAATGATTCTGGCGCGCGCCCCGCGCAGAAGGGACAGTGATAAATGCGCAAGGAGTGTCCGTGCGGCGTCTTTAGGTTATATTCGTTGAGTTCAGGATCGAACTCAATCGGGTTGTTTGGATCGTGGGCAGCGCGTTCGAGCCAACGGCAATCGCATAGCGGTAAATCTTCGCGTGGCATATACCTAACGAGTATTCCGCATATCCCGGGGCCTTGCCCGGGGCGGGCCCGGGCTAAGGCTGGTTTGGGTCGGTCGCATCCGCCTCGCTTTTAGCTCATTCCCTTGTCGGTCGGCAAGCGCAGTCTCCGGCGCAGGGCTAGGTTCGTTTGGCCGTAGGGATATTCGGCGTCGACCGCCAATTGCAGTCGCCGCCGGCGCCGGCTGACCTGTTCGGCTTCGCTCTTGAAGTCGGCCGCTTGTCGGTCGCGATCTCCTGCGCGCCGCTCTGCTCGGTCTGCACCCCGGCATATTCGCCGAGTCCTGTCTAACCATTGCCAATTAGCAACTTACGGCTGACACGATGCCGGTTGTGGCCGAATGAGAAGCGCAAATCGCATATGCTTCCCGCTCGTTCTTGTATACTTCGCGCGATGTCTTACGTGAATCTCGCGCCGTTTCTTGTAAATCTCGGCCGAATTCATGTGTTTCTCGCGGGAATCCATGCAAATCGCCGGCGCTCCATCTGCTTCTCGGGGGGTTTCAGGTAAATCTGATCGCGATTCATGTGTTTCTCGCGGGATTTCATGTGGAAGAGCGCAAGATTCATGTGCTTTCCGCCGCTTTTGATATAAATCTTTGCGCGTCGTATCTGCGATCGGACGCGAAGTATGTGCGATCCGCCCGGATTCATGTGCTTCCCGCGAAGATTCATATGCTTTTTCGCGAGTTTTGTATCCGTTTCTGCGCGTTTCATATGCGATCTGCAAAGTTGGAGATGCGATCCGAGCTAATTCATATGCGATCCGCGGCGATCCATATCCGCCGGGAAATGTTTCGCATGCAACCACCGGCGATCCATGTGCGTCTCCGGTCGATTTGCATGGGAACGCGGGAGATTTTGACGTTTCGTGTGCTTCCGGTGGGCCTCCGGGAGCGCCACGCCTGCCGCGATGGTTTTCCCCCGCGGCACCGACAGAGCGGTGCTTCAAGAAGTGAGAAGGCAGAAGTCAGAAGGAAGAAGTAGCCGGTGAGGGGTCGCGCGCACACTCCTCGGCGAATCGGGACTTCTTCCTTCTTCCTTCTGCCTTTCCGCCGCGCCGCCCTCCAGGCGGCGGTGATGCGCGCGGCTTTCGAGATCCTTATTTGGACTCGATTTGGATATCTACCTTCGCGCCGTTGAGCAGTGTGTTGTAAACCGGAGACAGCGCGGCCAGGGATTTCAGCTTCTCGATGTTCTCTTCGGCAGTTTTCACTCTGAACTTCACCCGAATCGCGGTGTAGCCCTTGGGCACGTCGGCCAGCCCGAAGAATCCGCGCAGGTCGATATCGCCTTCCAGTTCGGACTCGAGTTCCTGAATTTCGATCCCGCGAACGGCCGCGTGGGCCACCATGCTGGTGGTGACACAACCGGCCAGGGCGTTGAGCAAATGCTCGACCGGGTTGGCGCCGTCATCGTCACCGGCCAGAATGGCGGGCTCGCCGCAGTGCAATTCAAACGGCTGTTTGTGGTCGAGCTCCTGCTTGGCCGCATGAAAGGATGTCACCGTGGTGATGTTGTGCGCGGCATTCTCCCACTTGTTGGTCGCTCGGAATTTGCAACGGCCGAGGTCCGGATCGTTTTTGACGGCGTTTACTGTCGCCAACAGGGTATCGACGTGAATCCCGTTCACTCGCTTGCCCTGATTATCTGCGGTGCTTGTTGCCATGACTGTATCCCCTTTTTTGTTATGAGCGTTGTCGCTCGTGACTGAAATGGAAATCTCGGTGCCGCTGGATTAGTCCGATCGAGGCCCAATATGTGTACACGCACAGATATTGGCTCGTATAGATCTTTCGGTGCTCTTGCTGGGCGTTATTCGGGCGTGGCCGCGCTCTGGCGCGATGGTTTTCCCCCTGCGGCACCGACAGAGCGGTGCCCTCCAGGCTTCAAGAAGTGAGAAGGCAGAAGTCAGAAGGCAAACGGGCGCTTCCACGAGGCGCGCCGCATCCTGAGCGCGTGGCGGGAAGAAGATCCGCGTCGTAGCTCCGATTTGCAATCGGAGTCCCCGTCGATTGCAAATCGACGCTACGGATGGGACGTGGCCGCGCCTTGGCGCGATGGTTTCCCCCGCGGCACCGACAGAGCGGTGCCCTCCAGTTTTTTAAGAAGTGAGAAGGCAGAAGTCAGAAGGAAGAAGTATCCGGTGAGGAGTCGCGCGTACACTCCTCGGCGAATCGGGACTTCTTCCTTCTTCCTTCATCCTTCTGCCTTTCCGCGGCGGTGCCCTCCAGGCTACTTCTCGCTGAAGAAGCCGGTGAGCGGACTGGTGGCCGAGGCGGTGGTGCGCGCTTCGGCGAGGCCGATCTCGCGCGCGTCGCGGCCGGCTTCGACGGCTTTGCGGAAAGCATGCGCCATCCGCACCGGGTCGGAGGCAATGGCGATGGCGGTGTTGACCAACACAGCGTCGGCGCCCATCTCGAGCGCTTCGGCGGCCTGGCTCGGCGCGCCGAGGCCGGCGTCGACGACGACGGGGACGGTGGCCTGTTCGATGATGATCTCGATCTGGGCCCGGGTCTGGATTCCGCGATTGCTCCCGATGGGCGAACCGAGCGGCATGACGGTGGCGGTGCCGATGTCCTGGAGGCGCTTGGCCAGGACGGGGTCGGCGTTGATGTAGGGCAGGACGGTGAAGCCTTCCCGAACGAGGATCTCGGCGGCGGCGAGGGTCTCGATCGGGTCGGGCAGGAGGTAACGCGGGTCGGGGTGGATCTCGAGTTTCACCCAGCTCGGCAGGCCGGCGCTGACGGCGAGCCGGGCGAGGCGGACGGCTTCCTCGGCGTTGCGCGCGCCGCTGGTGTTGGGGAGGAGGAGGTAGCGCTGCGGGTCGATGAACTCGAGGATGTTGGCGAAGGGGTCGCTCTTGCCGGAGAGGTCGGCGCGGCGGAGGGCGACGGTGACGAGCTCGGTGCCGCTGGCGTCGAGGGCGTCGCGCATGAGCTCGTTCGACGCAAACTTGCCCGTGCCGACGAGGAGGCGGGAGGAGAATTCGCGATCGGCGATTTTGAGTTTCGCGGGCTTGTCGGACATCGGGAGGTAAACTTATCGCACGCAACAGCGATGTCATCCCGAACCCGGTGGGGCGCGGGGAGGGACCTGGCCGCCGAGATGACGAACGAAAGCGGTGGGCGACACCACGCTTGTCATCCCGAGCGGAGCGAAGCGGAGTCGAGGGACCTCGCTATTGCAAGTTGCATGCTCTCATGTTGAGAGCGCGGTTATTGCAACTGAGAGGTCCCTCGCCGTCTGCGCGGGCTCGGGATGACAAACGTTTGTTTCGCGCGGGCTTGTACTTTTAGTGCGGGTGGTGTTCACTTTGGCGCGTGACCGAGTTCGATCTGCGGCTGGGGGATTGCGTGGCGGGAATGGCGGAGCTCGCGCCGGGGTCGATCGATCTCGTGGTGACGTCGCCGCCCTACAATCTCGGGATTCGCTACGGCAAATATGTCGATAGCGGCGGGCGGGAGGCTTATCTCGACTGGTGCGAGGAGTGGGCGGGGCAAATCAAACGGCTGCTTCAGCCTGACGGATCGTTTTTTCTCAACGTCGGGGCGGCGCCGTCGAACCCGATGTTTCCGCACGAGCTGGTGCTGCGGTTGCGGAAGTTTTTCGTCCTGCAAAACACGATCCACTGGGTGAAGTCGATCGCTTTGCCTAACGACGAGGGCCGGGAGATTTCGCGCGGGCATTTCAAGCCGATCAATTCGCCGCGCTTCCTGAACGATTGCCATGAATACGTTTTCCATCTCACGCCTAACGGAAAGACGCCGCTCGACCGGCTCGCGCTCGGGGTGCCCTACGCGGACAAGTCGAACATCGCGCGCTGGGGGCACACGGAGGGGCGCGACCTGCGCTGCCGCGGGAACACCTGGTTTGTGCCCTATGAGACGATCCAGCGGCGGGCGAAGGAGCGGCCGCATCCGGCGACGTTCCCGGTGCAGCTGGCGACGCAATTGCATCCTGCTCCACGGCCTAACGAGAGCGCGGCGGATGCTCGATCCGTTTCTCGGGATCGGGAATTCCGCCGTCGCGGCGCAGCGGGCCGGGCTGGCGAGTTTCGTCGGGTTTGAGATCGACGAGGAATATCTGCGCGAGGCGCAGCGACGGATTACCCGGAAAATTTCTCCAGCGCCTTGATCAGGTTCCCCGGGAGCGGGCGGACCCGCTCGAAGATGCGGGCGGCGAGCGGTTTTGCGATCGGGTATCCGGCGAAGATCATCTCGAGGCGCGCGTCGAGGTTATCGATGTAGCTGAGCGCGATCGCCTCGGGCGTTTTCGGATAAACGGGCGAACCAAACTGCGGCTCGCCATGGTGCGAGGCGATGAGATGAAGCAGGTGCAGCCGGCAATCGTCCATCGACGGCGAAAGTTTTTTCCAATCCGCGGCGCGCTCGTCGCTCTCGATCCTGCGCCAGAGGGAATTGACCAGCTCCATCCCGATGCTGATGTGGCCGACCATTTCGCCGAGCTCATCGAAGGGCATGCTGAATCCGGTCTCGGGCAGATGATTTTCCCAAAGCTTGCCGGCGTCGTGAAAGAGCACGCCGGCGACGAGGAGGTCGTGGTTCAGGTCGGGATAAAGCGGGGCGATCTGGGTCGCGACGCGCATCATCTGCGCGGTGTGCTCGACCAGGCCGCCGCGGCGGGCGTGATGATAACTGCGGGCGCCGGCGGTGTTGCGAAAGCGCGCGCCGTGTTGCGCGATGAACTCGGCGCAGAGCGCGTAAAGCCGCGGGTCGCGAATCGCGGCGGTGGTGGCGACGATGAATTCCCAGTCGGCCGCCTGTTTCGCCCGAAGCGCGGGTGGACCCTGCAGGAGCTGGGCCCGTTCGTCCGCGGTGAGCGGCGCGCGTTTTCCAGCGCCGGACGTCGAGGCCGTACTGCTGATGTTGATAAAACTCGCCCGTGATCTCGACGAAATCGCCGCTCGCCATCGAGTCGCAGGCTTTGTAGCTCGGGTGATCGCTCCAGACGCGGAGCGTCATCCGGTCGGCGGAGTCGGCGAGGGTGAGTTCGCAGTACGGTTTTTGTTCGCGGGTGAACTTCGCCGCCACCGTCTCGAGCTGGACGTGGACGCGCGCCTCGAGCGGTCCCGCGGTGACCGCCTGGCGAACTTCCTTCAGCGTCTGCAATTGCATGGCGGAAGGAAATTCGCACAGGTCACCCGCGGTTGGACAGGGGAAAACTGTCCGGGCAATCGTCCGCGGATTCTGCGGGGGAGCATGATGTCGTTAGGGCTTGGCGATGCCGATGACGCCGCAGGCCACGCGTCCGCCGGCGTCGCCGGTCGGCTGCGACTTCAGGTCGTCGGCTTTCTCGTGCACGATGAAGCCGCGGCCAATGATCGATTTCTCGCCGCTCATCGTCATCATCTTGTCGGTCAACTCGAGATGCGCCTTGCCGGAGGCTGTCGGCCACGAGGTTGCCCAGGTCGCCGACGTGGCGCGTCTCGGCGTCGTGGCCGGCGTGCGGATTGTTGGTCGGGTTGAAATGGCCGCCGGCAGACGTGCCGTCAGGCGCGGAGCAGTCGCCAAATTCGTGGATGTGGAAGCCGTGCTTGCCCGCGGTGAGGCCGGTGATGTCGGCCACGATTTTCACGCCGTCGCCGGCTTTGGTGAAGGTGACGGTGCCTTCAACCTTGCTCCCCTCGGTCGGGTGGAGGACGGCGATGGCTTTGGTGGGTTCCTGGGCGAAAGCCGAGGAGGTGAGGGCGATGGCCCCGGCCACAATCAGGCCGAGTCCCATTCGGTGGAATGCGAGTTTCTTCATCGGCCAAGCTACGCGCAGGATGGCCGGTGAAAAGTGCGGCGCTGATTAATCAATCAGCCGCTGCTCGATGCCGCCGTAGGCGTCGATGCGGCGGTCGCGCAGGAATGGCCAATGGGTGCGGTGCTCGCCGACCCGTTTCCATTCCACGTCGGCGAAGATGATTTCTTCGCGGTCGACGCTCGCTTTCGCGAGAATCTCGCCGCTCGGCGCGACGATAAAGCTCTGGCCCCAGAACTCGATCCCGTCGCCGCCGACGGGCGTCTCGAGGCCGACGCGATTGACCGCGGCGACGAAGCAGCCGTTGGCGATGGCGTGGCTGCGCTGCATCGTTTCCCAGGCGGAATGCTGGGCGTAGCCGTATTTCGCTTTCTCCGACGGATGCCAGCCGATCGCGGTCGGATAAAAAATAAGCTCGGCTCCGCGCAGGCTCGTTAGGCGAGCGGCTTCGGGATACCACTGATCCCAGCAGACGCAGACGCCGATGTTGCCGTGCTTCGTCGGCCAGGCTTTGAAGCCGAGGTCGCCGGGGGTGAAATAGAATTTCTCGTAGTAGGACGGGTCATCCGGGATGTGCATCTTGCGATACTTCCCCATCAGCTCGCCGTCGGGGCCGATGATGGCGGCGGTGTTGTGGTAGAGGCCGGCGGTGCGTTTCTCGAAGAGCGAGGCGACGACGACCGCGCCAGTCTCGCGCGCGACCTGACTCAGCGCCTCGGTCGAGGGACCGGGAATTGATTCCGCGAGCTCGAAGTTGGCGTGGTCTTCCGACTGGCAGAAATATTGCGAGCGGAAAAGCTCCGGCAGGCAGATGATCTGCCCGCCCTGCTCGGCCGCCTCGCGGACGCGGGCGACGGCTTTCTCGAGATTGGCCTCCGGCTCGGGGCCGCACTGCATCTGGATGAGTGCGACCCGCGAGCTGTCGTTAGGCATGGCTACTTGACGGAATCGGCCGGCACCACTTTCACGCTCTCGAGCGCGACGCGGGTGTTCGGCTTGCTGTTTTCACCGCTGTTGCTGCGGCTGACGGGGGTGGCGCCGATCTTGTCGAGGACGTCGAGGCCTTTGATCACCTTGCCGAAGGCGGTGTATTGATGATCGAGCGAACTGGCAGTGCCGAGGCAGACGAAGAACTGGCTGCCAGCCGAGTTCGGATCGGAGGAGCGAGCCATCGAAAGGACGCCGCGAATGTGCGGGCGATCGTTGAATTCGGCCGGGATCTTGTAGCCCGGGCCGCCGGTGCCGTAGCTGCTTTCCTTGTTGGGATCCTTGGTATTGGGATCGCCGCCCTGGATCATGAAGCCGCGGATGATGCGATGGAAGGCGGTGCCATCGTAAAAGCCTTCGCGGGCCAGTTTCTTGAAATTCTCGACCGTCTTCGGGGCCACATCGGGCCAGAATTCGACCACCATTTCGCCGTTTGTCGTTTTGAGCACGGCCACTTCCTTTTGATTTGTTTCCATTGGTTTCTTTTCCTCGGGTTTGTTGGCGTCCTGGCCGCGAACATTCGCCAGGCCAAGGGAGCAGACGAGCAGGCAGCAGAACAAGATTGGTTTCATGCACAGACCAGTGGCATGGATGCCACCGGCTTGCATCCGAATTCTCAGCCGCCGTTCCTTCTTCCTGCTCCTGCTCTTGCTCCTAATCCCGCAGGCTCAATCTCCCGATTCGGAGCAAGAGCAGGAGCAGGAGCAGGATTAGGAGGGAAACGGCAGATCAGAGCTTTAAATAAAGCGTGCGGTTCCCGAAATCGATGATGGCGTTGTTGCGCCGGAGAAACTCCGAGCCTAACAATCCCGCGACCGGCGGCGTGCCCTGCAGGAGATCGCCATGGATCAGGCCGTCGAGATTCATGACGCCGACTTCCTTGCCTTTGACGAGGTAGGGCCCGATCGCGAAACGCGAGATGACCGCGAGTTGCAGGCCGCGTTCCTCGAGATTCACCGCCCCGGAGGTGTAAGGCGTGTCGCGCGTCTTGAGCCGCATCTCGCGCACGAATGGACGATGGATCAGGGTGGTGAAGGCGCCGGTGTCGATCATGAGCTGGGCCGGTTTGCCGTTCAGCCTCCCGTCGACGTAGAGATTCCAGCCCTTGGTCACGCGGATGGGCATGTTTTTCCAGCCGCGCCGGTCGATCCCCGGCACTTCGCCCTCGGCGTCCGGGTCGATTTTCATGAACAGAACCTGCTTTTTGCAATCGATCACCGCTTCGGTCGGGAAAAGGATGTCGGCCCCGAGAATGCCGTCGAGTTCCTGTTCCTTAAAATCGCGCGCCGCCCGGGCCGGCCCGCTCAGGTCGATCGCGACCATCGGCTCATCGATGAGGGTGAGGGCGCCGAGGCGGAGGCGTTTCGCGATGGTGACGCGATTGAAGCCGCCGTTGATCCGCAGGCGCGCGGGGAGTTTTGAGGAACCGGGGATGCCCGACATTTTGAAATGCGCGCGGCGCGAGGCGGAGATGGCGCTGACCGGCGCGCCGGTGTCGACGCCGAGGAGCGCGGGTTTGCCGTTGATCTCGGCCCGGACCAGGAGGTGATTCTGCTTTGAACGCTCGAGCGGCAGGGCCTGGAATTGCGAATTCTCCAGGGCCGGCTGGGGCCGCTTCGAGCTCGCGCCGGAGACCGTGCCGGTCAGAAGCAGAAGGGCGCAAGCCGCGACCAGAGGACGGGATAATTTCACGGAGCTGAATCGGACCTTCGGAATCTTCACGCGCCCGAGGTTAACACGTCTGCCCGGGACGGAAAACGGTTAGTGCGCCTGTTCGGCCGCGGGGACGGGCGCGATTTTCTTCCGGTGCGGGGCGTCGGGGTGCCAGGGCCAGACGGCGAGCATGAAGAAAAAAGCGATGACATAAGCGACGGCGATGGGCCAGCCATGGCGGATCCATTGCCAGACGCTGCGGGCTTCGGGGTAGAGATTGGTCAACGCCACGCCGGAGGAGGAACCGAACCAGACCATGGAGCCGCCGAAGCCAACGGTGTAGGCGAGGAAACCCCAGTCGTAGCCGCCCTGTTTGAGCGCCAGGGCGGTGAGCGGAATGTTATCGAAGACCGAGGAGAGAAAGCCCAAACCAAAGGCCGACTGCCACGAAGGCGGCGGCAATTTTTCCACCGGCATCATGGAAGCGCAAAGGACGAGCGCGAGCAAAAAGATGGAGCCTTTCATTGCTTCCGGCAGCACCTCCCAATCCGGCCGGCGCACCGCCACGGAAAGCGCGACCGCGACCCAGACCGCCACGCCGATGAAGGGGAAATGGTCCGCGAACTGAGGATACCTGAGGTTGACGAAGACGTTCGTGCCGATGGCCAGGACGAGCATGAAGCCGACGATGCCGACCCGGGCCCAATCGACGTGGGTGTGTTCGTGCGAATGGGCGAGAATGGGCGAATACTTCTGCTGCTTGATCGCGGCCGGAATGCCGAAAATAAACAGCGCGATCGAGGCCGCGATGATCGCCTCGATGACGAGAAGCGGCGAGACGCCGTCGATCCACATCATGGTGGTGGTGGTATCGCCGACCACGCTGAAGGCCCCGCCGGCATTGGAAGCGGCGACGATCGCGGCCAGGTATCCGATGTGCACCTTGGCCTTGAAAAGCTGGTGCGCCATCGCGCCGCCGATCAGGGCCGAGGCAATGTTGTCGAGAAACGCCGACATGATCCAGACCAGGGCGAGCAGGGCGAAAGCGCCTTTCCACTCGCCCGGCAAAAACTTCGGGAGCACGACCGGGACGTGGCTTTTCTCAAAATGCCGCGACAAAATCGCGAACCCGGTGAGAAGACAAAACAGGTTCACGATCACGACCCATTCGTGCTCGAGATGGAAAAGGAAACCGACCGCTCCCGGACCAGTCTTAAAACCGGTGAAAACAGTCTTGTAGATCGAGATCGTGGCCAGCCCGACGAGCGCGACCCGCAGCGTGTAATGGTGGAAAACCGCCACCCCGAGCAGAGTGAGCCCGAAGAGGATGAAATCGAGTGGGATTCCAAACACCGTCGGACCTTCAACGTAAGTAGCGAGCATGGGTGTCACCATTACCGTGCGGACCGATCAGGTCCAACCTTCCGCGGCTGCGCAACGACGGGCAGGCCGCAAGGGCAGTTTCCGCCACCGACCGCAGCCTAATCTTTCCCGTCCTCGCGCGGAGCGGTTAACAAACGGCGATAAGCCCAGATCGTCGTGCCCCAGACGAGCACGAGCGAAGACAACATGAATATCCAGCCTCCCGTAGTCATTGCAGTATCTTCCTTTGCTTATTGTTTGCCGTCGAGATCCAAACCGGCGGCGCGCCATTTTCGTTCGCCGATCGCCACCATCACGAGGAGGAGCGCGATGACTACCCCGATGATGGCGACCGTCCACAGCGCCACCGGATTGGCCATCAGGTTCGCCGCTTCGGCGCGGCCGTTCAGGTAAATGAATCCGCACAGCACTACCAGCAGGTAAGCTGGAGCGACGTATTTCATGATAAAGAAAAACGGCCGCGGGATTTTCATGAGCGCGCCCTGATCCAGCTCGGCCGCGCCTTTCTCCACACCCCAGACCCAGCCGAAGCAAATGATCTGCACCGTCGCGAGGAGGAAGATGCAGAAGGTGCCGACCCAGAAATCCATCGTGTTGAGGGCGACCATGTCTTTGCTGAACCACATCACCCAGAACGAGCCGAGACCGCAGACGATCGAGACGAGGGCGATTGCCTTGGCCGAGGAAATGGCGAGCGCTTCCTCGAAGAATGTCTTCACCGGTTGCAGCATCGAGATCGAGCTGGTGATGGCGGCGAGGAATAGGAGGAAAAACCAAGCGAACCCGACCCAACGCCCGATCCCGCCCATTTGCGCAAAAACCACCGGCAAAGTCTGGAAGCCGAGCCCGAAGCCGCCGCCCACCCCGCTCGCCCCGAGGAAAACGAACGCCGCCGTGATCGTGATCAGCCCGCCGAAGCCGACTTCGAAGAGCTCATTCGTCGAGCTCGCGGTGAAACCGGAGAGCGCGATGTCGTCCTTCTTCTTCAAGTAAGAGGCGTAGTTCAGGATCACGCCGAACCCGACCGAAAGACTGAAGAAAACCTGCCCGGCCGCCGCCAGCCAGGTTTTGAAATCGCTCAGCTTGGAAAAATCCGGATTCCACATGTAACCCAGGCCGTTCAGAACATTCTGGTCCGGCAAAGCGGCATTAGGCGTGCCCAAAGTCAGCACCCGGACCAAGACCACGACCGCGAGGATGGCCATCGCCGGGAGGGCGAACTGGCAGAACTTTTCGATGCCGCCTCGCAGGCCGCGATAGACGAGCACGATGTTGAGCGTGACGACGATGAACCAAAAAGCCGCGCTCATGTTCAGGACGCCGTTCGTATCCGTGCCGGTGGCCTGACCGAAAAAGATCCCCGCGTCGCGCACCTGCTGGTCGATCGGGCCGCTCAACTGCACTCCGCCGATCAGATATTCCCAGGCGTAACGCAGGCACCACGCCTCGATGTAGACGTAGTACATGTAAACCACCATCGGCACGAGGACGGCGATGACGCCGAAATAGCGCGCGATCCGGCCGCGCCCGACCATCCCGAGAATAGCCGGTCCGCTGTGGAATCCTTTTTCCCCGCCCCGACGCGCCATGGCCCACTCCGCCCAGCCGATCGGCAATGCGAGCAGAAGCAGCGCGCAGATGTAGGGAATCATGAAGGCGCCGCCACCGTGCGCCGCGGCCTGCCCGGGGAATCGGAGGAAATTTCCCAGCCCCACCGCCGATCCGGAGACGGCGAGAATCACTCCCACCCGCGTGCCCCATTCCATCTGCTTCTTTTCTTTGCTCATAGTCCGGATTTCTTGCGGTCGTTAGGCTTGGCTCGAGATTTTACAAACAAGGATGCGATTTCTTCGCATCCGCATCCTCTTTAGCGGCAATTGCGCTCGGCTGGCAATGAGTTTGTTTGTCGCCGGTAGTTCGTTAGGCAGGACTGCTTCCGCCAAACCCGCCCCCGCTCGCGCCGCCCCATCTCGTGCCCTGGAATTCCTCTCCAAGTTTCTTCCATTGCGCGATCTCCGCCGCGGTCGGCGGCGGGACGGCACGGGCCGCCTGCTCCAGGGCGTTCAAATCGGAGGCCGCCGTTGCACTGGCGCCATTGGCGGAGCCGTTCGTGCCCGGTGTCGCTCCGGCCTTCTCCTGAAACTGCGCGACTGACTTCGCCAGCGTCGCCCCCTTGGCCTCGGTCCCGCGCAGGCTGTCGAGCATGCGCTGAAAGCTCAGGTGGAGCGGCAGGGTGGCAAATTGCGCGGTGAAATCATCCGACATGCGGTCGTCCGGCGTGGCCGCTTTGCCGGAGCGGACCAGACTCTGCCACTCGTCATCGACCAAGCACCCGAGTTCGCAGTAGTAACCGGTGCCGGCCGCGCCGACGTCGGCGTAACAATGGCCGCGAAACGGGTTGATCTCACGCGTTCCCTCGACCGCACCGTCCGCACGATAAATGCGCAAATGCACCTGGCACGGAACGAGGCCGGCCTGGGCGAAGAGCCGCTTCCAGTTCAGGTCCCAGTAAACGAAAAGCGTCTTCGGATCGCGCGCGATAACGTAGAGCAGATCCGCCTCGGCGGCAGTCGGAACTCCGGCAGAGAGTGCGCCCTTTCCAGACGCGGAGAGGCCGTTGGAACGCAGGACCGGCTCATCGGAGATGCGAAAACCCGCGTCCGTCGGCGGATTGGAAGATGAAAAGGTTTCGGAGTCGTTCACGGCCGTGTCAGTGGGGGGCGGCTGCATTAATAGCAATCGAGAGAGCGACGACAAGTGGAAATCCGGGCGACCGCTCCCCCGGGAAAGCCGCACGGTTCAATTCGTTAGTCGCGCTTGAACTGGCGCGGCGACGTTCCGTGGCTAAGTTCCGGCGATGCCAACCGAGACCATTGAACTGCGCGGCCATATCATCGATTCCCTCATCCTCCCGAAGGTGCTGGACGAGATCATCGCTTCCGGGAGCAGTTTCAAGATCGGCGAAATCAAGATCGGCGAGAACCGGACCGACCAGAGTTTTGCCCGGATCGAGGTCAGCGCCCCGAATGCCGACGAGCTCGACCAGCTCATGCTGCGGATGCGCCAGCACGGCGCCGAGGTGACGGAAAAGGAGAGCGCGCAACTGGTGACCGCTCCGGCCGACGGCGTCTACCCGCAGGGCTTCTACGTCACGACTAATCAGCAGACCTTTGTCCAGCTCGACGACGGCGAGCTGGAAGTGAAGCCGTCCCTGATGGACAGCGCGATCGTGGTCGATCCGGTCGCGAAAACGGCCCAGCCGGTCAAGTTTTACGGGGTCAAAAAGGGCATGCAGATCGTTGTCGGCCACCAGGGCATCCGAGTCGTCCCGCTCCAGCGCTCCACCGCCCGGGCCGATGTTTTTGGTTTCATGTCGAGCAACGTCTCGGTCGAGAAACCGAAAAGCGCGGTCATTCGCGAAATGGCGCGTGAGTTCAAGCGCTCGCGCGAGGAAAACGGCCGCATCCTCGTCGTCGGCGGCCCCGCCATCGTTCACACCGGCGCGGCCGAGCATTTCGAAAAATTGATCGAGTGGGGCTTCATCCAGCTTTTGTTTGCCGGCAATGCCCTTGCCGCCCACGACATCGAGAACGCCCTTTTCGGGACCTCGTTAGGCGTGAACCTCGAGCACGGCGCGCTCGCCCATCACGGGACGCAGAATCACATGCGCGCGATCAACGCCGTCCGCGGCGCGGGCGGGATCAGGCAGGCGGTCGAGAGCGGCCTGCTCAAGAGCGGCATCATGTACACCTGTGTGAAAAACGGGGTCGATTTTGTTCTCGCCGGCTCGATCCGGGACGACGGGCCGCTGCCCGATGTCATCACGGATGCGATCGAGGCGCAAAAGGCGATGCGGGCCAAGGTCGAGGGCGTCACCCACGCAGTCATGATGGGCACGATGCTGCATTCCATCGCGGTCGGGAATCTCCTTCCGGCCCACGTGAAAACGATCTGCGTCGACATCAATCCCGGGGTGGTGACGAAGCTGGCCGACCGCGGGAGTTTCCAGGCGATCGGCCTGGTCACGGACATCGAGCCCTTTCTGCGCGAGTTGACCGATTTTATCGCCGCCGAAGGTTAGAGTTTTATGCGCGACCTCTTGCTCTGCCCGCCGGATCACTACGGCATCGAATACGAGATCAACCCCTGGATGAGCCGCGCCCGCGGCGCCGACACTCCGCTCGTCCAGGCGCAATGGCGCGGGCTGCACGCGAAGCTCGTTAGTCTCGGGTGCAACGTTCAGCTCGTCCCGCCGAAACCGAAGCTGCCCGACATGGTCTTCACCGCCAACGCCGGCCTGACCGTGGGGAAAAAATTTGTCCCGAGCAATTTTCGGCACAAGGAGCGGGCAGCGGAGGCGCCGCTTTTTGCCGACTGGATGGAAAAGCATGGCTACGAAATCGTCTGGCTGCCGGAGGATCAATTTTTTGAAGGCGAAGGCGACGCGCTCTTCGCCGGCGACACGCTTTTCTGCGGCTACAAATTCCGCACCGACGTCAGCGCGCACCGCAGCGTCGGTGAAATTTTTAACTGCCGCGTCATCTCGGTCGAGCTGGTCGATCCGCGCTTTTATCACATCGATACCTGCTTCTGTCCGCTGACCGATGGCGGCGCGGTCTGGTTTCCGGCCGCCTTTGATGAGTACGGCCAGCGCACCATCCGCGACCATGTCCCGAACCTGATCGATGTCGTGGAGGAAGAAGCCGCGCATTTTTCCTGCAACGCGGTCGTGCTCGAGCGCGAAGTCGTTTTGCCGGAAGGCGCGCCGCAGCTCATGAAGTCGTTAGGCGAGCGCGGTTTCAATTGTCATCCGCTGCCGATGACGGAGTTCCTCAAGGCTGGCGGCGCCTGCAAATGCCTGACCATGCTGATGCCGCAGCGCGAGCAGGCGGACATTCCGTGGAAGCGGAGCGCCGCGCCCGCCTAACGAGCACGTTTCTGCGCCAGGGCGCGCTCGATTTTCCCCAGCGGCAGGCAATTCATCACGTCGTCCTTCGTCAGCCAGCCTTTGCGAGCGACGCCGACGCCAAACCAGAGTTCCTGCAATTTCTCGACCCCGTGGGCATCGGGATTGATGACGCATTTCACTCCTTTTTCTTTCGCCAGGGGCCACCAGCGCCAGTCGAGGTCGAGGCGTTTCGGAGCGGCGTTGATTTCGATCCAGGTGCCGGTCTCCGCGGCGGCCTCGATGATTGCGGGAATGTCGACCGCGTATGCTTCGCGGCTCAAGAGCAGCCGGCCGGTCGGATGGGCGAGGAAGGTGACGAGCGGATTGCTGATCGCGCGGATGATGCGGCTGGTCATTTCCGCTTCCGGGAGTTGAAAGGCGGAATGGACCGAGGCAACGACGTAATCGAGTTGCCCTAACGTTTCGTCGTCGAAGTCGAGCGATCCGTCACGCAGGATATCGCACTCGACCCCGGCGAAGAGGCGGAATCCGTCGAAGGTTTCGTTCAATTTCCGGATCGCTGCGACCTGGGTGCGGAGGCGCGGGAGATCCATTCCGCCGGCCTGGATGGAGCTACGGCTGTGATCGGCGATCCCGAGATATTGCAGGCCGAGCTCCTGCGCGGCCGCAGCCATTTCCTCGAGCGAATTGCGCCCGTCGCTGGCGGTGGTGTGACAGTGGAATGTCCCGCGCAGATTCTCCGGCTCGAGCAAGCGCGGCAGGCGACCGGCGGCGGCCGCTTCGATTTCGCCGGAGTTTTCGCGCAGCTCGGGCGGAACGAAATCGAGGTCGAGCGCGCGATAGAGTTCCGTCTCGTCGCGGACCTTTGGAATTTCGCGGACCGGTTTTGTCTTTTTCGTCTCCGTCTCGGCGGGCGCGAGCCGGTATTCGTTCAGGGTCCAGCCGCGCTGCAGGGCGCGATTGCGCAGGACGATGTTGTGCTCCTTGCTCCCGGTGAAATAGCCGAGGGCGAAGGGGAATTCGGTCATGCTCACGACGCGCAAATCGGCCTGGATGCCGGAATGCAACCGCACGCTTGTCTTGGTCGCGCCGCGGGCGATCACGCTCTCGACCAGCGCGTGCCTAACGAAAAACTCCGTCACCTCTTCCGGCGCTTTGGTCGCGACGATGAAGTCGAGATCGCGCACAATTTCCTTCCGGCGCCGATAACTTCCCGCGGTGCTGACGCGCGCGGCGGCGGGATGCTGGCGCAGATCGTCGAGTAATATCTCCGCCTCCGCCGCGACCGCGCCGAGCCGAAAACTGCCGGCATGCCTCGCCCGGTTCGAGATCGTAAGGAGGAGTTTTTCCTGCGTGGTTTTGCCAAAGCCGGGCAGTTCCGCGATCCGGCCTTCCTCACACGCCTTCTTTAATTCCGCGATCGAACCGACCTGCAGTTTCTCGTAAAGCGCCTTGATCTTTTTCGCCCCGAGCCCCGGCAGACCGAAAAGCTCGAGCAGGCCGGGCGGGAATTTGGCTCGCAGTTCTTCGAAAAATTTCGACTCCCCAGTCAGGACTAGTTCGGAGATTTTCCCGGCAATGGCTTTACCGACGCCGGGGATTTCCTGGAGCCGATCTTCCTCCGCCAGCTCGCGCAGATTGCCACCCCAGGTCTCGATCGAGCGCGCGGCATTGGTGTAGGCGCGAATCTTGAACGGGTTCTCTTCCTGCAGCTCGAGCAGGGTCGCGATTGTCTCCAGAATGTCGACGATCTGTTCTTTTTTCACTTCCGGCACAGGAAAGTCTTGCGCGGAAAATTCGAAGCGTCGATAGGAAGAACTTCCAGATGCGTTGCGCCGGGCGTTTTTTGGCACGCCCGCAGCTCTTCCAACGCCTTGATGTTTACTGGTTTTCGTTTCGCATTTCTTTGCAGCAGTCTTCTGCTGGTCATTCTCCCGCGCGGTTTTGCGAACTCGTTCCCGACCCACGGTCCCGTGGTTCCCGGCACCAGCGCCTGTCTGAAACGCGGCATCGCCTATGCCCCGGCAAGGGCGCCGCTCCCAGTCAAGCGCGCCATCTGGGCCGCGAATAACCTGCGTTCAAAGCCGTATCGCTGGGGCGGCGGCCACAGGTCGTTTTTCGATCGCGGCTACGATTGTTCCGGGACGGTTTCCTACGCGCTGGCCGCGGCGGGCTTGCTCCGGGTGCCGATGAATTCGAAGGAGTTGACCCAGTTTGGGAAACGCGGCCCCGGCAAATGGATCACGATTTACGCTCGCAATGGCCATGCTTTTGCGGTTATCGCCGGCCTGCGGCTCGACACTACAGCCTGGAATCAGCGCAGCGATCGCGGCGCGCCACGCTGGCAAACCACGGTGCGCCCGCCGCGCGGCTTCGAACCGCGCCATCCGGCCGGACTCTAGCTGCCGCGAAAAGCGACAACCGGCCCGAGTGGACCGGTTGTTTCCTAACCTATGAGAAAGCTGGACCGTCTGGCGGGATCGGACCGCGAAACGGTGTGTCCGTTGGGAGGCCGGGGTTAGTTCAGATGCTTCGACCGACCGGCCGTGCGCCCGGCTGTCGTCCGGCCGGCGGTGCTGCCGCCGGCGGTTTGACGGCGGCCCGCGCCGCCCTTGGCGTCTTTCGACGGTTTCATGTCGCGCACTTTCACTGCCTTTTTCTTGGTAGCCATAGGAGTTTTTGTCCTTGTTTGGTTGTGGTTGAATTGACCCTCGGTCGCGCCGTCCTGAAACGGCGGACCGAGATCATGCTGCGCTCGTTAGAGCGTGGTCCGGCTGCTGCCTTGGCTGCGGCTGCTACCTTGGCTGCGGCTGCTGCCTTGGGAGCGGCTGCTGCCGGCGTTGCGGCTGCTGCCAGCGGTGTTGCGGGCGGCACCGCCCTTGGCGTCTTTCGAGGGTTTGAGGTCACGAACGTTCACTTCTTTTTTCTGAGCCATACTATTTCTGTCTCCTTGTTTTGTTTGTGGTTTGGTTGATGTCAGTCGCACCGAAGAGGAGTTGACGGCCGCCCGAGACGTTCCCTTTCGGGAGGAGGTCATCGAGCTTGATCAACTTTTCTCTATTCCGTGACCGCTTTTGAATTTTGGGTTCGCCAGCGGGCGCATTTTTTTTCGGCGTACTCACGTTTGCATCCTATTAACACCATTCATGCCATGGCCAGCCCAGAGTCCGGCCACAGCCATCGCGAGCCTGCCGATTTGCGCCCGGTTTCCCTCGTAAAAGCGCACTGGCGAACTCTTGCAAAATTTCCCTAACGAGCGCGATTCAAGCCCCGGATAATGTCCCGGACCCGGCCTTAATGCGAGGCAAACAGAGCTGGTCTGACTCCATAAATGGCTCATTTTTGGGCCACGTTTTTCAGGTGCCGCACGAGGGTCGCGCGGGAGATACCGAGCATGCGGGCGGTGCGGCGCTGGTTTTGCCCGGCCTGGTGGTAGACAAACTGGACGTGCCGCGAGACGGCGCCGGCGAGGGAAAGGTCGCGTACCCCGTCCTGCTTTCCGTTAGGCGTGGAGGCGGCGCTCGTTTCTTCCGGAGGCGCGACGGCAGTGGATTTCAAATCCGGCGGGAAGACAACGTGCTCGGGCAGAATGACGCGCCCTTCGCAAAAGAGCGTCATGGTGCGGACGGTGTGACTGAGCTCGCGCAGGTTTCCCGGCCAGGGGTAGGCGAGCAGCTTGTCCATCGCCTCGGGATGAATGGCGTTGATCGTTTTGCCTTCGTTCGCGGCCGAGGCTTTGAGCTCGGCTGCGATCAGGGCCGGGAGTTCTTCCATTCGCTCGCGCAAGGGCGGAATCAGAAGCGTTAGGCCATTGAGCCGATGGTAGAGATCCTCGCGGAATTTTCCCTGCCGCACCCGCTCGAGGAGCGAGCAATTGGTCGCGCAGATGATGCGCGCGTCGGCGTGGAGCATTTGCTCGGAACCGAGACGCTCAAACTCGCCGTACTCGAGCACGCGAAGGATTTTCACCTGCGCCAGCGGGCTCATGTCGGCGATTTCGTCGAGGAAAAGCGTGCCCTGGTTGGCCAGTTCGAATTTTCCTTTCACGGTCGACTGCGCACCGGTGAAGGCGCCGCGCTCGTGACCGAAAAGCTGGCTCTCGATCAGGGTGTCGCTCATCGCGGAGGCGTTGAACGCGACGAAGGCGCGCTCGGCGCGTTCGGAGGAATTGTGAATGGCGTGGGCGAGGAGGGTTTTGCCCGTGCCGGTTTCGCCGAGGAGAACAACCGGGACGTCCGTCGTGGCGGCGAGCGCGGCCAGGCGCAGGCAGCGCTTCATCGCGTCGTTCGCGGTCGTCAGATCTTCAACTTTGAGGCGGGAAAGGGCGCGGTGCATAACGAATTAGTTGCGCATGTTTTCGCGCAGCTGGCGGATCGGCTCGAAGGCGTACTCGATCATGGTGCGCCGGCCGACGACGATCCGCGCGTCGCCGCCCATCCCGACGCGCAGGGCGAGGCGATTCTTTTTCGACAGCTCCTTTTCCTCGATCGAAGCCAGGCCGGCAAAGTGTTGTCCCTGCAGAGTGGAAACCGCCGACGGGCTGACCCAGTCGAGCTTTGCATCCACCGTGCCGTAGCGCTGATAGGGAAAGGCCTCCAGGAAAAGCCGGACCCGCTGTCCGCTGGACAATTTCGGCACGTTCGACTCGGTGAACGTCAATTGTGCGACTGGTTTGGCGTCGACCCGGGCGAGCTGGCAAAGTTCCTGTCCGTTCTGCACCACGCCGCCGACGTTTCGCTGCGCTTGCGCGATGACCACGCCATCATAGGGCGCGCGAATAACGAGCAGGTTCTGTTTCGAATCCTCGAGATCGCCCTCCCGCGCGGAAAGCCGCACTTTCAGCTTTTCGATCTCGGCCACATTCTCCGCCCGGGTCCGGGCGTACTCGGCCTCCATCTGCTGGCGCTCGAGTTTCACCTGCTCGAGCGTGCGCTGCGCCACGCTCAGGTCCTTCTCCGATTCCGCGGCGTCGAGCCGATGTTGCAGGACTTCGACGGTGGAAATGCCGCCGCTCTTGGTCAGCTTTTCCAGGCGGGTGAGCAGCTCGCGACTGCTGGCGGCGTGCTTCTCGCGAAACGTCACTTCGCTTTCCGCCTGCGCGATCTCCGCGGTCTTGATCTCGAGGGCCGATTTGTAGGAGGTGTCCGCTTTGACCAGGCCCTGCTCATGCGTTTGCAGGTCCTGGCCTAACGTCTGTTGTTCCGTGCCCCAGCCGCGGATTTCATCGGAGCGCAAAACGTAGAGCGGATCGCCCTTCTTCACCGTCTGGCCCACGCTCACACTCACCTGGCTGAGGACCGCGAGGCGCGGCGATTGGATCGGGTCCGCGCCGCCCGCTCCGACCAGGATGAAGGGGCACGTCACCGTCTCCGGCAGCTTGATCACGATGGCGGCGAAGAGAGCCATGCCGAAGATCGCGATCAGAAGCCACGCGGTCGTGCGGATAAACCACGGCGGCGGATCCTGCGGCAACATTTCCGATTCGCCGTCGGCTGTGCCACGCTGCATGAGTTCGGTAGGCATCGTTAGGGCAGTTTAAATTCCGAGCTGCTGGCTGGAGAGATAGAAATAGAGGCCGCGCTGCTCCATCAATTGATCGTGGTTCCCGACCTCGGCGACCATGCCGCGCTCGAGCACGACGATGGAGTCGGCCTCGCGAATCGTGCTCAGGCGATGCGCGATCACGATCGTGGTCCGGCCCGCGGTCAGGCGCCCGAGGTTGTCCTGGATGGCGCGTTCCGATTCGGTGTCGAGCGCGCTCGTGGCCTCGTCGAAAATGAGCACCGGCGGGTTGTTGTAGATGGCGCGCGCGATCGCGATCCGCTGCTTTTGGCCGCCGGAGAGCGAGAGCCCGGATTCGCCGATCTTGGTTTCGTAGCCTAACGGGAGGCGCATGATGAAATCGTGCGCGGCCGCGGTCTGGGCGGCGGCGAGAACGCGATCGAGATCTGGCTCGGCGTCGCCGAAAGCGATGTTGCGCGCGATCGATTCGTTAAAGATGTGGTTCTCCTGCAGGACCATCCCGATATGCCGCCGGACGTCGCGGTAGTTGAGGGTTTTCAGGTCGGTGTTGTCGAAAAGAATGGTCCCCTCGGTCGGCTCGAGCAGGCCGGCGATGAGCTTGATCAAGGTCGTTTTCCCGCAACCGCTCCGGCCGACGAACGCCACCATCCGCCCAGGCGCGATGTCGAGGCTGATGTCCTGGAGAATGTTTGGCGCTTCCGGGCCGCCGTATTTGAAACTGACGTGCTTGAGCTCGATCCGCCCTTCCAGGCTGTGGACCGGCGCGAGCCGGCTGCGGTCGCGGCCCTGCTCCGGTTCCTGTTCGAAGATGTCGTTCAGGCGATTGAGCAGGACGGTCGCGAACTGCATGTTGTCCCACACGCCTAACGTTCGCAGGATCCCGCCATAGGCCATCGCGGTCAGCGAGCTGAAGGCGACGAAGCCACCGATGCTGAGGTTCCCCGCCATCACCTGATTGGCGCCGACCCAGAGGAAGATCGCGGTCGAGAGCATGCCGATGGTCTGGAGCACGCTGTCGTAGGTCATGACAATAAAACTGCTCCGGAAAATCTTGCGCGAGACGGAGAGGAACTCGTTCAGCATCATGTCGCGGAAGACATTCTCGGCGGAGGCGGCCTTGACCGCCTCGATGCCCTTGATCGCGTCGATCTGGTGCGAGCTGTATTTTCCCTGGCTCTCCTCGACGTCGGCGAAGAGCGGCCGCAGCACTTTCCGGGAAAAATACATCAGCCCGCCGTAGAGCGGCGTGGTCGCGAGGAATGCGAGCGTGAGCATCGGGCTGTAGAGCGTCATCAGGGCGAGCGCGCCCATGAGTTGGACGAGCGCGAGGAGCGCGCCGATGCCGTGTTGGACGGCAAATTCCCGCACCTGCCGCGCGCCATCGAGCCGGCGCTGGATGTCGCCCGTGCGCCGGCTGGTGAAGTAACTCATCGGCAGCGACAACATTTGCCGGCTCAGGAAATCGAGAATCGCCGTGTCCAGCCGGACGGCGGCGAAGGAGAGGAGATATTCCTGCGCGAGCGACGAGGCCTGGACGAAGAAAAGCACCACGCCCATGCCGATGAGAATGGTGCCAAGCAGGCCGACGTCCTTTTCGACGATGACCTTGTCCACCACCATCTCGGTAAAGATCGGGAAGAGCAGCTCGAGGAAAGTGATCGCGACCGCGAGCAGCATGACCTGGAGGAAAATGGTGCGGAACTTGAGCAGGAACGGGACGATCCAGGCCAGCCCGGGTTTGCTTTCCGGCGCGTTGGCGAAGGCGGTCGTGTAATCGAAAAGCGCGGCGTAACCGGACCAGTTCTGCTCGAATTCCTTGCGCGGAATTTTGCGCAGGCCGCGCGCGGGATCGGCCACCTTCACGTAAGTCTCGGCGACGTCGTACAGCACCATCCAGTGGTTGCCTTCCCAATGCACGATCGCGGGCAGCGGCATCAGCGGGAGGTTGCGGAGCGAGACCTTGATCGCGCGCGCGGCGAGCCCGAGCTCGGTGGCGGCGCGGCAGATCGCTTTCAGGCTCGTCCCGTCGGTCGAGGTGTGACAGAGCTGGCGAATCCGGGCCAGGCTCACCTTGCGCCCGAAATGCCGGCAGATCATGCCGAGGCTGGCCGCGCCGCAATCCATCTCGTCGATCTGCTCGATCGCCTCGATTTTGCGGATGCGCTTTTTGCCTTTGCGGAAGAGGCCGCTTTCGTCCGCGAAGGGATCTTCGGTGTCCTCCTTCGCGGGCGGGGCTTTTTTGTCGACGCCGATCTTGTCGTGCGCGGCGACTTCCGCCGGCAGCATCTCGGTTGTGAAGTCGAGCGGGACGCGGGCCTCGGTTTTCGCCTCGTACTGCGCGAGACGCTCCTCCATCAGCTTCCCGAATTCCGGGTAACGGCGTTTCAGGTCGCGGACCGCTTCCGGCTCGAGCGCGAGGAGGCGGCAGTCGCTGTAGGCCTCGACCGAGGCAGCGCGGGGCGAGCCGTTCAGGATCGAGAGTTCGCCGAAGAAATCGCCGTCGCGATAAAAGGCGAGGTTTTGTTGCGTGCCGTTGTTGGAATGGAAAGCGCGCGCGCGTCCCTTCTCGAGGATGAACATGGCGCCGGGCGGATCGCCCTGCCGGATGATCGACTCGCCCTTGGGCACCGCGACTGGAGTCAATTTCTCCACCAGGGTCCGCAGCGCGGGCACGGGCAGCCGTCCGAAATTGCTGAACTCGTAAAGGAAACCGTGCAGCGAGCGGTGCCGCCCGGTCATCTCGACGTAATGCTTCAACTCCGGCGTTTCCTCGGCCAGTTGGAGGAAATCCGCGCGGTCCAGGCGCAACGCCTCGACCCCGGTACTGCAGCGCACGGTCGCGCTCCGCGTCCCGCCCTCGGCGAGGGCGGCTTCACCGAAGCTGTCGCCCGGCTTCAGGGTCGCGAGCACGATCTCGTTCCCGTTCTGGTCGGTTTTCACGACCCGGGCGCGGCCCGAGAGGAGGACGTAAAAGGAGTCGGCCGGTTCGCCCTGCCGCACGAGGAGATCGCCGAACTCGTAGCTCTCCTCCTGGAGAAGGGAACGGAGCTGCTCGAAATGCTCGTCGGGCAGAAATTGAAAGAGCGACGAACGGCGCAGGAGATTTTCGTCGGTCGCTTTCATGTCGTTAGGCGAGAAGGAGCCGCCATTGAATGAAGCGGGTCGTGAGATCGGAAAAGTGCCGGTCGAGGATGCATTGGTCGGCCCGTTCCTGCACTACCGGGTCGTTTAGGTCGGGTTCCTCCTTGCCGATGATCCGGCAGAGATGGAACCCGTCGCCGCGCGCGATCGGCTCGAGGATGTCGCCCGGGTGCACGCTGAGAAATTTCTGCTGCAAATCCTCCGGCACCTGCTCGAGCAGGACTTCCGGCCGCCGGTAGGGATAGCGCCCTTCCGCGGCCACTTCCTCCATCGACATGCCGTCTTCGCGAGCGCAAAGGAGCGCCTCGCGCGCGGCGTCGAGCGAATCGAGCTCGATCGTCTCGACTTCAAAACGCGTCAGCGGCAAACGGAGCGCGGAGAGCTGGCGTTCGCGCGCCTGCTGGGAGAGAAGCGTGCCCTGGCTCTTCCGGTAAATCGCTTCCATCGCGAGTGCCTCCTCCAGCCACGCCCGGTCGCGGCCGACTTTCTCCAGCCACCCGGGCAATTCCTCCTCGCCGATCCCGCTCCGCTCGAGAAACGCGGCTCGCTCCTCCGCGATCGCCGCTGCGTCCGCCGGCGCGTCCCCAAACTCGCACTTCGAGGAAATCCGCCGGCTGAAGCGCTCCGCCATCCGGTCGAGTTCGCCGGAGAGGAGCAGCTCGTCGATCAGCATCTTGCGGGTGTCGTTAGGCGCGCTGAAATAATCGAGCGGCTCCGCTTCGACGTCGTCCCATTTGTTGCCCCAATAATTGCGCACGAAATAGGCGCTGAATTCGCCCAGGGTAAGACCGCGCTGGGCCAGCCACTGCTCGGTTTCCTCCGCCGTGATCAGGTCGTGCTGGTATCGAAATTGTTCCGCCGCGGTATCGATTGCGTCATCATCGAACTCGAGGTTCTGCTCGTCGGCCCGGCGCTCCGCGGCCAGCAGCCGGAGCAAATATTTCCATTCCGTCTCCAATTCCCCGCGGAAGATCGCCGCATCGACGATGTCACGCCCGGTCACGGGACGATTTTCGCAGAGGAAAATGACCTTCTGCGCAATCAGAACGGTGTCGGTCTCAGTTTCAGGCATCGCGACTTGTTCTGCTGATTACCAAACAAATTTCCGGGCATGTCGAGCGAAACCAGCGCACGGAAACCTTGGGTCCATACCGGGCAAAGCGAAAAGTGGCCCAGAAATGGGCCAAAATTGTTCCGAATCTTCCGGTTCCGGAGGCTACGCCGCCGACCAGTCGAGCACGATCTTGCCCGAGTTGCCGGACTTCATCAGCTCGATCGCCTCCTGGAAGGAGGTGTAGGGGAAACGGTGCGTGATGACTGGCGCAATATCGAGTCCGCTCTGGATCATCGCGGTCATCTTGTACCAGGTCTCGTACATCTCCCGGCCGTAGATTCCCTTGATCGTGAGGCCGTTGAAAACGACCACGTTCCAGTCGATCGCGGCCGAGTCGGGCATGATGCCTAACAATGCGATCTTACCCCCGTGAAACATCGCCGGGAGCAGGTCGGCCATCGCCTTCGGGCTGCCCGACATCTCGAGCGCGACATCGAAGCCTTCCTTCATTCCCAGATCTTTCATGGCGTCGGCCAGGGTCGCCTCGCGGACGTTGAGCGCGTAAACATTCGGCGCCATTTTTTTCGCCAGCTCGAGCCGGTAGGGATTGATGTCGGTGATGACGACGTTGCGCGCGCCGGCGTGCCGGGCGATCGCGACCGCCATGCAGCCGATCGGGCCCGCGCCGGTGATGAGCACGTCTTCGCCGATGAGGTCGAAGGAGAGCGCGGTGTGGGTGGCGTTGCCCAGCGGATCGAAACAGGAAAGAACATCGAGCGGGATGTTCGGATCGGCGTGCCAGACGTTGGAGGTCGGGATGGAGAGATATTCCGCAAAGGCGCCCTGGCGATTCACGCCCACGCCCTCGGTGTTGGGACAAAGATGGCGCCGCCCGGCGAGACAATTGCGGCAATGCCCGCAGACGATGTGACCTTCGCCGGTCACGAGATCGCCCGGCGCGAAACCTTTCACCCGATCGCCCACCCGCTCGACCACGCCGACAAATTCATGGCCGACCACCATCGGCACCGGGATCGTCTTCTGCGACCAGGCGTCCCAGTTATAGATGTGAACGTCGGTCCCGCAGACCGAGGTCTTGCGGATCTTGATCAGGACATCGTCGCCGCCCACCTCGGGAACCGGAACTTCCTCGAGCCACAAGCCCTCCTTTGCCTCCTTCTTGACCAATGCCTGCATTCTCTTTCTGCACGGCGAAAGATTAGATGAATCGAGAACACAGGAAAGCGAGAAGTGCGAATTCGGTCCGCCCGGATTCGGAGCTGAGTGCGGGCTAAAATCCCGCCGCCGCCTTGACGATTAGTTTGGCGTCGGTGCTCGTGACTGTGCCGGCCACGTTACTGATGAGGACAGAAAAGCACGAGCCGTTGTCCGATTCGGTCGCGCGCGGAGTGGTGTACCTCGCCTGGGTTGCTCCCACGATCTCGACCCCATTTTTTTTCCACTGATAACTGATCGGCTCGGTGCCGGTCGCGCTGACACGAAATCTGGCGGTCGCGCCAACCTGAACGGTGTAACTTGCTGGCTGCTCCACGATGGAAGGCGGAATGGCGGGGATGTCTGAAACGGTGGAAGCAATCCGAACTGCGCCCGACGCGTCGACTGCCTGAAGGATCAGGCGATCGGGATTGGTCAGGACCGTGACCAATCCATAACCAGAACAAGAATCTTCGAAATAGCCTTCACTCCAGATTCCTTCCTCCGCGGTCGAGCAACGCTCCTCGTCTTGCATGTTCGCCCCCGCGACGCACATCTCGGGAAATCCCGCCGCGACGCCGTTATCGATCGCGCCTAGATGAAGGTCACCGGAGATGAACACGACGCCACTGATGTTGTTACCCGTGATGAATGTCTTAAGGTCGTTCCATTCCGTCTGATAAGCACCCCAAGCGTCATTACCCTTGGTCGTTGGATTTGTAATGACCGAGCTAAAAATAATCTTCCAGCGAGCGGTGGAGGCGAGGAGGCCATCTTTGAGCCATTGTAACTGGCCAGTCGCGCCGAGGTCATTTCCATCCAGCATACTCTTGCCGGGCTGGTCCGGGTCGTCTGCCGGATCTCTCTGGCTCCGGCAATCAAGAACAAAGCATTCTGCCTGGGCGTAGCTGAATTTCTGCCAGATTCCCGGTGAGACCGAAGGCAGCGGATAACTCGGAACATACTCCTGAAAAACCTGCTGGCTCAGGTCCCATCCTGAATAAAGGCGGTCAGCATTATTCGACCCCGCGTCGTGATCGTCCCACTGATGCATGATCGCGTTGCGCTCGAGGATCAGCGGCACAAAATCGCTCATGAACGGCGTGGCCGGATCGTAGAGTCCTTGAAACATGGTTCGCTTGCCCTCGATCGTCCTCGGATTGCGGTGGTCAAAATCGCCCCCGATAAAGACAAAATCGGGCATTTCCGCCGCGGCACTGGCAAAGGTAGTCGAGGGTTCCACGAGCGACTTAACGTTCTTAAAATCAGTCAGAACGACAAACTTGAAATCTTTTGCCACGGTGTTTGGCGCGAAGCTCTTAAAATGAGGATAAGGCGGCACCGAGCGGTCCGGCACGCCATTCACGACGAGGTTGAGGTAGTAGGTCGTCTCCGCGTCCAGCAGGGTAAGCGGGAAAATGGCCGTGAAATCGTTCTCGACCTGTGTCTGGAGGCTTTCAGAAACCTGGTAGGTCGCGAGGTCCGGGTCTGTGCCATATCTCAGTTCGACACTGCTCGACTGGTCGGTCCGCACAAAAACGCGGGCGCTTGAGTCTGTCACGCCTCCAATGACCGGCCCATGAGTCCGCGTCTGCCCTGTCGCGAGAGCGATCGCAAGAACCTGGAAAAAACAAAACAGGGAAACGCGTCCCGTGAAAGGTCTCATATCATGGGCTGGTTGCGGCGGGAATGATTGGCTGCCCAGCCAACGAGAGTCAAGCCGAGAATCCGGCACGCTTCTCCACTCTGAATCCACGAACCGCCTGAGCCCTGTGCCTCTGTCGCGGCCGTTGTTGTTCGCGGCCAGAAGTTTTATCCTTGACGTTTGAGGGCGAAAGCAAAAATCTCGTCGCGACTGTTCATTGGTGCACAAGGACAACCGAAAGTCTTTTCTCCTGTGGTCATGACTCGCTTTATTTGTGTTTTCGTCCTGGTCGGCGCGGGCCTTGCCCGACATGCTTGCGCCGATTTGCCCGCCTTTACCGACATGACGACGGCGGCGGGAATGCAGACTCAAGGTTACACCTTTAGCAACCCGATCTGGGGCGACTTCGACGGCGACGGAAATCTCGATCTCTTTGCCGATAACCACTTCAACACGACGCCTTTTCTATATAAAAACAACGGTGACGGAACTTTCACCGATATCTTTGCAACTTCCGGCATCTCCGGACCCGGAGATCGACATGGTTCGGCCTGGGCGGATTACGATAACGACGGGGATCTCGATCTCAGCATCACGATAGGAGCTGCCGGCGGCTCGACCCTGGGGATGAAGAAGGACCAGCTTTTTCAGTATGTCGGCGGTCAGTTCATAAACAGGGGCGAGGACGCCGGGGTGATCAATACCTGGGGTCGCGGCCGGAGTATGGCTTGGGCAGATTACGATAACGATGGTTATCTCGACCTATTGGATGGAAACCTAAAGAGCGACATGGTGCTCTACCGAAATAACGGGGACGGCACCTTCACTGATGTGACGGCGCTGGCGGGGCTGGGCGAACTGCGCTACGTCGAATGCGTCTTTGCCGATTACGACAACGACGGCCTGGCCGATATCATTTGCACTTCCACCCTGCGCGGTAACCCTCCAAGAGATACGATCTTTCGCAACAACGGAGACGGGACGTTTGTGGAGGCGACCGCAGAGACTGGCTTATTGCCCTTGAATCATGGCCGCGGGATCGCGATGGCCGACTACGACAATGACGGCGATCTCGATCTCTTCATCCCCCGAGGAACGGACATCGGTTACAAACAAACGCTCTATCGAAATAACGGCGACGGCACTTTTACTGATGTCTCCGATCAATCGGGTCTTGGTGTTGTCAGCAATAACCGCGCAGCCGTCTGGGGCGACTTCGATAACGATGGCTATCTCGACTTATACGTTGTCAACTCGGGAAGTGATCCGGAAGGGAAAGGACCGAATTACCTCTACCGAAATAATCATGATGGTACCTTTAGCGATGTCGCACTGGAGACAGGCGTCCAGTCGCTCGTGGTAAGTCGTGGCCGGGGCGCCGCCTGGGGTGACTATGATAACGATGGCTTCCTCGATCTTTTTGTAACGAATGGAGAAGATAACACCGACTTTATTCGCGGTCCGCAGTTCCTGCTTCATAACGGCGGGAACGAAAATAACTGGTTGAAGGTCAAGCTGGTGGGGACGGTAAGTAACCGCCAGGGTTTAGGAGCAAAAGTCACAGTCCAAACCGGTCGGGTGAAACAATATCGCGAGATGAACGGCGCCGATGGCCACTTTTACGGTCAGGGCTCAACTCCGCTCCACTTCGGTCTCGGCGCGGCGCGGCGGATCCAAGGCATTACGGTGCAATGGCCGAGCGGCCTCATTCAGAGCGTCCGCAGGGTGGCAGCAGGGGAAGTTACAATCACAGAAGGCGAGTAACCTTAGCCCCGACCAAGCGGGAAGCGACGCGGATCGTCTCTCCTCGGGCTGGCCTGCAACCTCGGGCGCTTGCCCGCGAGCGTGATCGCCGATCGTTGTGGTGCTCCATTTCCAGCTCGGCGGTCGCGCGCGCGCGCTACCATCGCGGCCGGACGCGTCCTTCAGACCGTGCAACGACCCGAAGGAGAGTTGCAGCAGTCTGTCGCGTTCCGATGCGGAACCTGAGGTCTGGGGTGGACATTTTTCTTAACGACGGGGAAGGTGCTGACTGCATGCCCGCAACTGTGGAACGACCTTCGGCCTCGCCAACAACCGCTCGCCTGACGTTCATCTTTCGTTTTGCGAGCACGCTCGTGCTCTGGTCGGTCGCGCTCCTGATCATCTTTTCCGGCTATGAGCTGGGCTTTTTCGCCCTCATCGGCGTGGTCGGCATGATCGCGCTCTGGGAATTTTACGGGATGCTCGATCACAAGGGCCTGCCGAATTTTAAAATCACGGCCATGATCTGCGGCGCGGTCATGCTCGTCGGGAGTTTTTATTACTTCGCCAAGTACGGGCCGGCCCGCTCCTACGACTTCGAAGTGGCGGTGCTGCTCTTTTTTTTGCTGACCGTTTTTACCCGGCAAATGTTCGACAGTCTGCGCGACGACGAGCCGCTGCGGACGATGGCTTACACCCTCTTCGGGCTGCTTTACGTCCTCTGGCTTTTCAATTTCATCACCAAGATCGTTTACGTCACACCGCGCACGCCTAACGGGGAGGTGACGGGTCAGTTCTACGTTTTCTATTGCATCGCGATCACGAAATTCAGCGACATGGGGGCGTATCTCACCGGCAGCGTGATCGGCAAACACAAGATGGTGCCGCACATCAGCCCGAAGAAGACCTGGGAGGGATTCTTTGGCGCGCTCGCCTTTTCGCTGCTTGCGAGCATGGGGTTGTTTGCCCTCATGCCGGGGCACCTTTCGGTCCTGACGTGGACGCACTCGATCGTGCTCGGGTTGCTCCTGGGTTTCGCCGCAATCATTGGTGACCTGGCGGAATCGATCGTCAAACGCAGCACCGGGGTGAAGGATTCCGGCAACATGCTGCCGGGAATCGGGGGCGCGCTCGATCTCGTCGATAGTCTGCTCTTCACCGCGCCGCTTTTGTTCTTCTATCTGCGGCTGGTGATTCGCGTTCCGTAGGAAAGAGAGACAGGATTAACAGGATTTTCGGGATTGGGGGATTCTGGAATCCGTTTTAATCCTGTAAATCCTGTCCATTTATGAAACGCAAACGCGTAGTTGTGCTCGGCGCGACCGGCTCGATCGGGGAGAGCGCCCTGAAGGTGGCGCGCGATATCCCGGAGCGGATGGAAATCGTCGGGCTGGCGGCGAAGTCGAACGCGAAGAAGCTGGCGGCGCAGGCCAACCTCGTCCGGCCGGAAGCGATCTGCCTGGTGGATGAAGCGCATCTCGGCGAGCTCTGCGCCAACCTGGATTACAAGCCGAAGATTTTCGCGGGCGAAGAAGGGCTGGTGGAAATTGCCTGCCTAACGAACGCGGAAATGGTCCTGGTCGCAGTCGTCGGCACCGGCGGATTGCGCCCGGCGCTGGCGGCGATCGAGGCCGGGAAAGACCTGGCGGTGGCGAGCAAGGAAATCCTCGTCATGGCGGGCGAAGCGGTCATGCAGGGCGCGGCTGCGAAGGGGCTGCAAGTGCTGCCGGTGGATAGCGAGCACAATGCGATTTTTCAATGCCTCGAAGGGAAACGTCGAACGCTGAACGTCGAACATCGAACGTCGAAGGGAGAAAGTTCGGCGTTGGACGTTGAACGTTCGACGTTGGACGTTTCTGATCTCCGCCGCATCATCCTGACCGCGTCGGGCGGCCCGTTCCGCGAGACCCCGAGCGACCAATTCGCCTCCATCACTCCCGCGCAGGCGCTGAAGCATCCGACCTGGAGCATGGGCCCGAAGATCACGATCGATTCCGCCACCCTCTTCAACAAGGGACTGGAAATGATCGAGGCGCATTGGCTCTTCGGGGTCGAGATGGCGCGGGTGGAAGTGGTCGTGCATCCGCAAAGCATCGTGCACTCGATGGTCGAGTTTGCCGACGGCTCGGTGTTGGCGCAGCTCTCGCATTCCGACATGTGTTTTCCGATTCAATACGCCGTCACCTGGCCCGAGCGGGTGCCAAACTCCCTCCCGCCGCTCGATTTCGGCAAACTCCAGAAGCTGGAATTCGCCGCGCCGCGGCTGGACGATTTTCCCGCGCTCAATCTCGCCCGGCGCGCGGGCGAAACCGGCGGCACCCTGCCTGCTGTAATGAACGCCGCCAATGAAGTCGCTGTCTCAGCTTTTCTCGATCGCCGGATTTCCTTTCCGAGCATCTGGCGTTTGGTCGAGGAAGTGATGAACCGCCACACCTCCGTTGCCAACCCATCGCTGGATGCCATATTGGAAGCCGATTGCTGGGCGCGCGAGGAAGCCGCCGGCCGGGCCGCTGATTTGGCCCGTTAAAGTCCGCCAGTTCCGAGCGCCATGTTTCTGCACGTCCTACGCATCATTTTTATCCTGCTGGAGGTTATCGTTCTCTTTAACCTCCTCATCGTGGTCCATGAACTGGGCCATTTCCTGGCCGCGCGCTGGCGCGGACTGGTGATCGAGAAGTTCGGGGTCTGGTTTGGCAAACCGCTTTGGAAGAAAACGATCAACGGCGTCGAGTACTCGTTAGGCTCGCTTCCTTTCGGCGGCTTTGTCGCGCTCCCGCAGCTCGCGCCGATGGATATCATCGAGGGCGAAACCGAGACCGATCGAGCCAAGCTGCCGCGGATTTCCGTCCTCGATAAAATCATCGTGGCAGTGGCGGGGCCGCTTTTCAGTATGTTGCTGGCGGTTGTTTTCGCCACTTTGGTCTGGGCCATCGGTCATCCCGTCGGCGAGGCAGACACGACGACAGTCATTGGTTATGTGGAGCCGGGCTCGCCCGGGGAAAAAGCCGGGCTCAAAGCCGGCGACAAGATTCTCGAAGTGGACGGCAAACCGGTGACGCGATTCTCCGGGATGAGCGACAGCGTGACCTGGAATGTGATCCGGAGCGAAGGCGATCAGATCCCGTTCGTCGTCGATCGCAACGGACAGCAGGTTTCAGTTTCAGTCACGCCATACATCGCGGCGACCAGCGGATGGCGGCGCAAGAGCGTGCGGCAGGTGCTGATTTATCCCGCGTCGAAGCCGATCATCGACGAGGTGGAAGCCGACTCGCCCGCCGCGGCGGCCGGGTTGCAGCCGGGCGATGTCATCCAGGGCTTCAACGGACAGCCGATGTACAACGCGATCGCGCTGGCGGATTACATCCGGCAACATCCGAAGGAGGAGCTGAAACTCGACGTGCAGCGGGGCGATCGTCGCTTTGAGACCGCGCTCACGCCGATGCCCTTGATGACCAAGGGCAAAATGGTGCCGCGGATCGGCATTGCCTGGGACACGACGGGGAAATTGACCATCGCGCATCCGAATCCGATCGAACAGGTCTACGACAGCGTCACGAGCACCTTAAACACGATCGAGGCGGTGGCTTCGCCCAAGTCCGACGTGAAGTTGCAGCACCTCAGCGGCCCGGTCGGGATCGTGCGGATTTATTATTTGCTCTTCGAGAGCGATCGCGGCTGGCAGCTCGCGCTCTGGTTCAGCGTCATCCTCAATGTGAACCTCGCGATCCTGAACATGCTCCCGATTCCGGTCCTCGACGGCGGGCACATTGTCCTCGCGTTGGTCGAGGCGGTGCGGCGCAAGCCGGTCAACATTCGCGTGCTCGAGATCGTGCAGACCGGCTGCGCGGTTTTGATCATCGGCTACATCGCTTACGTCAGCTTTTTCGATGTCGGCGATTGGCTCGGCGATAAGCGCGGCGATGCCGCACCCGCGGCCGAGGTGCAGGCGAGCCCGAGTCCGTAGGGCGCAGAAGACGGGTTTCGAAGCAGGGCGCTTCGTGCTTTGCTATCGTTCTGTGCCGCGCTGAACGACGAATATGACCCGCCCTTCCTACTGCGACGATCTTCTTTCCTACCAGCGCCGCGTTTCCCGCGAAGTGATGGTCGGCCATGTCGGGGTCGGCGGCCCGAACCCGATTCGCGTCCAGTCGATGATCACCTGCGACACGATGGACACCGAGGCTTCGATCGCGCAATCGCTCGAGCTGGCCCAGGTCGGCTGCGAGATCGTACGGATCACCGCGCCGACGGTGAAGGATTCGGCCAACCTCCAGCACATCGTGAAGGGATTGCGCGAGCGTGGCTGCGACGTGCCGATCGTGGCCGACATCCATTTTAAACCGGAAGCCGCCATGGAAGCGGCCAAATGGGTCGATAAAGTCCGGATCAACCCGGGCAATTATGCCGACTCGAAGAAGTTCAAGATCATCGAGTACACCGACGAGCAATACGCCGCCGAGCTGGAGCGAATCCGCGAGCGTTTTACCCCGCTCGTTAGGCTCTGTCTCGAGCGCGGGATCGCGATGCGCATCGGGACGAACCACGGCTCGCTCAGCGACCGGATCATGAACCGCTATGGCGACACTCCGCTCGGGATGGTGGAAAGCGCGCTCGAGTTCGCCCGCATCGCGCGCGCGCTCGATTATCATGCGCTCATTTTCTCGATGAAATCGAGTAACCCGAAAGTGATGATCGCGGCCTACCGCCTCCTCGTGGCGCGGTTGCGCGAAGAAGGGGCGGATTGGAATTACCCGATCCATCTCGGCGTGACCGAAGCCGGCGAAGGCGAAGACGCGCGGATCAAAAGCGCGATCGGGATCGGCTCGCTTTTGCGCGACGGCATCGGCGACACCATCCGGGTTTCGTTAACGGAGGACAGCATCCACGAGATTCCCGTCGCGCGCGCGCTGGTCGAGACGACGCGGGCGGCGGCGTTATCCGCCTCCCCGGCGCTGATAACTCCTGCGAACGGCCTTTCCTTCGATCCGTTTTCTTATCAACGCCGCGAGAGCGCCGCGATCGCGGTCGGCGAGGTGCGACTGGGCGGCGAGGAAACCGTTCGCGTTGCCATTCGCCAGGCTAACTTCGACAAGGTCGCGCACAAGGTCGATCGCATGGGCGACTACAAACCGGAGTTCGTTTACGAAAGTTCGGGCGTGATCGAGATCGATCCCCGCGACGACGCGGCCATCGCCGCCGTGAACCGGGAAGCGGATGCGAAACTGGTCGCAGTGGCCGACGGACTCGACCTGCCGTTGATCGCGGCCTATCGGCTGCTCGCGGCCAAGCTCGATCGGCGGCATCCGATTCTGTTGAAAGACAGCCTAACGGTTTCGGAAAATCCGGACGCGGAATTTCTGCCCACCCTTCTGACCGCGGCGACCAACATCGGCTCGCTCCTGTGCGATGGCATCGGCGACGCCATTTTGGTCCAAGGCGAGCACGGGCCGGGTCAGGCGCTACGCCTTTCCTACAATATTCTCCAGGCAGCCGGGACCCGGATTTTCAAGACCGACTACGTCGCCTGCCCCTCCTGCGGTCGGACGCTTTTCAATCTCCAGACCACCACCGCGAAAATAAAAGCCGCCACCGTCCACCTCAAAGGCGTCAAGATCGCGATCATGGGCTGCATCGTGAACGGCCCGGGCGAAATGGCGGATGCGGACTTCGGCTACGTCGGCGGCGCGCCCGGGAAAGTGAATCTCTACGTCGGTAAAACGGCCGTGAAATTCAACATCCCGGAAGCCGAGGCCGTCGACCGGTTGCAGGACTTGATTCGGGAGCACGGCAAGTGGGTCGACCCGGTAGCCGAGCTCCAGACCGAGCCCGCCTGAAGCCGCGGTCCGTTAGGCCGCGATTTCCGAGGTCTCGCGATTTACGTAACGTGCGTTCTATTACGCGGCTGTAACCTTTTTTTCCGGAAAAGGATTGACTCGGCCAGCGATCGCCGGGTAAAACATGTGTTCTTCGCCGCCGTCTGTCTTGCTGACAGGGCGCGTAAACGCAGTTAAAGAAACCACTTACAATAAATGAAAAAACACTCTCTTTTGAGAAAAACTCTCCGATCGCGCCTCCGGCGCCTAACGTCGGCCTCGCCAAAGCGCACACTTCTTTCGTTAGCCGTGTGTTTAAGCCTGGCCGGGCCCACCCTCCTCTCCGCTGCCACGCAAAACCCGAAAAATATCGGCACCGATTTGCAAAAAGTCGTCGCCCGGGATTTGGCCGCCAAGTCCGGCAAAAAAATTGCCGCACCGGGTGTCGGCGCCAATGTCGACATGGGCGAACGCTCCAGGCGCGACGCGCAGGGCCGTCTGCTGGTCACCGTTTACCTGAAAAATCCTGCGGCTCGCGAAGCCGTGGCGAAACTCAAGGATGTGGTGATCAAGGCCGTTGATGTCAGGGGCGGCGTGATGGACGTCTACGTCCCGGCGGCGCGGGTGACGCAACTGGCGAATACGGCTGGCGTGAGGTCCGTCCACTTGAGCCTGGCCCCGGTTTTTGATGTCGGTGCGACGACCAGTCAGGGCGTTCACCAGCATCGAGTCGATCAGATCACCAATCAGGACGACGTCCCGGTCAGCGGAATCACGGGCGCTGGCATTTTGGTCGGTGTCCTTTCCAACTCCTTTGACACCAACGGGGGTTCGATTGGCGCCGATGAAGACATTGCCTCCGGCGATCTCCCCGGTCCGGGCAATCCGAATAATTCGACCCCGGTCCTCGTGCTCGAGGATTTCCCCGCGAGCAGCGATGAAGGCCGCGCCATGTGCCAGATCGTGCACGATATGGCGCCGGCGGCAGACCTTGCTTTCGCCACCGCCAACACGGGCGAAGTCGGCTTCGGCAATAACATTCGTGCCCTGGCTGATGCCGGAGCGCACGTCATCGTCGACGACGTGATTTATTTTGCCGAAGGCATGTTCCAGGACACGATCGTGGCCCGCGCGGTGGATGATGTTGCGGCGCAGGGCGTCTCTTATTTCTCGTCGGCCGGCAATCGGCCCGCGACACAGGGTTATTATTCCGATTACCGGTTCGTCCCTAACGACGGCTCGGCCACGGACGGAACCAACATCAATCTCGGCGGGCGTTCCGCCGGAGCTTTACGCGGGTGGATTTCATAACTTTAATTCTGCGCCCGGCGGAAAGACATCGCGCAAAGCGTCCTCATCGGCGGCAGCAGCACCGGCACCCTGGCAGCGATCTTCGACTTCCAGTGGGACGATCCTTACAACGTCAACCCGATCACCATTGGCGACAACATCGTGAGTGGAACCGGGACGGTCCCGCCCGGCGGTTTCGACGATTTCACCTTCCCCGGCACGGCCGGAGACTGCGTCCAGATCACGGTCACCGACCATCCTGATGCGACGGTTTTCGATTCCATCATCGAGCTCATCGCGCCGGATAACACTTCGATTATCGTGCAGGACACCGGCATCGATGAACTCCTCGTCATCGGACTAGACCAGACCGGTATCTACACCGTGCGGGTGACGCAATTCGGCACCCAAACCGGTGGCGATTACGATTATTCGGTCGACGAAGTGATCGACGGCTGCCAGCAACTGGTCACGACCGATTTCAACATCCTCTTCTTCAAGGGCGATGGCACGTTCATCGGTGCGACCGGTGAGAACAACATCCAGACGGGACGTCCGGTCGAGATCGCGCAGATCCTGCCGAGCCAGACCACGGCTGGCAACATCGTGCAGGTTGTGATCGCGCGTTCGAATACGCCGCCGGCCGATCCGCAGCCGGCTGGCCGGGTGCGCTACGTGACCTTCACCTCGGGTGAACCGCAGGAGTATTTCACGTATACCAACACGCCAATTACCTTCGGCCACAACTCGGCCGCGGGCGGAAACGGTGTTGCGGCCTACGCCTTCTATCCGCCATTCATTCCGGAAGGTTTCTCCTCGCCGGGACCGTCCATCATTGTCTTCGACAAGGATAACAATCGCCTTCCGCAGCCCGAAGTCCGGCAAAAGCCCGACATGGCGGCGATGGACGGCGCGAACAATACGTTCTTCTCGGCCGATGCGAGCCAGGACAAGGACGTTTTCCCGAACTTCTTCGGCACCTCCGCCGCCGCGCCGCATGCTGCGGCCATCGCGGCTCTGGTTCTGGAAGCGAACGGCGGTCCGGGTTCGGTGACGCCGGAGCAGATGCGCGGGGTGTTGCAGCGCAGCGCTTTCCACCACGACCTCGATCCCTATCAGGCGCGTGGCAGAGCGCTCGCCCCGGGTCCTTCCCGGGTCAACATCCGGATGGAATCTGACGGCAGCAGCCTCATCAGCACGATGAATCCAAATGCATTCCAGGTCCTCTTCCAGGGCGAGGGCAGCCTTAATCAGCTCGTCCTCAATCCGGAAGCGACCGATGCGACCGCGGGCAACACGACCGAGCCGGTCGATACCGAAGTTGGATTCACCTCGCGTCCCGGCCTTGTCTTTGACAACCGGCCGCCGACGCTCGGGTTCCCATTCACTCTGGGTGCCTTGAGAGGCGTCATGTCGAGCGACATCACCGGCACGCTTTCCAATCAAGCGCCGCCGCCTGCTCTTGTCGGAACTCACTTCTACACCCTCACGATGGACATCGCGCCGGGCGCGTTGACCCGACGTGAAGGCTACAACTTCGGTGTGGATCGCGACGAAGCGGACGCTTTCGGGCCGAACGGCACCGTCGGCGGCAACTCGGCCGATCTCCTGGGAGCCAATGTCCTCATTCCTGAGGGCGTGCTCGCTCCTGGCGGCATGACCTTCAGTGGCATGACCAGCGCCGGGGCCTTCTCCGGTGTCTTCGTGAACAGAATCGGCCAAGGATACACCGTGCTCGATGGCTACGGCTTCATCAATGCGGAAGCCGCGGTCAACGAACCGCTGGAATAACCTAACAACAACTCAACCGGAAACGGCAGGCCAGAAATGGCCTGCCGTTTTTGTTGTGAGATCCAGTTGGGACAGCCTAACGACTGTCCGGTCGGAGCGGTTTGAAAGCGCAGTCGACCGCCAGATTCTTCCGCACCGTTCTTCCCGCGACCACTCGCACGCTGTCGGCCGCCGGATCGCAGCCCTCCGCCGTGGCAACGAGCGTGTAGGTTCCCGCCGGCAAACCGGCGGCGGCGTAATTGCCGAAGACGTCGGTGGTGGTGGAGCCGTTGACCGCGCCAAACCACGACACGGTCGCGCCGCTTACTCCCACGTTCCCGGTGACGGTGCCTTGGGTGGCCGAGGGAGTATCCACGACCAGCGTGCGCTGCTCGAAATCATCATCGTAGAACGATCCGACCGCCCAAAGCTTGCCGGGTGTGGCCGTGATCTCGTTCAAGCCGCCGCCCGCCTCCGGATCGGGACTCGGGACAAGCTTCCAGTTCCTCCCCGTCCAGCGAGTGATCACCGTGCCGAGACTGAAAGTGCCCACCGCATAAACGTTGTTCGATGCCAGCGCCTGCACTCCGCCGAGGGAGGTGCCGGGTGGCTCGGTCAACGTCCAGTTGTTTCCATCCCAGTGGATCGCATAGGAGAAGAAATCGCAGTCAAAGCCGTCGCAGAAGACGCTATTGCCAACGGCCCAGACGTCGTTTGAGGACACGGCCGAAACGTCGAGCAGGGTATCACCTCCGCCGGAGGGCGGGATCGGAATCTGCGTCCAAGTGGTGCCGTCGAAGTGACAGCTCTGCCAGCCCACGGCCCAGACATCGTCCGGCGCCAGGACGGTGACGCCGAAGAGCGGCCCACCGCAGGCATTCGGGAACTCCGTCCAGGTTGCGCCGTTATAACGCAGGATCGTTGCGAGCTGGTTCCCATTGCGATCCCAATGCTCACCTACGGCCCAGATGTCGTTCGGCGCAGCGCCTTGGACATCGTGGAGTTTGTCCACGCTGTTTCGGCCCGGATTTGGGCTCGGCACGACGTTCCAGGCGCTTCCCGTCCAATGCAGGATCACGTTGCTGGAATTCAAGCTGCTCGGCTCGCCCATATACCCGACGGCCCAGACGTCGTCGCTGGCGAAGGTCTCCACCCCTTCCAGCGGAGCGTCCAGCGCCAGGTCGGGCACCGGCACGAGACTCCAGGAGACGCCGTCCCAGTGCATGCTGAGCGAGTCGCTCTCGGCTTCACCGACCGCCCAGATGTCAGTGGGCGAAAGGGCGGAGATGCTATTGAGTTCGTTGCTTCCCAAGCCGGCGTTGGCGCTCTGCACCGCCTCGAACGTGCTGCTGTTTAGTCGCGCGATCAGCGTTCCCTCGGACTGGCCCACCGCCCAGACATTGTTTCCGCCGTCGGCATCGACTCCGTTGAAGAGATTAATCGACGGATCGGGCGAAGGACTCGGCACCTGGGTCCATTGCGTACCGTCGTAATGCAGCGCGAGGGTTTTCCAGTCGCCCGAGATATCATAGTAACCCACCGCGTAAATATCGTCCGGCGCCAGGACGACCACGCCATTTAGGTCGTTGATAAGGCCCCCCGGACTGGGACTCGGCACCACCTCCCATGCCGCTCCCGTCCAGCGCGCGGTCAAGGTGCCGTTGCTGGAATCACCGACCGCCCACACTTCGCCACCCGAAGTGGCCGAGACATCCGCAAAGCGCGAGAACGGGAGGTCGGGAGTAGTCACCTGCTGCCAGGTCGTGCCATCCCAATGCAGGGCGTACGGTTTCGATCCCGCCTCGCCCACCGCCCAGATATCGTTCGCGCTCACCGCCGCCACCCCGAGGAGCTGGGTGTATTCGTTCCGGGTAGTTGGGCTCGGCACGACACTCCACTGGGTCCCGTCCCAATGCTCGATCAAAGTCTTGCTCACCCCACCGCTGGCATACTCGCCCACCGCCCAGACGTCGTTAGGCGCGAGCGCGACCACGTCATAAAGCCGGTTGAAAAGCCCGGGATTTGGGCTCGTTACCCGGGTGATGCTCGTTCCATCCCAGTGGAAAATGAAGGTCTCGCCCGTCGAGGCCGCGCCGCCAACGAACCAGACGTCGTTGGCCGAGACGGCCGAGACTCCGAGCAGATCGCCGATGAACTCGCCCGGCAGCGTCACCAGTTGCCAACTCGTCCCATCCCAATGCTGCACTTGCGGCTCCGGCGCCACAAAATCACCGAAATTGCCCACCGCCCAGATGTCGTTTTCCGACAGGACTTCGACATCGAAGAGTTCGTTAGGCCCGAAACCGGCATTCGGACTGGGGATGGTGCCCCAGGCCGAGCTTGGCCGCTGTGCGTGAACACTGGCGACCGCTAGACAGAGAAACAGCAATGCCCCCATAATTGGTGGCACTTTGATCATGGTGCGACGTGTTTTCATAAATAATATTGGTACAACGGCTGTCCGATTTCCGGCGGTCGACTTTTATTCCCAAAAAAAGTTGCCGCCCCCAAAATAGGAAGAAATCTCACGTTCGAGACGGGCGGAAAACGCAGATTTCCGCCCCGGGTTGACGCTGGGGGCACCCGCGTCCATATTCCGCGCTCCTCGTAGGCAGTCCGCAGCTCTGGCGGAATGCCAGAATCGCTCCGGTAGGCGGCGCGCCTGCTTATGCCCGACGAGGCACTCAACGTCATGGACAAAATCCGCAACATCGCCATTATCGCCCACGTCGACCACGGCAAGACCACGCTCGTCGACCAACTCCTCCGCCAATCCGGAACCTTTCGCTCCAACCAAAAGACTGAGGAGCGCATGATGGACTCGATGGATCTCGAGCGCGAAAAGGGCATCACTATTCGCGCCAAGAACGCCGCTTTTAACTGGAACGGTTACCGCGTCAACATCGTCGACACGCCCGGCCACGCCGATTTCGGCGGCGAAGTGGAGCGGATCATGAAAATGGTCGACGGCGTTTTGCTCGTGGTCGATGCGCACGACGGTCCGCAGGCTCAGACCCGTTTCGTTCTGAAAAAGGCGCTCGAGAACAAGGTCAAGCCGATCGTCGTCATCAACAAAGTCGATCGCGAAAACGCTCGTCCGCACAAGGTCCTCGACATGGTCTTCGATCTCTTCGTCGAACTGAAAGCGAACGACGAGCAGCTCGATTTCCCGATCGTTTATGCCAGCGCCAAGAACGGCTTCGCCATGCGCGAAATCCACGAGAACAGCGAGGACATGACCCCGCTCTTCGAGGCGATCATCAAATTTATCCCGCCTCCCACCATCGCGACCGAGCCCTATTTCCAGATGCTCGTCTCCAACCTGCACTACAGCGATTACCTCGGCCGCATCGCCCTCGGACGCATCGTCAGCGGCCGCGTCACGGTCGGTGACCCGATCGTTTGCATCCATCGCGATGGACGCCGCGAGCGCAGCAACGTCACCGCGCTCTACACCTACGCCGGCATGCAGCAGGTCGAGACCCAGCACGCCAGCGCGGGCGACATTGTCGGCCTGACCGGCTTCGAAGAAGTTTACATCGGCGAAACTCTGACCGACCGCGAAGAGCGCACCCCGCTCCAGTTCGTCGACATCGATCCGCCCACCATCCGGATGCGCATCCTGGTCAACGACTCACCCTTCGCCGGTCGCGAAGGCAAATTCGTCACCGCCCGCCACGTGCGCGAGCGCCTCATCCGCGAAACCCGCGGCAACGTCTCCCTCGCGGTCAAGGACACGGAATCCTCCGGTGCCTTCGAAGTGAACGCGCGCGGCGAAATGCAGATCGCGGTCCTGGTCGAACAAATGCGCCGCGAAGGCTTCGAAGTCATGGTCTCCCGCCCGGAAGTCATCTTCCAACGCGACGAAAATGGCAGCCTGCTCGAGCCAATCGAAACTCTTTACGCGGAAGTGCCTAACGACAACCTGGGCGACGTCCTGCAGGCGATGGCGGCTCGCAAAGGCGAAGTCGTCAGCATGGATCACCACGCCACTCGCGTCAGCGTCGAGGCCATCATCCCCACCCGCGGCCTGATCGGTTTCGAGAGCGATCTCGTCAACCTGACCCGGGGCGAGGGAATCATGAGCCACATCTTCCGCGAGTATGCTCCCTTCAAAGGCGAACTCGAAGGCCGCAACCGCGGCGTGATGGTTTCGATGGAAGCCGGCACGAGCAAGGCCTATTCGCTGAACAATATTCAGGCGCGCGGCAAGCTGTTCATCGGACCGCAGGAAGAAATTTATGCGGGGATGATCATTGGCGAAAATGCGCGCCCGGAAGATCTCCCGGTGAATCCTTGCAAGGCGAAAAACCTCACCAACATGCGCAGCCAGGGTGACGGCAAAGGCATCCAATTGGAAGCGCCCTTAAAGATGACCCTGGAGCGTGCGATCGAGTACATCGGAGCGGATGAGTATGTGGAAGTGACTCCGAAGTCGCTCCGTTTGCGCAAGCGCGTCCTCGACGCCAACGCCCGCAAGCGCGCCGCCAACGCCGTCGCCGCCTAACGAGCAGGCGGGCTGCCTTGACCGGTTGCGGCCGCACCCATAACTTCGCAGCGGAAGGGGGGAGCGATGAAAACCGAGATCCGGATCGAGTATTGCAGCGTTTGAAACTACGCGCCGAAAGCCGTCAGTTTGGCGGCTAAGATTCTCGAGCTCGGCGATCGGATCGCGTCGCTCACCCTCGTCCCAGCGAGCGGCGGCGCCTTCGAAGTCAGCGCCAATGGCAAACTGCTCCATTCCAAACTCGATTCCGGCGAATGGCCGGACTTCGACGCCGTCGTTAGCCAGATCAAAAAGCTTAAATAGCCGGTCGGCGCAATCTTCCCCCCTCTTCGTTCAACGTTGGACGTTCAACGTTGGACGTTGGACGTTTTCCACTCCCAGGAGAGTGAAGGGTGCCTGGTGGCCCTCGCGATCTTCAAAATCGCCGTCGGTCCTTACCGGCCGAGGTAGGTTCGATTCCTATCCTCTCCGCCTTTCTCCCTTTCCCCCTAACGAAAGGAGGTGGTCCGCATGTCGCGCGAACAGATTCGCACCCTGACTTCGCTCTCGTCCTGCGCCGGCTGAGCTTCCAAGTTGAGCCAACAGGCCCTGAGGCAAGTTTTGCGTCAGCTCCCGCAGTATAAGAATCGCAACGTTCTCGTCGGTTCCGCCACCGCCGATGACGCCGGGGTTTTCCGTCTCGATCGCGACCGCGCCCTTGTGCAAACAACCGACTTTTTCACCCCGATCGTGGACGACCCGTTCGCCTACGGCCAAATCGCCGCGGCCAACGCCCTCTCCGACGTCTTCGCCATGGGCGGCCGTCCGCTCACCGCGCTCAACATCATGGGCATGCCGACCGATTTTGTTTCCGAGAAAACCATCGCCACCATCCTTCGCGGCGGCCTCGAGAAAGCGCGCGAAGTCGGCTGCGCCATCATCGGCGGACACACCATCCGCAATCCCGAGCCGATCTACGGCCTCGCTGTAACGGGTATGGTTGACCCGAAAAAAATGCTGACCAACGCGAGGGCGCGAGCGGGCGATCGGCTCGTCCTGACCAAGCCGCTTGGTACTGGCATCGCCACCACCGGCATCAAAAAAGGCCTAACGAGTCGTGGCCTGACGGAATCGGTCATCGCCCTGATGTCACGCGTGAACGTAATCGGGGCCGACCTCGCCGAGCGCGGCCTCGTTCGCGCTGCGACCGACGTCACCGGCTTCGGCCTGCTCGGTCATCTGGCCTCGATGTGCCGCGCCAGCGGGGTCAGCGCGGAGATTTTCGTCAGCGATGTCCCGGCGATCAGTGAAGAAATCCTCAGCTTGATCGAGCGCGACTGCGTTCCCGGCGGCACCCGGCAGAACCTCAAGACCGCCAAGCCGGATGTGGAGTGGAACAAGACGCCACTCTCGCGGCGCCTCCTCCTGGCCGACGCCCAAACCAGCGGCGGGCTGCTCCTTTGTGTCCCCGCGAGGCGTTTGGATGAAGTGCTTCAGTTGCTGAGCGAACACCACGCGCCATGCGCCGCCGTGATCGGAAAGATCGTCCGACAGCGAAAACCACTAATCAGCGTTCTGGCAGAATGAAAACTGCGCGACCCAGATGAGCTCTCGCCGCGCTATCCCCGCGGTTGGAAAAGTTCTGGAGGCGCTCGGCGCGCTCGATCAGCCGCGTCCGGTGATCACGCAAATCGTTAGGCAACATCTCGCTTCCCTCCGCGGACGCGAAGAGATTCCTCCATTCGAACAAATCGTCCTCGATCTGCGCGGCGCGCTCGATCGCCACGCCCAGACTCGCCTGCAACCGGTCATCAACGGCACCGGCATCGTTCTCCACACCAATTTCGGCCGGGCTCCGCTCGCCCCCGCGGCGCTGCGCGCGCTCGCGGACATCGGGGCCAGCTACAACAATCTCGAGTACGACCTCGCCACCGGAGCCCGGGGCAAGCGCGCCGCTTATCTGGAACAAAGTCTCGCTCTGCTCTGCGGCGCGGAAGCCGCCACCGTGGTCAACAATTGCGCGGCCGCGCTCGTCCTCATCGTGCGCCATTTCACGTCGCGAAAACCGGAGGTGATCATTTCCCGCGGGGAACTCGTCCAGATCGGCGGCGGTTTCCGGATCGGCGAGATCCTTGAAACAAGCGGGGCGCGCCTGCGCGAAGTCGGCGCCACGAACAAGACGGTGCTGGGCGATTATGCAAAAGCGATCGGACCCGAGACCGGGATGATCCTGAAAGTGCACCAGAGCAATTTCTACATGAGCGGATTTGCGGGTTCCGCACCTAACGAAGAGCTAGCGCGGCTGGCGCGTTCCAAACGAATCCCCTTTGTCGAGGACCTCGGCAGTGGCGCAGTCGTTGCGACCGAGAAGCTCGGTCTCAAAGAGCACGAACCCACACCTAACGAAACCCTTAAACGTGGCGCGGATCTCGTCTGTTTCAGCGGCGACAAACTATTCGGTGGACCCCAGGCCGGAATCATCGCCGGGAAGGCGCGCTTCATGGCGCCCTTGAAGAAGGAACCGCTCTTCCGCGCCCTGCGCTGCGACAAGCTGGTCCTGGCCGCACTCGGCGCCACCGTCGACGCGCATCTGCGCGGCGAGCAAGTCCCGGTTCACGCAATGTTGCAGATTCCCAACGAGGAACTGCGCGCACGCGGCCAAAAGCTGCTCAAATCTCTCGCGCGACTTCCGCTCACGGCGCGGCTCGTGGATTGCAAAGCGGAGATCGGCGGCGGCACGTTGCCGCGCTCGGCGATTGCTTCCGTGGCCCTCGAAGTGGAGCCCGACAAGATTTCGCCGGACGAACTGGCCGGCCGTTTGCGAAGGAACAATCCGCCGATCATCGGCTACATCGCCCGGGGCAGGTTCCTGCTCGATTTGCGCACGATCTTTCCCGCCCAGGATCAAGCCATCCTTGCCGCCCTCAAGAAGTCGACGTGAAGAACTTTATTCTCGCCACGGCGGGCCATGTCGATCACGGCAAGACCGCGCTGGTCAAGGCGCTGACCGGCGTCGATACCGATCGGTTGCCCGAGGAAAAAGCGCGCGGGATCACGATCGATCTTGGTTTCGCCCATCTCGAGTTGCCCGGCGTGTCGCTCGGCCTGATCGATGTGCCCGGGCACGAGGATTTCATCCGCAACATGATCGCCGGCCTGGGCGCAATCGATCTCGCCCTCCTCGTCGTGGCGGCCGACGACGGCTGGATGCCGCAGACGGAGGAGCATTGGCAGATCCTGAATTATCTCGGCGTTCGCCGGGTCGTGATCGCGATCACGAAATGCGATCTCGCCGATGCCGCCCAGACCGAAAAGGCGGTGCGGGAGAAACTGGGAACTCACTCGTTAGGCGAAATACCGATCGTGCTCACTTCCGTCCGCACTGGAATCGGCCTGGAGGAATTGAAGCGAACTCCTGTCAGAGATGTGCGCGAGCACTCCCGCCGCGCCGGACATCGGCAAGCCGCGGTTGTTTGTCGACCGCGTCTTCACCGTGCGCGGGACGGGAACGGTCGTGACCGGGACCCTGACCGGCGGAACACTCAAACAAGGCGAAACCGTCTCGCTCCAGCCGCAGAATCTCCGCGCCCGGGTGCGAGCGATCCAAAGCCACAATCAATCGCTCGAAGTCGCTCTCCCGGCGACGCGAACCGCGCTCAATCTCCCCGATCTCCGCCTCGAGGACATTCCGCGTGGAACCGTTTTGACCACCGCTCGAAAACGAGGAGGCGAGCCGGACGATCGACGCCGTGATCGAGCGCGCGCCATCCGATGCGCGTCCGCTGAAAAGCGGCTCCGTCATCCAGCTGCACTACGGGAGCGCGCGCTTTACCGCCCGGATCACCTTGCTCGATCGTCGCGAATTGCTGCCGGGAGAAAAATCCATCGCGCGGCTGCGCTGCACGAAGCCGCTCTTTGTCTTTGCCGGCGATCGTTTCATCCTTCGCGATTCTTCCGGCCGGGCCACGATCGCGGGCGGCATCGTTCTCAACCCCGCTGCGGAAGGAACAAAATTTCGCTCCACGATCGAGCGAACATTTCTGCAAGTCCCGCGCCGCCGCGCCTAACGACTTGTTAATCTCGTTCGCTCGCAGCTGAGCCGTGACGCAGGTGGTCCGGCGGCCGGCTCTGCTGTTGAAATCCAATTTCAGCGAGCAGACCATCGCGCCGCGATCGAGAGCCTCGTTCGAGCGGGTGAAGTCTTTTGTGCACGGCGCGATCGTGGCCGACGCAACATGGTGGAAGACGCTGCGAGATCGCGCCGTCGCTGCGATCGACGCCGAGCATTCCGCGCATCCCGAGCGTCGCCGGCCTCGAGCTGGCCGCGCTCCGCGCGGCGCTCTCGCTTCCGGCGACCGGAACTCACCAGGCGCTCATCGCCGATCTTTGCAACGCAGGGATTTTCCTGCGCGCAGGGCGCGATCCGCCGCCAGGATCATCGTCCCGCGCTGCCGCCGGAACTCGCGGAAGCGGGAAGAAAGATCCGCGCTCGCGCTCGCGGCGCAGCCGTTTGATCCAGCCGTCGCGCAAGGAATTGGCGCCTCGACGCAAAGCCCAGCAGGCGCTTGCGTTTCCTGTGTGAAACCGGCGAGGTCATTGCCGTTGGCAACGATCTGATTCTCCCGGCGGAGGCTTTTGCGCAGATGAAGGAACGCATCGCGCAGGCCCTGCGGGAGCACGGTCCGGCGACGAGCGAGCGAACTGCGCCAGCTTCTCGGTACACCCGCCGGGTCTTGATCCCGTTGCTCGAGCGTTGCGATCGCGATGGCCTCACCATCCGGGAAGGCGACCGCCGCCGGCTTCGTTAGGCCTTCTTGTCTTCCTCGACGTATTGGGCGTGCGCGATCGTGGCCACGATGGTGGACCCGCCGATGATGTTGCCGAGCAGGACCGGCCCCATGTAGGCGAAATAATCGAGCACGCTCTTCTCGCCGATGCCGACCATGTAAAAGGCGTCGACCGATCCGACGATGACATGCGCCAGTTCCGCGATCCCGATGACGTAGGTAATGATGATGATCACCCCAACGCGCGCGGTTTCCGCGAAAGGCAGGAGCCAGACCATGATCGCGATGAGGAAGCCGGCGAAAATGCCGCGGATGACGAGGGTGCCAAAATCATGGCTCATCGTGGCGTGACCGATCTCCGTCATCGCCTGGCGCACTTCGAGGGAAACCATGTTGGTGTTGCCCATAATCCAGCCGATGAGAAGCGTGCCGAGCAGGTTAAAACACAAAACGATCGACCAAAGCCGCGCCACGTTAATGAACATCTGCAATCGCGGCTGGCGCAGCAGCGGAAGAATGACGGTGAGAGTGTTCTCGGTGAAGAGCTGCTGACGCCCGAGAACGACCATGAGGAAACCGATCGAGTAACCGAACTTCTCGATCAGCGGTCGCCAGGGCGCATCGGGCAAACGGCTATGCAGCACCGCTTCGGTGAGGAGGGAAAATCCCATCGCCAACCCCGCCGCCATGCCCGACCAGGCGAGGGCGGAATTGGTCCGCTCCAATTCGTGCATTCCCTCCTCGTAGACCGCTCCGTAGACAATGTGGCCACCGGGCGACTTTCTTTCCCGCACCTGCGTCGCTGTCGGATTTCTTCTTCGTCCGCTGTTCGTTAGGCATGACGGAAGATGGGGCGCTTAACGTCTGCGAGGCAAAGACCGCTTCCGGATCTTGGCCCGAAATGCGGCCGGCCGCAGTCCAGCCGAAGCGGCTCAGAAAAGCGCCCAGCCAGGAAGGAGAGCGCGGCGAGCGGAATCAGATTCGTTAGGCGCAAGAATGATCGGCGAGCGGGCCGGTGCAGAATTTCGCCGCCGCGGATGAGCCAGCCGGTGCGGCCGTGTGCAGGGCGCGGTCGCCCGCGCCGTGCTTGTCGATTTCCAGCCAGATCCAGAGCAGCGTCTCGACGATAGCGGCCGGCAGTCCGATCAAGTAGAGCGGACGAATCTGAAACCCGAGAAGCTCGAGGAGAGCGGCGGCGCTGCCGAGCCCGGCGGTGCCGAAATGGATCGGCAAGAAGCACGCGATGCAGAAACCACGCCGGGATGACGGTGACGCCGATCAGGACGCCGGTATAGGTGGCCAAGAGGACGCCGGAAAGAGCCGAGCCGACGGTCAAGAGAATGGCGAGGACGAGGATCAAACGGACGCGACCGAACCGGAGAAGGCCTGGTTGAGATAAAGCTCGAAAAGCAGGCCCGGCGGGAACCGTGAAGATTCCAAAAAGCGAGAGAATCCAGGAGCCGACCGACATGGGCGACTGGTATTTGAAGACGCGCAGCATGTTGATGAAGAGCTGCGGCCGGCCGAGATCCATCACGAGCAGGATCGGCGAGATGATCGCGCCGGCCGCGGCGATCCAGAGGGCGACCCGCGCCAGGTCGAGCATCCCGAGAAAGAATCCGGCACAGGCGAAGAGCGGCGCCATCCCTGCCGCGCCGCCGATAAAAAAGTAGAGCGGAATTTCCCAGGTCCAAACTGGCGGCCTAACGACCGCCTCGCCGAAATAACCCGGGCGTTTCGGGATCGGTCCGCCAGTGACGTCGACACCCCGGCCTGTGACGCCGCCGCCGTGTTTCGCCTCCCGGCGCCAGGTCTCGAGTTTGTCTTCGAAGTTCTGATCGGTACTCATGCAATGATCGATGTGGCGGCGAAACTCCGGGTAGCGCACGCGTCTCGCGTGCTGGCGACGGTGTCCCGCCGTCGCGAACTTTCTCCTGGCACGCGGCCAGCGCTGTCGTTGTGGATCAAAGAAAAGTTCGTCGCGGCGAGACACCGCGACCAGCATGCGAGACGCATGCGCTACCCGGAGCTGGCGCTAAGTCGTTAGGCAACTTTTTCATCACGCGAAAAATGCAAACGCTGCGCCCACCGCCGCAATCGCGCCGAGGGCGGTGGCGATGGCCGCGGTCCAGGAAGATTTGAGATAAATTGTCGGCACCTGCGGTTTGGGCGGAAGTCCGTAAGCCTCGGGGCCGCCGAAGAGGAGGAAGGAGGCGTGAATGCCGCCGACCGATTCCTGTGGATCGTAGATTTGCGCGTCGCTGTAGCCCTGGGCCTGAAGCTCTCGCACGCGCGCCGCGCCGCGGGCGCGGACGTCGTCGAGCCGGCCGAAGACAATCGACTCCGTCGGACAAACCTTGGCGCAGGCTGGGGTGAGTCCGCTTTTTTGCCGGTCGTAACAGAAGGTGCACTTGAAGGCGCCGCCGGCGTCGGGCAGCGGCTCGGGGCGCTTGTCGATCACGCCAAAAGGACAGGAGACGACGCAGTAGCCGCAGCCGTTGCAGATGTCGTTCTGCACCAGGACGGAGCCGATCTCGGTCCGTACGATCGAACCGGTCGGGCAGGCTTCGAGGCAGCCGGCGTTCTCGCAGTGTTTGCAAACATCCGACACGAAGATCCAGCGAAACGGATCTTCATCGTGCCCCTCGCCTAACGACCTCGGACCTGTCACCTGATTTCCTTTCTGCAGGTCCTGCTCGACGAAAAGCACATGCCGCCAGGTTGAGGCGCCGAGGTGACCGGTGTTGTCGTAGGAATTTCCTGTCCAGGTGAAGCCGTCATCCGGCACTTCGTTCCATTCCTTGCACGCCACCTCGCAGGCTTTGCAGCCGATGCAGACGCTCGGGTCGGTGAAGAAACCGACCTCTACGTTATCCTGCACGAAGGTGTGCCGGCGCTGATTACTGCTCTGAACGCCTTCGCCGATCATGCGCCGGGATCTTCCTTGCCGCCTGGTCGCTGGCCGGGCGGCGGCTGCTCGGGATGCAGGTTGAGCTTGTCGCCTTGCGGTGCGTACTGGCGCATGAAATCGAGATACGCCGGACCGGTCGGAAGCTGGCCCGGGACGATGTTGCAGGTGAGCGCCTTGGTTTCCATGATGGTCACATTCGGCTCGCCCGAGATAGCCATGAGATCGTTGGCGACATCGCCGCGGATCGGTCCGCTTCCGCCCCAATGAAAAGGAATGGCGACCTGGTGGATCGTTTTTCCATTCAAATGCAACGGCCGCATCCGCCGGCTGACGAGCGCCCGCGCGGCGATCGCACCACGCATCGTGACCACGGCAACGTGATCGGTGTTTTTGATCTCGAGCTCGGTCGCGAGCTCGGGCGAAAGTTCGACGAACATTTCCGGCTGCAATTCCGAGAGATGACTGAGGAAGCGGCTCATCCCGCCGGCGGTGTGATGTTCCGTCAGGCGATAAGTCGTGAGGACGAAGGGAAATCTCGGATCGCCCGGCGGCGCGAATTTATTTCCCGCGCGCGTGAACCAATTGGTCGGTGGGTTGGTGTCGCGCGGGTAGAGCGCATTCGAGACGGGCGACTCGAGCGGTTCGAAATGATTCGGGAGCGGGCCGTCCTGCAAACCTTTCGGAACGAAAAGCCAGCCGAGGCCGTCCTCGTGCAGGATGAAAGGCGCGTCGCCCGGCTGCGCGTCGAGACCCATGTGATGAGGCATCCGGTTGGTAGGCGGGATCCTTGCCCTTCTGGAAATCGGGCACGTCTTCGCCCGTCCACTGCTGTCTGGGCGGCGTCCCACCAGACGAGCTTCTTGTCCTCGCTCCACGGGGTGCCGTCGGGCGCGGCGCTGGCGCGGTTGTAGATGATGCGGCGATCGGCCGGCCAGGCGAAGCCCCAGCCGTGGCCGAGGTAGTCGTTAGGCTGGCGCTGCTTCGGCTTGTTCACGCCGTCGCTCGCGAAACAACCGGAGTAGATCCAGCAGCCGCAGGCGGTCGAGCCGTCGGCCTTGAGCTCGTGGAAGCCGTCGATCTGCGCGCCGTGATGCGGCTGGCCGGCACGGTCCTGGCCGAAAATAACCGCGCCATCCTGCTCGTTAGGCGAGGTTTTCCAGCCGTTGATCTCCGCCAGGACCGCTTCCATCTCCGGCTCGCCTTCCTCGTCCTCCGGGTACCACCAATCGAGCGCGCGGAGCGGCTCATCCATGGGCTCGCCGGAAGCGTGCGCGCGCGCGATGAGACGTTTCGCCAGTTGATGAATGAACCAGCCGTCGCTGCGCGCTTCGCCGGGCGGATGGACCGCTTTCTCGCGCCATTGCAGGAGGCGCTGGGTGTTGGTGAAGGCGCCCTCCTTCTCCGCGTGGCCGGCGACCGGGAAAAGAAAGACCTCCGTCTCGATCTCTTCCGTCTTCAATTCCCCGCGCTCAATCTCGGGCGAGTTGTACCAGAAAGAGGCGGTCTCGACTTCGACCAGGTCGCGTACCACGAGCCACTTCAATTTCGCCAGCGCCTTGCGCTCGAGCCGCGCGTTCTGGGCGCCGACCGCGGGGTTTTGCCCCATCACGAACATCCCTTCCATGTTCCCGTCGAGCATGTCGTAGAGGAACTCGAAGTAGGAATGATTGCCGGAAAGCTTCGGAAGGAAGCCGTAACCGAAGTCGTTCTCCTTCGTCGCATTCTTGCCGTAGTAAGCCTTCAGCGTGCTGATGAAATAGTTCGGATAATTATTCCAGAGCCCGGCCGGGTTGGTGTGTTTCTGCAGGTAATCGTCGAGCGTCTCCTCGCTCTGCCCGGCGCGCGGCATGGCGAGATAACCGGGGAGCGTGTCGTAGAGCGTCGGGATATCGGTCGAGCCCTGGATGGAAGCGTGCCCGCGCAGCGCGAGGATGCCGCCGCCGGGGCGCCCGATGTTGCCTAACAAGAGCTGGAGCATCGCGGCGGTGCGGATGAGCTGCACACCTTTCGAGTGATGCGTCCAGCCGACCGCGTAACAAATCGCGGCCGTCTTGTCCGGCCCGGAAGCTTTCGTTAGGGCGTCCGCCACTTTATGGAAAAGCTCGGGCGGAATGCCGCAGACTTTTTCCACCATCTCCGGCGTGTAGCGCGCGTAGTGGCGCTTGAGGGTTTGGAAAACGCAGCGCGGATCCTGCAGTGTGAGATCGCGCTGCGGATGGCTCAGGCCGTCGCCTTGGTAGAGCCACGTCTCCGGATCGTAGGCGTGTTTCGCTTCGTCCCACCCGGAGAAATACCCGCTCTCGTGATCCTCAAATCCCTCGCGCAGGAGACAGGAGGCGTTGGTGTAATGGACGACGTATTCGCGAAAGAAGAGATCGTTCTCGATCACGTGCCGGATGATTCCGCCGAGAAAAGCGATATCGCTCCCGGCACGGATCGGCACCCAGATGTCGGCCAGCGCGCTCGTGCGCGAGAAACGCGGATCGACATGGATGATGGTGGCGCCGTTTTCCTTCGCCTTCATCACCCAGCGGAAACCCACCGGGTGCGCCTCCGCCATGGACGAGCCTTCGATCAGGATGCAATTGGAGCGCGCCAAATCTTGTTGCGCGGTCGTGGCTCCGCCCCGGCCGAAGGAGGTGCCCAGACCGGGCACCGTGCTGCTATGTCATATCCGGGCCTGGTTCGACACGCACACCATGCCCAGGCCTCCGGTAAACAGTTTCTTGATCAGGTAATTTTCTTCGTTGTCGAGCGTCGCGCCGCCGAGATGCGCCACCGCCGTGGTGTGGTTTACGACCGCGCCGTTCTTCTCTTTGGTGAAGGTGCGCTTGCGCGAATCCCAAAGCCGCTCCGTGATCATCTCCATCGCGTTCGCGAGCGAGATTTCCGTCCAGCTCTTCGCCCGCGGGGCGCGGTATTTCACTTTCGTCTCGCGCAATGAATGAGTGAGGAGTTGAAACGAAGCCGCTCCTTTCGGGCAAAGATTCCCCTGCGAAATGGGCGACTCCGGGTCGCCCTCGATCGAGACCAGCTTGCCGTCCTTGTGATAAATGAGCTGGCCGCAGCCGACGCCACAGTACGGGCAAATCGAGCGCGCGACTTCGGCGTCGTCGATCCGCGCATGCATCTCGCGCGTCCGGTCCGACATCGCCTCGAGCCCGGTGCCGTCCTTGCGTTCGACGATCTGGCGCACGAGCGGCCACTTAAAGATGAGCTCGGCGAGGGACTGCATCATGACCTTATCGCACAAGAAAGATTCGGCGGCTGCTCTATTCCGGATTCAAAAAAAGCCGCCGTTTTGATGCATGGCCATCGCCCCGCCGGTCCGGGGCTTTTCCGACATGCTCCTTAAACGGCGCGCGCGGGTTCGTTAGGCTGAGCCGCGTTTGCCCGGGCGGCGGCATGATATTCCTGCAGGCTGCGCACGGTCAGCGCGCCTTTTTGCAGGGAGCGAATGCCCTTTGCGCTCGCCGAGGCCGCGCGAATCGTGGTCATGATCGGAATGCGCTCGGTCAGGGCGGCGGTGCGGATCTTCACTTCATCTTCGCGCGGGATTTTGCCGCTCGGGGTGTTGATGATGAATTGAATCTGTCCGTTTTTCACCAGGTCGCGCACGTTCGGCCGGCCTTCCGCGATCTTGAACACTTTTGTCACCTCCACGCCCGCGGCCGCGAGCATGTCGGCCGTGCCGGAAGTGGCGATGATCCCGAAGCCGAGATCGGCGTACTCGCGCGCGATCGCGATCACGTTCGGCTTGTCCGCATCTTTCACGCTGATGAAAACATTGCCCGCGGTCGGCAGCGGCCACTGGCTGGCGAGCTGCGATTTGGCGAAGGCGAGACCGAGATCGTCGTCGATTCCCATCACTTCGCCGGTCGATTTCATTTCCGGCCCTAACGAAATATTGAAACCCTCGAAACGGAGAAAAGGGAAGACCGCTTCCTTTACCGAATAATGAGTCGGCACAATTTCCTCGGTGAAGCCAAGCTCCCGCAGCGATGCCCCGGTCATCACCTTGGCGGCCAGCTTCGCCAGCGGCACGCCGATCGCCTTGCTCACAAACGGCACCGTGCGCGAAGCGCGTGGATTCACTTCCAGGACGTAAAGAAGGTCGCCTTTGACCGCGAACTGCACGTTCATCAACCCGCGAACTTTTAACTCCATCGCCATCGCCTTGGTCGCGCTCGCGATCTCGTCCAGGATCCGGCGCGGCAGGGAAAATGTCGGGACAACGCAGGCGCTGTCGCCGCTGTGAATCCCGGCCTCCTCGATGTGCTCCATGATTGCGCCCACCACCGCGATCTCGCCGTCGGCGATGCAATCGACATCCACCTCGATCGCGTCCTCGAGAAAACGATCGACCAGAACCGGGCGTTCCGGGCTGACCTCGATCGCGTTGCGCATGTAGCGGCGCAAATCTTCCGCGTGGTAAACCAACTCCATCGCGCGTCCACCCAGGACGAACGACGGCCTAACGAGAACAGGATAACCGATCCGCTCGGCGATGGCGACCGCTTCGTCTTCACTGACGGCGGAGCCGCTCGGCGTCTGGCGCAGCCCGAGCCGGTCGAGCATCTCGGCGAAAAGTTTCCGGTCCTCGGCCAGTTCGATGCTCTCCGGCTGGGTGCCGATGATCGGGACACCGGCCGCTTTTAGTCCGGCCGCGAGATTGAGCGGCGTCTGCCCGCCGAACTGCACGATGACGCCGTCCGGTTTTTCCTGTTCGTAAATATTGAGCACGTCCTCGTGCGTCAGCGGCTCGAAATAGAGTTTGTCGCTCGTGTCGTAGTCGGTCGAAACCGTCTCCGGGTTCGAGTTGACCATGATGGTTTCGATCCCGAGCTCGCGCAGGGCGAAGGCGGCGTGGACGCAGCAGTAGTCGAACTCGATGCCCTGGCCGATCCGGTTCGGGCCGCCGCCGAGGATCATGATTTTGCGTTTCGTGCCCGGACGAATCTCGTTCTCGTCGCCGTAGGTGGAATAATAGTAGGGCGTGTAAGCCTCGAACTCGGCCGCGCAGGTATCGACCAGCCGGTAGGTCGGCACGACGCCAGCGGCGGCGCGGGCGGCGCGGATGGAGTCTTCGGTTTTGCCTAACGAATGGGCGAGCTGACGATCGGAAAAGCCGAGGCGCTTGTAGCGCCGCAGCTCGCCGTCGGCCGGGTTCGCCGCCGGCAGCGCGGCGTTTTCCTGCACGATCTGCGCGATGTTTTGCAGGAACCACGGATCGATCTTTGTCAGGCCGAAGACTTCCTCGATCGACATCCCGTCCTGGAACGCCTGCGCGAGGTAGAAAATCCGTTCCCAATTCGGCACGCTCAGCTTTTGCCGCAGCGTGTCGGCGTCGACCCGAGTTTCGCGGCCGTCGCCGCAGAGACCGAAGCGCTTGATCTCCAGACTGCGCAGCGCTTTTTGCAGCGCCTCCTTGAAGGTGCGCCCGATCGCCATCGCTTCGCCGACGCTTTTCATCCGCGTCGTCAGGGTGGCTTCGGCCTCGGGGAATTTCTCGAAAGTGAACCGCGGCACTTTGACCACGCAGTAATCGATCGTCGGCTCGAAGCTGGCCGGCGTTTCGCGGGTGATGTCGTTCCGGATTTCGTCGAGGGTGTAGCCGACCGCGAGCTTGGCCGCGATCTTGGCGATCGGGAAACCCGGTCGCCTTCGAGGCCAGCGCGCTCGAGCGCGAGACGCGCGGGTTCATCTCGATCACGATCATCCGCCCGTTCTCCGGGTTGATCGCGAACTGGATGTTGGACCCGCCGGTCTCGACCCCGATTTCGCGAATGACGGCGAACGACGCGTCGCGCATCGCCTGGTATTCGCGATCGGTCAGCGTCTGGGCGGGCGCGACCGTGATCGAGTCGCCGGTATGCACACCCATCGGATCGAGATTCTCGATCGAGCAGACGACGACGCAGTTGTCGGCGCAGTCGCGCATGACCTCCATCTCAAATTCCTTCCAGCCTAACAATGACTCCTCGATCAGGACTTCGCTCACGGGCGAAAGATCGAGGCCGTTCTCGACGATCGTGCTCAACTCTTCGCGATTATAGGCGATGCCGCCGCCCGAGCCGCCGAGGGTAAAGGCGGGCCGGATGATGAGCGGAAAACTTCCGATCTCGCCCGCGACCCGTTCGGCGTCGGCGAGGGAACGCGCTATCCCGGAGCGGGCAACGTCGAGTCCGATCCGCACCATCGCTTCCTTGAAGAGCTGGCGATCTTCGCCTTTTGCGATTGCGAGCGCGTTCGCCCCGATCAACTGCACGCCATGCCTAACGAGTGCGCCGTTGCGGTTCAATTCCATCGCAGCATTGAGCGCGGTCTGGCCGCCCATGGTCGGGAGAATCGCGTCCGGTTTCTCCCGTTCCAGGATCGATTCGATCACTTCAGGCGAGATCGGCTCGATGTAGGTGCGGTCGGCGAATTCCGGATCGGTCATGATCGTGGCCGGGTTGGAATTCACGAGCACGACCTCGTAGCCCTCCTCGCGCAAGGCCTTGCAAGCCTGCACGCCGGAATAATCGAACTCGCAGCCCTGGCCGATGATGATCGGGCCGGAGCCGATGAGGAGGATTTTGTGCAGTTGATCGTTCCTCGGCATGCGCTGCGGGAGCGTATGCAAAAACAAGCCGAGGTCGAGGCGATCGGCCTCTTTCCGTGATTTCTGCTCGGCTTTTTCTACGCCACCTGCCGGGCGCGCTCGCGATCGAGGTACACTTTGCAGATGCCCTTGATCCGGGTGAGCACGTAATAGGTCGTCTGGCTCCGCACCCGGACGAGCTCGGCGCCGACGATCCGGGTCACGAAGTCGCTCGGCAGCTCCAGAATTTCCTGCGGCGTGGCGCCATCGAGTCCCTTGCAAAGAATTGAGGTCATGGCGCGGGTGAGGGTCTGCACTTCCGGGCCGAGGGTCATGCGGAGGTGCGCGCGGCCGTCGTCGTCGACCTGGAGATAAACGCCAACGGTATCGGCGCATTCCTCGTCTTTGCGCACGTCTTCGAGATCGAACTTCTCTTCCGGCTTCGGTTCCTGTTTCGGCGCGCTGTCGGAGTAAGCGACGAGCGTTTCCCGTCGCTCCACCTCGGGCAGGTGATCGAAGAGATCGATGATATTTTGCAGTTTCTCGGGATACATCTCCATACTCGTGCTCATGCTCATGATCGTGCTCGTAATCGAAACGAGCAACCGCTCCTGCCCGAATCGATCACGGGCAGGAGCAGAGCACGATATCGAGAAAGACTAGGCGCTGCGTTCGATCGGGGCGCCAACCTTGTTGCCCCACTCCGTCCACGAGCCGTCGTAGTTTCGCACATTGTCGAGGCCGAGGAGGTAAGTCAGAACAAACCAGGTGTGGCTGGAGCGCTCGCCGATGCGGCAATAGACAACCGTGTCGACATCCGGCTTCACCCCCGCGCCTTCGAAATAAATCTTCGCCAGCTCCGGCGCCGACTTGAAGGTGTTGTCGTCTTTCGTCGCAGTTTTCCACGGCACGCTCTTTGCGCCCGGGATGTGGCCGCCGCGGAGCACGCCTTCCTGCGGATATTCCGCCATGTGGGTGATCTCGCCCTTGTATTCGCCCGGCGAACGGACGTCGACGAGCGGTTTGCCGGCTTTGCTTTGCGCGAGCGCTTCGTCGGCAAAGGCGCGGATCTCCTTGTCCATCCGGCGCGCCGGGACGGGATATTCGGTCTTCGGATATTTGGGAACTTCGCGTGTCATCTTGCGGCCCTCGGCTTTCCACTTGTCGCGGCCGCCGTTCAGGATTCGGACGTTTTTGTGTCCGAAGAGCCGGAACGCCCAGAGCGCGTAACAGGCCCACCAATTGGCTTTGTCGCCGTAGAAAATGCAGGTCGTCTCGGGTGTGATGCCGTTGCGGCTGCAGAGCTCGGCGAATTTATCCGGCGCGATGTAATCGCGGATGACCTGATCCTGCAGGTCGGCACGCCAGTCGATGTGCACCGCACCGGGGATGTGGCCGGTGTCGTAGAGCAGGATGTCCTCATTCGATTCGACGATGCGGATGTCTTTGTCGTCGAGGTGTTGTTCGAGCCAATCGGCCTCGACCAGCGCCTCGGGATGCGCGTATTCCGTCGGGTTCGTGTTCATGCAGATAAGGTTACGAGCCGCAGTTGGTCTGCGGCAAGTCGATTTCGTGATTGCGCGCTCCGGCCCGGGATCGGCGCGGGCTTGTCACGTCGTTGGGCGATCTGTTAAGAGGAGTGCCCAAATGAAGAAAGCGACCAAGGCCAAGCCGGCCCAGCCCGCCAGGAAGTCGGCGCCGCGCCCCGCCCCCGCTCCGAAAGGAAAAAAACCTGCTCCAAAAAAAGTCGCGCGTGAGAAGAAGTCGGCGGCGCCGGTTTCCGGGCTGGCCTTCCAGGAATTTGAAGCGCTCCGGCGCCAGCTCGATCTCTCGCTCGAGGAATTGAGCGCGCGGCTCGGGCTTTCCCGCGCCACGGTGGAAGAACGCAAGGCCTCCGGCCGCCTGACGAGCGATGAATCGGGCAAGGTTGTTTCCTTTGCCCGCCTTCTGGGTCACGCGGTTCATCTTTTCGGCGACCTGGACGAAGCCCGCCAGTGGCTGAAGACGCCGCAGCGCGGCCTGCATGGCGCGGTCCCGCTCGATTACGCGAAAACCGAGTTCGGCGTGCGCGAAGTGGAAAGTCTGCTCAGCCAGCTCGGCGCCCAGCGCGAGGATTAGGACCGGAAGTCGCCCAACGCGCGGCTCAGTAGCTTAGTCCCACGGCGCTGCCGAGGTATTGGTCGTCGTGCAATTGCCGCAACATGAAATCGGCCACGTCCGCGCGAGAGATGCGAACCGGCAGGACGTAGTTGCCGACATTCGGGCCATGTTTGTACTGGCCGCGGGCCGCGCCGTTGGTGAGAGCGGCCGGGCGGACAATGATCCAGTCGAGATCGCTCTCTTCGATGATTTTTTCCTGGCGCAGCTTATCCCAAACGTAAAAGGGCAGGATGATCGGATAGACAAAAAACGTCGCGATCAGCCCGCCACGGCCGGTGGAATTCCCGAGCGCGAGTGAGGATTCGCAGACCAGGCGCGGCACTTTCGCGTCCCGCATCGCGCGCACGATGTTGGCGGTGCCCTGCGAGAGAATCCGCGTTGGGCCGAGGAACCGCTTGTGCCCAAGGGCGCAGAGGACGGCGTCCTGTCCCTGCATCGCCGGTTCCAGGGTCGCGGGCGCCAGCACGTCACCCTGCACGACGCGGAGCCTGGGATGGGGCAGGGAAAGTTTGGCCGGGTTGCGCGCCAGCGCGGTGACTTCGTGCCCGAGTTTCAGCGCCTGCTCGACCAGTTGTTTCCCCGTGCCGCCGGTCGAACCGATGACCAGGAGACGAAGCGGGTTGTCTTTGCCTAACGACACCCGAGCTGTTTTCCTTCCGCGCGGCGCTTTGCGCCAGAGAGCGAGGGTAAAGAGGAGGGCGTAGACGATCCAGATGATGAGAATGATGCGGCCCGGTGGCATTTAAATTCCTCCTGTTCAAATGGATAACCGAACCAGACGATGCTTTGCAACCTTTCGCTGGGTTGGCAGGCCTAACGAGCGCGGGCTTTCGGCTGTTTGCCGTGCCGGATATTCCTCGGCCGAACCACGGCAGGCTCGCGCCAGTGCCGCAGCACCCGATGCTGGGGGAGCGCGGTCGCATGCGCGCTGGTGGATTGAATCAGCTCGCGCCGGCGCAGATTTTCGAGGGCGAGTTGGACCGCGCTTTTCGAAAGCCCGGTCTCCTCTGCGATTGTGCGCAGGCTGGCGCTGACCGGTCGCCAGCGACGGCGTTGGGCGGCGTAATAGAGGCGGAGATAGACAAGAAAAGCAGCCGGTTGGCGATCATGGCCGACCAGGTCGCGCATCAGGACATCGAAGACGTAATCATCGACCGGCACGGTCCGGCGAAAACGCGGCATGGCGAAGTTTATCGCTATACCGATAAATGGACAGCAATTTCAATTTCCGCGGTTGGGTTGAGCCTCGACGCTGGCGGAAGGCGGGTCTTACGCTGTCGCTGCCATGATTAAGCAGATTAAGTTCATCAGCATCCCGGTAGCCGATCAGAATCGGGCGCTGGATTTTTACACGGACAAGCTCGGATTCACCATTATCACCGACCAGCCCTTCGACGAGAAACAGCGCTGGATCGAATTGCGCGTGCCGAAAGCGGAAACGCGCATCGTCCTCTTCACCGCCGAGGGCGAGGAGAAGCGGGTCGGGTCGATGATGCCGATGTCGTATGCCTGCGACGATATCGACGTGACCTACAGGGAACTGCAGGCGCGCGGGGTCGAATTCGAAGGTCCCCCCGAGAAACAGCCGTGGGGCAGTTACGCGATGTTCAAGGACAGCGAAGGGAACCGTTTCGTCGTCTCTGCCTGAACGGCGGAACTGAGTTTATTGGAAGGCCCGGCCGTACTGCGGGGGAGCGTCCATCTTTTGATGGAGCGGGCGGGCGGCGTTGAGCGGCCAGTAGGGATGGCGCAAAAATTCCCGCGCCATCAGGACGAGATCGGCCTGGCCCGTGCGGACGATCTGGTCCGCCTGCTCATGGCCGGTGATCATCCCGACCGCGCCGGTGGCGATCTCCGCTTCTTGCCGGATCCGGGCCGCGAAGGGCAGCTGGTAACCGGCGCCGACCGGGATCGTGGCATTGGGCACATTGCCGCCGCTCGAGCAATCGATCAGGTCCACGCCTAACGACTTCAATTTCCGCGCCAGCGCGACGGAATCGTCGGCGGTCCAGCCGCCCTCCGTCCAGTCGGTCGAGGAAATGCGGACGAAGAGCGGATATTTCTCCGGCCAGACCCGGCGCACGGCCTCGGTCGTTTCGCAGAGGAAACGGATCCGGTTTTCGAAGGAACCGCCGTACTGGTCCGTGCGCCGGTTCCCCAGGGGCGAGAGAAAACTGTGCAGCAAGTAGCCGTGGGCGGCGTGGATCTCGATCACTTTCGCGCCTGCCTGCTCCGCCCGCCGGGCGGCATCGGCAAAGGCCTCGCGAATCCGGTCGATCCCGGCGCGATCGAGCTCCTGCGGCGTCTGGTAGCCCTCCGCAAAGGGCAGCGGACTCGCGGCCAGGATCGGGTTCCAGCCTTTTTCGTTAGGCCCTAACGGATTCCCGCCTTTCCACGGCGCGCTCGTGCTCGCCTTGCGCCCGGCGTGCGCCAATTGCATCGCGGGGACCGCGCCCTGCGCCTCGACGAATTTGAAGATGCGGGCCAGCATCTCGATCTGCGCGTCTTTCCAGATCCCGAGGTCCTCCGGGCTGATCCGTCCTTCCTCAGTGACGGCCGCCGCCTCGGTAAAAACCAGGGCCGCCCCACCGACGGCGCGGCTCCCGAGATGGACCAGGTGCCAGTCGTTGGCGAAGCCGTCATCGCTCGAATACTGGCACATCGGCGAGACGACGATGCGGTTGCGAAATTGCACGCCGCGCATCGGCAGGGGCGAAAAAAGATGAGCCGCGGAGTGATTTTGCACGGGAAACGAATCGCACAGATTTTCGTTTCCGCTCCTCCCGGCGCAGCGCCGGCGGGGAACTCGTTAGGCGCCGCTGGTCATTTCGCTGATCGTGGCGCGGAGGGTGGCGATGTCGATTGGCTTGACCAAATGACGGGAGAAACCCGCCGCCGTGCTTTGGGCAAGGTCGGAATCCATCCCAAATCCGCTCAGCGCAATCCCGCGCAGACCATGCTTCGACGAAAGCTGGCGCATGAGATCGAGCCCGCTGCCATCCGGCAAGCCGAGATCGCTCATGACGAAACTGATCGGGGCGAGCGGCATTTCCCGCTCGGCCAGTTTCAAGGCCGTCCCGACCGTGTCGGCATGCAGAACGTCGTGCCCCATCCGGCGCAGGAGACGGGTCAGGATGGCGGCGGTATCGGCGTGATCTTCCACGAGCAAAATTCGCTGCGGCCGCGCGGTCACCTCCGGCGCGGGCGACGAGACCGCGCTGATCAATGTGGCCCGGGCGGTGCCCGCGACTCCGCCTTCCTCTTCCTCGCAGCCGTCGAATGGAAGGGTGAGCTTGAAAGTGCTGCCGCGCCCCGGCCCTTCACTCGTCGCGGTCAGGCTGCCATGGTGCGACTCGGCAATCGCCTTGCTGATGGCAAGGCCGAGCCCGATGCCGCCAAATTGTCGCGTGATCTGGCGATCGCCCTGCTCGAAGGCGTCGAAGACGCGATCGATCTGCGCGGGCGCAATGCCAATGCCGGTGTCTTCAATTTCAATCGTCACGCTTCCGTCGGTTTCGGCGCGATGAAGCTGCGCGCGCACCGTGACGGTGCCGCCATTGGGCGTGAACTTGATGGCGTTCTTGAGCAGGTTCCAGAGGATTTGGGTGACGCGGGCGCTGTCGGCCAGGATGGTGATTCTCTCTTCGGCGAAATCGCGTACCAGCTCGAGATTTTTTGTTTCCAAGTCGGGCCGGCAGGCGCTGATCGCGTCCTCGATCATGCGATGGAGGGGGACCCGTTCGCAATGGAGCTCGAGTTTGCCGCGGGTGATGCGGGTGAGGTCGAGCAGGTCATCGATCAGGCGCGCTTCGAGCTCGACATTGCGCCGGATGGTTTCGAGATCCTCGGCCAATGCTTGCGGGACGGCGGGGTCCTCGCGCAGACTGGAGAGAATGGCGAGGACCGGGGTGAGCGGCGTACGCAACTCGTGGCTGAGCGCGGCCAGGAAAAGGTCCTTCGACTGGTTGGCCTGCTCGGCCGAAGCGCGGGCCTGCTGTTCCGCCTGGTAAAGCCGCGCCACATCCATGGCGGAGGCCGCCTGGGCGGCGATGCCAAGGATGATTTTCTCGTCGCGCAGAGTGAAGACGGCGGCGTCTTCGTGACCGAAGAATAAACCGCCGAGAACGCTTCCTGAGCGCGAGATGACCGGGACGGCAAGGTAACTGACGACCGGTAAATGCCCCTTCGGCATGCCGTGAAAAGGCGCATTTTTTCCAAAGCGCGGATCCTGGCGGACATCGTCGAGGCGAATGACGCCTTCGCCGCGAAAGGTGGGACCGAACATCGCCGTGGCGCGGGGCATGGGAAATCTTTCGAAGGCCGCGCGCGGGACGCCGGAGAGGGCGTAGAGCATGTAGGAGCCGCCTTTTTCGTCGAGCACGTTGTAAAAAAAGGCGCCGAACTGCGCCCGGGTCACGCGGGTGCCGGCGTCGGTAATGGTCTGCACCACTTTTTCCAGGTCGAGCTCGGTCGAGATCGAACTCGCGATCTCGTAGAGGTGCTCGGTGATGGCGTACTCCTCTTTCAAAGCCTGCTCTTTTTGTCGACGGTCGGTGACGTCGTGGAAGACCATGACTGCGCCGATGATTTTGCCGGCGGGATTCCTGATCGGGGCGGCGCTGTCCTCGACCGGAATCTCGCGGCCATCCCGTCGCACGAGGATGGTGTGGTTGGCCAGTCCCTCCGTCGTTCCTTCTTCGAGCGCCGCGGTGACCGGGTTTCGCGCCGCCTGGCGCGTTTGTTCGTCGAGCAGGCGCAGGACCTCGTTGATCGAACGCCCGAGAGCCTGGCCGGTCGTCCACCCGGTCAGCTCTTCCGCGACCGGGTTGAGAAAGGTGATGCGGCAATCGTTATCCACCGTCACCACGGCGTCGCCGATGCTGCCGAGGGTGACGCGGAACCATTCGCTTTGTTCGCGCAATTCCGTCTCGGTCGCGATCCGCTGGGTGATGTCGCGGAAACTCCAGACCCGCCCGACATTGCGGTCCCCGATCCGCTGGATCTTGGAGACGCGTTCGACGACGCGGCCATCGATCAACTCGAGAAGATCGTGCGTTTCCGGCGGTCGTGTTGCGTAGATTTCGCTCATCCGGTCGAGAAACGTTTCCGGGTCTGCGATCTGTGGGCTCGTCACCTCCTGGATTTTCTGATGCAGGCCGCTGGCGAGCGCATCCGGGGGGATGCGCCACATCTCGACAAACTGCTGGTTGAAGCCGGTCACCTGCGCGTCGTAATCCGTCACCAGGATGCCGTCGGTGGTGGACTCGAGGGTGGCCCGCATCATGGCGAGGGAATGCGCCAGTTCTTCCGTCTTGCGTTCCAGCTCTTCTTTGGCGGCGCGCAATTCCTGTTCCGCTCGTTTGCGCGCCAGGAGGACGGTGTTCGCGGTTTGAAGCGCGGCGGAGCGGAGGAGTCCCTCCTCGTCGTCAGGCTGCACTAGCGGCCTCCGATTTCCCGGGCCGCCAGGGCCGTGCCCTCGACCCGCGCCCGGATTTTTGCAAAAGCCGTCTCGCGGCTGGTGGAGGTGTCATCGCTGAATGGGGAGAACCCGCAATCATCGGTCGTCCCCAATTGTTCGAGCGGAATGTATTCAGCCGCTTCCAAAACACGATCCCGGATTTCCTCCGCGGTTTCGATCCGCCGATGAATCGGTGCGACCACCCCGACGAAGACCTGCTGTTCGGGCTTGAGATGCTGCCGGATGATTTTCAAGGCGCGGATCCGATCTTTTTCCCCGGCCAGCGCGATGTAGAAACTTCCGGCATTGAGCTCGAACAGGCTGGGCAGGAGCTCGGCATAGTCGACCTCCGCGCTGTGGGTCGAATCACGGTCCGCCCCCGGGCAGGTGTGCACTCCGATGCGCCGGAGTTCTGCGGGGGTGAAACGGGCGAGGGCGAGATTGTTCAACTCGATAAAACTGTTCAGGAGTTCGCCCGAGGGATCGATCTTGATCGCGAGCCGGCCCTCGGTGAAATCGATCTGCACGTTGTGCGCCCCCGCCGTTAGGCAACGGCGCACTTCCTTTTCGTGCTCGTTCAATAAATCGTCGATAAATTCTTCCCGGGAATAGCCGGGCAGCCCTGCCGCCGGATACATCAGGCTGAGGGCGGAAGGGGAAATCACCGCCTGCTTGATCGGCCGGTCGGTCAAGCGTTGGGCGAATTCGAGAAAACAGTCGGCGGAACGGCGATAACGAAACGGGCCTTCCGTCAGGCGCGGCCAGCGCCGGGTGTGGGTGACAAAGGGAAGCTGGAAGCCGTCCGGCGAGAGATTGGGCAACCCGTCGACGCAATAAGTGGCGAAATTATGATATTTCCGCTGCTCGCCATCGGTAATGACCGGCGAACCAGTCTCCTCGAAACGCTTGATCGTGTCGCGGATTGCCTCCTCGTAGAGCGGATCGAGCGCGGGATCGTCGCAGTCCGTTTTGCTAAACGCTTCGATCAACTGCAGCGGCCTGGGAATGCTGCCGATTGGCTCCGTCGGGATCGTCATTTGCGCAGAAAAATACGGGTCGAGCATAAGGTTCGGCTTCGTTCCCGCAAGCGCGCAGAGGGCGACACACCCTGAAAGTGAGCTAGGAATTTGTCGGATGGATGACACGCGGCATGCAGACGGTTCTGCTCCCTTGCCCAAGGCGCTGTCGGGTGTCATCTTCCGCCTCGCTTTCTCGCCGAAGTAGCTCAGTGGTAGAGCAGCTGATTCGTAATCAGCAGGTCGCGGGTTCAATCCCCGCCTTCGGCTCCAATTTCCAGCAATCGCGATCAGCTTCCACGGCATGGCGACCGAGCACAAACAGACCGGGACCGGGGTGGAAACGGTGGAGCGGCGGCTCCGCGCCGGCCCGCAGATCCATCCCAGCGCGCACGTCACGCCTAACGCCACCGTCCTCGGCGAGGTATCGTTAGGTGCGGAAACCAGCGTCTGGTATCAGGCGGTCCTGCGGGGCGACATTAACCGGATCGCGGTCGGCCCGCGCAGCAACATTCAGGACGGCGCCATCGTGCATGTCTCCGACGAGTTCCCCGCGCTCATTGGGGAACTGGTCACGGTCGGTCACGCCGCCATTATTCACGCCTGCACCATTGGCGACGAGGTACTGGTGGGAATGGGTGCGGTTGTGCTCGACGGCGCGGTCGTCGGGGCGCGCTCCATCATCGGCGCGAAAACACTTGTTACTGCCGGGATGCAGGTGCCGCCCGGCTCGCTTGTCTTCGGCTCGCCCGGAAAAATTGTCCGGCAACTGAGCCCGGAGGAGCAAACCGCGATCAGGAGCTGGGCGCTCAAATATGTCGAGGTGGCGAAACGCTACCGTTCAGCGCAGTTGCAGCGCTAGCTCACGCGCCCGCAGTTCGAGCATTTCCGCGGCGTCGCTGTGATCGGGGCGCGTCCCGCGCAGGGTGGTCACCCCGTCGAAGAGCTGGTTCACCTCCGCATCCGCCGTCGCCTGCCCGACGATCGCGAAAACCTTTTTACCTAACGACCGCGCGAGCTGCGCCACGCCGGCCGGGCCCTTGCCGGTGAGCGTCTGGCGATCGAGCTTTCCTTCGCCCGTGATGACGACGTCGGCGCGCTCGATCCTGGCTCGCAGATCGATCGCCTCGGCCACGACCTCGAAGCCGGAGCGGATTCGGGCCGCGCAAAAAGTGAGCAGGCCAAATCCGAGCCCGCCCGCCGCACCCGCGCCCGGAACGTCGCGCTGGTCGGAGTGGAAAGTAATCGCCGCGACCTCGGCCAGGCGGGCGAGCGAGCGCTCCAGGATTTCGAGCATTTCCGGAGTCGCGCCTTTTTGCGGTCCGAAGGTGCGGGTCGCGCCGTGCGGACCAAGCAGCGGATTGTTCACGTCGCAGGCGGCCGTGATCGGGGGCAGCGCGAGGTCGTTAGGCCGTTCGATCCGCGCGAGACCGAGCAACTCGTCGACCGGGCCGGAAAGTTCGCGGCTGTCGTGGCCGAAAAAGCGAAAACCGAGCGCGCGCGCGCAACCGAAACCGCCGTCGTTCGTCGCGCTCCCGCCGAGGCCGATGATGATCTCGCGCGGAGCGCGGGCGCAGGCGGCGCGGAGCAATTCGCCTACGCCAAAAGTCGAGGCGCGGAGCGGATTGCGCTCGTCGGGCGAAAGCTGCGCCAGCCCGGCGGCGGCGCTCATCTCGCAGACGGCGAGACCGGACTCCGGCAGCCAGGCGTAGCCGGCCTCGATCTCGCGCCCGAGCGCGTCGTGTAGGCGACACCCGGTCCATTCGCCGGCGGCGGCGCGACAGATCGCCGCGGCCGTGCCTTCGCCTCCGTCGGCCAGGGCGACAATCTCGAGCTCGGCCTGCGGCAGCGCCTTTTTCAAGCCGGCCGCGATGCTCTGCCCAGCCTCCTCCGCGCCTAACGAGCCTTTAAACTTATCCGGCGCGATGAGGATGCGCATGCGGCCGCCACCATAACGCCGGGGGCGACCGCCTGGCGAGTGGTCCTTTTTTCTGCGGGCTAAAATTGTTTGAGAGAATCGGGTTTGAACGAAAAAGAATCCGCAGATTAGAAATGCAGAGGTAAATAAGACGCGCCGTTGAGATTTCAGCAGGCCTGAAACGCGCCGGCAGTGCCCTTAACTTTTCCATGCATCAATCCACCACCATCCTCGGGCGCCTCGGGCGCGAGGGCCGCCTCACCGCGGCGCTCGCCCTGCCGCTCGCGGCCGGTCAGCTCAGCCAGATTTTCATCGCGCTGGCCGATACCATCATGGTGGGCCGCCTCGGGGTTTTGCCGCTCGCTTCCGCGACTTTCGCGAACAACGTCCTGCATCTGCCGTTTATTTTCGGCCTCGGCTTTTCCATGGCGATCTCGATCCGGGTCTCGCAAGCGCGCGGGGCCGGCGACCGGGAAGCGGCCCGGACCGCGCTGCGGCATGGACTTTACCTTGCCTTCGCGGTTGGGGTTCTGACGCTGATCGGGGTTTGGTTGATGCTGCCGTACCTCGCGATTTTTCGCCAGGAGCCGGCGATCGTGCGCGCGGTCCCGCGCTACTTTCTCCTCGTGGCCGCGTCGATGATCCCGGCGATGGGCGCGATGGCGGTGAAGAATCACGCCGACGCCATGAACAAACCGTGGCCGCCATTCTGGATCATGCTCGGGGCGGGCGGGCTGAACGTTTTTTTCAATTGGATCTTCATCTACGGGAAACTCGGCGCGCCGCGGATGGAACTGGATGGCGCTGGAGTCGCCACCCTTTTGGCCCGCCTCGTGATGCTGGGCGGAATCCTCTGGTGGTCGCTGCGTTCGCCCGACGTGCGCGAGTGGGTGCCGGTGCATTGGTTCCGCCTGCCGGATTGGGCGACGGTGCGCGATCTCATCCGGGTCGGATTGCCGGCGAGCCTGCAATTGCTCGCTGAGGTGAGCGCGTTTGTCATGGCCACGCTGCTCATCGGTACGCTCGGCCCGGCCGCGCTCGCTTCGCACCAGGTCGCGATCACCTGCGCCGCCACCATCTTCATGGTGCCGCTCGGGCTTGCCATGGCCCTGACGGTGCGGATGGGCGAAGCCTGGGGCGCGGGGGAGCGCGAGCGACTGCGGCTGATTCTGCTTAGCGGCTGGGGCCTGGCCCTGGCTTTCACCGCCGGCAGCGCGCAGCTCTTTTTGTTTTTCAATCACACCATCGCGGGCCTCTTCCTGACCGATCCGGCGGTGGTCGCGCTCGCGGCCAATCTGCTTTTGGTTTCGGCGGCTTTCCAGGTGAGCGACGCACTCCAGGTCTCGGCCGGAGGGGCCCTGCGCGGGCTGGCCGATGTGAAGATCCCGGCCCTGCTCGCGTTCTTCGCCTACTGGGTGATTTCGATTCCCTTCGGCTGGTTCCTGGCCTTTCCGCTCCGGTTCGGCGTCTCCGGGATGTGGTGGGGGCTGACCGCTGGCCTAACGATCACGGCGATCGCGCTCGGGCGGCGGGTCTGGCGCAAGACGGCGGCTTGAACCGCGCGCTTTTCCGGCGAATGAGATGGGAGACCGATGAAATCGATTCCCTATTTTGAAGTTTTCGCTTTCACCAACCGGATGTTTGCCGGCAACCCCGCCGCGGTTTGCCTGCTCGAGGAATTTTTGCCTAACGAGCAGTTGCAGGCCATCGCGACGCAGAACGATCTGCCCGAGACCGCCTTTGCCGTCGAACGCGACGGGCATTTCGACCTGCGCTGGATGACGCCCGCGATCGAGGTTGATCTCTGCGGCCATGCCACCCTGGCGGCGGCGCATGTGCTCTTTCGACATCGCGGCTACGCGGCTGAGAAAGTGCGTTTCCAAACGCAGAGCGGCGAATTGATCGTCGAGCAAAGCGCGTCTCGTCTGGTCCTCGATTTCCCGTCCCGGCCGGTGGAGGAAGGCGGCGATCGGGAAGCGGTCGCGAAATCGTTAGGTGCGAAGCCGGCGAAGCTCTTGCACGGGCGCGATTATTTTGCCGTCTTCAGGTCGCAGGCGGAGGTCGCGGCGATCACGCCCGATCTCGCAGCCGTCGCCAAACTCGATGCGCAAGGCGTGGTCGTGACCGCGCCGGGCGACGATTGCGATTTTGTGTCGCGTTACTTCGCGCCCGCCGCTGGCATCCCGGAAGATCCGGTCACCGGTTCGACCCATTGCACGCTCATTCCCTACTGGTCACGGCAACTCGGCAAACGCGAACTGTTCGCGCGCCAGATTTCCTCCCGGGGAGGCGAACTCTTCTGCGAAGATCGCGGCGAGCGGGTCGGGATCGGCGGTGAAGCGGTGACCTACGTCGAAGGGAAAATTTACCTCGCCTAGCCTGACGATTTCTCCGCGAACTCTTCCATCGGCGGACAGGTGCAGAAGAGATTGCGGTCGCCGTAGACGCTGTCGATCCGCGCCACAGCCGGCCAGAATTTCTGCTGCCGCGTCCAGTCCGCCGGATACGCCGCCTGCGTGCGGGAATAAGGATGATCCCATTCGTCCGCCGTGACCTGCTCCGCGGTGTGAGGCGCGTTTTTAAGGAGATTGTTTTTGCGATCGGCGCCCTCTTTGCCGATGGCGTCGATCTCGCCCCGGATCGCGATCATCGCCTCGCAAAAACGGTCGAGCTCGTGTTTCGACTCGCTCTCGGTCGGCTCGATCATGACCGTGCCCGGGACCGGCCAGGAAACGGTCGGGGCATGAAAGCCGTAATCCATCAACCGCTTGGCCACGTCCTCCACTTCTACGCCCGCGCTCTTGCAGGGGCGCAGATCGAGGATGCATTCGTGCGCGACGAGACCGTGCTTCCCTTTGAAAAGAACCGGGAAATGCGGGTCGAGCCGTTTCGCGATGTAGTTGGCGTTCAGGATCGCGACCTCGGTCGCTTTCGTTAGGCCGGCGGCGCCCATCATCCGGATGTACATCCAGGAAATGGTGAGTATGCTGGCGCTGCCGTAGGGAGCCGCGGAGACCGGCCCTGCGCTATTGGTTCCTGGTTGCTGGTTAATGGTGGGGATGCCGGGGAGAAATTCGATCAAATGCTGGGCGACGCCGATCGGCCCGACCCCGGGCCCGCCGCCGCCGTGCGGAATACAAAAAGTCTTGTGCAGATTGAGGTGACAAACATCGGCGCCGATGTCGCCCGGGCGGCAAAGACCGACCTGCGCGTTCATGTTTGCGCCGTCCATGTAAACCTGGCCGCCGTGCTCGTGCACGATCTGGCAGATTTCGCGGATGGTGGTTTCAAAAACGCCGTGGGTCGACGGATAGGTCACCATCAACGCCGCCAGATCCTTGCTGTGCGCGTCGGCTTTGGTGCGGAGATCGGCGAGGTCGATGTCGCCATCTTCCAGGCAGCGCACCGGCACGACGCGGAAGCCGGCCATGACCGCGCTGGCGGGATTCGTCCCGTGCGCGGAGGTCGGAATGAGGCAGACATTGCGATGCGATTCCTGGCGCGCTTCGTGATAACCGCGAATCGCGAGCAGGCCGGCGTACTCGCCCTGCGAACCGGCATTCGGCTGCAAGGAGACGGCGGCAAAACCGGTGATCTCGGCCAGCCAGCCTTCGAGCTGCTGGCACATCGAGCGGTAGCCCTCGGTCTGGTCGTTAGGCGCAAACGGATGAATCCGGGCAAACTCCGGCCACGAGATCGGGAACATCTCTGCCGTCGCGTTCAGCTTCATCGTGCAGGAGCCGAGCGGGATCATCGAGTGGCAGAGGGAGAGGTCGCGCGACTCGAGCCGGCGCAGATAACGCAGCATCTCGGTTTCGCTGTGATGAATGTTGAAGACCGGATGGGTCAGAAAATCCGAGCTTCGGTTTTCGATTTTCGATTCCCGGCAGACGGCTTCGGCTCCCGGGAGGACGACGCGATTTTCGCTGAAGACTTCGAGCAGTGTCTCGAGGTCGCCAGGAGTGGTCGCCTCGTCGAGCGAAATGCCGACCGCGTGCGGACCGAGTTCGCGCAGGTTGCAATGGTGCTGCACCGCCCGGCTCAGGAATTCCGCGCTGCGGCGTTTCCCGAGCTCGACGTGGACGGTGTCGAAGAATTCGTCGTGGGCGAGGGAATAACCCAGCTTTTCCAGGGCGTCCGCCAGGTGGCAGGTGCGGTCATGCACGCGGCGGGCGATTTGGCGCAGACCTTCGGGGCCGTGATAAACGGCATACATCGAGGCCATGACCGCGAGGAGGACTTGGGCCGTGCAGATGTTGCTCGTCGCCTTGTCGCGCCGGATGTGCTGCTCGCGCGTCTGCAACGCGAGGCGATAGGCGGGGCGGCCGGCGGCGTCGTGCGAGACGCCGACGAGGCGTCCCGGCATGTGGCGCTTGTGCTGATCGCGGGTGGCGAAATAAGCGGCGTGCGGCCCGCCCCCGCCTAACGGGACGCCAAAGCGCTGAGTGGAGCCGACCGCGACGTCGGCGCCCATTTCGCCCGGCGGCCTGATGAGCGTGAGGGCGAGGATATCCGCCGCCACGATGGCGAGCGCGCCGGCGTCATGGGCGGACTTGATGAAGGGCTCGTAATCAAAGACCGCGCCGTCGGTCGCGGGATATTGCAGGAGAACGCCGAAGACCTGGTCGCTGAAAGCGAAGGAGACGTGATTGCCGACGACGACTTCGATGCCGAGCGGTTTCGCCCGCGTCTGCACGACGGCGATCGTCTGCGGGTGGCAGCTTTGCGAGACGAAAAAGGTCCGGCGCCCGCCGACCACGGCGTGGCAGAGCGCCATCGCCTCGGCCGCGGCAGTCGCTTCATCGAGGAGCGAGGCGTTGGCGATGTCGAGCGCGGTCAGGTCGGTGACCATGGTCTGGAAATTGAGCAGGGCCTCGAGGCGACCCTGCGCGAGCTCGGCCTGGTAAGGCGTGTAGGCGGTGTACCAGCCGGGATTTTCCAGGATGTTGCGCTGGATCACGGGCGGGACGACGCAATCGGAATAACCGGCGCCGATAAAGTTGCGCACGACTTTGTTTTGTTGCGCGAGCTGGCGCAGCTCGGCGAGCGCTTCCTGCTCCGACTTGCCCGCCGGGAGCTCGAGCGGGTTCGTTAGGCGAATGTCTTTCGGGACGGTGGCGTTGATCAGGTCGTCGAGATTTTCGAAGCCGACCTCGGCCAGCATGGCGCTGACTTCTTCATCGTTCGGCCCGATGTGGCGGGCGACGAAGCGGCTCAGTTCTTCGCCCTGGCCGGGGGCAGGTGCGTTGGTTTTTTTTGCCTTGGGCGGGTTGTTTTTTTCCAGCACCTGAGTCTCAACCGAATCCATTGCGAACCCTACGAGGGAACGTTTCTGATTCAAGGCGGGGGCCGGCTCCGGCGGTGGAATTAAGCGGAGGTGGAGGTCTGGACGCCGCGCTCATGCAGGCGCGCGAGCACTTCCTCGAGATGCTTGCGGTCGCGGGTCTCGACCGTGCAGAGGACATTGACCGCGGAGACGTCGGAACTGGCGAAAGCGCGATCATGCACGACCTGCTTGATGCTCGCGCCCACGGCGGCGATCTGCGTGGTCAGATCGGCGAGACCGCCCGGGCGATCGCTGATGACGGCCTTGAAACGCGAGAGCCGGCCGTCGGCCACCAGCCCGCGCTCGATCACGCGGCTGAGGACGTTGGGGTCGATGTTGCCGCCGCAGAGGAGGAGGACAACGCGTTTGCCAGCCAGTTCCGCGAGCTGACCGGAAAGACAGGCGGCGAGCGGCGTGGCGGCGGCGCCTTCGACGACGGATTTTTCCAGTTCGACGAGGCGCAGGATCGAGAGCGCGATTTGTTCTTCGTTCACGAGCAGCGACCTTGTCGGTGTGCTGGCGCGCGATCGCGAAAGCGTTTTCGCCGACCTGGGCAATGGCGAGGCCGTCGGCCAGGGTCGGGCGCGTTTCGATCCGCACCGGTTTCCCTGCTTCCAGGGCGGCAGAGAAACTGGCGACATGATCGGCTTCGACGGCGATGATTTTTGCTTCCGGCCGGAGCGTTTTCACGGCGAGCGAGACGCCCGCGAGCAAACCGCCGCCGCCCACCGGCACGATGACGGCGTCGAGATCCGGGACCTGGGCCACGACCTCAAGACCGGCGGTGCCCTGGCCGGCGATGATCGCGGGATCGTCGTAGCCGTCGATGTAGGCCAGGCCCTGCTCCGCCGCGATCTCGTGCGCCCGCGCTTTCGCTTCCGCGAAATCTTTCCCTTCGAGGACGACGGTGGCGCCGAGTTTCTGGCAGTTGTTGATCTTGATCAGGGGCGCAAACTTCGGCATCACGACCGTGGCCGGCACGCCTAACAATCGTCCCTGGTAGGCCAGCGCCTGCGCGTGATTGCCGGCGGAGGCGGCGATGACGCCTTTTTTCTTTTGCGCGTCCGGGAGCTGGACGAGCGCGTTGCGCGCCCCGCGTTCCTTGAAGCTCCCGGTGCGCTGGAGGTTGTCGAGCTTGCAGTAGATCTGCATCCCGGTCAGCTCGCTGAGCGGAATCGACTTCGTGCAGGGCGACTCGTAGACGGCGCCTTTAATGCGCGCGGCGGCTTCTTCGATCTCGTGGAACGTGGTCAACGGGCGAGATTATACTCAAGCCCCCGTTCGATCTAACGATTTAACGAAGCGCGATTCTCCGATTAATCGGCGTCGAGCACTTCGCGCACTTTTCCTGCGAGCTCGTCGGCGTTGAAGGGCTTGGCCAGGAAACTCATCCCGGGTTGGCGTCGGTCCCGCGGGTGGACCGATTCCTCGAGATAACCCGAGATGAAAATAACTTTCGTCTCCGGGCTGGTCTGGCGGAGCCAATCGGCAAAATCGCGACCACTCATTTCCGGCATCACCATGTCGGCGAGAAGAAGATGAACCTTGGTCGCGCCAGGGCGGGTGATGAGGCGCTTGGCGTCCTCGCCGTGGGCCGCTTCGAGGACATCGTAGCCGAGATTGCGCAGGACGCGGACGGAGAGATGGCGGACGCCGGCTTCGTCTTCCAGAACGAGGATCGTTTCCGTGCCGGCGACGTTTTTGCGCGGGCCGGGTTTGCGATAATTCGTCACCGGCGGCGCGGAGTGGCGGGGCAGAAAAATCCGGAAGATAGAGCCTTCCCCGAGGACGCTTTCAGCGCTGATGTGGCCGCCGCTTTGCCTAACGATGCCGTAACTGGTGGCGAGGCCAAGGCCGTTGCGGTGCGACTCCTTGGTAGTGAAGAAGGGCTCGAACAGGTGCGCCTTGATCTCCTCGGTCATGCCCTGGCCGTTGTCGGCCACTTCGATCACGACATACTCGCCCGGCGGAATTTTCGCCCCGACCGCAGGGGTGCCACCGGCGGAGAGAATCTCGAGGGTGGAAGTGGTGATGGTGAGGAGACCGCCCTGCGGCATGGCGTCGCGGGCGTTGACCGCGAGGTTGAGAATGATCTGCGAAAGCTGGCCGGCATCGACTTTGACGTGCGCCCCTTTTTTCTCCTGGTGGAGATGGCATTCGATCGAAATGTTATCGCCGAGAAGGCGAAGCAGGGTGCGCTCGAGATTGTGAATGTGGCCGTTGATCTCGAAGACCGTCGGCTCAAGAGATTGGCGGCGGCTGAAGGCGAGAAGCTGATTCGTGAGGGCGGAAGCGCGGTTGGCCGAGGCGCGGATTTCCTTGATGTGGCTGGCGACGCGGCCTTTGACCGAACTCTCGGAGAGGAGCAGGTCGCTGTAGCCCATGATCGTGGTGAGGAAGTTATTGAAATCATGCGCGACCCCGCCGGCGAGTTGGCCGAAAGCTTCCATGCGCTGGGAGCGACAGGCCTCGGCCTGCAATTGCTTGCGCGTGCTCACGTCCATCATCGGCCCGGCCAGCCGCAGGGCGGTGCCATCGGAATCGCGCAGGATGAGGGCGCGCTCGAGGATGTAGAGATATTCGCCGTCGGCGCGGCGGAAACGATATTCGCCCGACCAGCGTTCGGCCGTGCCGGCGAAGGCGAGGCGCAGACTATCCTGCACCCGCGCGAGGTCGTCGGGATGAATCTGGCGGAGCCAGAAACCGATCTCGTTGCATTCGGCGGAAGGTTCGAACCCGAGCAGGCTCTCCAGGCCGCGGGGCCAGGCGAGGGCGCCGGTTCTTACATCCCAATCCCGAACCGCATCATTCGTAGCCTGGGCAATGACTTCAAAATAGTCCGCGCTCGTTGCCGGAACGATTTCGAGAGGTGTGGCCTCGGTTTTTTTCGCCTTGTCATCATCTGGTTTGCTGGGCAGTTGCGAGTGTGGATTGAGGATTGCTGTTGCCATTGCGGTCACGGCCGCCGGCCGCACGCCTGAAATAGCTAGATCTGTGCCCGCTTCTGCATTCGATTGGAGGGAAAACCGTGCAGAATTCCGTCGACTTGAATCGCCCGTTGCAGAACCAAAAAGCGCTCGTCACCGGAGGCAGTTCCGGGATTGGCGAAGGCTGCGCGCTCGCCCTCGGCGCGGCCGGGGCGGCGGTGGCGGTGAACTATCATTCCGGGGCCGACGAAGCGGAGCGGGTGGCGGCGGCAATCCGCGAGGCGGGCGGCGAGGCTTTCGCGATCCGGGCCGACGTGAGCAAGGAAGATGATGTGCAGGCGATGTTTGCGGAAGCGATCCAGCGTTTCGGCACGCTCGACATCCTGGTCAACAATGCCGGCATGCAGCAGGACGCGCCGTTTCACGAGATGACGCTCAAACAATGGGAACGCGTCATCAGCGTGAACCTGACCGGACAATTTCTCTGCGCGCGGGAGGCGGCACGCGAATTTTTGCGCCGCGGCGTCGTGCCGGAAGTTTCGTGCGCGGCCGGGAAAATTATCTGCATGAGCTCGGTCCACGAAGTCATCCCCTGGGCCGGCCACGTGAACTACGCGGCCTCGAAAGGCGGCATCATGCAATTGATGAAAAGCATGGCGCAGGAGCTGGCGCCGAAAAAAATCCGGGTCAACAGCATCGCCCCGGGCGCGATCAAGACACCGATCAACCGCGAGGCGTGGGAAACGCCGGCAGCGCGCAAAAAATTGCTCAAGCTCATTCCCGACGGCCGCATCGGCGAGCCGGAGGACATTGCGCGCGCCGTCGTCTGGCTGGCTTCGGACCAATCGGATTACATCACCGGCGCGACCATTTTCGTCGACGGCGGGATGACGCTTTATCCCGGGTTCGCCGACGGCGGGTAGATCGAAAACCGGCGGACAACGGTTGCCGGGGTCAACGCCCCCGGCTACAACATTGCAGCGATGACCTTCACGGTGCGAGAGCTGGCGGAAATGTGCGGCGGGGAATTGCGCGGCGACCCCGGCCTAACGATCACGGGCGCGGCTTCGCTCGCGGAAGCGACCCCGGGCGAGATCACCTTCTACGGCAATCCGCGTTACCTCGCCGCCTTTCGCAAAACGCGCGCCTCGGCCGCGTTTGTGCCGCTCGATTTCGAGGAGGAAATTGTCGGCGGGCAGATCCGGGTCGCGAACCCGAGCAAGGCGTTTGAGCAGGTCGTGCTCAAGTTTGCCCCGCAGCCGATTTCCTTCGCGCCGGGGATTCATCCGACGGCGGTGGTCGCGCCCGACGTGTCGTTAGGCGAAGACGTTTTCGTCGGCGCCGGCGCGGTCCTCGAGCCCGGGGTCGAGATCGGCCGCGGCGCGCGGATCGGGGCCAACAGTTATGTCGGGCACGAGTCGACGATTGGCGCCGGGAGTTTGATTTATCCCAATGTCACCATCCGCGAACGGACCCGGATCGGGGAGCGCGTCATCATTCACAGCGGCACCGTCATCGGCTCGGACGGTTTTGGTTTCGAAATGGCGACGGGCGGTCACAAAAAAGTCCCGCAGATCGGGATCGTGCAGATCGATAACGACGTCGAGATCGGCGCCAACACCACGATCGACCGGGCGCGCTTCGGCCGCACCTGGATCCAGGAGGGGGTGAAGATCGATAACCTGGTCCAGATCGCCCACAACGTCGTCATCGGGAAACATTCGATCATCGTCGCGCAGGTCGGGATTGCCGGGAGCGTGCGGATCGGGTCGGGCGTCATCATTGGCGGACAGGCCGGGATCATTGGCCACATCGAGATCGACGACGGGACGATGATCGGCGCGCAAACCGGCGTCTCGAAGAGCCTGCACGGCGGCACCTGGTGGGCGACGCCGGCCGAGCCGCTGAAAGACTCGATGCAACATCTCGCCTGGGTGCGGCGGCTGGGAAAACTTTTCGAGCGGGTGAAAGCGCTGGAAAAGAAGTTGTAGCCGGGGGCGGCGACCCCGGCGGGGGTAACAATTGCGACGTAATCGGCCGGGGTCAGCGCCCCCGGCTACAACTACGGAACGAGGAAAATCTTCCCGCTGTAGGGATCTTTCACCTTCTGCCCCGGGGTGTAGCCGGTCACGTCGACGTAGCCGCCGTTTTTATCAAACGGGCTGAAGACATACCCTGGCTTGCCAGGCACGGGCTTGGCGTAGGGCAGCTCCGAGGTTTGCGACGAAGCGGTGCGCTCGGTCGAAGTGGTGCTGGGCGGCGTGCTCTCCCGCGTGCTCACCCGGGGCGGCGGGGTGGAGCGGGAAACCGGCGGAGGCGTGGCCTGCTCGGTCGCGACGACGCGGCGCTGGGTCTGCCCCGGCGGGGGCGGCGGCGGCTGCTGCTGTGGCTGCTGCTGCACCGCGTATGGCTGCGACGGTGGATAGGTTGAATCGGAATAAACCTCGGTCGTGGTAGTGGTGGTGGTTTGCTGCACTTGATCGTCCACCCCGAGCTGGCGACGCACATATTGATGGGGCGTATCGACCACCCGGAAAGTGGTGACGGCGGCGTCGTGCACCGTGCCGCAGGAAGTGAGGGCGAGGACCGCGAGAAGCGAAGCGAGAATTATGGACCGTTTCATTGTGACTCCTTTTGTAATTCGCTCTGTCTGACGTGGGTGGGCGGGTAAAACTTCATTTCGCCGAGGGCACCGGAGAGACCGCCGGGCTGCGGTTACCATCGGCGTCGATGGCCGCAACGCCAAAAAGATAATTGTCCTTTGAGACTTTCGGGACGGTGAAACGAGTCTCCTTGCCGGCGGAAAGAGAGCGTTGCCAGACGGGCGCGGTCGTCTCCCGCCAGAGCACTTCGTAGCCGGCGAGATCGGGTTCCTTGTTGGCCTGCCAATGCAGGGTGGTGTCGTTCGTCAGCTCCTTCGTTTCCATCTCGACCCCGCTCGGCGCGGCCGGCCCGAGGGCGAGCGCGCCTAACGAGGCGGCATTGATCCGCGTCACCTGCGCGACGTAATCGAAATCGACAAACTCCGGCAGATCGCCGAACTGGACGCCGTTCTCCTGCCGCACATCCTGGTGCTGGTGCCGGTAGTCTTCGTTAGGCTCGGTCATGCGCACGGCGGCGTAGCCGGCCTCGAGAAAAGGCGAGTGGTCGCCCCCGCGCAGGTAACGATCCTTGCGATAGATGAGATCGACCGTCATCCCGGGGACATAGCGTTCGCCCTGCGTCTTGATGAAGCGGGCCAACTGCCGGGCCGGGCTGTCGTTCTCGCCGCCGGTCTTGATCTGTTTCAGCCAGGCCTCGGACATTTCCCGCAATGGCGGGACGCCTTCGGCGAAAACGCGCACGTGAGTGCTGGGGAAGTTGCCCCCTTCGGCGTGCGAGCTGCCGATGATGTCGTTCGTGATCATGCCGGCGATGTTCCAGTTTTTTTCCTTCGCCAGCCGCGCCCAGTGGGTGGAACCGAAGAGTCCCTGCTCTTCGCCCGCCACGGCCAGGAAGACGATGGTGGCGTCCCATTTTTTCTGCGACATGACCCGCGCCAGTTCGAGCACGGCGGCGACCCCGGAGGCGTCGTCGTTGGCGCCGGGCGCGTCGGCCGTGGCGTTCATCGGATCGCTCACGCGCGAGTCGTAATGACCGCTCACGACATAGATGCGGTCGCGCGCTTCCGGCTGCTCGCCGGGGAGGGTGGCGACGACATTGACCACTTGCACGAGCTCGGGATTTCGCTCGTCCGGCGGCTGCAGGAATTCATCCAGCGCGACCTGGAGACGGCCGCCGGAATCCTTGGCGTAACGCGCAAATTCCGCGTGCAGCCAGCGGCGCGCGGCGCCGATCCCGCGCGTCTCGCTTTTCGTGTCGGAGAAGGTGTGGCGGGTGCCAAAGCTGACGAGCTTTTGAATGCTGGCCTCGATATTTTTGGCCGAGATTTCCTTCACGATCGCGCTGATCTGCGGGTGTGGTTTGGGGTCCGGTTGCGGAACGGCGAGAAGCGCCGGAACGCAGAAGACGAAAAGCAGAAAGAAGAATGCGCGCATCTTCGTGAAGGTTAATGGCGCTCGCAGCCTCCGCCAGCACTGGCGAATCTGCTGGCGTCGCTCAGCTTCGTAATCGAGCACGATTAAGATGACGATTTTGGGGCGGGACGATTATCGCTGCTGGGTCACCCACTGCGTCGCGTAGCGAACCACTTCGCGCGCGCTCGGCACGCCGAGCTTTTCCTTGATGTTGGCGCGGTGGGCTTCGACGGTTTTTTTGCTCAGGTGCAGCTCGCCCGCGATCTCGTGCATGTCGTGGCCTTCCCCGATTAATTGGAAAACTTCCAGCTCGCGATCGGTCAGGCGATCGACCGCGGAGCGCGCTTCGCCGCCGCCGTTGATGTGATCGAAGAGCATCCGCTTGGTCATGCTCGGGCTGATGTAAATCTCGCCGTTAATCACGCTCCGGACGGCCTGGAGAATGGAATCGAGCGCTTCGCGTTTCATGACGTAACCGCGCGCGCCGGCGCGCAGGGCGCGTTCCGCATAAAGCGCCTCGTCATGCATGGAGACGACGAGCACGGGCAGGTCGGGCCGCTCGGCCTTGATGGCTTTCGTGAGCTCGATCCCGTTGGCCCCGCCGCGCAAACCGATGTCCACCACGGCGAGATCGAATCGCTTGGAACGAATGGCGTTGAGTGCGCCTCCGCTGTTGTCGGCCTCGGCCTCGACTTGCAGATCGTTTTGCGAATCGAGGAGCTGCGTCATCCCTTTGCGGAAGAGGGGGTGATCATCGACCAGGAGGATGGTGCGCTTGATGGTTTTTGCATTCGGCGGAGCGTTTTTTAGTGCTTTCATTTGGCTGCTGGAACCGAAGGTTCCTCTCAGCGCCTGCCGCTCAGGCCCCCCTCGTCCCCTAGTCAATCGCAGGTCGGCCCTCGCTGGTTTGCAATTTCGGTCTCCACCCGAAAAAACAATAGGTTTTTTGTCCGCCGAAGGTTAGGAACTTCGCCCCCGTCAGAGGGCCGTCGGCGTGGACCGCGGGTGAAAATTCCTGCTCTCTGAAAAAAGAGGCATCGGCCGTTGCGCGAGGCGGCGATTCAGGGAGTGACGGCACGCAGAAGGGTCTCGCAACGAGCCTGCATTCCATCTTCTGCTGAGTCGTCGGGGTCAGGTCAAATTTCAATCGGGCATTTTTTTGCCCAACGATCATGAAAAAGAGTCGAAAAACTGCGGACCAATCCCCCGCGGAAAGTATCGCACTCGATCACCATTACCGTTGTCCGGCCTGCGGGGCGCTGGTCGATGCCCGCGATCGCGAGACGATGGCGCTCCATCATCGCCACGTCCTGTTTCCGCAGCAGTTCGACCTTCGGCGCGAAGCCGCGGCCGCGAAGACGCCGCCGCCCGCCGGCCCTCAGGCGGGGACGGCTCCGCCGCCTTCCGGCAGGTCGGCCAGCAAAGAACGCAGTTGATGGAAGTCGAACGGCTTGGTGAGGTATTCATCAAAGCCGGCCCGCAGACCGAGCTCCTTCTCGCCGCTGCGCTCGTGCGCGGTCAGGGCAACCGTTTTTTTCCAGGGCTGCCGCTTTTTTGCCTCGACCACGAGATCGAGCCCGTTGCCATCGGGCAAGCCGATGTCGCTGACCAGGACATCGAAGCGCAAATTCTCCAATAATCGCAGGGCATCCTCCACATTGCCCGCACTCGCGACTTCATGGCCGCAATGAATCAACAAATTTGCGAGAACGACGCGGCTGTCTTCGTGGTCCTCGACTAAAAGGATATTCACACACTATCAATCGGAGTAATTACTACGATTGCGTGCCTCGTTTTGCAGAGACACGCGGGCCGGTGGCGAAAATCGAATCAAAGGAAAGCGCCAACATTATGGGAACGATTCTAATCATCATCCTGATCCTTCTGTTAATCGGAGCCTTCCCCGCCTGGCCGTACAGTTCCAGTTGGGGTTACTTTCCCACCGGGGGTATTGGATTGATCCTGTTGATCGTCCTCATCCTCGTTCTCACCGGCCGGTTCTAAGGCGCGGTTCCTCCCCGGGGCGGGGCGCGGCGCTACTGTTGCGCGGTGGTCGCCTCGCGGTAATTCGCCTCCCAGTTTTCGAGCGCCTCGGCGAGGGTCCACCCGCTCCCGGCGATCCCGGTTCGATCTTCACTCGCACGCCAGCGACCGTTCGCGCGCTCAACAGTTGGACGCACCCGCGCGGCGAGGCACGCGGGCTCGCGGCGGTAAAGCGCTTCCACCTCCCCACTGATCGCCTCAGCTCTCCGTTCCGTCGTTCCCGAGTCCACATTCTTTTTTCGCAATCGACCGATCAAGTGCGCGCTTCTTTGGTCGCCGGGTTTGCCGAAAACCGCCCTCGGTCTTTTTCCGGGTCACCGCTCGGTGAAACCCCGCCAGCCACCGGCGCGGTCGATGACGAATCTTCTAGCAAACAGCCACTGACAAAGGAAAAACAGATGCCAAGAGGAGATAAGTCCAGTTACACCGACAAACAGAAACGAAAAGCCGAGCACATCGAGGAAGGCTACGAAAAACGGGGCGTCTCGAAGAAGGAAGCGGAAAGCCGGGCCTGGGCGACCGTGAACAAGGAAGACAAGGGCGGCAAGAAGAGCGGATCCGGCCGGGGCAAGAAATCGAGCAAGGTCAGCTCGCGTAAAGGCGGGCGTAAAGGAGGCAAAGCTTCCAAGGGCGGGGCGAAAAAGAAGAAGTAACCAAGCGAACAGTTAGTTCTAACTGTCGACACCTCGGCGGAAGGTCATCAGCCACCTGTCAGGCGGCCAGGTCCCGTTCGCTGTTTGGCTGCAATTACAAAAAAGGAAGAATTAGATGAAAGCATTAGTTTGGCATGGCAAAAGCGACGTCCGCTGCGACAACGTCCCGGACCCGACGATTGAAGATCCGCGCGACGTCATCGTGCAGATCACCACGACCGCGATCTGCGGCTCCGACCTGCACCTTTTCGATGGCTACATGCCGGCGATGGAAGAGGGCGACATCCTCGGCCACGAACCGATGGGCAAGGTGGTCGAGGTCGGGAAGAGCGTGAAGAATCTCAAGGTCGGCGATCGCGTCGTCGTGCCTTTCACCATCGCCTGTGGCGAGTGTTTCTTTTGCGAGAAAGAACTCTACTCCTGTTGCGACACGACCAACCGCGACGCCGAAGCCGCGGCCAAGCTCATGGGTCACGCGCCGGCCGGCCTGTTTGGTTACTCCCATATCACCGGGCATTATCCGGGCGGGCAGGCGGAATATCTGCGCGTCCCGCACGCCGACGTCAGCCCGCTCAAGATCGAGAACGATTCACTGACGGACGAACAGGTTCTCTTCCTTTCCGATATCTTTCCCGACCGGTTACATGGCGGCGGAGAACGCCGAGATCGAACCGGGTGACACGGTTGCGATCTGGGGCTGCGGCCCGGTCGGGCAGTTTGCCATTCAAAGCGCCTGGATGTTTGGCGCCGGACGAGTCATCGCGATCGATCGCGTACCCGAGCGCCTGCGGATGGCGGAGGAGAAAGGCAAAGCCGAAGTCATCAACTTCGAGAAGATCGAGGGCAGCGTTTACGACCGCCTCCAGGAGATGACCAAAGGCCGCGGGCCCGACCGTTGCATCGACGCCGTCGGCGCCGAGGCGCACGGCAGCGGCAGCTTCGATGCCGTCATGGACAAGGCCAAGGCCGCGGTCTATCTCGCGACTGATCGCGCGCACGTTTTGCGCGAAGCGATCATGTGTTGCCGCAAGGCCGGGACGGTTTCGATTCCCGGAGTTTACGGCGGTTTCCTCGATAAGATCCCGATGGGCGCGGCGATGAACAAGGGCCTGACCATGAAGATGGGCCAGACCCACATGAAACGTTACACCCAGCCGCTCCTCGACCGGATCAACGCGGGCGAGATCGATCCTTCCTTTGTTATCACCCACAACCGCCCGCTCACCGAAGGCCCCGAGCTCTACAAGACCTTTCGCGACAAAAAAGACGGCTGCATCAAGGTCGTCCTCAAGCCCTAACGAATAAACAATGGATACAACCCCTTACTGGCTGAGCACCGCGAAGACGGAGCGCTATCCGGCGCTGGCAGAGAGTCTCACGGTCGATGTCCTGGTCGTTGGCGGTGGCATCACTGGCATCACGACTGCCTATCTCTTGCGCCGGGCTGGTTTAAGTGTCGCCCTGGTCGAACGCGGCCGGATCGGTCGGATCGATACCGGTCACACGACCGCGCACCTCACCGCCGTGACCGACCTTCGTTTGCATGAGCTGGTGGAAAATTTCGGCCGCGACCATGCCCAGGCGGTCTGGGATGCAGGCGCAGCCGCGATCGAGGAGATCGAAGAGATCGCCACCCGCGAAAAGATCGCCTGCGAGTTCACCCGCGTGCCCGGTTACCTGCACGCGCCGCGCACGAACGGCGCGAAAACCGACCTCCAGAAATTTCACGAGGACGCGCAACTGGCCAATGAGTTCGGCTTCGACGCCGCCTATCTCGATTCCGTGCCCTTGATGGAGCGCCCGGGCATTCGTTTCTCCAACCAGGCAAAGTTTCACCCCCTGAAGTATCTCGCCGGCCTCGCCGCACTCATCCCGGGCGAAGGCAGCTATCTCTTTGAAGAAACCGAGCCGGAAGAATTCGACGACGAGAAACGGCGCGCCCGGTTTGGACGCCATTGGATCAACTACGGCCTGCTCGTCATCGCGACCCATAACCCGGTCCTGGGCGAAGCCGGCGTTCTCGGCGGGATGGTGTTCCAGACCAAGCTGGCCCTTTACACCAGCTACGCCATCGGCGCGCGCATCCCGCGTGATTCACTCCCCCGCGCCTCGTTCTGGGACACGAACGATCCTTACCAGTATCTCCGGGTCGACCGGCACGGCGACGAAGACTATGCCATTCTCGGCGGCGAAGATCATAAGACCGGCCAGGTCGAGGAAACGGAAAGCCGTTACCGGCGCCTGGCCGACGCGCTGCGGGAGATCGCGCCCCAGGCCGTCGTCGATCATCGCTGGTCCGGCCAGGTCATCGAGACGAGCGACGGCCTGCCTTTCATCGGCGAATCCGGCAGCGGCCAATTCATCGCCACCGGCTTTTCCGGCAACGGCATGACCTTCGGCACCCTCGGCGCCATGATGGCGTGCGACTGGGCGGCGCAGAAAAAGAACCCGTGGCGCGACCTCTTCTCGCCCTCGCGCAAGAAACTCAAAGGCAGCGCCTGGGATTACCTGAAGGAAAACGCCGACTATCCCTACTACCTGGTCAAGACCCGGCTGGCCGCGCCCGAGGGCGAATCCCTCGCCGCCCTCCAGCGAGGCGAAGGCAAGATCCTGAAACTCGGCGGCAAAAAAGTCGCCGCCTACCGCGATCCCTCGGGCAAAGTCGAGCAATGCTCCGCCATCTGCACCCACATGGGATGCGTCGTGCGCTGGAACGAGGCCGAGACGACCTGGGATTGTCCCTGCCACGGCTCCCGTTTCCGCACCGACGGCAGCGTCATTTCCGGCCCGGCCGAGACGCCGCTCGCGAAGTGATAGTAGCGGAGCCTGCCGGCGCAGGTCGCAGTCAGCTTTCGATCCGCTCGACGGAGCTGCTGCGAACGCTGCGCCCTGGTTCCCGGGCTGGCTTAATCCCAGTCGCCGGTGGTTTGCAGGCTCTGGAAGTTGATTTGGAATTCCGGCTCGAGCGGGGTGCCGTCGGTCTTGAGGGTGATGGCGAGGAATTGGTCGGGAGCGATGCCGCCGTCGGTCGGGTCCTCGATGACGGGGCAGATGGCGTAGCGCAAGGGGTCGGTGGAGGCGCGCTCGGTGAAGGCGATGTAGCCGCCCTTGAGCAGGGTATCGATGTCGCCGGTGGTGGCGATGATGGGGGTGCCATCGAGGTCGCGGCCGTTCTTCTTCGCGATCGCGTTCAAGGCTTTCTTACCGGCCCGGGTGGAGGCCTTGGGGGTGTAGGAAACCCAGACGTGGAGCCAGAGGCCGAGCGGGTTGTTGCTGAAGTAGCCGTTGCGCAGGTCGAGCAGGACGGACTGGCGCAGGGCGCCGAGGCCGACCGGGTCGGTGCCGGCCTGGGGGAAGACGTACTCGATGTAGTCGTTGGCGATTTCCTTGGCCTCGATCCCGGCGGCGTTGTTGGTGAAGCCGGCATCGGAGAGGCCGCCGAGGACGGTGAAGTAGTTCAGGCCGGCGCTGTGATCGTAGGCCGGGAGGGTGAGAAGGGCGCGGACGTTTCTTTGGTAGGAAAAGTTGGGCGTATCCTCAACCGCGATCGGGCCGGGCTGCATGCGGCCGGCGATGAGCGTGGGGTTCACCCCATTCTGGGTGTAGTAAGCGTCGGTGAAATCGTAGAGACGATCTTCGACGTCGGCTTTAACGAGTGACGGCGCTGCGAGCAGTGCCACGGCAAGGAGAGGTAGTAGTTTTTTCATGGTGGCGATGGGTAAGCGAGCGCGCGGAAGCTCGCGAATCGCGAATGGTAACGCACTTGTAACCATCGCCGGCGAACGGGAAACGGCGGACGGAAAGCGGGTAGGCTTTTTCGTTAGTGCGCGATTTGCCTCTCGCCCGATTGCCGGGCGCGAGCGTTTTTGTTTCTATCCGCGTGTTATGTCCCAGGAACTTTCATCCCAGGAGCGTCTGAAAATCCTTCGCCTGACCGATGAAGAACGGCGCTGGTACACGGTGGATGACAAACGCCTTTGCCTGATCTGCGAGCGAATCATCAGCGGGCGGGAGATCCGGATCGAGGGCGGCCCGGAGAAGTTTTCGCTCGCCTGCCCGACCGATGGTTGCCCCGGCACCTATAGCCATTGGTTTCTCTACCGGCCGGCTGCCGGCTCGCCGGCGGCGCCGGCCCAGGATGGCGCGGGCGAGATCGATTTCATTTCCGATTTCCGGCAGCCGGGCGCGCCGGGATTGTAGCGGGCAAGAGCGCCCCGAAGGCGGGCGACCGACTACGCCGCCGGCAAAACGCAACTGACGAGTGCGCCTTTGCCGTCGGCCGATTTCACCGTCAGCTCCGCTCCAACGACATCGGCCCGGTATTTCATGATGTGCAGGCCCATGCCCCGTCGTGCCTTGGTGGAGGTGAATCCTTTGCCGTTGTCCCTGATCGATAACTTCAGGATTTTGCCTTCACGCACGAGTTTGATCGTGATGCTGGTGGCCTTGCCGTTCTTGAGCGCGTTAGTGACGGCTTCCTGGGCGATGCGGTAGAGATTGAGGGCGACGGCTTCGTCGCGGATGCGAACCTGGCGGGGACAATCGAAGTGGCAGGTGACGTTGCGGATCTGGCTGGTGCGGAAGGAGAGTTCGCGCAGGGCGTTGGCCAGGCCCTGGGAGGAAAGGTCGACCGGGTGGAGGCCGCGGGCGAGATCGCGGGCGAGGCCGACGTTGTCGTTCACGATGCGGGCGGCTTCGGCGAGGACTTTGGCGCCGGCCACGTTTTTCTTCTCGACCTTGTGCGCGGCGGTCTGGAGGAAGAGGGCGGCCGCGGCGAGTTCCTGGCAGAGGCTGTCGTGCAGGTCCTGCCCGATGCGGCGTTTCTCGCGTTCGCTGATGAGGAGCAGCTCCTGCTCGACTGCGACGCGCTCTTTCATTTCGCTCTTGAGCGTTTTGTTCAGGGCGGTGAGCTGGGCGGTGCGCTCCTCCACCCGGCGTTCCAGGTCGCGATGGGAATTTTGCAGGGCTTCCCCCGCCAGGTGCAGCTCGGTCGCGTCCCGGCCGATCTTGGCAAAACCGCGCAGGTTTCCGCGCTCGTCGTCGAGCCGGCGCATGATGCCGTCGATCCAGACCCGGCTGCCGTCCTTGCGCAAGTGCCAGCGGCGATCGGGCGCGACGCCTTTGCGCAGGGCGGTCTGCATTTCTTTTTCTTCCTGTTTCCGGACCCGATCCTCGGGGGTGAAGATGATCTCGCCGCTCCGGCCCAGCACTTCATCCGCGCTCCAGCCGAAGACGCGCTCGGCCCCGGCGCTCCAGTAGATGATCTGGTTCCCGGGATCGAGCAGGAACATGGCGTAATCGGGCGCGCCCTCGATCAGGAGGCGGAAACGTTCTTCGCTCTCGGCCAGCGCTTCGCTCTGTTCCCGGTCCTCGGTGATATCCTGCAGGACGCCCGCGACCCGCGAGATGGAGCCATCGCGGTCGCGGATGGGGAAGCCGCTGTCGCGAATCCAACGAACGGCGCCGTCGTTCGGCCGGATGATGCGGTAAACGGTGGTGAAGTGTTCCCCTGCCTCGAGCCGGTCGAGCATGTCCGCGCCCACTTCGCGATCGGCGGGGTGGATGAGTTCCCGCCAGCGATCGATGTTGCGCAGGATGTGCTCGCGCGGTTCGCCAAACATCTCCTCGTAGGCGGGGTTGAGATATTCGAGCTGGCGGGTGGCGGTGGTAATGATCCAGAAAACATCGGTCGTGTTCTCGGTGAACTGGCGGAAGCGTTCCTCGCTCGCCCGCAGCGCTTCCTCGGCCTGTTTCTGCTCGCTGATGTCGATGACGTATTTGACCGAGAGATCGTCGGTGAGCTTGGCCGCGCTGAAGAGGCCCCACCACCGCGTCCCGTCCTTGCGCAGGTATTCCTTTTGGTAGGTGCCGGTTTTGCCTACCTCGTTCAGTTGATTGATCGCGCTCAGGGTCAGCGGCTGCCATTCCTTCGGCGTCAGTTTTTTCCAGTGCACCAGGCCCCTGGCCATGTCGTCCCGGCCGTAGCCGCTCATGCGCAGGAAGGCGTCGTTCGCATCCGTGATCTGCCCTTCGGAGTTGAGGAAAAGCACGCCCACCGTCTCGATCTCAAAAGCGCGCCGGATCCGGGCCTCGTTTTCGCGCAGCTCGTTCTCCGCCTTCTTCCGCCGGGTGATGTCGATGAAGGTCGCGACCACGCCGGCGATGCGATCCTCGCCCGTGCGATAGGGAGCGATCCGGGTCATGTACCAGCCCGCTTCGCCCACGCGCACTTCGTGTTCGACTGTCGTCAGCTCGCGCAGGACGCGCTCGGCATCCACCAGAAAAGTCTCGTAGGCGAGTCGGTGCGTGATGTCGGAGAGGGGCCGGCCCATGTCGGCCGGGATGAGATTGAAAATCTTCTGCGCGCTCGGGGTGAAACGCTGGATGCGCAACTGGCGATCGAGAAAGACGGTCCCGATATCGGTCGAGGCCATGAGATTGTTGAGGTCGGCGTTGGCCCGGCTCAATTCCTCGACGCTGCTCTTGAGCTCGTGGTTGACGGTGGTGAGCTCTTCGTTGACCGACTGCAATTCTTCCTTGCTCGTCTCCAGTTCCTCGGTCGCGGAACGCATCTCCTCGTTCATCGCCTGGAGTTCTTCGTTGGAGGCCTTGAGTTCTTCGTTGGTCGCTTCGTACTGCTCGACGGTGGCGTTGAGCTGCTCTTTCAGATGCTGAATCTCATCGTCGAGGTCGCAATTGATGGTGTCGGGTCGGGCGGGCGCGGGCAGCGCGCCGGGCGGAGTGGGCGCGCGCTCGAAGAGGATGAGAAAAAATTCATCCGCGGAACCATCCTGCCGGATCGGGCAGACGCTGACGGTGATCGCTTCCGTCCCGCCCTCGATCTCCACGGCCTGGGTCGCGCCCCGGATGGTCTCCTTCGTTTTCGCCGCCTTGAAGAGGGCGGTGCGCATCTCGATGCGGAGCGCGGGATGGACCACTTTGAGAAGGTTGGAAGTGATTTCGCCCGCCGGAAATTGCAGGTAGCGCCCGGCGTGTTCGGAGAGATGAATGATGTCGTGCGCGCCATCGATGACGAGAGAGGGCGGCCCGTATTGTTCGAGTAACTTCAGGTGCAGCTCGCCGAAGAGTGCCTCGCGCCGGGTCTGGCCTGCTTGGGTCGCGGCGAGTGTCTCTTCCGTTGCCGTGCCCATTTTCAACGGGGTGAGCGGCGGCAGGGCACGGGCGGCCCGGCCGCGGGGGGCAGGGGCGTGAGGAAGTTCCGGTGCGCGGAGCGGGACGACCGGGATTTTCCAACCCGGGCGCGGGACAGAGCGCCGCACGTAGAGCCGATGCCGGGCATCGAGGGTGGAAAAGAGCGCGTTGCCGGCGGAATCGCTTTCCGCCCCACCGATGAAGAGCAATCCACCGGAGACGAGACAGAAATGGAAAATGTCGAAGACCTGGGTCTGGGCGGCGGCGTTCAGGTAGATGAGCAGGTTGCGACAGGAGACGAGATCGAGCCGCGAAAAGGGTGCGTCGCGCAGCACGTTGTGGGCGGCGAAGAGGACTTTTTCCCGGATTTCTTTCCGCACCCGGTAACGTCCGTGGTCGGAAACGAAAAAGCCGCGCAGCCGCTCGGGCGAGACGTCCGCCTCGATCGTGCTCGGGTAAAGACCGTCGCGCGCATCGGCGATGGCCTGTTCATCCACATCGGAGGCAAAGACCTGGATCTTCGGCGGGTGATCGAGCCGCGCGGCGTGTTCGCAGAGGAGGATGGCGATGGAATAGGCTTCCTCGCCCGTCGCGCAGCCCGCCACCCAGACGCGGACGTGGTCGTCCTGTTTCTTGCCCGCGAAAAGCTGCGGGATGTGCGCCTCGAGGGCGGCGAACGCCTCCCGGTCGCGGAAGAAATGGGTCACGCCGATGAGCAGATCCTGCAGCAGCGCGCGCCCTTCCGCCGGATGCTGCCGCAGGAAGTCGAGATACTGCGGGATGCTCTCGAGCGAATTGACCTGGAGCCGGCGCGCGATCCGGCGCAGGACGGTGGCGCGCTTGTAGTGCGCGAAATCGTGGCCGGTCTGGGCGCGGAGATCGGAGAGCACGCTGCCGATGGCCTCTTCGTCCGCGGTGTCGTAGGTCTCTTCCGAAATGGTTTCGCCCCCGGGCGCTTCCTGTTCTTTCTGGTGCGGCTCCGCCGCGTCCGCGATCTCGGGCGGCAATTTCATCCGCCGCTCGTTTTCCACGAACTCGAGCAGGCGCGCCGGCATTTGCCCGACCGGCAGGACCCAGTCGACCATCCCGGTGCTGATCGCGGTCAGCGGCATGCTGTCGTATTCGGCCTCGTTCGGGTCCTGCGCGATCGTCACCCCGCCCTGCGCCCGGACGTGCTTTAACCCGATCGAGCCATCGGAGTCGCTCCCGGAGAAGATGACCGAGACGGCGCGCTGCCCGTAGGCCTGGGCCAGGGTGCGAAAGAAAAGGTCGATCGTGACCCGCCGTCCGCGGGTCTTTTGCGGCTCGATCAGGCGCAACTGGCCATCCTCGAACATCAGCTGATTGTTAGGCGGAATGACGTAAACCTGGTTCGCCTGGACCCGGATCGGTCCGGTCACCTGCGTCACCGGCATGGCGGTCTTCTGTTGCAGAACAGCGGCGAGGTTGCTCTCGTGCTCGGGCGAGAGATGCATCACGACGACGAAAGCCAGGCCGCTGTCGGGCGGCATGTCGGCGAAGAATTGCTGGAGCGGCGCGATCCCGCCGGCGGAGGCGCCGAGGCCGACGACGGCCGAGGGTTCGTTAGGGTCGAGCCGTTTCTTTGCCCCGTTGCGCGCATTCTCGGTCGTCGCGTCGGTCGCGGCGGGATCGATGGGCTTCGCGGTGGTCTCGGACATGAGTGAACTCCAGCTGGCGCAACCTAGGCGCGAAATGCTTTTCTTCCCATCGGAAACGCAGCCCGGGCCCCGGGCGGTTCGCTCCTTTCTGACGACGGCACGACACCGCCGGCCGGGCCGAGGAAAAAAAGCTGTTCAGTGGCCTACTTCTGTCGAACGGTTCTTCGCTATGGACGCACCCGATCTCGCCGTCGTGACCAACTGGTTTCACATCACTCTCAACCCGTGGAAATTTGTCGGCCTCGCCGGCAGCCTCATCTTTGGCCTGCGCTTCGTCATTCAATGGGTCGCCTCGGAACGGGCGAAGAAGAGTGTCATCCCGATCGGCTTCTGGGAATGCAGCGCGCTCGGTTCGATTTTGCTCCTCAGTTACTTCGCCATTTATCGCCACGATTCGGTTGGCGTCCTGACCACCGGGCTCCCGTTGCCGATTTACCTGCGCAATTTGTACTTCCGTTGGACGCATCGCCATGCGCAACATCCGGGGAACGAACCGCGCCCGCCGGAATAGACGCGGCGCCCAGCCCCGGGGAGATTGATTCATGCCCAGCGAAGTCATTTATCTCGATAACAACTCCAGCACCCGGATCGACCCTGAGGTCCTGGAGGAGATGATGCCGTTTCTCACCACCCAGTACGGGAATCCCTCCGGCTCGCATCGTTTCGGCGCCCAGGTGAAGGAAGCGATCGAACTCGCGCACGAGCGCGTCGCCGCCCTGCTCGGTTGCGAGCCTAACGAGATCGTTTTCACCAGCGGCGGGACGGAATCGGATAACACCGCGCTTCATTCCGCCCTCCAGATGTCGCCCGAGCGGAAGCACATCGTCACCACCTCGGTCGAGCACAACGCGGTTTTGAATTATTGCGAAGCGCTCGTTAGGCGCGGCTGCGCGGCGACGATTGTCCCGGTCGACGAGCAGGGCCACCTCGATCTCGCGGAAATCGAAAAAGCCATTCGCCCCGACACCGCGGTCGTCTCCGTCATGTGGGCGAACAACGAGACTGGCGTGATTTATCCGCTCGCGGAAATCGCCGCGCTTTGCCGGAGTAAAGGCGTTTTCTTTCATACCGACGCCGTCCAGGCGGTCGGCAAAATGGCGATCGACCTGAAGGAGTTGCCGGTTCATTTTCTCTCCCTCTCGGGCCACAAGCTGCACGCCGCGAAAGGTGTCGGCGCGCTCTACGTCAATCGCAAGGCGCGCTTCCAGCCGCTCCTCGTCGGCGGTCCGCAGGAAGGCGGACGCCGCGCCGGGACCGACAACGTCCCCTCGATCGTCGGCCTCGGGAAGGCGGCGGAGCTGGCGCAGAACACGATCGCGGAAGAAAACACCCGGGTGCGCGCGCTGCGCGATCGCTTTGAGGAAACGCTCCGCGCCCAGCTCGACCAGGTCGAAATCAACGGCGACCCGGCGGCGCGTCTGCCGAACACCTCGAACCTCGCTTTCCTCGGCGTCGATGCCCAGGCCATCCTCCTCAAGCTCGACCAGGAAGGCGTTTGCTGTTCGTTAGGCTCCTCCTGCACCACCGGCGCCGTCCAGCCCTCGCACGTCCTGCGCGCGATGCATCTCTCGAACGAGCGCGCCCGGAGCAGCATTCGTTTTTCCTTCGGCCGCTACAACACCGAGGCCGAGCTCGACCAGGTGCTCGAGATCATCCCGCGGATCGTGCGCAAGCTGCGCCAGCTCTCTCCCGCCCCGGCCTGAGCCTAGTGCCAGGCGAGGGTGAACAGGCTCGCCCGGAAGGCGCGGTTCACCGCTTCGAAATCCGCTTTCCGCGCCACCACCCGGAAGCGCAGCTGCGTGTCGGAGAGATTGGCAAAGAGAACGCTCAGCCCGTAATCCTGGCCGTAGAAATTGTAGGAGATGGTCACGGCGTAGGTATCTTTCTGGTTGATCCGGACCGGATTTTTTTCCTCGGCCACAAGAGTCACGTCCTTGGCCTCGGCCGGCACGGAGGCCAGGACCTGCGCGGCCAGCTTCGCGGTCGTGTCGTCATCGAGGAGCTGCGGCTCCGGCAAGGGCGACTGTTCCATCGCCGCCTGGGCCTGGGACACGCTGGGCGGGGTCAGTTTCAGCGACCCGGAGTCGCCCGTCACTTTCCAGCCGCGCGGTTGCTCGTAGGAAATGGTACGGCCATCCTGGTGAAACAGGAGCTGTTTGAAAACGACCCCCTCGAGGGTGCGTTCGCTGCTAACCGGCGTGAAATCAAAGCCGGCCCGGGCCGTCGTGAGGAGGGCCAGAAAAAGAACCGACAGATAAAATCTCATATTTCGGATTCGTTAGGGCAATCCGTGATCCGTAAAAAGCAGGAGATGTGCCCTGCGGCCTGCTTCTATTGCCGGGCGAGCGAGGCCTTGGCCTTGGCCACGAGTTCCTCTTCTTCCGGGAGCAGTTTCGCCTTTTCCGCGAGGGCGAAATACTCCGTCGCGGCGTCGTTCTGGCCCGCCGCGGCGAGCAGGATGGCGTAGTAGGCCGCGACCGCAGGATCGCGCAGTTGCTCGGGGGTGAGTTTGCTCATGAGTTTGACCGCGCCCTTCACGTCGCCCGATTGAAAGAGCGCGAAAGCATAGGTCGAGGCATAGGCCGCGTTCTGCGGATGCGCCTCGTACAAATCGCGCGCCATGCCGCGGGCGCGAAAGGTCTCGGCTTTCAGGAGGAGCGAGATTTGCGCAAAATTATTCCGCACCGCCGGGTCTTCTGGCATGACGGAGACGAGCCGGGAAAGCGCGCGGTAGAGCCCGGTTGTGTCGCGTTGCTCCGCATAATAACGATAGAGCGCCTGAAGCGCGTCGCGTTGCGCGTCGCGATTTTCCGCCAGCATCCAGAGCACCGCGGTGGCCTTCTCCGGCCAGTTCCATTGGAAGGCGATGGTCTGGAGGAGATTGAGGCGGGCGGGATCGTTCTCGGCCGCGGCGACGGCTGCGATCCAGTTTTTTTCGTAGCCCATATCGTCGCCCGTCTCGCGCGCGGCCTTGGCCAGCAAGGCGCGCCGGATCGGTTCGCCGCGTTCCCACGAGCCCCCCTGGAGCATGGTCTGGAGCGCCGCCCAATCGCGCAGCCGCACGTAGGCGTCGGCCAGCGCGAAACGGAGCGGGACACTGCCGAGCATTTCCGGCGGCAGCCGCTTGCTCCAATCGATCGCGAGCAGGGCGAGCTCATGGCTGTTCATCCAATTGATCAGCCGCACCGCCTTCTCCGCTGATTCCGCCGACTCCGCCTGCAGCCGGGTGAGCGCGCCCGTGAACGCCGGGTCCTTCAGCCCGCGCAGGATGTTGAGCGCGAGCAGGCGGTCGGCGTAGGTCGCTTCGGGAAAGGCGTCGAGTTCCTTCGCCAGCTCGAGGCTGGCGGTGTCGTTCCGCCGGGCGATGGCGTCGTTGACCAGGATGTGGAGCGCGGTGAGTTTTAGCTCCGGGTTGTTCTTCAACTTTTCCGCGCGGGCGCGGCCGGTCTCGCGTTTGGCCGCGTCGTCGGAGCGGATCTGGAATTCGGCCAGCTCGAGTTCGCGCCGTGGTTCGTTAGGCGCAAGCCGCACCGCGGTCTCGAGGTGTTTCTCCGCCGTTACGAAATCTTTTTTCACCAGGGCGAGATGCGCCGCGGTGGTGTGATAACTGGCGTCGTTTTGCTGCGCGACCGGGACTTGCGCCAGCGCCTCGGCTGCGATCGCCGGCTGCTTAAAACGGAGCGCGCATTCCACCAGCGCCACCCGGTCGGGCATCGAATCCGGCACGAGCGCGATCACCCGGCGCCGCCAATCGAGCGCTTCGGGCGCGTTTTGTTTCTCCGCGATCGCCGCCAGCGTGCGGCAGGCGTCGGCGCTTTTCGGATCGACCGCGTAGGCGCGCTGCGCCGCCATCGTGGCCCAGCGCAGATCGTTTTTATCGAAGGCGACATGAGCCTGCCGCATCAGCTTGTGCTCCTGCCAGCGCACATAAGCACGGCGCCCGCCCCAGGAGAGCGCGACCAAGCAGACAGAGCGCGCCGATGATGATCAACCAAAGCCGGATGTAGGTCTTCTCGGTCCGCTCCTGCAAAAGCTCGAGGCCGTTGGAATCGGGAAGGTGTGCCATGATAAAGAGGAAGCGCGCCCTGCTGCCAGAAGTGGCGTCAGGGCGCATAAACTGCTAGGAAATTAGCATGTCCCATTCCATCGCGGTAGCGCCGGCGCGGGAGGAAAAAAATGTGCGCGGTGCCGGGATGGTCTTCCGCTGGCCGCTCGCCTTCGCCGCCCTCGCCTTTCTCTTTCTCTGGCTCGAGATCATTTTCCAGCTCCAGAGCGAGTGGTCGCTCAATCCGCAGTACGGCTACGGCTGGACCGTCCCCTTTCTTGCCGGTTGGCTATTTTATCAGCGCTGGCTCGGCCGGCCCGCGCCGGGGCCGACGGGGCAGCGCGGCCTAACGATCGCGCTGGCGCTCCTCGCCGCCGCCGTCCTCCTGCCCGCGCGCTGGATCGCAGTCGCAAATCCGGATTGGCGGATGCTCAGCTGGACGATGTCGCTCGCGGCCGTCGTCATCACGCTCTGCGCGCTGCGCCTCGCGGGCGGCGCTCCCTGGACCCGCCACTTTGCCTTTCCGGTTTTGTTTTTTCTCGTCGCCGTCCCCTGGCCGGTGCAGCTCGAACAACTCGTCGTGCAGTCGCTCATGCGCGCCGATACCGCGATCACGATCCAGATTTTGAATTTCATCGGCACCGTCGCGGTGCAGCACGGCAACGTCATCGAACTCAGTACCGGCCCGGTCGGGATCGACGACGCCTGCACCGGCGTGCGCTCGCTCCAGGCCACCTTCATGGTCGCGCTTTTCCTCGGCGAATTTTATCGGATGCGTTTTGCGCCCCGGGTCCTGCTCGTCGTTGCCGGGCTCGTGATCGCGTTTGTCTGCAACATCGGCCGCACCCTCATCCTCTGCGAAGTAGCGGCGACCTCCGGCATCGACGCCATTCATCGCTGGCACGATCCGGCCGGGTTCACCATCCTCGGCATCTGTCTTTTCGCGCTTTGGGGATTGAGTCTTTGGTTGAAACCGGACGCCGTTCCCGAAAACAGGAGCGCGCCTCCGTCCGCGCCGCGTCTCGGTCGCGGCTGGCTGGCGATCGCGCTCATCCTCTGGCTTGGCCTGGCCGAGATCGCGACCGCGGTCTGGTATTCGGCTTCGTCCCAAACCACGACGAGCGCGCCGTGGAGCGTGACCTGGCCGGCAAGCGAGCCGGACTTTCGCCGCGAACCGATCCCCGAAGCCGCCGAAACCCTCCTGCGTTACAGCGACGGCGGCGCCGCCACCTGGCGATCGGCCGACGATCGGCGCTGGATGATGTATTCCTTTCACTGGCTCCCGGGCCGGACCGCCGCGCTCTTCGTCAAGAATCATCGGCCGGATATCTGCCTGCCGGCCAGCGGCCTAACGATGGAGCAGCAGAGCGGCGTGCATCTCGTCACGGTCAACGACGCGAAGCTGCCGATTCGCTCCTATCGTTTTGATGACAACGGACGTCCGCTGCACATTTTCTACTGCTATTGGGACGGCCGTTCTTCCTATGTCGACGACGCCTCCGCGGCCTCGGAGGATTGGACCGCGCGCGGTCGTCTCCACGCCGCCTGGCAGGGAAAACGGGAGCTGGGCGCGCGCATGCTCGAGCTCGCGGTCTGGGGCCATGAAGACGACGCCGAGGCGCGATCGGCGCTGGAGCGCGAGCTGGCGAAGATCGTTCGCTAGCACACGATTTCGCAGGTTCATCTGAACATACTGTTTGCGCTTTCGTCGGCCAGAAACGATGGTCTTCGGTGGCCTCCACCAACGGCAAAAAACCCAGCGTCAGCGCGCCCGCCGAGGCGGGCTGCATTGAAATTCGCGGGGCGCGCCAGAACAATCTCAAGGGCTTCGATCTCGACCTGCCGCTCGGCCAATTAACCGTCGTCACCGGCCCGAGCGGGAGCGGAAAATCGAGCCTCGCCTTCGACACCATCTACGCCGAGGGCCAGCGCCGTTACGTCGAAACCTTTAGTCCTTACACCCGGCAGTTCCTCGAGCGAATGGACAAACCGCGGGTTGACGAGATTCGCGGGATTCCGCCGGCGATTGCGATCGAGCAATCGAACCCGGTGAAAAGTTCGCGCTCCACCGTCGGCACGATGACCGAGATCAACGACTACCTGAAGCTGCTCATGCCGCGGGTGGCCCGCGCTTTTTGCCCGAGCTGCGCGCGCGAGATCCGGCCGGAGACGGCGAAATCGATTGCGGATGAAATCAGCGCGCAGAGTTCCGGAAAAAGCGGGCTCCTTACTTTCTGGGTCGCGGTCCCGCCCAAAACCGAGGCGGCGGACTTCTTCGCCTTTCTCCAGCAACAGGGTTACCTCCGCATCTGGCTCGACGGCGAAGTCGTTAGGGCAGACAGCGACAAAAAAAAGCTCCGGCTCGGTGCGCGCGTCCAGGTCATCCAGGATCGCATCACGATCGGCGGCGAAAACCGCGCCCGGCTGGTCGAGTCGATCGAGACCGCGCTCCGCTTCGGCAAGGACCGGATCAATTTCATCGATCTCGAGACGAAGGCGGAGCATCCCTTTTCCACCGGCTGGCACTGCGCGCATTGCGATCTCGACATTCGCCCGCCCACGCCCGGCCTTTTCAGTTTCAACAATCCGTTAGGCGCATGTCCGGAATGCCGCGGCTTCGGCCGCACCATTGCGGTCGATTTCAATCGCGCCATTCCCGATCGCGCGCTTTCCATTGCCCAAGGCGCGGTCCGCGTTTTTCGCGGCGAGGAGATGGGCGAGTCGCAAAAGGATCTCCTCCGCGCCTGCGCCCGGGAGGAGATCGACGTCCACCTGCCCTTCGAGGAATTGCCGAAGCACGACCAGGATTTCGTCATCAACGGCGAGAAAGGCGCGGGCGAATACAGCGAGGAAGATTACGAGAGCGATCGTTGGTACGGCGTCCGGGGATTTTTCAAATGGCTCGAGAGCAAGACCTACAAGATGCACGTGCGCGTGTTGCTCAGCCGCTACCGCGCTTACACTAGTTGCCCGGGCTGCCAGGCCGGCCGCTTCCAGCCGGAGACGCTCAATTATCGTCTCGTCACCGGTGATAACGTCGCCTTTACCCTGCCGGAATTTGCCGCTCTCCCGATCACGCAGGCGCGCGAGTTTCTCACCAGCCTGACCCTTCCGCCTAACGACTCCGCTGTCGCCATGCTCCGGGGCGAGATCGTGGCCCGGCTGCGTTATCTCTGCGAAGTCGGGGTCGGTTATCTCACGCTCGATCGCTCGACCCGCACCCTCAGCGGCGGCGAAGTGCAGCGGGTGAACCTGACGACCTGTCTCGGGGCATCGTTCGTCAACACCCTCTTCGTCATGGACGAGCCGAGTGTCGGCCTCCATCCGCGCGATGTCGGCCGGCTCGTCAGGGTGATGCACGATCTGCGCGACAAGGGCAACACGTTGCTCGTGGTCGAGCACGAGGAAGCGATCATCCGCGCGGCCGATCATCTCCTCGATATTGGCCCCGGTCGCGGCGAAAAAGGCGGCGAGCTCGTTTTCCAGGGTTCACTGAGCGAGATGCAGGGCGCGACCCAATCTCTCACGCACGATTATCTCACCGGAAAAAAATCCATTCCGCTCCCGAAGAAACGCCGCGTCTCGACGACCGCGCTCAAGATCAAGGGCGCCACCGAGCACAATCTCAAGAACATCGACGTTGAGATTCCGTTAGGCGTTTTCACCTGCGTGACCGGCGTTTCCGGCTCGGGCAAATCGACTCTCATCCACGAGGTGCTCTACCAAAACCTGCTCCGCGCCCGCGGCTCGGGGAGCGAGGAAGCGGGCGCCTGCAAGAGCGTGACCGGCGCCCATCGCGTCGGCGAGATTGTCATGGTCGACCAGGCGCAGCTCTCGCGCACGCCGCGTTCCACCCCGATTCTTTACCTCGGCATCTACGACCGGGTACGGGAACTCTTCGCCGGCTTGCCCGTCGCGATGGCGCAAGGCCTGACCGCGAGCGCCTTCTCCTTCAACTCCGGGAGCGGCCGCTGCGAACGCTGCGGCGGGACGGGTTTTGAGAAAATCGAGATGCAGTTCCTGAGCGACCTCTACGTCCGCTGCGCGGAATGCGAAGGTCGCCGTTTCCAGCCGCACGTCCTGAAAGTGAAACTGGAAGGGCGCTCGATCCACGAAGTGCTCGAGCTGACGGTGAGCGAGGCGATCAAGTTTTTCACCGCGCTCGGTGAAGCCGGCACGCTCGCCCGGCCGCTCCTCGTCCTGGAGGAAGTCGGGCTCGGTTATCTCCGGCTCGGCCAGCCGCTGAACACCCTTTCCGGCGGCGAATCGCAACGCCTCAAGCTCGTTAGGCATCTGACCGACGGCGGCGGGAAGGAGCGCAAGAACGGCGACCTTTTCATCTTTGACGAACCGACCACCGGCCTTCATTTCGACGACATCGCCCTGCTCGTTAGGCTCTTCCAGCGCCTGGTCGAGGCGGGAAACTCGATCGTCGTGATCGAGCACAACCTGGAAGTGATGAAGTGCGCCGACTGGATCGTCGATCTCGGTCCGGAAGGCGGCGAAGAAGGCGGCCGCGTGGTGGCGAGCGGCCCGCCCGAAGCGGTGGCGGAGGCGGAGAATTCGCACACCGGCCGTTATCTGCGCGAGGTCTTGGGGAAAACTGGTCGACGCGCTCCGGCCGGGAACGGTCGCTACGAACTCGATGAGGAACCGGCCCTGCGCGCCGCCGAGGAGCCGGCGGTGTTCTCCGGAATTCGCGCGGCCCGCGAGCGCGCCATCGCCATCCACGGCGCGCGCGAGCACAACCTCAAGAACATCTCGCTCGCCATCCCGCGCGACAAGATGGTCGTCATCACCGGCCTGAGCGGCTCGGGCAAATCGACCATCGCCTTCGACCTCCTCTTCGCCGAGGGCCAGCGCCGTTTTCTCGACAGCATGTCGCCCTACGCGCGCCAGTTTGTCGAGCAGCTCGAAAAACCCGATGTCGACCTGATCGAAGGCCTCCCGCCCACCGTCGCGATCGAGCAGCGGGTCACGCGCGGTGGCGGCAAATCGACCGTCGCCACGGTCACGGAAGTTTATCATTTTCTCCGGCTCCTTTTTGCCAAGACCGGGACGCAATACTGCCCCGACTGCGATTTGCCGGTGGAAACCCAGAGCGTTGCCGCGATCGTTAGGCTGGTGGAAACGGCGGCGCGTCGCGGACCGCTCAAGGTCCTCGCGCCGCTGGTCAAGGCGCGCAAAGGTTTTCACACCGAGGTGGCGCGCTGGGCTGAGCGGCAGGGCTTCGACACGCTCTATGTCGATCGCGAGCTGATCCCGGTCGCGCAATTCCGCAAACTCGAGCGTTTCAAGGAACACACCATCGACGCCGTCGTCGGAATGATCGATGCCCGGCGCATCCTGAAGGCGCGCAATCTCGTGCAGCGCGCGCTCGAGATCGGCCGCGGCACCGCTCATCTGCTCGACGCCAAAAACCGTCTCACCGTCGTCAGCACGGAGATGAGCTGCCCCGGTTGCGGACGCGCCTTTGAGGAGCTCGACCCGCGTTTGTTTTCCTTCAACTCGCCCCACGGCTGGTGCGAGACCTGCGCCGGTTTCGGCGAAATCTGGAACGAGAAACTGCAGAAGAACGAAGAAGAAACCGGCGAGTCGATGCTCGAGAACGAGCTCAATGCCGAGCGGCAATTTGAATCGGTCGAGGAAGAAGAGGCGGTGCCGTGTCCCGATTGCCATGGCTCGCGCCTGAACCCGGTCGCGCGTCATGTGCGTTTGCAGGGAAAAACGATCGACGAATTTGCCGCCCGCTCGGCCGGTGAAGCGCTCTCGTTAGTCGGGAAGCTGCGTTTCCGCGGCACGCAAAAAGTGATCGCGGCCGATCTCGTGCCGGAGATCGAGCAGCGGCTCCGCTTCATGGAAAACGTCGGGCTCGGTTATCTCGCGCTCGGGCGTTCCGCCAAGACGCTGAGCGGCGGGGAATCGCAGCGCATCCGGCTTGCGGCCCAGCTCGGCTCGAATCTGCGCGGCGTGCTTTACGTCCTCGATGAGCCGACCATCGGGCTGCATTCGCGGGATAACATCCGCCTGCTCGAAACCCTGAGCGCGCTTCGTGAAAAAGGAAATTCGCTGGTCATCGTCGAGCACGACGAGGAAACGATGCGCCAGGCCGATTACATCATCGATCTCGGCCCGGGCGCGGGCGTGCACGGCGGTGAAGTGGTCGGGCAAGGGACGCTGCGCGAGATCGAGCAGAACCTGGATTCGCAGACCGGGCGCTGCCTGCGCGAGCCGCTTTGTCACCCGGTGCGCAAATCGCGGCGGTCGTTAGGCAAAAGCATTGAGTGGCTGGAGATCCGCGGCGCGCGGGCCAACAACCTGAAGAACATCGACGTCCGTTTTCCGATCGGACGGCTCACTGTCATCACCGGCATCTCCGGTTCGGGGAAGTCGACCCTGATGCGTTCCGTGCTTGTTGCCCGCGGTGCAGGAAAGTCTCGATCGCAAACGGACCGCGCAATTGCCCAATATCAGCGGCGCGGACGCGCTCGAAACGATCTACGAAGTCGATCAATCACCCATTGGCAAAACCTCCCGTTCGACGCCCGCGACTTACATCAAGGTCTTCGACGAAATCCGGAATCTCTTCGCGCAGCTCCCGGTCTCGCGCGTACGCGGCTACAGCGCGAGCCGGTTTTCCTTTAACACCGAAGGCGGTCGCTGCGAAACCTGCAGCGGGCAGGGCGTGCTCAAGCTGGAGATGAGTTTTCTCCCGAGCAGCTATGTGCCGTGCGAAGATTGCGGCGGGCAGCGCTACAACGCGCAGACACTCGAGGTGCTTTATCACGAGCGCAGTATTGGCGACGTGATGAAGATGACGATTGCGCAGGCCGCGGAGTTTTTTGCCGCCAACCAAAAGATCGCGCGTCCGCTTTCGCTCCTGGTCGAAACCGGCCTCGGCTACCTTCAACTCGGCCAGCCCAGCCCGACGCTGAGCGGCGGCGAAGCGCAACGGCTCAAGCTGGCGACGAAACTGACTCGCGGAGTGAGCCGGGCCGCGAACGAGCGCCTGCGCCGGATGCGGACGCCGAAGTCGACCCTCTATTTGCTCGAGGAACCGACCATCGGCCTGCACATGGCGGATGTGGAACTGCTCCTCAACGTCATCCATCGCCTGGTCGACGACGGGAACACCGTCATCGTGATCGAACACAACCTGAGCGTGATCGCAGAAGCCGATTACGTGATCGATATCGGGCCGGAAGCCGGCTCGTTAGGCGGAGAAATCGTCGCCGCCGGAACCCCCGAGGAAGTGGCGAAGAATCGCCTCAGCCGGACGGCGCCGTTTTTGCGCGACGTGCTCGCGCAGGGGCGTGGGGTTGCAGGGAAACGCAAGGCGCTCCTCTAGCGCGCTCCAGCAGCGGACGGCGACATTTGCCGCGCCTTGCAATCTCGCGGAAACTCGCGCGCCCCGATGTTTGCCTATTACCTGCACGACTTCGATCCGTTCATTTTCCAGCTCGGGGGAAATTTCGGACTGCGCTGGTACGGCATGGCCTACGTCCTTGCTTTCGCCGGCGGTTATTGGCTCATCAGCCTGCTCGCGAAACGCGGCTACAGCCAGCTCCGCCCGGCGCAGGTGGGCGACTTCGTCAGCTGGTGCGCGCTCTTCGGCGTCATGCTCGGCGGCCGGCTCGGTTACGTCCTGTTTTATCGGCCGGAGATGTTGCGTGATCCAATCTCGATCCTGCGTGTCTGGGAGGGCGGAATGTCGAGCCACGGCGGGATGCTCGGCGTGCTCGTCTTCACTTATTGGTACTCCTGGCGGCACAAAATCTCCTGGACCAATCTCGGCGACAATCTCGTGGTGGCGGTGCCGCTCGGGTTATTCTTCGGGCGCTGCGCCAACTTCATTAACGGCGAGCTTTACGGTCGCCTAACGACGGTACCGTGGGCGATGCTTTTCCCGAAAGAATTGCTCGAACCGCGAAACGCGGCCGCCGCCGATCGCGCCCTGATGGCGGCGCGGCAGGTCGATCCCCGCCTGACCACGCCGGAGGCGATTGTGCAGAGCATCCCTTCGCAACCCGCCCTCGGGGAAGCGCTCCGCCCCATCCTTACCCCCCGCCATCCTTCGCAAATTTACGAGGCGCTGCTCGAGGGGGTTTTCCTTTTCATCGCCCTCTGGCTCGTCCGGACCCGGACGCGACAGCCGGACGGGGTGATCACCGGATTGTTTTTCATCGGTTACGCGATCCTGCGCATCGTGGTGGAAACTTTCCGCGAACCGGATGCGTCGTTGATCGCCGGCTTCACTCGCGGCCAGTTTTTTTCCTTCTTTGTCATCGCGATCGGGCTGGCCTTCGTCGTCGTCGGAAAAATCCGCAACGTGCAGAGCTCGCCCATCTACCAGCGACCGTCCTAGCGTTCGCGCGCGCTCGAACCTCCCCCTTTCGTTTCGCGCGAGTTCCGCTATTACTATCGCAGCATGACGGAGCTGATTTTCCCGGAGCATTTTCTCGCGGCCGGCGGCCTGGTTTTTTCCTTCGAGCAATCGACCGTCGCGGGCAAAGCTGTTCTCCTCGTTCTCGCCATCGGCTCGATCTTCAGCTGGTCGGTGATGGTGACGAAAATGCGGGTGGTGCAGTTCGCGCGGAAACAAACCGACCGATTCCTGGCCGCTTTTCGACAGGACCGGCAGCCGTTGCGCCTGTTTGAATCGAGCGTGCGTTTTCCGGGTTCGCCGATTTTCCAGGTTTACCGCGCCGGTTGCGAAGAGCTGACCTTTCATCTCCTTGGTTCGGCGGAGCTGGATGAAACATTTCGCGCCCGGCTCGACATCGCGGACAAAATCACGCCCGCGCAAATGCACGCGGTCAACGCTGCCATGGAACGCGCCGTGGGCGAGACCGCGCTCAAGCTCGAGTCGCAGATGATCCTGCTCGCGACCGCGGTCAGCGGCGCGCCTTTCCTGGGATTGTTAGGCACGGTCTGGGGCGTGATGGATACTTTTGCCGGCGTGGCTGAAGCCGGCTCGGCCAACCTCGCGGCCATGGCCCCGGGCGTTTCCGGCGCGCTCATCACCACCGTGACCGCGCTCCTCGTCGCCATCCCGGCCATGTTTGGCTACAATTTTCTCGTCACCAGCATCCGCGCCATGACGGTGGAGATGGATAACTTCGCGGCTGAGCTGGCTTCGGAATTCGAGCACAAATACGTCGAGCACGGGAGCCGCGTTTCCGATTTCCGGCGATGAGAAGCGGACTTTCCCAATTCGACGTTCAACGTTCGACGTTCAACGTTGGACGTTTCTTCCGACTCCAACTGCAACTGTCCAACGCTGAACGTCGAACGTCCAACGTCGAACTGAAGAGCATGCGCCGTTACTCCAGCCGCACTTCGCTTTCGACGCTTTCGGAGATCAATATCACTCCGCTGCTCGACCTCGCTTTCGTTCTCCTGATCATTTTCATGATCACGACCCCGCTGCTCGAGAACAGCAAGACGCTCATCATTCCCTCGAGCGCGACGACGAACGCACCGGTCAACCCGGCCGCCGTCCAGACGCTCTCGATGGATCGCAACGAAGTCGTTAGGCTGAATGAAGAAGTGATCGACCCGGCCGCGCTTGAAAGCCGGCTCATCGCCCTGAAGCAGTCCGATCCCAATCTCGCGGTCGTGATTCGGCCCGATCGCACCCTGCCGGTCCAGAAACTCGTTAGTCTGATGGACGCGCTGCAGCGCGCCGAGATCACGAAAGTCGGGATCGCGACGCAGGAAGAGCCAAAATAGCGATGACTCGCGACGCGCGTTTCTGGCGCAACGTCACCATCGTGGGCCTGATCCACGTCGTCGTCCTGCTCGGGCTGCTCTGGTGGAGCCGTTCGCCCGCGAAAGTGCCGAAAGACATCGTCTGGATGGAAGGCGGGGCCGGGGCCAGCGCGCCGGCCGAACGCGGAAACGCCGCCGCCGGAAACTCCGGAGGCCCCGCCGGCAGCGACTCCCGAGGAGGTGAAAGAAGAGCCAACGCCGGAAGTCGCGCCGACCGTCCGGAGCGAGATCGAAATCCCGACCCCGACCGTTTCCGCCACGCCGACGCCAACTCCAACGCCAACACCCACACCCACGGCAACACCGACGCCGACTCCAAAACCCACTCCCAAGCCGACCCCGAAAGCGACGCCCACGCCCACTCCCACACCAAAGCCCAAACCGAAGCCTTCTCCGACTCCAAAAAAGAAGGCGACGCCGAAACCGAAACCAACGCCCGACGAAGAAGCCGAGGAAGCGGCGAAGGAATTGGAAAAGAAAAAAGCGATCGCCAAGGCCGCCCTCGGCAAGGAGGAAAACGATGAAGATTCTTCCGAGAAGCCGGTCAAGAAAGCCACTGCCGGAGACGCGGGCGGGGACAAGAAGAGCAAGGGCAGCGGCGGCTCTGGCGGCAAAGGTTCGGGCGAGGGCGGCGCGTCCGAGTTTGGTTGGTACGCCAACATGTTGCACGACCGCTTCTACAGCGAGTGGGTGCAGCCGACTTCCGTCGTCCAGACCGCGAAGATTTCAGTCCTCCTCCGCATCCGGATCAGCAAGAACGGCCGCATCTCCGATTACTCGATCGCCAAATCATCGGGCAACCCGGTGGTCGACGATTCGGTCACGGCGGCGGCCGCGCGGGTCAAGCAGGTCGACCCTTTGCCTTCGGGGCTGGGCGACGATTATTATGATGTGAACATCAATTTCGAATTAAACTAAACGATGCAACGGATCTCAAATTTCAGGTTTTCAGTTTCAAAATGGACAGCCGTGCTGCTCCTCGGCCTAACGACTACACTGGCCAGCGCGGCCGAAGACGTGCCGACAATCACGATCAGCAAGGGCGACCAGATCAACCTCGCCGTTTCACCGCTTAGCGGCGCCGAGGGCGCGGCCGCGACCAAGATCGTTCAGAACGACCTCGCGCTTTCCGGCTACTTCAAATTTGGCGGGGCGGATAGCTCCTACACCGTGCGCGGCTCGGCCGACGGCGGCAGCCTGCAGGGACAGGTCGCGGATCGCAGCGGTGGGACCGTTCTTTCCAAGACCTACGGCCGCAGCATGCGCGAGAACGCGCACCAGTTTGCCAACGACATCATCGAAACGCTGACCGGTCACAAAGGCCTGGCCGGGACGAAGATCACCTTCATCGCCACCCGGAGCGGGAAGAAGGAAGTTTACCTGGCCGATTTTGACGGGAGCAACGTCCGGCAGCTGACCCGCGACGGCACGATCAGCGTGCATCCATCGCTCAGCCCCGACGGGCGCCGCATCGCCTACACCGGCTACCAGAGCGGTTATGCGGATGTTTACGTGATCGACATCGCGAGCGGCTCGCGCAATCGGATCGTAAATTTCCCTGGCACGAACAGCGGCGCGACTTTTTCGCCCAATGGCGGCGAACTTGCCCTAACGATCAGCAAGGATGGCAACCCCGAGCTTTACACCGTGAACGCGGGCGGCGGCGGGGCGCAGCGGTTAACCCGGACGCGCGGGGTGGAGTCCGGTCCGACCTGGTCGCCCGATGGCAGCGAGATCATCTACTCGTCGGACCAGGGCGGTTCGCCGCAGCTTTATCGGATCTCGGCGAGCGGCGGAACCGGGCGGCAGATCGCGACCGGGCGTGGTTATTGCACCGAGCCAAACTGGTCGCCCGACGGCAAAAAACTGGCCTTCAACGTTCGCAGCGGCGGCCAATTCCAGATCGCAGTCCTCGACCTTGCCGGTGGCGCCACCCGCACCATGGCGACCGGGCAGGATCCGGCCTGGGGCGCGGATTCGCGGCACGTGATTTTCACCGACGGCGGTGCGCTCTACATGCTCGACACGGTCAGTGGCCGGAAAAACAAGATCGTCGACGGCCTCGGGAAAATCACCGAGCCGAGCTGGTCGCTCTAGGGGGCTTTTGTGGGTAGCGCACGCGTCTCGCGTGCTGGTTGCGGCGTCTCGCCGCAACGGACTTTCCTTTGCGCTATTTTGAAGAGGAAGTGCGGCAACGGGAAAAGTTCGCGACGGCGAGACGCCGTCGCCAGCACCCGGGACGGGGTGCGCTACCCAGGCATATGCGTTACAACAACGCGAGGGATTTACCCTCGCGATGCGCGACCTGGTCGAGCGTGCATTGCCGCGGCGCCTTGTCCTTGCGCCAGCGCACAATCTTCGTCCCGTGCCGGAAACGATCGCCGGTGAAATGATCGTAGGTCACCTCGACCACCACCTTCGGCGCAACCGGCTCCCATTCCGCGCTCCGCTCCGTGCTCCAGCGGCTCGGACCGCCCGGCGTGTTGCCGGTGAAGCCCGGCGCTTTCTTCAGCGCCTCGAACTTTTTCGTTAGGGCGGGTTTGTCGTCCGCCTTGAAAGCGGAGGTGAAGCCGACGTGGTGAAGCAGGCCGTCATGGTCGTAAAGGCCGAGGAGGAGCGAGCCGATCACGCCCGCGCCGCTCGCATAACGAAAACCTCCGACAACGCAATCGACCGTCCGGATTTGTTTGATCTTCACCATCGCGGTCCGCTCGCCCGAGGCGTAGGGCGCGGCGGCTCGCTTTGCGATGATGCCGTCGAGATTGCCGCCAACTTTTTTGAACCACTTCTGCGCCTGCCGCAGATCGTCCGTCGCGGGCGAGAGGCGGATTTGTTTTCCATCGGGAAAAAATTTTCCGCGCGAATTTCTCGAGCAATTCACGGCGTCTCGCGAGCGGGACCTTGAGGAGCGATTTGCCGTCGGTCCCGGTGAGCAGATCGAAAATGATGAAGATCGCGGGATGCGCCGCGGCCAGTTTTTGCACGCGGCTGGCGGCGGGATGGAGACGGAGCTGCAATTCATCAAAAGAAAGCGCGCCGCCGACCGGGATGGCCAGCTCGCCATCGAGGACAAATTTCCTGGCCTTCAATGTGCCCAGTGCCCTAACGACATCGGGGAAATAGCGCGCCAGCGGCTGGCCCGCTTTTGATTGCAGAAAAATCTCGTCCCCTTCGCGGAAAGCGAGACAGCGGAAGCCGTCCCACTTCGGTTCGTATTGCCATCCATCGTCGCTCGGGATTTCGTCGACGGAACGCGCTTCCATCGGCGGAAGCGGCGTCTTGATTGCGAGAGTCATTTGGAATAACGGCGCGGTTCGAGTTTCGGCGGCCGCTTTCCTTTTCGCACCGCGCCCCCCACCGGGATGTAGGGAAGTTCGGTGCGATCGACGGCGTGTCGGAGCAAAAGGCCACCCCGGCTCATGTCGCCGCGCCCGACGAAATCGGCCGGGAAACGCAGCCGGTCCTGCAAAGTCTCGAGCAGCACGCTGACGTATTTCCCGGTCGCGATGCTCCCGAGCAAAACGACCTCGCAGGCCGGAGTCAGCTGCCTAACGAGTCGACGCAGATCGCGCTCCAGCGGGCGCCGGTAGCGCGGATCGTCCGCCGCGATATCGACCCCGGCAAACTCGCGCAGGTCGGCCAAAGTCACGGACCTGAGCGCAGGCACGAGTCCTCGCGTCGGGGTGATGACGAGGACCCGTTCCCAGTCGCTCGCGAAGGTGTTAGCGTAGGCCAGTTTTCCGCGAAAATAGAGGCCGCTCAGGAAAGTAAAGACTTCGCCTAACGACACCGGTTCCCCGTCGCGCAGACGGGTAGCGAGGGCGAATTTGGCTCGTTCGCTCAGCAGCATCTGGGCGCGCCGGCCCCCGGCGTAGGCCGGCGAAAGGAGAAAGGTGCGGGTCATGGGCAAAAGTTGTAGCGTCCGCTGTCCATCGCGGAAGGCCCGGCCCCTCTGCGCGGCGGACAGCGCACGCTACAACGATGAAATCGGGATTCCTCGAAAAACTAATCGAACGCCTTGGCCGGGTCGGCCCCGAGGAGGTGCAGAATTACCTCCTCCGCCTCGCCCAGGAGAAAGGTTTCCTCGAGACGATTTTCAATTCCATCCAGGAAGGGATCATCGTGACCGACGCCAAGGGCCGGATCTCGTATCTGAACCAGGCCGCGTGCGACATCTTCGGGCTCGAGGGCGAGAAAGCGGTCGGCAAACCGCTCGAGGAGCAGGTCCGCGGACTCGACTGGGAGGCGCTTTCGCAATCGGACACGGCGCTCAGCCGGGACATGGAGATTTTTTACCCGGCAAATCGTTTCATCAATTTCTACGTCGTCCCGCTCATGATCGAGCGCCGCACGCCTAACGACTCGGTGGCGGAAGCGGTCGGGCACGCCATGATCCTGCGCGACATCACGAAAGACCGGCGCTCGACCCAGCAGACGATCGAATCGGAGCGCCTGTCGGCGCTGACCCTGCTCGCGGCCGGTGTCGCCCACGAGATCGGCAATCCGCTCAACTCACTCCATATCCATCTCCAGTTGATGGAGCGGAAAGTGAAAAAACTGAAGGCGGCGGAGGACAAGCGCGAGCTCCAGGAATCGATCAACATCGCGCGCGCCGAGATCGACCGGCTTGATTCGATCGTGACGCAATTCCTTCGTGCCATTCGCCCGTCGCAGCCACATCTCCAGCCGGAAGACGTGAATGTGATTGTGCAGGAAGCGGTCCGCTTCTTTAAACCTGAAATCACGGATCGCGACATCGTGGTCGAAACGGAATTGCGCTCCGATCTTCCCGTGCTTGAGCTCGACCGCGACCAGATCAAGCAGGCTTTCTACAACGCGATCAAGAACAGCTTCGAGGCCATGAAACGGCACGGGATCCTGCGCATCCGGACCGATCGCGACGATACCCATGTAAAGATCAGCTTTACCGATACCGGCGGCGGCATTTCGCCGGAAAATCTCAGTCGCGTTTTCGAGCCCTACTTCACAACCAAGAGCGGCGGGTCCGGGCTTGGTCTGTTGATCGTTAGGCGAATCGTGCGCGAACATGGCGGCGAGCTGGCGATCGAGAGCAGCGAAGGCAAAGGGATGACGCTAACGATTCGCCTGCCCTTCCTCGATCGCCGGGTGCGGATGTTGGAGGCGGGTGATCGAACGGTGGAGGCGTAACCGCGGGCGTCACTTTCCTTTTTCACCTTCCGCCTTCATCCTTTCCTCAGATGCAGCCGACCGTTCTCATCGTCGACGACGAAAAGCACACCCGTGATGGGTTGCGGACGTTGTTAGGCGATAATTACGACACCTACGTCGCGGCCGATGCGACGAGCGCACTCGACGTCCTGCAACGCGACCAGATCGATGTCCTGTTGACCGATCTGCGGCTCGGCGGCGACGACGGGATGGATTTGATCGAGCGCGCGCTCAAGCTGCCGCATCCGCCGGTCTGCATCATGATGACGGCCTACGGCTCGGTCGACACCGCGGTCGAGGCGATGAAACGCGGCGCCTACGATTTCGTGACCAAGCCGCTCAATCTCGACAAGGTCGAGATGCTGATCGCGCGCGCGCTTGGGAGCCGCCGGCTGGAACAGGAAAACCGGTCCCTGCGCAAGCAGGTGGACGAGCGTTTCGGGCTCGAAAATATTCTCGGCGAATCGGTCGCGCTGCGCGAAGTGCTCGACACCATTCGGCAGGTCGCGCCGTCGTCGGCCAACGTCCTGATCGAGGGCGAGAGCGGCACGGGCAAGGAATTGGCCGCGCACGCGATTCACAACCTGAGCCGGCGGCACAAAGGGAAATTCGTCACCGTCCATTGCGCCGCGCTTTCCCCGCAGCTGCTCGAGAGCGAATTGTTTGGGCACGAACGCGGCGCTTTCACCGGCGCGCACGAGCGCCGCATCGGGCGCTTCGAGCAGGCGAATGGCGGAACGATTTTCCTCGATGAGATCGGCGAGATCGATGCCACGACGCAGATCAAACTGCTCCGTGTCATGAGCGAAGAGCGCGCCTTCGAGCGGGTCGGCGGGACGCAGACGTTGCACGCTGACGTTCGCCTGATCGCGGCAACGAACAAGAATCTTGAGACGCTGGTGAGCGAAGGGAAGTTTCGCGACGATCTCTACTTCCGCCTCAACGTGGTCAAGATCACAATGCCGCCGTTGCGCGAGCGGAAGGAAGATATTCCGCTTCTGGTGCGGGCATTTTTGCGGCATTTCTCAAAGGCGAATGAACGGCCGCTCCTCGACATCACCGCCGACGCCATGAATGCGCTGCTGGCCTACGACTGGCCGGGCAACGTGCGCGAACTGCGGACCGCGGTCGAGCACGGGGTGGTAATGGCGACCGGCGCGAAGGTGACCCTGCGCGAACTGCCGGCGGCGGCGCGAAAAGCCGCGCCCGCGCCGGGGACGCGCGGGCACACCTTCGACGAGACGGCCAGCCCGCTCGATTTGCAGGCAACGGAGCGGCGCCTGATCAACCAGGCGCTGGCGGCGACGAAAGGAAACATCACCGCCGCGGCGAAAAAGTTGGGCATCAGCCGCCGGACACTGCATCGGAAGATCAACGAAATGAGGGAAGAGAAATCCGAATCTCGAAGCACGAAATCCGAAACAAGTCCGAATGATTAAAATCAAAAATTCGAAACGAGCGGTTGGCGCGGGCGTTTTTGGTATTTGGAAATTCGCGTTTCTTTCGGATTTCGGTCCGCCTGAGGCGGATCGACATTCGGATTTTTCCCAAGATGCCTGGTAGCGCCGACGCGGTTCAGCGTCTCATTCACACACTGGAAGCGGGCTGGGCCGTCGTCTGGGTGCGGCGTGCGCTCGCGCTCGCGCTCGTGGTTGGCCTGGCGGTCTTTTTTTTGCTGCACGAATTTCGCGGGCTGGCCACTTCGCAGGCGATGGACCAGGCGCAGATCGGCCGCGAGATGCTGCACGGGCATCTTTGGAAAACAAAACTGGCGCGTCCGCTCGCCGCCGGGCAACTGCAACGCCACGGCAAAAACGTCGCCGCAAAAATCTGGACGGACACCTTTAACGCGCCGCTGCCGCCGCTGGTCGACGCGATCGCTCTTCTCCCGGTGCGCTCGCACCTGACGATGAAGCGCGACCCGATTTACGTCGGCGACCGGATGATCGTGATCATGTCGATGATCCTGTTCCTGGCATCGCTCGCGCCACTGTTTCTCCTCGCGCGCCGGCTCTTCGACCAGCGGGTCGCCTTCCTCGGCTGCACCATGGTCCTGCTCGGCGACATCTTTTGGCAGTACTCGCTCTCCGGGTTGCCGCAGATGCTGCTCCTGCTGCTTTTTAACCTGACGCTTTACGCGCTGGTGCGGGCCATCGACGCGCAGGCGGAGGAAAAACCGGTCACGCGCTGGCTGGGCGCGGCGGGCGCGGGCTTCGGCCTGCTCGCGTTGTCGCATGCCCTAACGATGTGGATTTTCCTGGCCGCGCTCGTTTTTGCGCTGCTCCATTTTCGTCCGCGGCTGCGCGCGGCGCTCTGGCTCGCCCTCCCGGTTTTGCTTCTCTACACGCCGTGGTTGCTGCGGAATTATCTCATCACCGGCAACCCTCGCCGGCGTCGCCTTTTACGCGCTCTTCGGCCAGCTCGGACCGAGCGAAGCGGGCTTGATGCGCTCGCTTTTCTTCGACCTGCAGGGCGTGAACGCGGGAATGCTGCGGGCCAAGCTCCACGACAACCTGCTCGCGCAGACCGGCGATCTTTTCCGCTATTTCGGCTGGAGCGTAGTGGCGCTGTTTTTCTTCCCCGCGATCCTGCATCCCTTTCGAAGATCGACGACCGCGACCGCGCGCTGGCTGGTGCTGGCGCTCTGGTTCGGCGCCTTTTGCGGGATGGTGCTCTACGGGGTCGAGGAGGAACTCGGGGTCGCGGCCAATCAGCTCCACTTCATTTTTCTCCCGGTCATGACCTGCTTCGGGCTCGCCTTTCTGCTCGTGCAATGGAACCGGCTTGGCATCGCCGGCCGGCTTCCCCGGCTGGCTTTTCTGACGGCGCTTTTTGTCTTGTGCGCGTGGCCGATGATTTCCAACCTGACCCTGGCGCGCAAGAAGAGTCCCGTCCGCTGGCCGCCCTACGCGCCGCCCTATATCGCCGTCATGGAGACCTGGATGCAGCCGAATGAAATTGTCGCGAGCGACATGCCATGGGCGATCGCCTGGTATGCCAACCGCCGCGCCGTCTGGCTGCCGGACACGATGGCCCACTTCAACGAGCTGAATGATTACAAAGTGCTGGGCGGCCCGATCAATGGGATGTATCTGACGCCGATCAGCGGGGGAGAAAACAAATTGCGCGATATCTTGAAAGGCGAATACAAGGACTGGTCGACGGTGGTGCTGCGGAATGTCGATTTGCAGAAATTTCCCCTCGGCTGGGCGACGCTCCTCGGGCCGGACGCGGAGTGCGTTTTCTTCAGCGATCACGACCGGCAGAAAGCCAGCGCCGCGGCGAAGCCATGACGCCGAAGAAAATATTTGGCACCGATGGCGTGCGCGGGGTGGCGAACGTCGAGCCGGTCACGGCCGAGACCGCGCTCAAGCTCGGACGGGCGGCGGCGCACGTCTTCACCACCCTCAATCCGCAGGCGCACCCGGATGGATTGCGGCCCAAGATCGTGCTCGGGAAAGACACCCGGCTCTCCGGGTACATGCTGGAGAATGCGCTCGTCGCCGGGATCACGTCGTTAGGCGTGGACGTGCTGCTGATCGGCCCGCTCCCGACGCCCGGGGTGGCTTACATCACCCGCTCACTCCGGGCCGATGCCGGGATCGTCCTCTCCGCCTCGCACAACCCGTATGAGGATAACGGGATCAAATTTTTCCGGCACGACGGCTACAAGCTGGATGACGAGATCGAGCGCAAAATCGAGCAGCTCGTCTTTACCGGCGAGATCGATTCCATCCGGCCGACTGCGAAAAAGATCGGACGCGCCACCCGGATCGACGACGCCCTCGGGCGTTACGTGGAATATGCGAAGGCGAGTTTTCCGAGAAAAATGTCGCTCGAGAAAATGCGGATCGCGGTCGATGTCGCGAATGGCGCCGGTTACAAATCGACTCCGTGCATCCTGCGCGAACTCGGGGCGGAGCTGACCGTGGCCCACGACCAGCCGAACGGGACCAACATCAACGCCAATTGCGGCAGCACCTACCCGGAGGAGATCCAGCGGCTCGTTCGGGAAAGCGGCGCGACCATCGGGATCTCGAATGACGGCGACGCCGACCGCGTCCTGCTTTGCGACGAGCACGGGGAGTTGGTCGACGGCGACGAAATTCTCGCCATCGCCTCGGTCGACTTGTTAGGCCGGGGAGAACTCGCGCAGAACACGCTCGTCGCGACCGTCATGAGCAACTTCGGGCTGGACGAGGCCCTTGCCGCCCATGGCGGCAAAGTCATCCGGACGAAAGTGGGCGATCGCTACGTGATCGAGGAGATGGTGCGGCAAAACCTGAACCTGGGTGGTGAGCAGAGCGGGCACATGATCTTTCGCGATTTCACGACCACGGGCGACGGCATCATCAGCGCGCTCCAGATTTTGCGCATCATGCAGGCGACGGGGAAGCCGCTAAGCGAGCTGAAGAAATGCCTGACGAAATATCCGCAGGCGCAGCGCAACCTGCGGGTGAAAGAAAAACCACCGCTCGAGACGCTGCCGGCGATCACGAAGATGGTGCAGGCCGCGGAAAAGAATCTGGACGGCAAAGGTCGCGTGCTTTTGCGCTACTCCGGGACGGAACCGAAGATCCGGCTCCTGATCGAGGGGCGGGACAAGGCGCAGATCGACCGGCAGGCAGACGAGATTGCGGACGCCCTGAGGAGAGCGATCGGTTTGTAGAAATTCCTGGCGAGCGCGTAGCTCCGATTTGTAATCGGAGAACGTCGATTGCAAATCGACGCTACGCTACGGTTGCGCGCCGGGTTGCGGCCTGCTTTCCTGATTCGACTTCATGAAACTCTCCCAAGTAATCGAAGCGCTCCTGATCAGCGCGCAAAAACCGCTGACCGCGCGCGAACTGGTCGCCGCGATCAAGAGCGCGGGGGCGGAGGACGAGCTTACGCCTAACGAATTCGCGAAGACGAACGAGGCCGAAGTCTCCGCTGCGCTCGAGCAGTTGAAGATCGAATACATCGAGCAGCAGCGCGCTTTTCAGCTCCTCGAAAAAGCCGAGGGCTGGCAGCTGGCGAGCGATCCGGAATACGCCCGATGGGTCCGGCAACTTTTCCCGGCGCCGAAACCGGCGCGGCTCAGTCCGCCCGCGCTCGAGACGCTCGCCATCATCGCCTACCGGCAACCGATCACCCGCGCCGATGTCGAAGCCGTGCGCGGGGTCGCGATCGAGAGCGTCCTGCAGACCATCATGGAGCGCGGGCTGGTGAAAATCGCCGGCCGGGCCGAGATCCCGGGGCGGCCGCTGCTCTACGAGACGACGCAATTTTTCCTCGAGCACTTTGGCCTGCGCAATCTCGATGAGCTGCCGAATTCGGAGGAATTGAAGCGGCGCGAACTGCCGAAAGCGGCGATTGTTCCTGAGGAAATCGTCGAGCCCGCCAGGGAAACCGCCCCGGTCGCGGAGGAAACGTCGTTGTAGCCGGGGGGCGGTGACCCCGGCCGCTCGTTAGGCGAGGCTGCATCCCCGCCGGGGTCGCCGCCCCCGGCTACAACGTTGCTGCGTGACATTTCCGCGAGGGGAGCGATTCTGACCCCGGTTAAAGCTTTACGATGAAAAAATCTCTTATCAGATGTCTCGGGGTGCTGGGCGCGGCGGCAACGATGTTCGGATTCACCGGCTGCGGGACCTACAACAAGCTCGTCACGCTGGAAAATAACGTGAACAAGAAATGGGCCGATGTGCAGTCGGTCTATCAGCGCCGGGCGGATTTGATTCCAAATCTCGTCAGCACCGTGCAGGGTGCGGCGAATTTCGAGAAGTCGACCCTGACCGAAGTGACGAATGCGCGCGCCAGTGTCGGGCAGGTGAAACTCGATCCGAACAAGGCGCCGACGGATGCGGCGCAGTTGGAGCAATTCCAGGCCGCGCAGGGGCAATTGAGCAACGCGCTCTCGCGCCTGCTGGTGGTCGCGGAAAATTATCCTCAGCTCCGTGCCACGGAAAACTTCCAGGCGTTGCAGGCGCAACTCGAAGGGACGGAAAACCGGATTTCGGTCGAGCGAAATAATTTCAACGCCGCGGTGCAGGAGTACAACACCTACATGCAGAGGTTTCCGACCAACATGTTGAACAAGATGTTTGGCTTTAAGGAGCGGCCGTTCTTCGCCGCGCAACCCGGGAGCGATAAGGCGCCGGCGGTTAATTTCGATTTCGGAAGTTCTGCGCCGGTTGCGCCCGCCGCGCCTGCCGCGACCGCCGCCGCGACGCCGTAGACCGTGGCCGGGAGCCGCGAGCGCCCGGGAGTGAAGATGACGCGACTGCGTACCCTATTTGTCTTCCTCGCGCTTATCGCGGGGGCGATCGGTCCGCTCGCGGCCGAGACGATGCCGTCGAAGCCGGATCGTTATTTCAGCGATTATGCGGGCGTGGTCGACCAGGCGACGGCCTCGGAGTTGAACGAAGAGCTGGCGCAATTCGAGCGCGAGACTTCGAACCAGATCCTGGTCGTGGTTTATCGCTCGATGCAGAGCGAATCGTCGGTCGCCGATTATACCCAGCGCATCGCGCAGACCTGGGGAGTCGGGCAGAAAGACCGCAACAACGGCGCGATCCTCTTCGTTTTCGTGGCTGATCGGCAGATGTTCATCCAGACCGGCTACGGCCTCGAGGGGGCGCTGCCGGATGCGACCGCGTGGGACATCACGCACAACGTCATTGCGCCGCAATTCAAGAAGGAAGATTACCCGGGCGGTCTGCGGGCGGGTGTGACGGCGATGCTGCAGGCCGTCCGCGGCGAATACAAAGGAACGGGCAAAACTCGCAGGGAAAGTGAAGGAAATTCTGGCAGCGGTTTGCCGATACCGCTGGTCATTTTCCTGATTATCCTGTTCATATTCATCGTCTTCCGTCCGCGCCGACGCGGGCGACGAGGCTACGGCTATAGCGGCGGGGGCGGGCCCTTCTTCGGGGGATTTGGCGGGGGCAGCTCGGGTGGGAGCAGCGGGGGCGGTTTCAGCGGATTTAGCGGGGGCGGCGGCAGCTTTGGCGGCGGAGGCGCGGGGTCGAGTTGGTAAGATTATGCGAACGAAAGAATTCATCGAGAAACTGGAAAACGACCGCATCGTCAAGGCGATTGCCGGCGCAGAAGCAACCACCTCGGGCGAAATCCGTGTCTTCGTCCAGCACGGCGAAGTGGCCGACCCGGTGGTCGAGGCCCAGGTGCAATTTGAGCGTCTTGGCATGACCCAGACCCGCGATCGCAACGGCGTCCTCATTTTCGTCGCCCCGCGCGCGCAGAAGTTCGCCGTGATCGGTGACAAGGGCGTGCACGAGAGATGCGGCGACCCATTCTGGCAGAAGCTGACCCTGGCGATGCGCACTCATTTTCAGGCGCAGAATTTCACCGATGCCGTGGTCCATGCGATCCGGGAGACGGGGCAGCTTCTGGCGCAACATTTTCCCCGCCGCCCGGACGATCGCGACGAATTGCCGAACACGGTTTTGGAGAGTTAGAGCCTCACTTGCAAAGCGGGCGCGATGGTGTTCATTCCCCGTCCCGCAGCGAGTTTTTAATACGTTGCGCCGTTGGTCCCTGGGTTTCCGTTTCTTGACGCGAAACCGCGCTCGCCAGGGGGAACCCGGCGCTCTCTTGAAAGGAAGAAGTCAGAAGGCAGAAGGATGAAGTGTCGTTAGGCACTAATTTTTTTCTTACTTCCTCATTCTTACATCATTATGTCAGTTCGTTACGGTCGCTTTGAAATGCCCAAGACCCTCGTCAAGGACGAGGCGTCCTCCACTGCAACTTACGCCAAGTTTGTCGCCGAGCCTTTTGAGGCCGGCTACGGACACACGGTCGGAAATTCGCTCCGCCGCGTTCTGCTTTCGTCCCTCGAAGGCGCCGCCATCACCGCGGTGAAAATCAACGGCGCCCAGCATGAATTCGGCACGCTCCCGAGCGTGGTCGAGGACGTGACGGATATCGTGCTCAACCTCAAGCGGGTGAAATTCAAGGCCACCGATCACGAAGCGCGCAAACTCTCGCTCACCGTGAACAAGGAAGGCGAAGTGACCGCGGGCGACATCTCGCTCGTCCAGGGTTACGAAATCCTGAACCCGAAGCAGGTCATCTGCACGCTCGATAAGAAGCACAAATTTGAAGCCGAGCTCGACGTCCGCGTCGGCCGCGGTTTTGCCACCGGCGACGAAAACAAGCGGCCCGACCAGGCGATCGGCCTGATCCCGATCGATTCCATCTTTTCCCCGGTCACGCGCGTGAAATACGCGGTCGAGAATACCCGCGTCGGTCAGCGCACCGACTACGACAAGCTCATCCTCGAAGTCTGGACCGACGGTCGCCTGACCCCGGACGACGCTCTCCTGCAGGCATCCGCCATTCTGCGCCATCACCTCGATGTCTTCGTCAACTTCAATGAAGACGTGATCGAGTTCGACGAAACGCCGGCCGGTGTCAGCGAAGAGAACGTGAAGCTGAAGAAGCTGCTCAACATGAGCGTGAACGAAATCGAGCTCAGCGTGCGCGCGGCGAACTGCCTGAACAACGCCAACATCACCACCGTCGGCCAGCTCGCGCAGAAGACCGAGGCGGAGATGCTCAAGTATCGCAACTTCGGCAAGAAATCGCTCAACGAGATCAAGGACAAACTTCTCCAGCTCGGCCTTGGCCTGGGGCAGAAGTTCGATCCGGGTCTGGTCGAGATCCCAATCAACGTCGACGGCGCCAATGGCGCGGACGAGGAATAAATTCGTTAGGGAAAACTTTCGCCGGGAGAAGCAGCTATGAGGCATCAAAATAAAACCGTCAAATTGGGACGCACCGCCGAGCATCGGAAGGCGCTTCTCGCGAACCAGGTCTGCAGTCTGATCGAGCATCAACGGATCAAAACCACCCTCGCCAAGGCGAAGGCGGTCCGGCCGTTGGCCGAGAAGATGGTGACGCTGGGCAAAAACGGTTCGCTCCACGCCCGCCGCACCGCCCTCGCCGTCCTGCGGCAGAAGGACGCGGTCAAAAAATTATTCGAGGACATCGCGCCGCGGAGTGCGGATCGCAAAGGCGGCTACACCCGCATCATCAAGCTCGGCCAGCGCAAGAGCGACTCGGCCCCGGTCGCGTTCCTGGAATGGGTGGACGCCGCCGAGGTGGTGGTGGAGGAAACTCCCGCGACTGAAAAGGGCAAGAAGAAGAAATCAGCCAAGGCTGAAGCGGCTCCAGCAGCCGAGAAAAAGCCGGCGAGCAAGGCGAAAAAGAGCGAGCCCGACGACAAGAAAAAAGACGCGGACAAATAAGTCGTTCAGCGTCCCGCTTTTGACACAGCTGCATCCCGTCCCCGGCACATCGGGGGCGGGAGCGCCAGTTGGGCTGTTTTTCTAAGCTTAACTCTGCATGTGGTTTGTGCCTGCGATGGCTGGGTGGCATGAGGGCTGCATAAGGGATTGGTGTTCAAGAAAGGACACCATGACAAAAACACCACAAGCCACACCAGTTCACGAAGAAAGCACCTACCAACTCCTCGTTTCCTCGGAGGAAAAAGGCCGCGGTCTCGTCGAAGCGTTCGTTTATCTTCTGCTCGTCCTCGCCACGGTGGCGACGATCTACCAGTTCGGCCGCGAACCGGTCACCTTCGCCGACATCGGGGTCACGCACGCGCAGAAGATCGCCACATATCTGTAAGCAGCGCCTTCGCGGAACGAAGCGTTTACGGGCGAAGCTTCGTTAAGCGCCAGGCCAGCTCGCCGTCCTCCGCGATTTCGAGGTGGGCGACGCTGGCCGGCGCGCCGCGGTTGGGACGCGTGACACAGCCGGGATTGAGGAAGAGCACTCCTTCCCGGCGTTCGTTTCGCGGCACATGAGTATGCCCGTGGAGCAGGACGTCGATCTTCTCCGGCGCGCGCGACGGCGGGATGTGCACCAACCGGAAACGCACGCCGTTCCGGATCAGATCGACCACCAGCGGCCAGTCGAAATTCCCATCGCAGTTTCCGCGCACAAGGGTGACCGGCGGCCCGAGATTTTCCAGACTCACAAGCAGGCTGGGCGCGCAGACGTCGCCCAGGTGCCAGATCTCATCCGCGCCCTCGGCCAGCGCTTCCAGTTTATCGGGAAGGTGGTTGTGGGTGTCGGCCAGGACGAAGATTCGGAGCGGCAGCACGGGCATCGTCACACCAGGAGGGCACCGGACTCGAAGGACATCTCGCTATTTTTCTGCTTGGAGCGGCGGTGTGATTGTCGCTTTAAAAGCCTTCCGGGATCAGGTCCGGACCGACCACTTCCGGTCCGCTCAGAATCCGCGGACCGGAATGATTCGCGCCCGTCTTCATGCCGTCGGCTTCGTTGTCGGGATCGTGGGTGAAGCTGGCGTGATACCAGACGACGGAATCCTCGTTCAGGAGCGATTCGCCGGTCAGGAACTGGTCGAGGTCTGCTTCGGTCGGGTCGGAAAAGTCGTGTCCGTCGTCGATCTCGGCCGCGAGGTTGGTCGGGCCGTCGTGCCAATGCAGGAACCACATGTCGCCACCCGCGTAGCTATCCGCCATGCTGTCGTTAGGCCCGGGATAAAGGTAATAGCTGCGTTTCCCTCCGCGGATCCGGTAATATTTGGCCGCGCCGCGCCGGTAGAGTTTCCTCTCGGTCGCGATCCGGGTCACATTCCGCTCCGGCGCGCCGCCCAGCGGAAGTTCGAAGATTTGATTGGCGGTGCCATCGACGTCGAAGTCGAAGCGAAAATAAGCGTGATGAGTATGGCCGAGACAGGTGCAACTATTGGCCGTCGCAGCAAAACCGAAGCGCGGATGAATCGTGCCGTTGAGATCAAAACGCCACTCGTGGACGTAACGATACCAACCCGCTTCCACCTCGGTCACGAGCACGACTTCGGTGCCTTCGCGATAGAGGGCCACCCCGCGAAAATTCCCAACGTCATTCCCCGTCTCCACCGCGGTCGTGGCCGGCGTCGTCCCGCAGTCGCGAAATCCGGGCGCACCCGCGATGTCGGTTCCGTCCGCTTGGAACATTCCCTCCTGGTATTGCCAGTCGCGATAAGGGCCGCATTCGTTGTCGGTGTACTGCACGTTCAGGATCGGAACATGTCCCCGCTTCATAACGGAGCGGTTTTTGTATTTCACATCGCGCAGCTCGACCCCGGAGCCGTTGGTGCCGGAGGAAATCGAGGGACGCAGGACCAGCATGTCCCACAGGACCTCCCCTTCGGTGTCGAGGACGGTGAGTTGGTACTGCCCCGCCGTCCCGCGCCGGGTGGTGGATTGGCCGGCCGAGGGAGGCGCGCACGACGCCTCGTTGATTGCGCTCGCCTGGTGCGGCGCGCGGCCCGGGTAACGCTCGACGGTGCTGTTGCCAAGGTTCACGCCGACAATCTCGTGCTGGAGTTTCTCGGCGCCCGGTTTCGGCAGGAAGCCCACATTTACGATCCGGTCGCGCCGGCGGCTGCCGTCCGCGTTCAGTTCCTGGACGGGCGGCATCGGCCGGTAAGTGGTGGCTTGGCCGCCGACCAGCGCCGGCTTGAAACTGGGATCGTTCGTCAGCACGCCGACCGCGTCCAGATACTCAGCGTCATCCACGGCCATCGGCGTCCAATTCGGTTCCACCCGCGCCGCGGCCGCGGCGGGGGCGCCTAACGCGCCTTCGGCCACAATCGTGCGCTGCCCGGTGTAATCGTAAAAGACCGCGCGGAAGCGATCCGGCGCGGTGGCTTCGGTGTAGAGATGCCGGTAGTTCGCACCCCGCAGCAGCGCGGCCAGGGCGGCGGACCGCGGCAGCAGCTTGTCGACCGCGTCCAGTTGCGCCGCCGTCACGCCGACAGGCACCACTTTGATTTGGACCGAAGCGGCATTGTTAGGCGCAGCCTGCAAACTTGTGAGAGCGAGAATAAGACCAAGCGCGCCACCGGCGAGTAGGCCGCGGACACGGCGATATTCGATTGTGGGAGTATTCATAGCCCGATCGTCTCGAACTTCCCGGCCGCTGGCCACCATTATCTCGTGGCGATCCTTTGCGTCCTTCGTGCGAGGCGCTACTGTTAACGCCTGTGTCTTTCAACAACTTCGGGCTTTCCCCGGAAGTCGTGCGGGGAACACAGGCGATGGGCTTTTCCGAGCCGACGCCGATTCAGCTCCGCGCATTTCCAATCATTCTCTCAGGTAAGGATTTAATCGGTACCGCGCAAACCGGCACCGGTAAGACGGCCGCTTTCGCGCTGCCGATCATGACCCTGCTCGCCGAGCACGGCGCTTTCCGCTGTCTCGTGCTCGAGCCCACCCGCGAGCTCGCGGCCCAGGTCGAGACCGCCTTCCGCGATTACGGCCGCTACACCGACCTGCGCGTCTCCGTCATCCACGGCGGCGTCGGCTATGGCAAACAGAAGGAGGAAGCCGCCGCCGGCACCGATATCGTCTGCGCCACGCCCGGCCGTCTCCTCGACCTGCTCGAGCAGCGCGCGATCAATTTCAAGGACGTCAACATCCTCGTGCTCGACGAAGTCGATCGCATGCTCGACATGGGTTTCCTTCCCGACGTGCGCCGGATCGTGGACCAGATCTCGACCGACCGGCAGACCCTGCTTTTCTCCGCCACTCTCCCGCCCGAGATCGAGCGCCTGGCCGGCTGGGTGTTGAATGAACCCGAGGTGATCGAGATCGGCGCCCGGCGTTCCCCGGCGGAGACCGTGACGCATGCCGTCTACCCGGTCGCGGCCGAGCAGAAATACGACCTCCTCATGGCCCTGCTCGAGCGGACCAATTTCGACAGCGCGCTGATTTTTTCCCGGACCAAGCATGGCGCGGATCGGATCGCCTCCCAGCTCAAGCAGGAGAAACATTCCGTGGCGGTCCTGCACTCGAACCGGACGCAGCGCGAGCGCGTCGAGGCGCTGGAAGGTTTCAAGAGCGGCAAATACGAAGTGATGGTCGCGACCGACATCGCGGCGCGCGGGATCGACATCGCCGGCGTCAGTCACGTCATCAATTACGACGTGCCGGAGCATCCCGAGGACTACGTCCATCGCATCGGCCGCACCGGACGCGCGCAAAAAGTGGGCGACGCCTTCACCCTTATGAACGGCGAGGAACTGCCGGCCTTGCAGGCGATCGAGCGCTTCATCGGGCAAAAAATTCCGCGGCTCAAGATCGAGAATTTCCCCTACATCTACACCGTCCTCTTCGAGCCCGAGACCGGCGGCGGCAAGCGCGCCATCGGCGGCGGGCGCACCCATCGCGGTTATTCCTTCGGCCGGCGTCGTCGCTGACGTGGCGTCGATTTGCAATCGACGATCCTCCGATTGCAAATCGGAGCTACGCCTCGATTGACTCCCGCCCGCGGCCTGCGCGAGACTGCGGCGATGGAATGCCCGATGAATCACGAGCGGTCGGCGGTGCGTTTTCCGCCGCCACCGCCCGCGGTGAAAAGAAGCGCCAGGGCGAAAAAGGCCGAGAGCGACGACAGGTTCATGGATGCGTTTTTGAAAAGGTAGGGAGCCTGCACGCTGCCGTCCAATATGCGGCTACGGGGAGCGAACACCGGCGGCATTGCTTTTGCCGCCAAATTTTCCCAGCCTGCGAACAGCCTGCGCTGCGGCGGCATTGAACCGCCCGGCCCTGCATATGACGATCACGCCCGGAAAAATCTTTCTCGTTTGCTGGATCGTTTACGCGATCGCGTTGAGCTGGGCGCTCTATCGGCCGGCACCGTGGCCGCGGAATGCATCGCTGCTCTCGCGGCGGTTAAAACATCCGCTGGCGTTGCTCGTAGTGGGCGCGACTGGCGGGACCGGGCGCGAACTCGTGCGACAGGCGCTGACGCGAGGGCACACGGTGACCGCGTTCGTGCGCAACCCGAAACGGCTGCAGATCGAACACGAGAACCTGCGCATCGCGCGCGGTGACGTGATGGATTACGCCTCGGTCGAGGCAGCGATGCGCGGTCAGGATGCGGTGCCGCGACTCTTCCCTCGATGGACTGTCCGTTCAATCACGAGCCGCAATCTCCGGGCGATCAGATCGTCGCCGTTCCGTGTGTTGAACCGTCACTTCCGTTGCGCACCGCGCCATTCCTGCGCGAACGGAAACGTTCGCTAAAATTTTTTGTTCAAGCCCACGTAATAATAGCGGCCCCGGATGGAATAGAGCGACGTGTCGTAGTTGTCGTTGAAGGCGCCGGCGTTAAACGGCGGGGGTTCGTCGAACACATTATTGACGCCGACGCGAATGGTCGTGCTATCAAGCCAGCGCTGCCAGGCCGGCACACGAACGGGCGCAATCGGGTTCTTCGCAGGTCCACCTTCGGTCTCTGCTTTCGGCGCGGTGAAGGTGTAAGAAAGCTGTGAGTCCAGCGTGACGTAGGCTTTCACGTCGCGGGTGCGCGTGAATTGCGGGTTCGCTGGATCCGAAAATCCTGATTCGTCGAAAACGGGCTGACTCCCGTTTAGACCACCTCCGAAATCCTTGTAGTCGCCGATGTAGTTCACGGTGTTGATGACGCGCAGGCCCTGGTAGGCCCACTCCGTTTGTAGATAGCCTTTGTTGTAGGGCAGGCTGCCGGCCGCGAGGGGAGAAGCAAACTGGAACTGGCCGAGAAAGTTCGTGAACCCGCTGCCTTCCACGGTCTGTACGTTGAAACGCAGCAGGTGGTTGTAAGCGAGCGCGATCGTGAACTTGCCAAAGCCTTGCGTTGGGATTTCGTAGACGACGTTCACGTCAATGCCCTCGACCGCTTTGCGCGCGGCATTGAAGGGAGTGTCAATCACCGAAAACAGATTCCCGCCCGCGTCGCGGATGATCCGATCGGCGAACAAGCCGCTGACCGCATTCTGGATCACGATGAACTGCGCGACGCCGCTGACGACGATGCCTTCCGAGTTTAATTGGTAGTAATCCGCGGTCAGCGTCAGGTTCGGAACTTGTCGCGGAGTGAAGACGAAACCGGCGCTGTAATTGTCTGTCCGCTCTGGTTGAAGGTCGAGCGAGCCGCCGGTGGTGTAAGTGCCCTCGGGAACGACGCTCGCGGGTCCACCGGGAGCAGCCGGATCGATGATATCGAAATTAAACGGCGCTGTCGTTTGCGGGGTGAAAAAATCCTCCACGCCCGGCGCGCGAAACGAACGGCTGTAGGAAGCGCGCAGCGTGAGGTCATTGTAGGGAGCGTAGCGGATCGCGAATTTCGGGACATCCGTTTTCAGAATCTGTTCCGCCCGGATCGTCGGGTCGGTCGGGTCGGCGCCGCGAATCTCGAAGCGCTCGTAACGATGCGCGAAAGTGAAGTCCAGGTTATGAACGCCAGGAATGTTCATCGTCGAGGAGACGAGCGGGATATTCAGTTCGATGAAGCCGGCATAGACATCCTGTTCGGTATCGAAGGCCACAGCGGGAGAGAAGCCCAGGACGTCGCCGGAAAGGAGAATGGGATCCGCGTTCTGCGAAAGCTGCTCATTTCGAAGATCAAATCCGACGACGAAATTTACGCCGCCCTGTGGCAGGCCGGTGAAGACACGGCCACCCACTTTTCCATCCCAGCTTTGCGCCTGCGTGTCGGTCTTGCTCGCGGCTTCGTAGGTGGCGGCTTCCAAGGCGGCGGCGTTATCGTAAGAGAATCCGTTGAGCGTTCCCTGTCTCGGCGCCTCGAGACCGAGGAAGGGATTGAAACTCCCGTCCGCGACGGCGGCGCCGAGGAGCGAGCGGCGTTGATCTCCCCGGTTGATCGTGACCCGGTTGTTCTCGTCATAAACGTAGCCCAGCTCCCAGAAGTAGTCCTTCGCGAACTCGCCTTTGAGTCCGACAATGTAGTGATAGAAATCGTTCTCGTAGATGCTCTCGCGGTTGCCGATCTCGAATCCGCGGTAGCTGACGCTATTGAGGCGCTGAATAAAAACGGGCGCGCCGGTGATTGGGTCGAGCGCTTGGAGACCGGTCACCGGATCGATCTGAGGAATGGCGGCGATCGGGTTGTACGGGCTGGGCGTGGCGATGAAGCCCGGGAACGTGATCGGCGCCGGCGCGGTGCCATTGAACTGGGTCGTGTTCGCATAGATGGCGGTCGCGAAAAGCGTGAGGCGATTTTCTGAGAGAATCTTGTATTCCCCATCGAGGAAGAAGCCGTAGCGCTCCTGCGCGGGAATCGCCGGGGTAAATTCCCGGAAGTTCAGGGCATCGTTGTCGAAAACGAATGGGCGGTAGTCATTGATGTTGTCCGGGGTCTCGGTCGGAGCGAGCAGGACCAGTTGCCCGGTGACGTTGCTAAAGCTTCCAGCCGGTCGACCTGGAAGCGAACCGTTGTTAGCGAAGGACTGCTGGACGCTGATACGGCCGGGATAGATTCCGCTGCCGGCATTGTTACCGCCAAACCGTCGCCGATCCGCGAGCGAAGAGAGGAAGGTATCCCGGGAGAAGATCGCGTCGCGTTCGTAGCCACTGGCGCCCGCGGTGATATTATATTTTTCACCGACCAGACCGCCGGCCACGTAGCCGGTTCTAACCGCCGCATCGTTCGAAGCGCCGAGATTGGTATTGCCGTAGAGCAGGTCCAGCTCGCCGCCTTTCATGGCGTGTCTAATTTTGAAGTTCACCACTCCCGCCACCGCGTCAGCTCCGTAGGTGGCGGAAGCGCCGTCCTTCAGAATCTCCACACTCTCGATGAACCCGAGTGGCAAGGCGTTGATATCCTCGAAGCTGAAGGCCCGGCGGCCATTGATCATCGTGAGGGTGTTTTCACTACCGTAACCGCGAAGGTTCACCCGGGCTGCCCCGGTCCCGCCGTTGCTGTCGTTTTCGGTTTCCGTCGTCCCCACGAAAGCAGGCAATCGGCGCAGCCCTTCTGCCGGAGTTTGTGCGCCGAACTGGATCAACTGCTCGTTCACAAAAGTCGTGACGGGCAGTGCGCCTTCCGATTCCGCGGTCGGAATCGGAATGTACGTCCCCGTGACCACGACACGTTCCGTTTCCGCGACGGCGTCGACCGAAGTTGACGGCGTGGGCGCGAGATCCTGTGCGAAGGCGAGCGAGGCCAGGAACAAAGAGATGGCCGCTGTGCGGATACCCGTGCACCGCTTGGATCGATTCTTAACCAGAACCTCTCTCACGATCTTGAGGTTCGGCGGAAGCGCCCGGCGTAACAAGCACCGATTCGAGCCTTCGCTAATAGACGGTTTGGGGTTCCGGGCCCGCGAGAATTTTCTGGAAACGCGGATGGCCGCGCAGCGGATCCCACTCCCAGCGCCATTTCAGTTCGGTCAGGGTCATATTCCAGTACCGGCTGAGACTGGCGGGCGCGGTGAGCAAACGCTCGATCATAGTGATCGCCTCTTCTGCTTCGCCCGTCCGCGCGTAGATTAGCGCCAACCCTGCGGATGCTTCGTTCTTGTCCAGCCAACCGGGAGAAAGTTCGATCGCGCGCTGGCCTTCGCGGATGGCGTCTTCCTTCCGTCCGGCAAAAGCATGGATCTGCCCGAGGAGGGTGTAGGGAGCGGTATTTTGGGGTGGCTCGAGTAGCTGCTTCTCCACTTCGGCGCGCGCGGCTTCGAGCGCAGGTTCCACGATGGCGGAGTCGGCACCGCGCGCCACCGCCAGGAACGCTTCGTGTACTTCCTTCGGATAGGGCGGCGGGAAGACTTTCCGCTGCTGGAGCAGGCGCTCTGCCTCCTCATAATTACGTTCGAGGAGCGCGATGTCGTATCGGAAGGCCATGAGCAATTGGGGATCGACCCCGGCCGGGGCCTTTTCAATCACCTTTTTGATGACACTGATATCACCAGTCATGCGGAATTCGCTGCTCGCGCGGTTCCAGAGCGACACAATGCTCGGCTCCTCCGGCAGAAGCGCCCTGATTCGATCCTGCGTCCGCAAATCCTCCGGCCAATTCCTGACCCAGCGAAAAGTATTCGAAAGCGTGTTTAAGACATTGGCATCGCGCGGATCCAGGGTCTCCGCCCGCTGCAACGCTGTGATCCGCTCCCGCATCTTTTGCTGTTGCAAGTAGATGGACGCCAGGGTCAATGGCACTTCCGTGGAATTCGGCATCAACTCCGCCGTGCGCTCGAGTTCCGAGAGAGCGCGATCGAGGTTGCGCTCGCCATAAAAATAACCGCAGGCGATCGCCAGACTCGCCTCGCCCAGCGCCGGCTGGAGACGCACCGCTTCGTAAGCCTCCGCCCGAGCTTTGGCTTTGCGATCTGGATCCAGGCCTTGGTTCAGACGACTCAAGCCGACGGAAATCCGGGCGCGGGCCAAAGCGAAATTCGGATCGAGATCGATTGCTTGTTGATAGAACTTTATCGCCGCTTCCCGGTCCTCCGGCGTCGGTCGGAAACGGATCTCCAGATCACGCGCGCGCAGATAAACGAGATAGGCTTCGGGATTCTCTGTCGGCTTGGACGCAAACGCCGTCTTCTCCATCGGGGTAAGAGTCGCCTGCAGTTGACGCGCAATCTCGACCGCCAGCTCGCCTTGCAGCGAGACCGCATCCGCGATGGTGCGCTCGTAACGTTCCGACCAAACCTGCCGATCGTCGCGCGTGTCGCTTAGTTGCACATTGACCAGAACGCGATCCGCTGTGCGGCGCACGCTTCCCTGGAGCACATGCGATACCTGGAGCAGCCGGCCGATCTCGCGCAATTTACCCGCCGCCGCCTCGCCGCGATAAGCCATCACCGAGGAGCGTGCGATTACCTTCAGATCCTTGATCTTGCTCAGGCTGGCCAGCACGTCATCCTGAATGCCGTCGGCAAGAAACGCGTCGTCCTTTTCCACGCTCCTGTTTTCGAACGGCAACACCGCGATGCTCTTCTCCGGGATCGCCGGCCCAGCCGCAGCCCGCTCGACCTTGGGAGAAACAGGTTGAAAACGAATCCAAAGTCCCGCCAGAGCCGCGGCCAGGACGAAAATCGCCCCCACGCCCAACCACACCTTCCGCCGCCGCAGAACCGAGGCGCGGCTCTGCAACGTCGCATCCTTCTCTCGAGAACGCTGCAGCTTCTCCGGCAAGTCCTGTCGGCCGACTTCGCCGGTGAAGAAATTAACCACGTCAATCTTGACGCCGTGCTTTACCTCGCACTCGCCGAGGTCGTAGAGGTGCGGCTCCCAGCGTTCATACTGCGCCAGGTCATCCGCGACGCGTTTAGAAAGCAGAATGTGACCGGCATCGCCGCAATCCATCACCCGCTGCGCCATGTTGATCCCAGCGCCGGCCACGTTCGATCGATCGTTTACATCCTGCACCGCATCGACCGGCCCACTGTGGATGCCCATCCGCACGGTGAGTTGCGGATACTCTTTCAGCCGCAGATCGATCTCCATCGCACAACGCACCGGCGCGTCCGGACTGCTGAAAAAGGCGAGCGCCATCCCGTCCCCCGTTGGCAGCCGGACCAGTTTGCTGGCGGCCTCATCGGTGCGGAACTGCTCGGTGCCGCGGACGACTTCATTGAGCAACCGCAGCAACTCGCTTTGTTGATTAATCAGCAGCTTCGAGTAACCGACGATGTCGATGAAGAGGACATGCGCGATCTCGAGCCGAAGACCTGCGGTAGCTTCAGTGGACATATCGGGTGCCAGGTTGTCGCGTGCCGCAAGATTCTCAACCCGGGTAGGGGCCGTCGAGTCAATTTCGAAAGAGCTCGCTCCTCCAGTATGCGTTCCTGTCCCTGTGCGTGGGCAGCGTGGCCGCCAATAACCGACCGGCGCGCCGGGCGTTAATCGACACTCTTGTTTATCGTTCCGATGCGTTGACTCCGCCCCGCGCCCTGCACGACACTCCGGCGATGGAATGCCCGATGCACGGCGGAAAGTCGTCCAATATTACGGCGACTACCTTGGCATCGACGCGCTCTTGCAATTGCAAAAACCGCTCAGCCTGCAAGAAGGCAAGCTCATCGCGCACGATGAGATGCTCTTCATCATCATCCACCAGGCCTACGAGCTCTGGTTCAAACAGATCCTGCACGAGATCACCGCCTGCGGCGAAGTCCTGAGCAAACCCGCCGCCGACGACGACGGCCCCGACATGAATGTGGTCGTGCACCGGCTCAAGCGCGTGGTCGAGATCTGGAAACTGCTCAACCACCAGGTCGACGTCCTCGAGACCATGACCCCGCTCGATTTCCTCGAGTTCCGCGAACTGCTCCATGGCGCCTCCGGGTTCCAGAGCAAACAATTCCGCGAGATCGAGGCGTCGTTAGGCTTGAAAATGGAAAACCGTTTCCGGCCCGACTACTACAAGCACACCGAGCTGGGCGGCTTCAACCAGCAGGACTTTGCGGAAATCACCGAGTTCGAACAGAAGCCAAGCATCCTCGAAATGGTGGAGAACTGGCTCGAGCGCATGCCCTTCTTCGAGGACGAATTCTGGCGCGACTGGAAAGGCGCGCCCGACGAACCTGCGGCACAGCCGGGGATCTCTCCTTTCTGGAATCGCTACCGCCACCTCTACGAGCAGAGTCTTTCCGAGCGCGACGACAAACCCGACCTGCTCGGCAAATTCGACGACATTTTTTTCAAGACCGGCTGGGGCGCCTTCCGTCCGACCGCGTTGCGAGCCGCGCTCTTCATCATGCTTTACCGCGACGAGCCGATGTTCCGCCTCCCCTTCGCGCTTCTGAATTCCCTCATCGAGATCGACGAACAACTCGCCACCTTCCGCTATCGCCACCTGCAAATGGTCCGGCGCATGATCGGCACCCGCGTCGGCACCGGCGGGAGCAGCGGCGAGCAGTACCTCCAGGGCGCGGTCAACCGCAACTACATCTACAAAGAGCTGGCCGGCGTCATCACCTTCCTGATCGAACGCCGCCACCTCCCGACGTTGCCACAGCGCTTGCACCAGGCGCTGCGCTTTAGTTTTAGCCCGGCGTAGCTCGGATCGGTGATCCCAGCTGGTCGTTGCGTGGCTTCCTCGGGTGGGGCTAGGATCAGCGACCCCAGCTACAACTTTCGGGGGTGCATGATTGCCCGCTTGATTAAAACCTTCTTTTCCTGACGGTTAACTGGAATCCGTTTGCCCGGATTAAGGGCTTGCCTTTGTTTCCGCGACCGGTAAAAACGCCCCATGCCCCAGGGCTTACGCGGTGCTAGGACGGTTCGTGGTGAGTTTGCCTCCACTCGCTGGACGATGGTGCTCGCCGCGGGCGATTCACAACTTCCATCCGCCGACGCTTGGAACGCGCTCTCCGATCTTTGCCGGATTTATTGGCGGCCGCTTTATCTTTTCCTCCGCCGCGAAGGAATTGCCTCGGAAGATGCACAGGATTTGACCCAGGGATTTTTCGCCATGCTGATCCGCGATCGCAGCTATCGGCGAGCTGATCGCGAGAAAGGCCGCTTTCGCTCCTTTCTCCTTGGCGCGCTGAAGCATTTTGTGGCCGACGCGCGCGATGGAAGGATGGCGCAAAAGCGCGGCGGCGGAAAAATCCACGAGCTGTTCGACGAATACGCGGTCGCGGAGGTGGAAGCCCAGGTTCAGAGCGGAGTGAACTGGACCGCGAGCGCGCTCTTTGATCGCGAATGGGCGGCGGCGCTCCTTCGGCAAACGCTCGATCGGCTGGCACAAGAATCCGCTCTCGCTGGGCGCACTGTGCTCTTCGATGCGTTGCGGCCGTTTCTCGCAGGCGCGGGCGACGCGACAATTCCTTATGAAAAACTTTCGCAGCAGCTCCATCGCAGTGCCGTGACCCTGCGGAGCGATGTGAACCGGTTGCGCACGCGCTACCGCGCCATCCTGCGCGAAGAGGTGCGCGGAACGGTCCTCGAACCGGAGGAGGTGGACGATGAACTCCGTTACCTCTTCCAGGTCATCGCTCAAACCTAACGACTTGATGACTCTTCCCCTGCAAGACGCCCTGACCTGCCAGAGTTGCGGAGCGCGCATCGAGACCACCGGTTCGGGAGATCTCGGCTGTCTCGCCTGCTGGATCCGTTCTGGCCTGGAGGGAGCGGCTGTCTTGCCGGGTCCGGACATCCCGGATTCGTTAGGCACGTACCGGATTGAGCGGCGGACGGATGGCGCTCCCATCGCCCTCGGGCACGGCGCGATGGGGGTGACCTATCTTGCCCGGGATCTTTCGCTCCAGCGCGAGGTCGCGCTCAAGCTCATCAGTGCCGACTTTTGCCAGCATGGCGCGGAAGCGCGCGAGCGGTTCCTGCGCGAGGCGCGGGCGGCGGCTTCCCTTCATCATCCCCACGTGGCGACGGTTTATCAGTTTGGGATCGACGAAGAAACCGGCCAGTGCTTCTGCGCGATGGAATTGATCGAGGGCGAGACACTTGAGGAAAGGGTCCGGCGAAGCGGTCCCCTCCGGTTTGCGACGGTCGAGAAGATCGCGCGCCAAATCGTCGCCGCCCTCATCACGGCGGAGAAACATGGGATCGTGCATCGTGATCTGAAGCCGGCCAACATCATGATCGAGGCCGATGACGACCCGGAGAATATCACCGTCAAGGTGATCGACTTTGGTCTGGCCAAGGCGCTCGGCGCGGTCGCGGATGCCCGGACCCTGACGGGCGGCGGCTTTCTCGGCACGCCGGCCTTTGCCAGTCCGGAACAACTGCAACGCGTTCCGGTTGGCGTGCGTTCCGACATTTACTCGCTAGGCGTGACACTTTGGTATCTGCTCACGGGGCAGTTGCCGCCTGCCGGCCGCGACTCACCGCCATCGACCCGGCAACTCAAGGCGGCCCGTGTCCCGCCTTCTTTCAGCTCTCTCCTCGTCTCGATGCTGGCCACCGAACCAGCCGCTCGCCCTTCTGCCAGAGAGGTCGCGACCAGGTTGGCGACCAAGTCACCCCTCGCTCGCCGGGCCGCCGTCCTGGGGACAGCTGTTTTCTGTTTGGGGTCGCTGGCCGTTGGTTTTTACTTTTACTCTACACGCCCGGGAGCAGAGCCCGCGTTCGCCGCGTCGCCCAAGAGTATCGCGGTTCTTCCCTTCCAAATTCTCAGTGGTGGAGAGGCGAGCGCCAGCCTGGCCGCCGGCGTGCATGACACCCTTCTTGCCGACCTCGCGCAGATCGCTGACCTGAAAGTCATCAGCCGCAAGAGTGTCATGCAATATGGAGGCGGCGAGTCGCGCAACTTGCGGGAGATCGCGCAACAGCTGGGTGTAGCTTACATAGTCGAAGGAACCATTCGGGTGTCCGGCGAAAAGATGCGCCTGAGCGCGCAGTTGATCGACGCCCGAACGGACACCCATCGCTGGGCCCAAATTTACGATCGAACGCTGAACGATCTTTTTGCAGTCGAAAGCGAGATCGCGCAGACCATTGCCAAACAACTCGATGCCCGGATCGCGCCGCGAGAGAAACTCGCTATCACCGCGCCGCTGACTCGTGATCTGGAGGCTTTTAGACTCTACACGCAGGCGAACCTCTTGCTGAGCGAGACGCTGTTTGGCACTCGCGGTAAAGCCAACCTGCTCCAGGCCACCCAACTCCTTGGCGATGCCGTGGGCCGCGATCCGCACTTTCTTGAAGCTTGGTGCCGCCTCGCGGCCGCACACAACACGCTTTATTTCGTCGGATACGATCGCAGCCCGCTGCGCTTATCGTTGGCCGAAGCGGCCGTCAACGCAGCGGTAAAGTTAGAGCCGGATGCGGGCCTGACCCATCTCGCGCGCGCACGTCATCTCTATCAAGGATATCTAGCTTACGAACCGGCGTTGACCGAACTGGACATGGCGCGCCAACGTCTGACCAATTCCCCAGCCGTCTTCACTCTGGCCGCGTACATTTATCGCCGTCAGGGACGGTGGGAAGAATCCAGTCAGGCGTTTGAAAACGCGCTCGCCCTTGATCCGCGCAACATTGATATCCTGAAGCAACACAAGACTTCCTATAACCTCCAGCGTCGGTACGCCGATGCGGCCGCAGTGCTCGACCGCGCGTTGCTGATCGCGCCTAACGATTTTGAGTTGCGCATTACCCGCGGCGAGATCGAATTCAATTGGAAGGCAGACCCGCGCCCGCTGCATGCCGTCATCGCATCCATCTTGGCCAAAGCCCCCTCTTCTGCGCCCGACCTTGCCGGGTCTTGGATGTTTCTCTCCTTTTGCGAACGCGATGGGACAGCCGCCGCTCGAGCCATCGCCGCCCTCGGTGACAACAGCTACGGAAACGATGCGATTCAACTTCGACCCGTTTTCTGGAAGGGCCTCGCAGCCAAGATAAGACAGGATCGCAACGCAGCTAAAGATGCTTTCGCCGCGGCGCGCACCGAGCAGGAACGCAAGGTCGCGGCCGCACCCGACTTCGCGCCCGGTCTCGCCATCCTTGGTTTGATGGACGCAGCACTTGGCCGCAAAGAGGAAGCGATCGATGAATGCCGCCGCGCGATCGAAATGCTGCCGGTGAGCCGCGACCCAATTCTTGGCGCGCAGTTGCTAGAATTACGCGCGATCGTTTACGCCTGGACAGGGGAACCGAAGCTGGCTTGCGACCAGATCCAGGAAGCCTTGAAAATTCCGGGTCTTTTGAGTTACGGGCAGCTTAAGCTTTCGCCCATGTGGGACGAACTGCGCGGCGACGAGCGCTTCGAACGAATAACCGCCTCTCTCGCACCCAAGCGCTAAGCCAATATGATGAAGACACGCGAGGACATTGTAGGGCGGGCGCTCCGCCTGCCTCGGCCACGAATTTGGGCAACCGGAGCGGTCGCCCTACAATTATTCTGGCTAACCACCGCACCTCTCCTTGCCGCCATCCCGGTGACCTGCTGGGATGCCGCGTCCGAGTTCAACGACAGCGCCAACCCTGATGCGGCCAATCCATCCGGGGTCTGGAGTTACGGCTGGAAGAAAACACTCACGGACAGGTTTCTTCTCATGCTCACGCCCTACAACGATCCTCCCTCGCGCTATGGCTGGTGCAATGCGAGCGGCTATCCAGTGATCAGTCACACCATTCGCCCGGTCCCGGCCCTGATGAACGGGCCCAACCGCGCTATCTTTCCTCCGCACGTTCTGTCCATGCACCCCGGGCTTGGCGGCGAATATGCCGTGCTGAGATTTACGGCGCCAGCCGATGGCAGTTACCGCGTGAGCGGCCAATTCTACGCCCTTGATGACAACGGGACCGGCACCACGACCGATGTCTGGCTTCTGCCGGCGAATGACAGGAGTAAAGCTTTCTCCGGCAAGGTCGAGTATCGCTTTGGCCCGAGCTGGGCCAGCTTTACAAGTAAGGTGTTTCAGCTCGAGAAAGGCGAGCCGCTCGATTTCGAGGTCGGCTGCGGCGCGAACAAAGATTGCGAGTACGACTCAACCGGGTTGGCCGCAATCATCGAGAAAGTCAAGTAGCACATCCGCGAATCAACTTGGTTCGCCGCTCTGCTGCTGGTTCGGGCAGCTAGGCGCCTTCGCATGCTGGATGAGTTGTCTTTCCTCAACAGGCCTTTCTGCAGATCCAATCGAATTTTCCGAGCCGGCTTGAGATTCTTTGCAACGCCGCACCCAAAATTCCGAAGGAATAGGAAACAACTAATCCGGGTAGACCGAAGATTGTGCCTGAAGGATTTCGCTCTCTATTCCGGATTCAACAAACGCAGGAAAACACCAGGCATATCAGTATTCCGTATGAACACATCAAAACTAGTCAGCATCAAGAGCATCTGTTTGGGTGCTATTAGCGCAGTGGCACTACTTATTGCGTGTCCCCAGACCAGTCCAGCACGGACTGCAATCATCGGGCCTTTGCTCGATTTCCAGGGAGAGATCGAAAGTCATCTCGTCCCCAACGGAGGATTTGGGACGATCACAAACAAATACGTTCTCTACTACGGGTTTGCGCCCGTACTGCCAATAAGGGTTTATGCATTTCCCATAGCTCCGCCACTACAGCCGGGGCAGTACCTGGGCGTATCATAATCTCAACGATCGTATCACTTGGGGCGTCGGTGGATCCGGTCTTAGCGATTCACCTTATAGGATCATTGGGGTGGCTTACCCGACTTTCGACGATACCGATCCCGAGGCGGACATTCATCTTATGACGATATACGGACCTGATCTGAACCCGGATGGACCGGGCCTGAGCATGGGCGGATTCGATGCGGCGCAGCCGCAAATCACGTTCCAGGACGAGATGTTTATCGCACCGGATGGGACGACCTACTCGGCCGGCCCGGCCCAAGTTGTCGCTATACGAGATGTTGCCAATCACCTCGCCCCTGGCGCTGATCTATCCTTACTCCAAGGGAATCCTGACGATGTGGTTTACATTTTCGACACGACCGTTCCCGCAGCGGGCTTTGGAAGTCTCGCCGTTCCTAATCCCTCCTTCGCCGTGGGTGCAACTTTCTCTGCGCAAGGCGGATTCGGCGTTGACTTGCCTCTGATCAACACGCCCGCCACCGGTGTAGAACCGCGCCGAGGCAGAAAAGGTAATTACACTATTGGTTTCCATTTTAACAATAGCGTTACCAGTGTTGGCGATATCAGCACGACCTGCGGGACGATTGGTAGCGGGCAGGTCGACCCAACCGATCAGCATCTTTTCACAGTTAGGTTGAGCGCCCCAATGTGCAACGCTCAAGACGTCACCGTCACGTTAACCCGCATCGTTGATGACCAGGGGAACGTCTTGGACTCTGCCTCGGCGAGAGTGGGCCTGCTAATCGGGGATGCTGACGGGGACCGGACCGTCACCACGACCGACGTTGGCTTGGTTAGGGCTTTGGTCGGCCAGGCGACGGATGAAACGAACTTCCGTGCGGACGTCAATGCGGATGGCGTGATCAACAGAAATGACGTAACCCAGGTGAAGAACTACCGAGGTACTTCGTTGCCCTGATTGCCCTCCGACGACAAACTGAGAGCGGGCGAGGCAGCACGGGCCGCTGCGTCTCGCCCGCTCGACTTTTTCGGGGCATCGATCGGTAAGCGAAGCCGCTCTTGGACGCGAACGCTCATTTGCGTGAATTGGCTGACCAATTAACAGGCCATCCGGAGAATACTTTTCAGCGCTGACTTCGCGTTCCGTGAAACACTGGGGTCATGAAGCTGGCGTGCATGCAATTTTTTTGCAACAGCCTTCGAAAAATCCCGAAGGAATAGGAAAACATGAGTCCAAACACGAACCGGATGCCTGGATAAAAGCGTTCATTCGCAGTTGCAGACTCAAACAGAAAACCAACAAACCAACACGCAGTAACCTATGAAAAACTTAGAACAACTCATCCTCAATATCCTCACCAACAAGTCAGCCAGGCGGCGGCTCCTGCCGGCCTTCGGGTTCGTGTTTATGACGATCTTTGGCTCCTCGACCGGCTTCGCCACGATCACGAATTTCTCCTCGTGGGAAGTGGCCTCCGAGTTCAACGATACGGTCAACACCAGTACGGCGAACCCTTCCGGGGTCTGGAGCTATGGTGAGAAACCGACATTGCTCGGCGCGTTCACCGTCTTCGCAAATGGATTCAACCCGACCGCCGATATTTCGGGTTGGACCAATCCCGGCGGTTTTCCGATCGTGGCGCACAACGTCCACGCCATCACGACGATTGGTTCGGGACTCGTGGTGACGCTGCCCCCGCGAGCGCTCCTCCTGCATCCAGGACCCTTTGGCCAATATGCGGTGCTCCGGTTCACGGCTCCGGCGAGCGGCACCTACCTGGTGAGCGGTCAATTCTACGCGCTTGATGATAACGGCAGTGGCACCACCACAGACGTTTGGATCGTTCTGAAAAACAGCAGCACCCTGTTTTCCGGCAATCTGGATTACCTGGGAGGCATCCCGCTCACGAGCTTCACCAATTGCAGGAAATTCAAAATGAAGAGGGGCGACACTCTGGACTTCGAAGTCGGCTACGGTTCGGACCTTGACTACAACTACGATAGCACCGGCCTCAATGCCGTGATCGAGAAGATCCAATAGACCCGATCGGACATCCCCCTTGACGAAGTATGGCGGGCGACCAGCGCCCGCCATGCTCTTTTTCAAGTTTGTGATCGCAATCAGACGGGCGCGACTCGTCAGCAGCTCTGTATTTCCGGCCGCTGCTGCAGGCCATTGAAGTGGCGTCGCCCCCTCGGTTGCGATGCGGAGAGCGAATGATCCGCCCACTGCGAGAAGAGCAGAGGGTGCTCTCGCTGATTTCAAGGTAAGACGGCGTGGCGGGCGAAGCAGTTAGCACTCGTTAGGTAAGGGATTCGCGCGCACAATTCGAGTGGCTGGAGGGGAATTGGCTGGTCTTCCTCTTCCCGGATCGCTAGCCTCGCGCTTGAACAGGCAAGGGCAGGCCGCCTTTGCCGACGAAACCACAAACCAAGGGAGGATAAATGAAAGAAAAATCATCTTATCGCGACGGACAGACCTGTTTTTGCGTGTCGATCAGGCGCATGTGCAACGTGCTCGGCATTTTTGCCGCGCTCGTGTTGGTGGTTAATTGGTCGGGCGCGCCCGCGATTGCGCAGGTGGCGGAGATCCGAAACGAACCCGACGCGGCGCAACTGCTTCGAGCCGCATCCCGGCTGACGCACGGCTCAGCCGGCATGTTCGAGATCGAGATGCCGTTGAGCGGAGCCTCCGGAGTGGAGGCTCGCACCGGCGGCCGCAGCGGAGTTTACTCGGCCGTCTTTACCTTCGATGTGGCGGTGACTTCCGGCAGGGCGTTGATCGTGGATGGGACCGCCACCGCCGGGGTGCCGAGCTTCCAGGGAAACGAGATGAGCGTGCCGCTGACCGAGGTCGCAAACGCCCAATACGTCACCATCCAGTTGGAAAACATCAACGGCTCCAACACGACGCTGGGCGCGGTCGTCTTCGGCTTTCTCGCCGGCGACGCGAATGCCAGCGGCGATGTGGATGGGAGAGACTTCCTCATCTGGCAGAGACACCTCAATCGACCGGTGACGGAAAGGACTTTTCTGGTCGACTTTGATAACGATGGGCAGATCGGTGGGAGCGACCGTCGGATTCTTCAACTGTATCGCGGGACCACACTGCCCTAACGAACGCTCCAGACCCGACCTGTGCCTGACGCGGACGTGAGCCACGATCCGGCGTTTCCATCTCTCCCGGAAGATGCAAGGTTCCAGACATGGCTGACGTGACGATCGATATCATCAAGAACGGTCCTTTCATCGTGAAGGGCGAGGTGGAAATGAAGGACGCGGATGGCAATAGCTATCCGGTCGAGCAACGGATGGCGCTTTGCCGCTGCGGCGCTTCGACGACGAAGCCGTTTTGCGACGGCACCCATTCCAAGGTCGGTTTCCAGGCCGCGGAAAAAGCGGTGCCGGAATCGGCGGAAGAGAAGTAAGCGCCCGCCCGGATTTTCTTTCGATGCCGGGGGACGAGTCGCTGTCACCTGACGCAATGGCTGCGCCGGTGCCGTTGCGTCGTCTGGCCCGGATCGCTTTCACGACGTTTCTCCTCACTTTCATCGCCGCGCGCGTGCTGGTGATCCTGATCATGACGCGCCGGATGCCGGATCTGTTTCTGCATGTCGGGCAGACGCATGTGCATCATCTGAACTATGGCATTTTTCTCCTCGCGACGGTGGGTGCGCTGCTGGTCTTTGTCGATCGCCCGGGCCGCCGGTTGCGGACGACTTGCGCGCTGCTGTATGGGCTGGGAATGGCGCTGACGTTCGACGAGTTCGGGATGTGGCTGCATCTCGGCGGCGGCTATTGGCAGCGCGCCAGCTTCGATGCGGTGATTGTGTTGCTGAGCCTGTTTGGCGTGATCGCTTTTGCCCCGGGGTGGTCGCGGATGCGACCGCGGCATTGGGCGACGGCCGGCGTCATGCTGGTGGCGGTGGCCGGGTTTTACGGGCTGCTTTTCAAGTCGGTCCGCTATGTCGGCCAACGCATGGGCCCGCGCTTCCAGGAGATGGAAAAGAGCGGGCCGCAATGATCGCGGCCTAACGAATCGCGATCAGGCCTTGGTCAGGGGGAGCGCTTCCGGCCAGAGGAAGTAGGGACCGAAACGCGCGCTGACGCGGAGCTCGCCGCCGAGCCGGCGGCCGAGCGGGGTGATCTGTTTGCGGCCTTCGCTGATCTCGATCGCCCCGAGGTGGAGGAGGTGGTTGGTCAGTTCCTGGGTCTTGAGCCCGAGCTTTTTCGCCAGGCGCGAGGTGCTGAGTTTGCCGACGCCTTCCTGTTCCTCCAGAGCCTCGGGCGCGTTCTCTTCGCTCAATCGGCGCACCTTTTCGACGCTCATCCGCACTTCGTCGCTGATCCGGATGATGCGGTCGGCTTCATCGGAGAGGGTCTGGAAAAGTTCCTCGTCGTCGTCGCGCGAAACGAGGACGCCGATTTCGTTGCTCTTGGCGTGGCTGAGTTCGTGCAGGTTGAGGCTGCTGACGATGCAGAACTGCTCGTTGAGGTAGCATTTGGCGTGGAGGTTGCGGCAGAAGCTGGTGCGGACGTAGGAGAGGCCGCGAAGCCAGTTTACCTCCTCGGGGAGGAGCTCGTTTTGTTCGTAGGCGAGGTGGACCTCCACCTTGCGCTGGTGCTTGTCCTCGAGCAGTTCCTTGACCCGATCGTTCAGCTTCAGCACGGGGGTGATGAGAATGAGCCGGTCGTGCGCGAGCCGAATAATCTCCTCGAGATAATAGTTGGCTGCGCTGGTGTTTAGGAACTTCGCCATAATTACTAGAAAGCAGCAACGGTGCCACTTTTCGGGTGGTGTCGGGGCGGCCGCCGTGTCGTCCGGGGTTTGGAAAAGGGGACGGGACGGTGCCCGTCCCTCCACCCGATTGCGGCCGACACGGCCGCCCCTACACCCCAAAATCGAGGACGACTTTCCCGCAGCTCCGGTTTGAGTCGAGATAGCGGTGCGCTTCCTGCACCTCGGCCGCGGGGAAGACCCGGTCGATGAATGGCCGGACCAGGCCGCGCGCGACGAGCGGCAGGACGTGCGCGGCAAACTGCCGGGTGGCCTCGGCCTTTTCCTCGATGGAACGGGCCCGGAGGACGGTGCCGATGATGGTGGCTCTTTTGCGCAGGACGAGGGCGAGATCGATCTCGGATTTGCGGCCGGCGGTCAGCCCGACGCAGATGATGCGTCCGCCAACGGCGAGCGCCTGGAGATTGGCCGGGAAATAGTCGCCGCCGACGAGATCGAGGATCACCTCCACGCCGGCGCCAATGGTCAAAGCATTCACGCGCTCGACAAATTCGCCCGGCTCCTGCCTAACGACGATACTTTGATCGAGCCCGAGCGGCTGAATCTGCTCGAGCTTATCCGCCGTGCGCGAGGTGCCGTAGACGATCGCGCCAGCGGCGTGCGCCAGTTGCACCGCGGCCGTCCCCACCCCCGAAGCGGCGGCGTGGATGAGGACGCGGTCGCCCATCTGCAATTTCGCCCGGGTAAAAAGCGCGTCGTGGGCCGTGATGAAAACCTCCGGCATCGCCGCAGCCTGGTTGAACTCCAATTCCGCCGGAATGCGCGCGAGGTTGCTCTCCGGCACGACGATAAATTCCGCCTGGCCGCCGCCGGCGGTGATGCCGAAGACGCGGTCGCCGATTTTCCAGGCCCGCACCTGTTCGCCGATCGCTTCCACTTCGCCGGCAAACTCGAGCCCGGGAATGTTCTCGGGGTAACCCGGCGGCGCGGGATATTTCCCTTCCCGCTGGAGGAGGTCGGCGCGGTTCAGGCCCGCGGCGCGGACCCGGACCCGCACGCGATCGACGGTGGGTGCGGCCGGCTGGTCGACTTCGCCGCAGGCCGATGCCCTCGACGCCGCCGTGAGCAGTGATAAAGATCGCGCGCATGCCGACGGAGCATCTGGCGGCTCCGAAGCGCGCGCAAGCGTCGCGCCTAACGAATGGCCGACGAGGACAATCAGCGCTTCGCTTTTAGCAAAAGCACCGGCACATCGACCAGGTGTCGCACCTTGTCCGCGGTGCTGCCGTAGAGCAGATCGCTGATGAAGCGGTGGCCGTGCGTCGACATCGCAATCAGATCGACGTTATGGCTGGCGGCGACCTTGATCATTTCGTCGGCCGGTTCGCCGAGTGCGAGGAGGTGATCGACGATGAAGCCTTCGCCGCGCAGTTCGGCGGCGCGCTTTTCAAGGTAAACACGGTCGTTCTGCATCTCTTCGCTCTCGGCCAGGTTCAGGCGGTTGTAATTTCGCGCCACCCAGCCGTCGGCCACGTGCATGAGCAGGAGCGTCGCGCCGGTCAGGCGCGCAAGCGGCTTGATGTGGTCGAGGATGGCCTGGTCCGCCGGGCTGTTCTCGAGCGGGATGAGAATATGCTGATACACGGCGAATTTATTCGGCGGGCAGCCCGAAGAACCCGTAGAAGGCCCGGCGGGCCGGATCCGGCATGAAGGTGTCGAAAAGCAGTTTCACATTCAGGGTGATGATAATCGCCGCCGTCGTCCATCCCAGAATTTTGACCCAGGGCGGATTGACGAATTCTCCCATCTTCGCTTTCTCGCCGGTAAATCGCATCAGGGGCCAGACGGCGAAGCCGAGCTGCATGCTCAGGACGACCTGGCTGGCGACGAGCAACTCCGTGGTCTCGCTCTCGCCATAAATGCCGATGATCACGACCGCGGGCACGATCGCGATGCCGCGCGTGATCAGGCGCCGCAACCACGGCGTGATGCGAAAATTCAAAAACCCCTCCATCACGATCTGACCGGCGAGGGTGCCGGTGAGAGTGGCGTTTTGACCGGAGGCGAGAAGGGCGATGGCGAAGAGCGTGCTCGCGATGCCGACCCCGAGCGTGGGGCTGAGCAGCCGGTAAGCGTCCTGGATTTCCGCGACATCCTTGTGTCCGGACCAATGAAAAGCCGCCGCTGCCAGGATGAGAATGGCGGCATTAATGAAGAGCGCGAACATGAGCGCGAAGGTGGAATCGATCGTGGCAAACTTGATCGCCTCGCGCTTGCCCTCCGGCGAGCGCTCGAAATTGCGCGTCTGCACGATGGAGGAGTGGAGGTAGAGATTATGCGGCATGACGGTCGCGCCGAGGATGCCGATGCTGACGTAGAGCATGCTCTGGTTTTTCAGGATCTCGGTGCTCGGGACGAAGCCGAGCATGACGCCGGTCAGGCTTGGCTGGGCGAAAAAGAGCTCGAAGGCGAAGCAACCGCCGATCGTGAGGATGAGCGTCACCACAATCGCCTCGATATAACGGAAACCCTTGTTCTGGAGATAGAGGACGGCCAGGACATCGAGGCAGGTGATGACGCAGCCCCAGACGATCGGGATGCCGAAGAGAAGTTGCAGCCCGATGGCCGAGCCGACGACTTCGGCCAGATCGCAGGCCGCGATCGCCAGCTCGCAGATCACCCAGAGAAACCAGATCGTGGGCTGACTGTAATGGTCGCGGCAAGCCTGTGCGAGGTCGCGTCCCGTCGCGATGCCGAGTTTCACGCAGAGGTGCTGGAGAAGGATGGCCATGAAGTTCGAGATCAGGACGACCGCGAGGAGGGTGTAGCCAAACTGCGCTCCACCCGCGAGGTCGGTGGCCCAGTTGCCCGGATCCATGTAGCCGACCGCGACCAGGAAACCGGGGCCGGCAAAGGCCGCCATCTTGCGCCAGAAAGAGCCCTTCCCCGGGATGACGATGGAACGATGCACTTCGGGCAGGGAAACCATCCCGCCGGTGCGCCGCCAAACCCCGGAGGTTTTCATGTTGGGGTCAGGCACCCTGGGCGTTGAATTCGACATTTAGCAGAATCTACATCTCGAAGCGCAGGCTTTACGATGTAGCGGAGGCTACAAATCTATCTTCCGGTTGTCAACGGCGGTTTTGCTGGTTCATTTCGGTCGTGCCGGCCAAACCCGCTCCCACTCGCAAACGTCGTCCCGCCCTTCCGCCCAGCCATCCCCGCCGGACCCGGGAAGAGCATGCCCAGGAGATCGCTCAGGATTACGTCGAGATCATCGCCGAGCTCATCACCGCCACCGGGGAGGCGCGCGTGATCGACATCGCGCGCCGCCTCGGGGTCACCCACGTGACCGTGGCCCGCACCATCCAATGGCTGCAACGCGACGGGCTCGTCACCAGCCTGCCCTACCGTTCCATTTTCCTCACCCCGAGCGGGAGCAAGCTCTCGGAGGAATCGCGCACCCGGCACGAGATCGTGGTCGAGTTTTTGGAGTCGTTAGGGGTGCCGGCCATCGTCGCGCAATCCGATGCCGAGGGCTTGGAGCATCACGTGAGCAAGGAAACGCTGCAGGCGTTCGTGAAGCACCTGCGGAAGCAGAAGCGGCGGAAGTAGCTCAGCCGAGCCGGAAACGCAGATCGCGAATCGCCTTGCCGCCATAGCGCTTTTTTAGTTTGCGCAGGATTTCGGGCTTGTTCACCCGGTCGAGTTCGTAGTGCAACGCTGGCTGGAGGACGTGGACATAAAGAATCCCGTCCCGCAAAGCGATCGGGTTGGAATGGGACGCGATGAATTCCCCGACCAGTGTTTTCCACGCCCCGAGGATTTCGCTTTCCTGCATTCGCTCTTTCAAACCGAGCTTCTGCATGACCTGCGGCAGCAGCTCGGCCGTGGAGTGGGTGCGGTCGGGCCGCGGAGGATCGGAAGGCAGGCCCCGCCATTCGGCGATGACCGCGCGACGGAGCGAAGGAGTCATGGAAGAAAAAGATGCTGAAAAACTGAAACGCTGAAAGCGCGATGTCTGCTTTCAGCGTCAGAATCTCAGCTTTTCAGAATTTTCCTAGTACCTCCGCCGCATGTTGCTCGGCAGAATGTTCAGCTCCGTCCGATATTTCGCCACCGTGCGGCGGGCGATCGGGATTCCGCGCTTGCCTAGAATCTCGACGATCTCCTTGTCACTCAGCGGCGCACTGCCGGACTCGGCTTTGACGAGGTCGAGGATCGCTTCCTTCACGCTCGTGTTGCTCATTGAGACGCCGCTCGAGGTTTGGTAGCCCGGGGTGAAAAAGTATTTCATCTCGAAGACGCCCTGCGGAGTCGAAATGTATTTGCCGGAGATGGCGCGGCTGACGGTCGTCTCGTGCACCCCGACCGCGTCGGCGATCTGGACCATCGTCATCGGCTTTAAGTGGGCCGAGCCATGTTCGAAAAATTCTTTCTGCCGCGAGACGATCTGGTGGGCGATGTTTGAGATCGTCTGCTGGCGCTGGTGGATCGACTTGATGAGGAACTTTCCGCTCCGGATTTTGTCGCGAATGTAGTCCTTCACTTCGCCGCCGCTCCCGTCCTGCGACATGATGTCTTTGTAGGTGTTGCTGATGCGCAGGTGCGGGATTTGTTCGCCGTTCAGGATGACCTGGTATTGGCCCTGGATTTTTTCCACGGTCACATCCGGCAGGACGTAATTCTGCGGCGCCTCGGCGAAGATCTGGCCGGGTCGAGGATCGAGCTGGGCGATGCTGTTGGCGGCTTTCTGCACCTGCTCGACGGTGATGCCCATCCGACGCGCGATCTCGGGGAAACGGCGCTTCCCGAGGTCGATCATGTGATCGGAGACGACCCGGTATTCCAGGCTCTTCTCCCGACCCTCGCGTTTGAGTTGAATCATCAGGCACTCGCGCAAATCGCGCGCGCCCACGCCCGGCGGATAAAAGCTCTGGATGAGCGTGAGCATGAGCTCGAAATCTTCCTGCGCGATCCCGGTGTTCATCGCCATCTCTTCCGGGGTCGTCTGGAGAAAGCCGTTGTCGTCGATGTTGCCGATGATGAGTTCGGCCGTCTTGCGGTCGTTGCCGCTGAGCGCGGTCTGGTTGAGCTGGCCGACGAGATGTTGCTGCAGGGTTTCCTGGGTGGCGATGGAATCGAAGAAAAACTGGCGCTTTTCCTCGTCCTCCTTGGAGCGGCCGCTGTAGCTGGCAGATTGCGCCATGTAGTCGCGCCATTCGTCATCGAGCTTGGCCAGTTGGTCGAACTCTTCCTTAAAATTGTCTTCCGCCGGCTCGCTCTCGGAAACCTGGCGCTCCTCGTCGGTCGCCTCGGCCAATTCCTCGAGCACGGGATTGGTTTCCATCTCCTGCTGCACGAGGTTGCGCAACTCGAGAAGCGGCGCCTGGAGAATGAGCAGGCTCTGCTGGAGCTGGGGCGCCAGGACCTGTTGGAGGGAAAGATTCTGTGATTGGAACATTCCCGGGCCTGCCATGCGCAGAGGGTATCGACTGAGCCTTCCCTAGCAAGCAGTTTTCGCGCCGCAGACCCGTTTCCATTCCGTTGGGCGCGACCGCGGCCGGGCGAGGGAACGTGACTTGCTTTCCTATCGATCCGACACTTCCGCTTATGAAAAAACTCATGATCCTGGGCGCGCTCGCCCTTTTCGCCACTTCCATCGGCGCGCAATCGACCGCGCCCGAGGATCCCAAGCGCGTCGAAGCGCTGATCAAGGAAATCCAGGCGCAGCAGCTCGTGATCGCGGATAACCAGGCCAAGATCGACGCCAAGCTGGTTACGCTGGCGGAAGCGATTCGCGTCGCTCGCATCTATGCCAGCCGGGGAGGACGCTAAGATGCGTCGCACGCTTTCCCTTTTCAGCGCGGTCATTTTCAGCCTGCTGCTCCTGCCGGTCAGTCACGGACAAACGCCCGCGCCCATCGTTATTCAGGCGGCGACCCCGGTCCCGGCGGTCGCCAAACCAGCGGACGCGATGCAGGTGCGCGGCACGCAATCGACTTTCCAGCTCCTGCAGGAACTGCAGGCCACAAACGCGGCCACGATCTCGAAACAGGAAGCCGCCCTCGCCACCCTCGACGAACTGCAAAAGGCAGCGGAGGAAATAAAAATTTTCAGCAAACGCGGCTAAGGAGATTTTCCCGGCCCGCTTCGTTAGGCGACGTCCGTTGCAGCGGCGGTCTGTGACCGCCGAAGAGCCTTCAATTCTAAACGCCGTTTTCGGCGCTCACAGAGCGCCGCTACAACATCATCGCTCGCGCGGCGCGCCCGCCTCGCCCGTCATCGGCACGAAGCGCACCGGCAAAACCGCCCGCTGCCGGAGTTTGCCCTCCTTTTTCTCGAGCAGATAAAGCTCCTGCGCTCCGGCCTCTCCCACCGGGATGATGATCCGCCCACCGTCCTTCAACTGCTCGACCAACGGCCGCGGCACGTGATTGGGCGCGCAGGTCACGATGACCGCGTCGAAGGGCGCGTGCTCTGCCCAGCCCTTGTAGCCGTCGCCGACTTTCACGTGCACGTTTTTGTAACCAAGTCGTTTTAAAGTCTCCTCGGCGCTTTTCCCGAGCGGCTCAATGATCTCGATCGTGTAAACTTCGGCCGCCAGTTCGCCGAGGATCGCTGCCTGGTAACCCGAGCCGGTCCCGATCTCGAGCACGCGATCGGTCGCTTTCAGCTCCAGTTTCTCAGTCATGAATGCGACGATGAACGGCTGCGAAATCGTCTGGTCGTAGCCGATCGGCAGCGGCCGGTCGGTATAACTCCGCGCCCGCATTTCCTCCGGCACGAATTGCTCGCGCGGCACTTTTCGCATCGCCGTCAGCACCCGCTCGTTAGTCACGCCACGCATTGCGACCTGGAATTTTACCATCCGCTCGCGGTCGGCGGCAAACTCCCGGCCGGAAGTTTCCGCCGGCCGGCAACTCGCGCCGAGGAGGAGCAGCAAAAGCAACGCTCTGGCTCTGTGCAGTGCCATCGTGCAATTTCGGCTGAGCCTGTTAACTTTGCAGCCGCTATTTTTTCCGCTCCTATTGAAATGAACGAAGAACGCTCAGTCGCCGAAACAGTCGCTGCCACGGACGGCCCACCCGCTCCGCAAGGGCCGCAGATGACGGAGTTGGAGCGAATCCGCCATTCCGCCGCGCACGTTCTCGCGACGGCCATCCTCCGGCTCTGGCCGGAAGCGCAGTTCGCCGCCGGGCCGCCGGTGGAGAACGGTTTCTATTACGATCTCGAGCTGCCGCACCGGATCTCGCCTGAAGATTTCGAAAAAATCGAGTCGGAGATGAAGAAGGAAATCAAGGCGAACCACCGTTTCGAGCGGGTCGAGGTGACCCGCGCCGAAGCGCTCGCCCTCGCCCATGCCGGCGAACTGGCCGCGCTCGGCCCGCGTCCCGAAGCGAGCAAATTCAAGCTCGACATCATCGAGCGCATTCCGCCTGACGAAAAGATTACTCTCTATCGCAACGGTCAGTTCACGGATCTCTGCGCCGGCCCGCACGTCATGCGTACCGGGAACATCGGGGCCTTCAAGCTCACCCACGTCGCCAGCGCCTACTACAAGGGCGACGAGAAAAACCCGCAGCTCCAGCGCATCTACGGCACCGCCTTCAAAAACCGCACCGAGATGGACGCCTACTTCGCCATGCTCGAGGAAGCGAAGAAGCGCGACCACCGCAAGCTCGGCAAAGAGCTCCAGCTTTTCACCTTCGACGACGACGTCGGCCCCGGCCTGCCGCTCTGGCTCCCGCGCGGCGCCGCCATCATCGAGGAACTGGAAAAGCTGGCCAAGGAAACCGAATTCGCCGCCGGCTATCAACGCGTCCGTACCCCGCACATCGCCCGGGAGAATCTGTATCTCACGAGCGGGCATCTGCCCTACTACGAGGACTCGATGTTTCCCCCGATGGAACTCGACGAGGAGCGCGGGCAGCGTGAGCCCATCGTAAGAATGCGCAGTGACGCGCTGCCCGTATTGGCCGCCTACTTGCGTGATCATCTCGAGGAGACGCGCAATATTTCCCCGGAAGACCCCGAAGTTCTCGTGCGCATCAAGGCGGAAATTGATGCCGACACCACGACGGCCGAGGTGAAGGAGGCCTTCGCGAATCTGCAAAGGGCCGACAGCCAACTCACCTTCCTTCCCGCGCCGAAGAAGTATTACCTCAAAGCGATGAACTGCCCGCATCACCACAAGCTCTTCGCCGCGGTGCCGCACAGTTATCGCGACCTCCCGCTGCGCCTCGCGGAGTACGGCTGCAACTATCGTTATGAACAGAGCGGCGAACTCTTCGGCCTCATGCGCGTACGTTCGCTGCAGATGAACGACGCCCACATCTACTGCACCGAAGAGCAGTTCGAAGAGGAGTTCAACGCCGTCAATCAGATGTATCTGAAGTATTTCAAGATCTTCGGGATCGAGAAATACGTCATGCGTTTCTCCACCCACGACCCGGAGAAGCTAGGGCAGAAATTCGTCGACAATCCCGAACTCTGGAAAAAAACCGAGGAGATGGTTCGCGGCGTTTTGCAGCGGAGCGGGATCAACTACGTGGAAGTGCCTAACGAGGCTGCCTTCTACGGACCGAAGATCGACGTCCAGGTCTGGAGCGCGATCGGGCGCGAGTTTACGATCGCGACGAACCAGGTCGACTTCGCCGTCCCAGAGCGCTTCGGGCTTGTCTACAAGACCCGCGAAAACACCGAGGCCACCCCGCTCTGCATCCATCGCGCCCCGTTAGGCACGCACGAGCGTTTCATCGGTTTCCTGATCGAGCACTACGCCGGCAACTTCCCGCTCTGGCTCGCGCCCGAACAGGTCCGCATCCTCCCGATCGGCGACGAAGCCCCGCTCCTCGAATATGCGCGCAGCATCCAGGCCGAACTCCGCGCTCGCGAAGTCCGGGCCGAGCTCGACGCCAGCAGCGATCACATCAAGGCCAAGATCTCGAGCGCCGAGCAGATGAAGGTCCACACCATGCTCGTGCTCGGTCATCGCGATCTCGAGGCGGGCAATGTCAGCGTCCGGGTGCACGGCCAGGGGAATATTGGCGCGAAACCGCGGGCGGAATTTGTGAGTGATCTGTTCGCCGCGATCGAAGAGCGGCGAGCCTGATCAGGTCGCGCCGGGAAGCTTTTGCAAGGGCGAGCTTGCGAGTAGCCTTTGCAGTTTGTCGACCTGGTCGTGAGTGGAATTTTTCATCCATTCCTGCGGCGCGGCGGCGAACGCTTCCTCCAACTTTGTCTGGCCTAACGAATCCTCCAATCCGACATAAGCCTCGGCCAGCGTGGCCAGGACCCAGTAGCGGCTTTCCTTAAATTTCGCGGAACGCTCCGTCCCCGATTTGGGGGAGTCGTTCGCCGCCAGCCATTGTTGGCAGATCTTGATCACTTCGCGGCGGATGCGACGCGCCTGCACAAAATCGGCCACTGCTTCCGCGAGATTGTTGCTGATCGAGGCGCGGACGTTGAGGAGAAAGGCGTAATTGATCCCGTTGTAGTAATCGTTCCGCAGGTAGTAGCCGCGCTCGGCGCCGCGAATCGCTTCGTCGAGCGCCTGTGGCTCGTTCGTTAGGTCCCAGAGCCGTTTGTGCACCGCGCCCCAAAGGCCAAGCGTTTCGGTGTCGTTCGAGACATCCGGGCCGAGAAGATTCAAGAGATCGCGCGCCGTTTTTAGGGCGCTCTCTGGATCGGGGTGCCCGCTCTTGTAGGTGGCGAGAGCGAGTCGCTGCAAGATGTAGGGATCCTCCGCCTTCGACTCTCCCGCGGGACTCGCCTTGCGCATCTCGCGAATCTCCTCCAGCAGCATCTTCGCCTTTAGCCAATCGTCTTTGCGCTGCGCTTCATCCACCCGCGCCATCAACTCGCTGTGCGCCGGCGTCGCATTTTCCGGCGCGCCTGATTTCGAAACGATCGCCGCTGCGGCCGCGACCATGCTTTTTACCTCTTCCGCGATCGAGGGCGGGGTGAGGCGTTCGATAAATTGATAGACCGGACTGTCGCGGCGGAGCTTCGCCTCCTTCGCCATGATCTCCTTGATCGCATGAGTCAGCTCGGTCGTGAAACGCTTCGCCTCGCTCACCCCGATGTCTTCACCAAGGTGCTTGTATTTCCGGATGACGATGTGATTGAGATCGAAGAAGGGCGACTTCATCAGCTCTTCCTCGGCCACGATCACAGTCGTGTAAGGCCGGAGCGCGTGGCGCACGCCGAGCTCGTAGATCGCGTTGCGATTTGAAGTCGAGAGATCGGCCACGACGACATCGGCCTTGAGCAGAAGGTCGAACATCGGCACGTCGATTAAGCCCGAGTGCGCGATCTCGTCGGCCCGGATGCATTTCAAGTCGGCGGCCTCGACCGCGGGCTTGATCAGGTTCTGGTAGGATTGGTTGAGATCGAGGACGCGGCCGGTCTCGAAATCGGTCTTCTTGCCGAAACCCATCACAACAAAGCAGGTGCCTTGCACAGATGCCTGATCCGCGCGTGTCATCGAAGCTGAGGGCGTGTCACTCATCGCTCATCCTTCCCCATCATTCTAAACCGATCACGACCCGCAGCGGCAATCAGATTCAGTGGCGCCGAGAACTGAGGCTTGGAAAAAACTTGAGAGTTGCTACATCGGGGGAAAGCGATGGGCGCATGGGAACATCTGGAGGAACGCTTCGGCAGTGAGCGCCCACGAAAGCTCCTGGCGCTCGACGGCGGCGGCATTCGTGGCGTTCTCTCTCTCGAGATTCTGGCCGAGATCGAAAAGAAGATCGCGGCCAGAACTGGTGTCACCCGGCTGGGAGACTACTTCGATTACATCGGCGGGACGAGCACCGGGGCGATCATCGCGGCCGGGCTTTCGATCGGGATGAGCGCAGCCGAGTTGCTCGCTTTTTATCGCGAGGCAGGGATCTCGATGTTCGAAAAAAACGCCCTGTTCAAGCGCTTGAAAAGCTTCTACACCGACGAGCCGCTGAAGGCGAAATTACAGGGGATTTTCCAGGAAAAGGATGGGCGACAGGCTGACCTAACGAGTGCGCGATTGCGCTGTCTCCTGCTCGTCGTGACTCGCAACCTGACGACCGATTCGCCCTGGCCGATCAGCTCCAATCCTTTCGCGAAGTACAACGACACCGCTCGTCCCGATTGCAACCGCCGTATTCCGCTCTGGCAGCTCGTCCGCGCCAGCACCGCGGCGCCAGTTTTCTTTCCGCCGGAGATTTTGAATTGGGATCCTAACGACTCGAGCAAGAGTTTCGTCTTCGTCGACGGCGGCCTGACGCCTTATAACAATCCCTCGTTCCTCCTCTTCCGCATGGCGACGCAGCCCGCCTATCACTTGAACTGGAAAACCGGCGAACAGAATCTGCTGCTCGTTTCCGTCGGCACGGGCGCGGCGGCGGGCGTGACCGATGCGGTCGAGCGCAATCTTTTTGGCAACATGCAAAACCTGCCCTCGGAGTTGATGTACGGCATCCAGGTTGAGCAGGACGTCAATTGCCGGACCTTCGGCCGTTGCGTGCACGGCTCGGAGATTGACCGGGAAATGGGCAACCTGATCCTGCCCGCGGAAACGCCGGATCATGGGCGGTTTTTTCGTTACGTCCGCTACAACGCCGATCTCAGCCGCGAAGGACTGGACGGTCTTGGCTTGGACGAGATCGACGCGACAGCGATCCAGAAAATGGACGCGGTCGACCAGATCGAAAATCTCTCGCGCGTCGGGAAAGCGGTCGCGCAAAAGGAAGTCGCGATCGCGCACTTCGGGCCGTTTGTTTGAACGGAGCCGTTCGTTAGGCCGGATCCGATTCCACGCTCGAACTTCCGTCGCGTTTATGAGTCTCGATGAACTGCGCGGTCTTGTTCGCGATCAGGTTTTCCACCCGCTCCACCAGCAACCGATTGCGGCGGTTTCCGTCGACCCGGGCGTATTCGCCCGCACCCACCGCATGCAATTCCCGCTCGCGCGCGAGCGCCTCGGCCAGCGCCCGGTAGTGCAGCCAATTCTCGTGGAACTTGAACAGTTTCCCGACCGCCGCGGCCATCACCACCACGCCCCCAAGCGCGGCGGAAAGCACCCCGGCGAGGTAGGCGTCCTTCACCACCCAAAGGTTCACCACCGGAATCGCCGCCCCGGCCAAAAGCGTGGACACTTCAGTCGTGTAGAAGAGCCGCTTGTTCAGGCGGGCCCGTTTATCGTGCCATTTTTCCTGCGGCTGCAGGCGGCGCTCCAGATACTCGAACGCAGGATTCATGGGAGTGTGGTCGGGTTGATGATCTCGAGCTGCGCCCCGAGGTGGCAGACTTTCGCCTGGAAATCGGAGGTTCCGCCCGGGCCATCGCCGGTTGGTTTTTCGTCCCAGACGAGGAGCGCATAAATTTTTCGCGGGTCCCCTGCCTCGTGTTGAGCCGTCTCGATCATCCAGAGATTGGTCCGGCCGTAGATCGAGGAATCCTCAGGCGAGCTCTCCGTTTCCGGCGGCAGGACCTCAACCTCGGCCGCTGCGCGCAGGGCATGGAAACGCCGCACCCAATCCGGCCCCGCGTGCTGCACGGAATCGCGCACAAAGTCGTCGGCTGGCTGGGCCAGGAGCAACCGAATCCGCGCCCCGCGGCGCCGGCATTCCTCGGCGAAGAGGATGTCGCTCCCGCAAGCGCCGCCGCAGATGGCGAGGTCGCCCGCCCCGATCCTCCAGCGCGCGAGCTGGTCCGCGATCTTCTGCCTCACGACCTCGGCTTTCTCTTCCGGGAAACGCGCCGTCGCGCGACCGGGCGCGTCGATCATGTGGCCACTGCAGAGCGCAACCTTCGCCGGGTGTGAGCCGCTCGACGTCATGGCGGCATTACAGCTTTGACTCCGGAGCGGAGCAAGGAGATTTCCGCGCCCGGGAGGAATTCGTTAGGGTAAAATGCGCGGCCGTCGGCGGGTGCGTCTGCGCTTTTTTCTTCCCGCGATTGCCGCCGCCGCAATAATCTGCGACGGAAGATGATGGAACGAATTCGCGTCGCCTCGCTGCAGTACTTCATCCGCCCAGTCAAGACCTTCGATCAATTTCGCGACCAGGTGAGCGCGCTGATCGAGACCGCGGTCGACTACAAGGCCCACCTCATTGTTTTCCCGGAGTATTTCAGCGTCCAACTCCTCACCCTGGGCAACGTGCAGCGGCCCATTCGCGAGCAGATCGTCGACCTCTCAAACTGCGTCCCGCCCTACATCGAGCTCTTCAGCACGCTGGCAAAAAAACACCGCATCTACATCGTGGCCGGGACGATTCCGGTCTTCGACCAGGCCAAGGGAAAGCTGCATAACGACTGCCATTTCTTCAGCCCCTCCGGCGAGTACGGAGTGCAGGGCAAAATGCACATGACCCGATTTGAGGCGGAGGAATGGGACGTGAGCCCGCGGGAACGCCTCAAAGTCTTTGAAACCGATTTCGGGCGGCTCGCCATTGCGATTTGCTACGACATCGAGTTCCCCGAGATCTCGCGCGCGGCCGCTCACCAGGACGCGCAGATCATCATCACCCCGAGCTGTACCGACGACCGGCAGGGTTTCCTTCGCGTCCGCTATTGCGCGCATGCCCGCGCGATTGAGAACCAGGTTTATGTCATCCAGTCCTGCACCGTGGGCTCGCTCCCAATGGTCCCGGCGGTCTCACTCAACTACGGCCAGGCCTCGATCCTCACCCCGAGCGATTTCTCGTTCTCGCGCGATGGCATTCTCGCCGAGGGCACGGTCAACCAGGAGATGATGGTGATCGGCGAACTGAACCTGAAGACGATCCAGGAAGGACGTGAATCGGGCACCGTGCTGCCGTTGCGCGACAGCAAACGCACGCAGGACCTGCTCGCGACGACGGAGTTGGTGAAGTTATGAGCGAGGCGGAGCTGCGGCCGGAAATCATCGTGCGCAACACGCGCCCGGAGGATTTCGCGCAGATCATCGACCTGACGCGGGAGGTCTATCACGACAGTCCGTCGTGGAAGCTGGAACAGCTCGCTTCACACCTCGCCGTTTTCCCCGACGGGCAGTTCGTCGCAGTGGAAAAAGAATCGGACCGCGTCGTCGGGATGGCGGCGAGTTTAATCGTGGACTGGGACGATTACGACATGGGCGCGAGCTGGCGCGATTTCACCGATCACGGGACGTTTCAAAATCACAACCCGGTTACCGGACGCACCCTTTACGGGGCGGAAGTGATGGTTCGGCCGAGCGAACAAGGTCGCGGCATTGGAAAAAAGATCTACGCGGCGCGGCGCGAACTCGTCCGGCGGATGGGGCTGCTCCGGATCCGCGCCGGGGCGCGGCTCTGCGGTTATCACCTTCACGCCGACCGGCTGACCCCGGAGAAGTATGTCCTGGAAGTCCTGGCCGGGAGACTGAGCGATCCCACGCTCAATTTTCAACTCAAGCAGGGCTTCACCCCGCTGGCGGTGGCTTCGGATTACCTGCATCACGATCCGGAAAGCCTCGGCTTCGCCGCCGTGATCGAATGGATAAATCCCGAGATCGCCAAGCCGGAGCATTACGCCGCCCGGCACTCCAGCTTGCCTGAATCCTAGCGCACGCCCCAGCGGCGGAAGAGCAATCCGCCTCGGGAGACCAGGGATTCGTCAGGCAGCTTAAAAGCAGTTCACCGTTCTTGAAAAATTCGCTGTTTCCTTTGTGGAAACTGATTATACTAATCTAGTTTCCTTCGTCTATAGCGTTTAGGACATTGAAGATGAAACGAAAACCACACAAGCAGCTGCCGCCGAGAGGACGGAACCGCGCGGCCGGCGCTACGACAGCGGCCCGCGGAGTAAACTCCACCCGGCAGCGGGTGCGGGAAGCGGCCCGCGGTCATTTTTTCCATCACGGTTTTCGGAATGTGACGATGGACGACCTCGCCGCGGAGCTCGGGGTGAGCAAGAAGACGCTCTACGCTCATTTCCCGGGCAAGGATGCTCTGCTCGAGGCCGTCCTGAAGGACAAATTCGCCCGGGTTTCAACCCGGCTGGCGGAGGCGCAGGCGCGCTCGTTAGGCGATTTCGGCGCTGCGCTGCAGGCCATGCTCGCCACGATGCAGGAAGAACTGGCCGAACTCAGGCCGCCCTTCGTGCGCGACATGCGCATGAAGGCGCCGCACCTTTTCGAAAAGCTCCAGAAACGGCGGGCGAAACTGATCGAGACCCATTTCGGCGCCTTGTTTCGCGCCGGTCAGCGTTCCGGCGATGTTCGCCGCGACATCCCGGCCGCACTCATGATCGAGAGCGTCCTGGCGGCGATCCAGGCGATCATGAGTCCGGCGCAATTGGCAGAACTGCAACTCTCTCCCAGGGAAGCTTTCGCGGGGGTGATCGGGATTGTGCTCCGCGGCGTCCTCCAGCCCGGGAAAGGAAAGCGATGAAGACCTTCCGGGATACGACCCGATCCGCCGGCCGCGCGCTTTTTTGCCTAACGATCCTGCTGTCGCTTCCCACCGGTTGTCGAAAAGCGCCGGACGACCGGGTCCAGGGCTATGTCGAAGGTGAGTTTGTCTATGTCAGCTCGCCGCTCCCGGGCACGATCGAAAAGCTGGCGGTGCAACGCGGCCAGCAGGTCGCCGCCGGCGCGCCGCTTTTCGCCCTCGACGGCACGAGGGAGGTGGCGGCGCGCGACCAGGCGAAGGCGGCGCTCGTACTTTCGGAGGCGGAATACGCGCGCCAGGAAATGCTGGTCAAGATGGGCCCTTCGGCCGCGCAGGATTTCGATCGCGCCCGTTCGACGCGCGACCAGGACCGGCAGCGCCTAGCGCAATCGGAGTGGAATTTGGCGCAGATGAAACAGGCCGCACCGCAGGCGGGTCTGGTTTACGACACGCTTTTCCGCAAGGGCGAATGGGTCGCGGCCGGCAAACCGATCGTCGCGCTTCTTCCGCCGGCCAACATCAAGGTCCGCGCTTTCGTTCCTGAAACCAAAGTCGGCGCGCTGCACATTGGGCAAAAGGCGCGCGTCGCGGTCGATGGCGTCGCGCAGTCCTTTGACGGCACGATCAGCTACATCTCGCCGCGCGCGGAGTACACCCCGCCGGTCATCTACAGTCGCGAGAGCCGGAGCAAGCTTGTCTTCATGGTCGAGATTCATTTTGAGTCGGCGACCGCAGCCAAACTCCATCCCGGGCAACCGGTCGATGTGCGTTTTCTGGGCGAATGAAAAACGGCGACCAGGTGATCGACGTGCGCGGGATGACGAAACGTTTCGGCGCGCGCACCGTGGTGGACGAGGTCGATCTGCGGGTGCGGGCGGGCGAAATTTACGGTTTCCTCGGCCCCAACGGCAGCGGCAAAACCACCTTCCTCCGGATGCTCTGCGGCCTCCTCCGCGCGGATGGAGGCAGCGGCCAGGTCCTTGGTCACGACGTCATCAAGGAGAGCGAGGCGATTAAGCGCGAGGTCGGCTACATGACGCAGCGTTTCAGTTTCTGGGAAGACCTGAGCATCCAGGAAAATCTCGAGTTCGTGACCCGGATGTACGACATGAAGAATCGGCGCGCCGCCGTTCGGCAAAGCATTGAGCAGCTCGGGCTCGAAGGGCGGCAGCATCAGCTTGCGGGCCAGCTTTCCGGCGGCTGGAAACAGCGGCTCGCGCTTGCCGCCTGCCTGATTCATCGGCCGAAATTGCTCCTTCTCGACGAGCCGACCGCGGGCGTCGATCCGAAAGCGCGGCGCGATTTCTGGGAACAGATTCACCTCCTCGCTGCCGACGGCCTGACCTTTCTCATCACCACCCACTACATGGATGAAGCCGAGCGCTGCCACCGGCTGGCATACATTTCCTACGGCAAATTGCTCGCCGACGGCACGGTTGAAGAAGTCATCGCGCAGGTTGGCCTAACGACATGGTCGGTGACCGGTCCCGGCCTGCTCCAGCTTGCCGCCCAACTGCGCGACTTGCCCGGCGTGCAGCAGGCAGTCGCGTTCGGCACTGCGCTTCATGTCAGCAGCGACGACCCCACGAGCCTGGAGCGGGCGATCGCTCCTTTCCGCAAACCGCCCTACGACTGGCGGCAGATTCCCTCCGGTCTGGAGGACGCCTTCATAAACCTGATGCAGGAATCGACCGACAATTTCGCGCCGCGATGAAAGGTCATTTCTCTTTCCAACGCCTGCGCGGGATCATCGTGAAGGAGTTCACCCAGATGCGGCGCGACCGGCTCACCTTCGCCATGATGCTGGGCATCCCGCTCATTCAGCTCACGCTTTTTGGTTACGCCATCAACGCCGACCCGCGCCACCTCCCGGCCGCGCTCCTCCTCGCCGATCGCGGGCCGCAGGGCCGGACTGTCCTGGCGGCAATGCAGAACAGCACCTATTTCGATTTCGTCCGGCAAGTGCAGACCGAGGCGGAAGGGCGCGACCTGCTCGCCCGCGGCGAGGTTCAGTTCGTCATTAACATCCCGGAAAATTTCAGCCGCGACCTGCTCCGCGGCGATCGCCCGGCCATCCTGGTCGAGGCGGACGCGACCGACCCGGCCGCGACCGGCAACGCTCTCGGATCGTTAGGCAACCTGATCAACAACGCCCTGCAAAGCGACCTGAAAGGACCGCTCGCCTCGCTCCAGGCGACAGAGGGCCCGATCGATCTGCGCGTGCACGCGCTCTACAACCCGGAAGTAGTCACCCAATACAACATCGTCCCGGGCCTGATGGGAGTCATCCTGACCATGACGATGATCCTCATCACCGGCCTCGCCATCACCCGCGAGCGCGAGCGCGGCACGATGGAAAATCTCCTCTCCATGCCGACCCGCCCGAGCGAAGTGTTGATCGGCAAAATCGTGCCCTACATCATGGTCGGCTACATCCAGGTCGGCGTGATTCTGCTCGCCGCGCATTTCCTGTTTCATGTCCCGATGCAGGGCAGCATCGTTTTGCTGCTCCTGGTCGCGCTCGTTTTCATCGCGGCCAATCTCGCCCTCGGCATCACCTTCTCGACCGTGGCGAAAAACCAGCTCCAGGCGATGCAGATGACCTTCTTCGTTTTCCTGCCTTCGATTTTGCTTTCCGGTTTCATGTTCCCGTTTCGCGGCATGCCGCATTGGGCGCAGATCATCGGCGAAGTTTTCCCGCTGACCCATTTCCTGCGGATCGTGCGCGGGATTTTGTTGAAAGGAAACACCCTCGCCGAGATCTCGGGTCAACTTTGGTGGATCGCACTCTTCGCGTTGGTCGCCCTCACCATCGGGATCAAACGCTACCGGCAAACCCTGGATTAATTTTCTGCTCTTGCTCCGACGGCTGTCGAAGTAAAAACTGCCGAGCTGTGGAACTTCGCCCCGCCCTCAAAAAACACTTCGGCTACGACGCCTTTCGGCCGTTGCAGGAGGAGATCGTGCGCGACGCGCTGGCCGGGCGCGATGTCTTTGCCCTCATGCCGACGGGTGGCGGGAAGTCGCTTTGTTTCCAATTGCCGTCGCTCCTGCGCGCTGGCCTAACGATCGTGATCTCGCCCCTGATTTCGCTGATGAAGGACCAGGTCGACGCCCTTCAGGCGAGCGGGGTGGCGGCGACGTTTTTGAACTCCACGCTCGACGGGCCGGAGTCGCGCGCGAGGTTGCGCGGGCTTTACAACGGCGAGTTCCGCCTTCTCTACGTCGCGCCGGAGCGGCTCATGCTCGAGTCGTTCATCGAAAAAGTGCGGGAATGGAATGTCGCCCTGGTCGCGATCGACGAGGCGCATTGCATCAGCGAATGGGGCCACGATTTCCGGCCGGAGTACCGCGGCCTCGCGAAAATGCGCGAGATTTTGCCGGACGTCCCGATCATGGCCCTGACCGCGACCGCGACCGAGCGGGTGCGGGCGGACATCCTGAAGCAGCTCAACCTGCGCGACCCAAAATGTTATGTCGCCAGTTTCGATCGCCCGAACCTGGCTTACAAAGTCCTCCCCAAGTCGTCGCCCTACGATCAGCTGCTCAATCTCCTCCGAACCCGGCCTAACGACAGCGGAATCGTCTATTGCGCGAGCCGCAAAACCGCCGACTCGGTCGCGGCCAAGCTGAACGCCGACGGGATCGCGGCCAAACCGTACCACGCCGGGCTGGAGGCGGAGGAACGGGCGCGCCACCAGGAGATGTTCCTGCGCGACGACGTCCGGGTGGTGAGCGCGACGATCGCCTTCGGGATGGGGATCAACAAGCCGAACGTCCGCTTCGTCGTGCACTACGACCTGCCGAAGAACATCGAGAGTTACTACCAGGAAACCGGCCGGGCCGGGCGCGACGGTTTGCCGAGCGACTGCGTGCTGCTTTTCAATCCCGGCGACGTGGTGAAACAAAACCGTTTCATCGACGAGAAAAGCGAAAGCGAAGCCCGTATCGCGCGCGAGCAATTGCGCCAGATGGTGCACTACGCCGAGACGCGCGAGTGCCGCCGCACCACTCTCCTGCGTTACTTCGGGGAAGAGCGGCCTAACGAGCCTTGTAACGGCTGCGACAATTGCCTCAACCCGCGCGAGACCTTCGACGGCACGGTCGCGGCCCAGAAATTTCTCTCCTGCGTCCTGCGGGTGCAGCAGAAGAGCGGCTTCGCTTTCGGCCTTAACCATATCGTGGAAGTGCTGACCGGCGCCGACACCGAAGCGATCCGGCAGCGCGGGCATAATGCAATCTCGACCTACGGAATCGGCAGCGAACTAAAACGCGATGCCTGGCAGGCGATTGGGCGCGAGCTCCTCCGGCTCGGGCTGGTCGAGGTCGCGCCCGGGAAATTTGCCACCCTCCAGGTCACCGCTGCGGGCCGTGACGCGCTCCGGGACCGCACCGAGGTCACCCTCACCAAAGTGGTGGAGAAAGCGCCCGCCAAATCCAGAAAACGCGCGGGCGAGATCGAGTGCGACGAAGCGCTCTTCGAGGATTTACGCCTCGTCCGGCGCAATCTCGCGGACGAGCGCAACGTCCCGGCCTACGTCATTTTCTCGGATGTCGCGCTGCGCGAAATGGCGCGCAGTTACCCGACGACGGCGGCGGAATTTCGCCGCATCCCGGGTGTGGGCGAACAAAAGCTGAAGGACTTCTCGGCCCAGTTCCTGGCCGCGATCGCGGAGTATTTGCAGAACCATCCCCGAGAAAAGTTCGTTGCGCCTAACGAACTTGCAGCCGCCCGCGGTCGAGCCGTCTCGCGGCGCAGTTGATCATATTGGGAAACCCCGTTCCCAAGGGGAGGCCGGAGTGATACCTTCCCCGCTCCATGGCATACACCTCGTCCCTGGCTCATCGTCCCATGATCCGCTATGGCGCCGCGGTCGCGGCGGCGGTGCTTGTCATCCTCGCCAATCGCGCCGTTTCGATGCCTTTCGCGGCGCACTACCCGTTCATGTTCCTGATCGCGAGTGTGCTTTTCAGCGGCTGGTTCGGCGGTCTCGGTCCCGGGCTTCTCGCCACGGCTTTGACGGCCTTGTCGGCCATCCTGACGCCGACTTTTGAAGGCGGAGGGGAGAATTTTCATGAGACGGCGTTTTACCTCCGGCTGGCGGTTTATCTCGTCGAGTGCGTGCTGATCAGCCTCTTTTGCGGCAACGTCCGGCAACGCGAGGACAAGATGAATGCGGTCCTGGTCCATCGCGAAAAATCGGCGGACTCGCTCGAGGAACGGGCCCGCCTGACCCGGCTGGAAGCGGAAATCGGCCATCTCATTACCCAGTCGGATACGATCGAAAAGGTGCTGCAGGGTTGCGTGCAGTCGCTCGTGCGCCACGTCGACGCGGCCTTTGCCCGCGTCTGGACCTTTAACGAGGCGGAGCAAATGCTCGAGTTGCAGGTTAGCGCCGGTCTTTACACCCATATCGACGGACCACACGGGCGGGTGCCGTTAGGCAAATTTAAGATCGGGCTGATTGCTTCCGAGCGGAAACCGCACCTCACCAACCAGGTCATCGGCGATCCGCGGGTGAACAACCAGGAGTGGGCGCGCCGGCAAAAGATGGTGGCTTTTGCGGGCTATCCCCTGCTCGTGGGCGATCGGCTCTACGGCGTGCTGGCGATGTTTGCGCAGCACAAACTTTCCGACGCCACCCTCAGCGCCCTCGCGCTCGTCTCGCAGGGCATCGCCCTCAGCCTGCAACGCCAGGAAGCGGAAGCGGAACGGGTGAAATTGCTCCGCGCGGCCGAGGCCGCACGTGAAACGGCCGAGGTGGCGAACCGGGCGAAGGATGAATTCATCGCCACCGTCTCGCACGAATTGCGCACCCCGCTCAACGCCATTCTTGGCTGGGCGCGGCTGCTCGAAACAGGCGACCTGACCACGCCCGAGATCGCGGAAGCGGCCCATGTCATCGAGCGCAACGTCCGTTCGCAATCGCAGTTGATCGAGGATCTGCTCGATGTCTCGCGCATCGTCTCGGGAAAGTTGCGCCTCGATCTGCGCACGATCGATTTGCCCGATGTCGTGCGCGAGGCGGTGCGGATCGTGGAACCGACGGCGGGAGCGAAATCGATCAAGCTCGATTGCGTGGTCGACCCGCGAGCCGGGCCGGTCTCGGGCGACGCCGATCGCCTGCAGCAGATCGTCTGGAACCTGGTCGCGAACGCGGTCAAGTTTACGCCCAAAGGCGGCAAGGTGCAGGTGCGCCTGGCGCGGGTCGATTCCCGGGTCGAGCTGACAGTGATGGATAATGGCGTCGGGATCGCAAAGGAATTTCTGGCGCACATTTTCGAGCGGTTCACGCAGGCCGACAGCAGCTCGACCCGCCAACACACCGGCCTCGGGCTCGGGCTCGCGATCACGCGGCATCTCGTCGAGCTGCATGGCGGTTCGATTCATGTTTTCAGCGACGGACCCGGGACGGGCGCGACCTTTTCCGTGCATCTTCCAGTCGTGATCGTGCACCAGCGCGATGGCGCCGAGTTGGATCGGCAAATGGCAACCCCGCAGACGCTCGATCTCTGCGCCGAACTCGCGGGCATCCGGATCGTGGCGGTGGATGACGATGCCGACGCGCGAAAGCTGCTCCATCTCGTCCTGACCCGCTGCCATGCCGAGGTCACCGTCTTCGCGACGGCGGCGGAAGCGCTCGAGGGGGTCCGCACCCTGCGGCCGGATGTGCTCCTGAGCGACATCGAAATGCCTAACGAGAGCGGTTACGATCTGCTGCGCCAGGTGCGCGCCCTGCCGCCGGAGGAAGGGGGCCGCACCCCCGCGGCGGCCCTGACTGCCTACGCCCGCGGGACCGACCGGACGCGCGCCTTGCGCGCCGGTTTCCAGATGCACCTGCCGAAGCCGGTCGAGCCTAACGAATTGATCGCGGTGGTGGCGAATCTGGCCGCGCGCCAGGAAGCGAACCCGGCTCCGGGCCTGCCGGCCTAACGATCGCTCGCGGTCAAGGCGCGCCGGGCGACGGCGAAGTGTTCCTCGATATCCTGCCGGTCGCGCTCGTTCGCGGTGGCGGCGAGTCCGTCGTCGCGGACGGCCTCGGCATGGCCGAGCATGGTGACCCGGTCTTCTGTCCGCGGGAGCTGGACGGCGACGCGGGCGATGACGTCGAGCAGACGCACCACCACCGCCACGGTCTTGCAGCCGTTTTGGCGGATTTGGTTGAGCGAGGCGGCGGCAATCCCGGCAAAACTGGTCGTGTCGGTGACGAGCCGGAGCTGGCCGCCGGCGTCATGCAGGTGCGGGGAAGGAATTTGCCGGCTGCCGACCCGGATCAGGGCCACCCCTAGCCATTCGATGCAGGTGATGGCGGTGAAAGGATCGTTGATTCCGGGCGAGAGTGCGCGCACCGCCACTTCCACCAATTGATCGATTGCGAACTCGATGTCCTGGGGCGGAGTGCGATGCCAGCCATAGAAAACTGACTCCTCAAATTTCTCCAGTGTCTCGTTCGTGACCTGGTCTCCGGGCCAGCCCTCGGCCAGGGTGGCGCCTTCGGCGACGAAATCTCCCGGCCGCCGCCGCAGGCGGATGATGAGGTTCTCACGGGAGGCGAGCTCGACCAGCTCCTCGTTTGCGATCGCCTGAAGGAAACCGCTTTGGCGGGAAGGAAACGGCCGTGCCTCGCGTTCGAATTGCGGCGGCAACTCCCCGGCGCCGGCGCTGTTGTCAGACTTCTCCGGGTAAAGCTTGTCGATGCCCGCCTGCAGGTCGCGCGCGACTCGCCCGATCACGGTCTCGGCCAGGATCGAGGTCGGGACGTGGTGGATGAAATAGATCAGGAATCCGACGCTGGTGACGCCAAAAAGGAGGCCGAGCGTGACGGAGAGAAACGGCACGAAGCTGACCGCATCGGTTCCGCGAATCGTGCGCAAAATGAGCAGGCAGTAGAGAAAGGTCGAAACGAAAACGCCGAGCACGATCTGGGTGCCGCGATCGTTCATGAAATTGCGCAGAAGGCGGGGCCCGAACTGCGAGGAGGCGAGAGTGAGGGCGACGATGGTAATGGAAAAAACCACGCCGGCCACGGTGATGGTGGAGCCCGCGATGGTGGCGAGGACACTGCGCGCACCTTCAGGCCCGCCCGCCCAGAGCCAGCCGGCGGCTCGCGCCCATTTCGCCTCGACCAGGGTATCGAGATGAACCGTGAGGAAGGAGAGCCCCGTCGCAGTCGAGACCATCAGCGATGGGATGAACCAGTAGCTGCTGCTCAGGCGCTCCCACCAGATGCTTAGGAAGGTGTTCACTCGGCCCACTCTATCTGTTGCCTCGCGCTTGCGAAACGCGATTCGCCTCCCCTGACCTTTTGCGCTTCATTCCCGCCGAGTGAACAGGAACACGGCATCGGCTTCGGTGGCGCAATCGCTCCGCGAGTATGCGCGCGGCATCGCCGGCGGCCTCATGTTTAGCCTGCCGTTGCTCTACACGATGGAAGTCTGGTGGGCCGGCTTCGTCGCCGGGCCCGTGCGGCTCCTGATTTATATGGCTACGACCTTCGTCCTGCTCCTCGGCTACAACAGCTATGCCGGGATGCACGAGGATTCTTCCTGGGCGGAAGTGATGATCGATTCGGTCGAGGAAATGGGAATCGGTCTCCTTGTCTCGGCCCTGCTTCTTTCTCTGCTCGGCCGCATCTCGCCCGAGATGCAGCTGGGCGAAGTGATCGGCAAGATCGTGGTCGAAGCGATGACGGTGGCGATCGGAATCTCGGTCGGGACTTCGCAACTCGGCGCCCAAAGTGACGGAGAGAGTTCCGGGCCCGGGAAAGGCCAGGGCTCGCTCGAGGACGACCTGCGCTTCGGGCGCCAGCTCGTCATCGCCGCCTGCGGCGCGATGCTCTTCGGGGCGAACGTCGCGCCGACCGAGGAGGTGGTGGTAATCGCGACCGAGATCTCCGTCGCGCAGTTGCTCTCGCTCATGGTTCTCTCGCTTCTTTTCACCGCGCTCATTCTTTATTACATCGAGTTCTCCGGTTCGGAACGATTCGTCAGGCGGAATGGAATCACTTCTGTCGTGATCGGGACCGCGGCCAGTTACGCCGTGGCGTTGCTCACCGCCGCCGCCGTGCTTTGGTTTTTCGGGCGCTTCGACCAGGTCGGGCTTTTCGTCGCGGTGGCGCAGACGGTGGTGCTGGGGGTCGCGACCACGCTGGGCGCTTCCGCCGGGCGGTTACTCGTACAATGAAGGCGCCGAAGAAGAACTGGCTGGAGTGGACCATTTTCGGCCTCTCCCTGCTTCTCATCCTCGTCACCGCCGGCGTGCTCATTCAGCAGCACTTTTCGTTAGGGGAAAAACCGCCCGATCCCCAGGTGGAGCTGGGCCAGCCCGAGGCGCATGACGGTTATTTCGCCGTCCCGGTAAAGGTGATCAATCGGGGCGACGCGACCGCGGCCGGCGTGCAGGTTGAAGTTGTGCTCCGCCGGCCCGGGGGCGAAAGCGAAACCGGGCAGATGGAGTTGCCGTTTCTGCCGCGGCGTTCCACCCGGGAAGGCTGGGTCACCTTCCGGCATGATCCGGCCGAGGGAAAACTGGAGCCGAGAGTGCTCGGCTACGAAAAGCCCTGAGCGGAGTTAACGTTTGCCTTTCCCGATCGTTCCCGCTCTCCTGTGCCAAACCGAAGGAAAGAAAGCCGCTCATGTCGCAAATCGATCGCCCGAACCCGCCTAACGAAATGCCCGACAGCGTCGGTCTCAAGCACGCCAATCCTTTTTTAGCCGCCTTTCGTCCCTACATTTCGCCCGGGACGCAGATGCGCGAGCTGACGTTGCGCGCGCTCGTCGTGGGCTCGCTCCTCGGCATGATCTTTGGCGCGTCGTCGCTTTATCTCGTGCTCAAGGTGGGCCTGACCGTGAGCGCTTCCATTCCGGTCGCGGTCCTTTCCATCAGCCTCTTCCGCATCTTGTCGAAGTTCGGCGCGCGCGACGCGACCATTTTAGAAAACAACATTGTCCAGACCGCCGGCTCCGCCGGGGAATCGATCGCCTTCGGGCTCGGCGTCACCATGCCGGCCATCCTCATTCTCGGGTTCGATCTCGAGATTACGCGCGTCATGCTCGTCGCCACGCTCGGCGGGTTGCTCGGCATCCTCATGATGATCCCGCTCCGCCGCGCCCTTCTCGTCGAGCAGCACGGGTTGCTCAAATATCCGGAGGGCACCGCCTGCGCTGAGGTGTTGAAGGCCGCGGCCGCGCCGGGCGACGAAAAATTAACGACCGATCGCGCCGATCCCGAGACCGCCACCGGGGGCAAAATCATCTTCTCCGGTTTCGGTATCGGCCTGCTCTACCAGACCGCGATGGTCGCCTTCAAAGCGTGGAAGGCCGAACCCGAGAAAGTCTTCGGCGCGCCCTTCAAGGCCGGATCGGTCGGCGTCACGATCGAGCCCGCGCTCCTCGGGGTCGGCTACATCATCGGGCCGCGCATCGCCTCGATCATGTGCGCGGGCGGTGTGCTCGCTTATCTCGTGCTCATTCCGGCGATCAAATTTTTCGGCGAACGCGTGGTCGGCGTCGTTCCGCCCGGCACCATGCCGATCAGCGAGATGGGGCCTAACGACATCCGCGGCGCCTATGTTCTCTACATCGGCGCGGGCGCGGTCGCGGCCGGCGGCATCATCAGCCTCTTCCGCTCGCTCCCGACCATCTGGCACGGCTTGCGCGCGGGCTTGCAGGATCTGCGCGGGAGCAAGCATGCCTCGGGCGAGACGCCGCGGACCGAGCAGGATCTCTCGATGAAATGGGTCATCATCGGCTGCCTCGCGATCGTTGCCGTCATCATGAGCGTGCCCCAGCTCCACCTGCAGTGGAATATCCTTGGTGCGCTTCTCATTGTCGTCTTCGGCTTCCTTTTCGTCACCGTCTCCTCGCGACTCACGGGCGAGATCGGCTCGAGTTCGAATCCGATTTCCGGAATGACCGTCGCCACCCTGCTGCTCACCTGTCTCATTTTCCTCATCGTCGGTTGGACCGGGCCGAACTACTTCGTCACCGCGCTTTCCATCGGCGGAATCGTTTGCATCGCCTCTTCTAACGGCGGCACTACTTCGCAGGATTTAAAAACCGGCTTCATCGTCGGCGCCACTCCGCGTTTGCAGCAGATCGCCATTCTCCTCGGCGCTCTCGGCTCGGCCCTCATCCTCGGGCCGATCCTTTTAAAATTAAACGACGCCGCGACTGTGTATGTCCCCGCCACCACCTTCCAGCCGCTCACCGCCACGGTGACTGCGCCGGCCGGTGCTGCGCTCCCGCCCTATGAGGGCGTGATCAAACCCGCGCCGCAGGATTTCCGCTCGCTGAGTATCCAGACCGAAACCGCCGGCCTCCCGCCGGGCGATTATCTCGTCGACGACGCCGGCCAGGTTACGCACCGCATTTCGCGCAATTTCCCCACCGATCTTCAGCCCGATCCCGCCGCGCTCGGCAAATCCACCCGACTCACCGGCCCGCAGAGCGTGGGCGACCAGAATACCTATCGCACCTGGTTCCGACCCGATCCCTTGGGCGGCACCGCGCAGCAATATTTGGTCAACGACGCGGGCGCCGTCACCTACCTCGTCGATCCCGGCATTAACGGCACGCACCAGATGCGGCCCGACGGCAGCCTTGTGCAGAAATACGACGCGCCCAAGGCCACCCTCATGTCCTACATCATCAAAGGAATCCTCAGCCGCGAGCTGCCGTGGGAACTCGTTCTCCTCGGCGTCATGATCGCGGTCGTGCTCGAGATGAGCGGCATTCCGTCACTCGCTTTCGCCGTCGGCGTCTATCTCCCGCTCGCTTCCTCCGCCCCGATTTTCGTCGGCGGCATGGTGCGCTGGCTGGTCGACCGTTATCTGCGCCGGGAGAAATTCCGCCACCGAAATCTCTCGCCCGAGGAGCTGACCGCCGAGGGCGACAAAAGCTCCGGCGTTCTTCTCGCCTCCGGCTACATCGCGGGCGGCGCGCTCGCCGGGATCATTATTGCGATCATGCAGGGCGTGCCCGATCTCGCGCTCTTCAGCCGGGGAATTGAAGAATGGTCGACCGCGAGTAATCCCTTCTTCCACGGTCCCTACGCCGATGTCCTGGCGCTCATTCCCTTCGCGGTCCTGGTCACGCTGCTCTACCTCGTGGGCCGCGATCGTTTATTCGCGATCCGGGAGCGCAAGGTCTGAGGAATCGCGGATAGATCAAGCGCAGAGGACGGAGAGGTGAAGAGGAATTTTGTCTGCATTCGCTGCTCGCCACTGCCGCGAAACTCCATTTAACATCCCGGCCGCACGATGGAGACTTTGACCGAGGAAGCGCCGCCGCCGGCCACGAAGCCGGCGAAGGTGTTGCGCCGATTTTCGGCGCCGGTGCTGGCGGCGGTGGTGATTTTCCATCTCCTCTTTGGCGGCGTGGCCGCGGTCTGGGTCGTCTCGCGCTACAGCGCCGCGCGCAAGCTTACTTTCAACGCTGGCCCGAAATCGCCCAACCCGAGTGAGCGCGCGCTCGAGCACCGCGTCCAGTTGCAGAAAAAAACGCAATCGACGAGCGCGCCGCCCGCGGTGCCAAAACGCGTTCTGACCACGGGCATCTCCAAGGTGACGTTGCCGCCGATGCCGGAAATCAAGAGCCCGGAAAGCGCGCCGCGCAGCATGATGGGCGCGGGCGGAACCGGCAACGCCTTCGGCCCGGCCGGCGCCGCGGGCGGCGGCGGTGGTGGTGGTGGCGGCGGAACGCCGATTAACTTCTTCGGCATCCGCGACATGAGCACGAGCATCGTCATCATGATTGACGTTTCCGACTCGATGTTTACCCGCACGGGCGACGCGGACTATCCCAGTAAACTCGTTAGGCAAGGAAAGGAACAAAATTTTCAGGTCATCCGCGACGAGGCGATCAAGCTCGTGGAAAGCCTGACGCCGCAGACCCGTTTCGGGATCGTGCGCTGGTCCGGGGGCGCGTATTCCTGGAAAACGGAGCTGGTCAACGCGACCGACGAGAACAAGAAAGCGGCGATCGCGCACATCCAGACGGAGGTCGATTACAAGACGGCCAAGCCGAAGGGCGGCCGGCCCGGCGGGACGCGGCACGATTACGCGCTCGAGGAAGCTTTCGCGCTCAAGCCGGAGACGATCTACATGCTGACCGACGGCAACGCGACCGCCTCGCAGTCTGGCGGCGGCCTGCAAGCGATCCCGCCGCAAGAGATCTACAAGGTGGCGGAGGAAGGGCAGAAGCTGCTCCCGAAAAAGGCGAAGGTGCATGTCATCTACTATCTGAACGGGCAGGAAAAATCGGACGAGGTGAACATGCTGCGCGGGCTGGCGAGCCGGAATACGGGCAAGTTCCAAAAGGTCGAGGCGAAGGGGCGAAAGCAGAAATAGTTTCCCCTAACGAACGGAACGGAAGCGTTGCCTTTGCCCCGTGCCGGCGACAAAATGCGGCATGCGCAAGGTTAACCTGAACGAGATCGCGGAGGACGAACGGAGTTCCCCGAAAGGCAAGTTCCACAAGTTCGTTAAAGACATCTCGGTCGCGCTCGGGCGCGAGAAGGAGTCGCTCGATCTCGCCAAGCGCCATCCCTTCGATCTCGCGCAGGTCCGGATTCCGAAAGGGAAAAGTTATTGCCCGTATCATGGCCACAGTGCGGAGACTGAGCTCTACCTCGTTGTTTCAGGGCGGGGAATCGTGCGCGACCGAACCGGCACGAACGAGGTGAAGGCGGGCGATTCGTTTCTCTTCGCGCCCGGTGAGGCGCATCAACTTTCGGCGTCGGCGGAGGAGGATTTTGTCTACTATGTGATCGCAGACAATCCTCGCGGCGACTCTTGCTACTACCCTGATAGCGGGAAGTGGGTCGCGTATGTCGAAGGCGGCGGCGAGATCATCGCCAAGGGCGCGGAAGCCGACTACTACGACGGCGAAGAATAAGCCGCGGGCGATGTGGGGGAATGAGCGGGTACTTTGCCGCTCTTACCCAGCGATGGTAGACAGTTGGATGGCTTCCCTGCGTTGGCTGGCACTTTTTCTCGTCCTGGCCGTGGTCTGCCCGGGAGCCGCGCAGGGCCAGAAATTTGAAGGACGCGACCTGGTCACGGCCAAGCTCGTGGCCGAGACCGCGACGGTCGTGCCGGGCCAGCCTTTCACCGCGGGTCTCCTCCTGCACATGGTCCCGGGCTGGCACACCTATTGGCAGTATCCGGGCGATGCCGGCATCCCGACCGAGATCAAATGGCAACTGCCGGAGGGCTGGAAAGCCGGTCCCATCCAGTGGCCGATCCCGCTCAAGCTGAACGAGCCGGGCGACATCCAGGTTTACGGCTACCACGACGATGTCCTGCTCATGGTGCAGCTCACGCCGCCGCCGAAAATCGACGCCGCAACAGTTCGTCTCGCCGCCACGGCCGACTGGCTTGTCTGCGAAAAAATCTGCATCCCGGGCAGCGGCGAAGTGCAGCTCGATTTGCCGGTCGGCGCGCAGACTACTCCGGCGAACCAGGAGCTCTTCACGAAATTCCGCGATCGGTTGCCGCGCGCGCTGCCGGAAGCCGCGCGCAGCGCGCTGCAATGGAGCCGGGACGCGAAGGAATTTCGCCTGACGATCGCGGACAAGAGCCTCGCTCAATCCGCCGAGGCCGATTTTTTCCCGCTCCCGGAAAACTCCTCGGTCGTTCTCGGCCATCCCAAGCGCGAGGCGGGTCCGGACGGCTCGATCGTCTTCTCGATTCCGATCGAATCGGCCGATCCCGCGCTCAAATCTCTCGCTGGAATCATCGTCGCCGGCGACCACGCCTTTTCGTTAGGCGAAGCCGGCTCCCGTCGCGGCGAAGGATACGCCCGCGGTCGCCGCCGATGCCACCGGCGGCTTGGCCAAGTGGCTCCTCTTTGGTTTCATCGGCGGCTTTATTCTCAATCTCATGCCGTGCGTCCTGCCGGTGATCTCGCTCAAGATTTTCGGATTCATCCAGCACGCGGGCGACAGCCGCGGGCGCATTTTCGGCAACGGGCTCGCTTTCAGTCTCGGAATCTTCGCCTGGTTCGTCGGGCTGGCGGCCCTGATGATCGTGCTGAAGGGCGCCGGGCGCGAGATCACCTGGGCTTTTCAATTTACCAATCCCTATTTCATCGTCGGCATGAGCGCGGTCGTGCTCGTTTTCGCGCTCAATCTTTTCGGGGTTTTCGAAATCACCCTGCCAGCGCGGGCGACGAGCGGATTGGTCGGTTGGAGCGCGCGCGAGGGTTATGCCGGCTCGTTTTTCCAGGGCGTTTTCGCGACCGTGCTGGCCACCCCCTGCACGGCGCCGTATCTCGGGACCGCGCTCGGGTTCGCTTTTGCCCAGTCGGCCGCGATCATTCTGCTCATGTTCGTCGCCATCGCGGCGGGCATGAGCGCGCCGTATCTGCTCCTCAGCGCGCAGCCGGCCTGGCTCCGGTTCGTCCCCAAACCCGGCCCATGGATGGTGCGGGTGAAGCAATTCATGGGCTTTCTTCTCCTCGCGACGCTTCTCTTTCTGCTCTGGGTGCTCGGGGTCGCGCGCGGACCGGACGCAGCCATCTGGGTCGCGGCGTTTCTTCTCGCGCTCAGCGTCGGCTGCTGGATGCTCGGCTCCTTCTCGACTCCGACTGCTTCCGGCCGGCAACGGGGGATTGTTTTCGTGCTCATCGTCGCGCTCGTCCTCGGGAGCGGCTTCTATTTCATCGGCCAAAAATTTGCCGGGACGAAAAACGTGGCCGCCAGCCAGGCAGAAGGCGACTGGATTACGTTCAGCCCCGAGCGCGTCCAGGCCGAGCTCGCGAAAGGCCGCAGCGTCTTCGTCGATTTCACCGCGGCCTGGTGCATCACCTGCAAATTTAACGAAGCCAATGTCCTCGAGAGCGCGGCGGTGAAGAGCGCCTTTGAACGCCACGGGATCGTGAAGATGAAGGCCGACTGGACCAATGCCGACCCTGTCATTACAAAAACTTTGAAACAATTCGGCCGCGTCGGTGTCCCATTATACGTGCTCTACCCGGCGTCCAACCCGACCCAGCCCGTCATCCTGCCGGAACTGCTCACCCAGGCACTCGTCCTCGAATCTTTTGAATCCGCCGCGCCGAAAGTGGCGAATAACCAATAAGCTTATGAAAACAAAACTCCTCACGCTCGCTCTCGCTCTCTGCACCACCGGTGCGCTTTTTGCCGCCGAAGCGCCCAAGGTCGGCGCCGCCGCGCCCGGTTTTACCCTGCCGGATTCCAACGGCAAAACTCACTCGTTAGGCGATTTCAAGGGCAAGTATGTCGTGCTGGAGTGGTTTAATCCCGGCTGCCCTTTCGTGGTGAAGCATTACGAGAGCAATAACATGCAGCAATTGCAGTCGCAGTTTACCGGCAAGGACGTCGTCTGGTTGACGATCGATTCCTCCGCTGAGGGCAAGGAAGGTTACCTCTCCCCGGCCAACGCAAACAAGCAGATCGCCGATTGGAAAATGAAACCAACCGCGTTCCTGCTCGATCCGGAAGGAAAGGCCGGCCATGACTACAGCGCGACCAACACGCCGCACATGTACATCATCGATCCGGAAGGAAAACTGATCTATTCCGGCGCAATCGACGACAAGCCAACCGCCAACGCCAAGGACATCGAAGGCTCGACCAACTACGTCAAAGCGGCCCTGACCGAAGCGATGGCGGGCAAGCCGGTTTCCAACGCGACCACGCGCGCTTACGGTTGTTCGATCAAGTACGCGCGCTAAGGCGCTTTTGCGCTCCAGCGGCTGGCGAGGCGAAGGAGCGGGGCGGGCGTCAGCCTAACGAGTGTCATCCCGAGCTTCATCAATGCGCCCGGGATGACGATGGCGCGATTCTGCTCGATTCCGCGCAGGCCGGCGGCGACCACTTTTTCGACCGAGACGTAGGCCAGGCCCGATCCGGGAACGGTGCCGCGTCCGCCCCGCCGCGCCACCTCGGAAAACTCCGTCCGGACCGGGCCCGGGCAAAGCGCGGTCACCCCAACGCCGGTTTCGCGCAGTTCGCTCCGCAGCGCCTCGGAGAAACTGGTGACGTAGGCTTTCGTCGCCGCGTAGACGGCAAAATTTGCCATCGGCAAAAAACCGGCCGACGAACTGACCTGCAAAATCGCGCCGCGCTTCTGCTCGATCATCGCGGGCAACAACCCGCGTGTCAGGCGCGTCAGCGCGACCATGTTGACCGCCATGATCTGGTCGACGCGTGCCGGATCCGAGCTGGCGAAGGCGCCGAGGTCGCCCAGGCCGGCATTGTTGACCAGGAGATCGATCGCGGGTTTTCGCGCCGCTGCCCAGGCGATCAATTCTTCGACGGCGGCGGCTTGCGACAAATCCGCCGGGCGAATCTCGATCTCCAGCCGCGGATTTCGGCCGAGCAATTCGGCGCGCAGCTCCTCCAGCCGCTCTTTCCGTCGTGCCACGAGGACGAGCGTGGCGGCGCGGTCGCACAATTGCCGGGCGAACTCGCGTCCGATCCCGGCCGAGGCGCCGGTGATCAGCGCATGACAACCTTCGAGCCGCATCACGATCCGCCCTTGCGCAGGAGCGGCTCGAGCACGCGCCAGACATTTTCGGCCAGGACGCGATGACCGGCCGCCGTGGGATGAATACGATCGGCCTGGTTCAATCCGTCGTTGCCGCCGACTCCCTCGAGGAGAAACGGCACCAGCGCCGCCTGGTTCGCGCGCGCCAGCTCCGTGAAGATCGCGCGAAAAGACGCGCCGTACTCGCCGCCCATGTTGGGCGGTATCTGCATCCCGGAGATCACGATTTTCACCCCGGGATTTTTCGCTTTCACCCGCTCGACGATCGCCTGCAGATTCGCTTTCGTCTGCGCCACGGGCAATCCGCGCAGCCCATCGTTGGCCCCGAGCGCGAGGACGAGGACGTCGATTTTTTTCTGCAGGACCCAGTCGAGCCGGGCCAGGCCGCCCGCGGTGGTGTCGCCGCTGATCCCGGCGTTGATCACGCTGAAGGGCAGATTCTTTTCCTTCAGCTTCTGCTCGATCAGCGCCGGATACGCCTCCGTCTCGGCCACGCCGAGTCCGGCGGTGAGGCTGTCGCCGAGGAAAAGGATCGTCCCGCCAAAGGCCGGGGTGGCCAGGAAAAAGGCGAGGAAAAGCAGAACTCGGCGCGTCAATTTCCTCATGCGCGCCGTATCACCATCGCGTAAGCAAGACGCGCCGCCCTGACCCGTCAATGAACTCCTTCCCGATTCTCAACGTCCGCGACCTAACGAAAAGCTACCCGACCGGCGCCGGGCCGCTGACCGTACTGCACGATGTGTCCTTCACCCTGGCGCAGGGATCGACCTGCTCGATCCTCGGCCCTTCCGGAAGCGGCAAAACGACATTGCTCGGCCTGGCCGCGGGCCTCGATCTGCCCACTTCTGGCTCTGTTTTGTTGAATGGCATCGCGCTGGCCGAGATCAGCGAGGACGAACGGGCGCGCGTGCGGAACGAGTTGGTCGGTTTTGTTTTCCAGAATTTTCAGCTCATCCCAACCCTGACCGCGCTTGAGAACGTGACCGTGCCGATGGAATTGCGCGGCGACCGGACCGCGCGCACGCACGCGCTCGAACTCCTGCAGCGCGTCGGGCTGGCGGAACGGAGCACGCATTATCCGGCCCAGCTCTCCGGCGGCGAACAACAGCGCGTCGCGCTGGCGCGGGCTTTCATTAATCGCCCGAAGATTCTTTTCGCCGACGAACCGACGGGGAATCTCGACTCGGAGACGAGCCAGAAGGTGATCGAGATCATGCTGGAACTGAACCGGACAGCCGGGACCGCGCTTGTGCTCGTGACTCACGACCCCGACGTGGCGCGGCTAACCGAGCGCACCATCCGGCTGCGCAGCGGAGCGATGGTCGATGCTTAACGGGCTCCAATTCATCAGTCGCATGGCCTGGCGCGACAGCCGCTCGAGCCGGCGACGGCTCCTCCTTTTCTCGGTTTCGATTTCGTTAGGCGTGGCCGCCCTGATCGCGATCGGTTTGTTCCGGGCCAGCCTGGCGGGGGCGATCGACGACCAGGCCCGCTCATTGTTAGGCGCAGATCTGGTGGTGGAGAGCTCGCGGCCGTTCACGCCCGCGCAGGAACAAATGCTCCGAAACCTGGGCGATACCCAGGCGCGCGAAGTGCGCTTTCGCACCATGGTCCTCTTTCCCAAGGGCGGGGGCACCCGGCTGGTCTATGTGCGCGCCCTGGGCGGGGCATTTCCTTTCTACGGCAAAATGGAAACGACGCCGGTGGCGGCGGCGCAAACTTTCCGCAACGGCGGCGAAGCGGTGCCGGAGGAAAGTTTGCTTCTCCAATTCCGCGCCAAGGCGGGCGACCCGGTCAAGATCGGCGAAGCGACTTTCACCATCGCCGGGGCGCTGAACAAAGTGCCGGGAGAAGCTTCGCCTGGGGCGAGTTTCGCGCCGCGCGTTTACATCCCGTTGCAGGATCTCGCGAAAACCAATCTGCTCCAGCCGGGGAGCCTCGCGCGCTACTTGAACTACGTGAAGTTCGCGCCGGGCGTCGACGTCACGAGCGAGGTGAAAAAGCTGGCGCCGCAGATCGAGAAGCTGGGGCTCGAATACGACACGGTTGCGAAACGCAAAAAAGATCTCGGCGATTCGCTCGAGAATCTTTACCGCTTCCTCAACCTCGTCGGCTTCATTTCGCTCCTCCTCGGCGCGGTCGGGGTGGCGAGCGCGATCCAGGCGCATCTCCAGCAAAAAGTGCGGACCGCGGCCGTCCTGCGCTGCCTCGGCGCGGCCGGTCGCACGACCGTCGCGGTTTATCTTTTGCAGGCGATGGCGATGGGATTGGTCGGCGTTCTGGCCGGCGCGGCCCTCGGTCTGACCTTGCATCGAACCTTGCCCGGGCTGCTGCAAAGTTACATTCCGTTTGTGCTGCCGACGGCGATCGCGTGGACGCCGGTCTGGGGCGGGATGGCGCTCGGTCTCGCGGTTTGCGTTCTTTTCGCGCTGCCGCCGCTCCTGCGTTTCCGGCGCGTCTCGCCGCTCCTCACCCTGCGCGCGTCGGTGGATGAAAGTGCGGCGCCGGTGCGGCGCGATTTTGTGAGCTGGCTCGTTTACCTCGTGATCGCGGCGAGCCTGACCGCCTTCGCCGTCGCCCAGGCGGGGGCGTGGATCGATGGGTTGTTTGTCGCGGGCGGCCTGGGCGTGGCGGTCGGAGTCCTGGTCGGAATGGCGAAGCTGTTCATTGTCCTGGTGCGCAAACTTCTGCCGCAAGGCTGGAGCTTTGTCCTCCGCCAGGGACTGGCGAATCTTTATCGGCCGAACAACCGCACCCTACTCCTCACCCTCTCGTTAGGGCTGGGCACTTTCCTGCTCCTGACAATTTACCTCACGCGCGATGTGCTCCTGACTCAGTTCAGTGCGATCGACGCCAATAACCAGCCCAATATTTTTCTTTTCGACATCCAGCCGGCCCAGACGCAGGCCGTTGCCGAGCTCGTTAGGCAGGAACAGCTCCCGGTCATCCAGGAGGCGCCGATCGTGACCATGCGCCTGGTCGAAGTGAAGGGACGCAAGTCCTCCGATCTCCTGAAAGATCCGCAGCGCAAGACGCCGGAGTGGCAATTGGAACGCGAGTATCGCTCGACTTACCGTGCCGAGCTGAGCGAAACGGAAAAACTCACCGCCGGAACGTGGGTGAGCCATTTCGATTATCGCCCGGGCGAAACCACGCCGGTGTCGGTGGAGCAGGATATCGCGCGCGATCTCGGCCTAACGATCGGCGACACGCTCGTCTTCGACGTGCAGGGCGTGGAGATCAAGGCGCGGGTGGCGAGCCTGCGCGAGGTGGATTGGAAACGTTTCCAAACCAACTTTTTCATGGTCTTCCCCACCGGGGTGCTGGAAAACGCCCCGACCTTCAATGTCCTCGTCAGCCGCGTTCCCACGCCCGCCGCCTCGGCCCGGCTGCAAAACGCGGTCGTGGCGAAATTTCCCAACGTCTCCGCGCTCGACCTGACCTCGGTGATCCAAACCGTCGACGGCATTCTCACGAAAGTGGCGCTCGTCATCCGGATCATGTCGCTCTTTACCGTCGGCACCGGGTTGATCGTGCTCGGGAGCACGATCTGGAGCGGACGCTACCAGCGGCTGAAGGAAAGCGTGCTCCTGCGCACGCTGGGCGCGTCGCGCGGGCAGATCTGGAAAATCCTGAGCGCGGAATATCTCTTTCTCGGTCTGCTCGCGAGTGCGACCGGGATTGTCCTGGCCCTGGCCGCGAGTTGGGCGCTGGCGGTTTTTGTTTTCAAACTCGCCTACACCCCGGCGATCCTGCCCGTGCTCCTGACGGCGCTCATCGTTACCGGCCTGACGGTCGCGGTCGGTATGCTGACGAGCTACGGCCTTGGTTCGACGCCGCCTTTAGCCGTGCTGCGCGCGGAGCTGGACTGACGCAGGTCGGCCAGCTCGCTTTTCGTTAGGGGGCGCCAGCTCCCGCGCGGCATATCGCCGAGGCGCAGATGGCCGATGCGAGTCCGGAGGAGGCGTTTCACTTCATAGCCGATGGCGAAAAACATTCGCCGCACCTGGCGGTTCAGGCCCTGTTGTAGAACGACCCGCAGGCGGTTCGTCCCGATCTGGGTGAGCCGGGTCAGCCGGGCGCGTTTGCCGTCGAGGAAAACCCCGGCGCTGAGTTTCTCGGCCAGCTTCGGTTCCCAGATTTTGTCGAGCGTGACCTCGTATTCCTTCTCCACCTTGTAGCGGGGATGGGTCAGGCGTTGCGCGAGATCGCCGTCGCTGGTGAGGAGGAGGAGACCCTCGGTCTGGGCGTCGAGCCGCCCGACGTTGAAGAGGCGGGAAAATTTCGGGGGCAGAAGATCGTAGATCGTGTCGGTCGCATTCGGATCGCGCCGGGTGGAAACGAATCCGGCCGGCTTGTGCAGGATGATGGTGAGCGTTTCCGCGCGCCGGACGAGGCGGTTGCCGACCTTGACGTGGTCGCTCTCTTCGACCTGGGTGGCGAAGTTGATGCAGGGCTGGCCGTTGATCGTGACCCGGCCTTCCGCGATCAGTTCGTCGCAATGGCGGCGCGAGCCGAGTCCGGCGGCGGCGAGAAAGCGATTGAGGCGCAACCCGGGGTTAGAGATCGGGCTTGGTCTTCGGCAGGCCGACGACTTTGCTCGTATCTTTCCACTGGCCGCGCTTCTTGAGCAGGTCGACGCGTTCGAAACGTTTCAGGACGTTGCGCTTGGCGGCGATGGTGCTGGCGCCTTTGAGACTGCGATGCTGAGACATAAATATTGCTCCGGGTTGTGCTCCGAAAATGAGCGGGCAAGGTAGCTGGCCCCGCGGATTTTTCAAATGGATTACCTTTCTTCCTCGCCCCGGCTCGATTGGCGCCTGCTTTTGGGCGCGGCTTTGCTGCTCGTGCTCGGTTTCGGTCTCGTCTCCTGCCGGGGCGTCGACTGGTTCCTCGTGAAGCGCACCCTGCACGGTAAATTCAACGACATTAATTGGATCACGACCGAGCAACTGGCCGCCCGGTTGGCCGAGATCGACCGACCACCCCCGGTCCTGCTCGATGTCCGCACGCCGGCCGAATACGAGGTGAGCCATCTCAAAGGAGCGCGGCGGGTCGACCCGAAAGCCGCCGCGGAGAGCGCCGCCGCAGGCATCCCGAAGGATGTGCCGATCGTGACTTATTGCTCGGTCGGTTATCGCTCGGGCGAGATGGCGGAGCGGCTGCGGGCTGCCGGTTACACGAGCGTGCAGAACCTGGAAGGCTCGATATTTCAATGGGCGAACGAGCGCCGCCCGCTGGTGCGCGGTGAGGGCGAGCGCGTCACCCGGGTGCATCCCTACAGTGCGGTCTGGGGGCGCCTGCTGACGCCGGAAGTGCGCGCCCCGCTCCCGCCCTAACGACGGTTGCTGAGGAGGACGGTGGTGCCGCAGATCGTCAGTTCGTGTGCCTGCGTCCCGTTTTCGCGGAGAAGGGCGCGCCAATGCGGGAGCCGGCTTTGTTCGACGAGGAGATAGAGGCGGTCGGCCCCGGGCCAGGCGTCGAGCACGGTCTTTTCATCGAGGAAAACATCCGGCGTCGGCCCGAGCGCGGCCCCCGGCTCGGAGGCCGGGTCCTGGTTCACGAGGTAGAATTTGCGGCCGAGATAAAAGAGCAGACTGCTCCCGACGTGGATCGGTCCCTCGTAGATCACCTTGTCGTTAGGCGCGATCTCTTCGTGGATAAATTCCGAGGCGTCGGCGAGGGAAAAGTAGGGTGCCATCCGGGCGACCCCATCCATCATGCTGAAACCGATCGGCACCATGGCGGCGGCGAGCGCGGTCAGCGCGAGACGGGGGCGGTAGCGCCAGATGAACCAGATGGCCATGCCGGAAAAGAGAGTCAGCGCCAGCCCGATCACGACGAACATCGACCGGAAACCGAGCCAGGTGGAAATGGGGATATCCATGATCGTTCGCCAGGCGGTGGAACGGGCCGCGGTCGGGCCCCATTGGCCATTGGCGTTCTCGAGGAGCTCGGGCAGGCGCCAGGCGATGAACCCGGCCACGAGGCCGAGGGTGAGGACGCCGCAGATGCCGACGAGCTGGGTCCAGCGCGGCATGCGCTCCCAGGCCGTGGCGGCGAAAATGGCGAACCCGCTCCACATGCTCATGGAATAATAATCCTGCCGCTGACCGAGGAAAAAGAGCGGGAGAAAAACGACCGCCATCCAGCAGAGCGGCAGGGCGTCGACGAATTCAATCTCGCGCGGACGAAATACCCGGCGCCAGGCGAGGACGACACCGGGCAGAATGGCGAACGACCACGGGAACCACCAGGCAAGATGCAGGCCGAGGAAAATTCCCCGCGGCACGTTGTCATAGCTGTGCCCGGGATCGGTCTCGCCGGCGAGATGGACGAGCCACTCGCGCGCCGTGAAATGTCCGATGAAACCAGGGTGCTGAATTTCCATCCAGATATGCCAGGGCGCGGCGATGAGGAGGAAAACAAGGATACCGTCCCAGTGCAGGAGCTCGCGAAAACGGATTCGCGCCTCCCGATAAAAGAAGGAAAGCAAAATCAGAATCCCCGCCGGGTAGAGCAGGCCGTGGAGGCTTTTCGTCATGCAGGCAATCGCCGCGCAAATCCAAAAGCCGATAAACCAGCTGCGCCGGCCCCGCCGCTGTTCGTAGCCGCGCAACGCGCAATACATCGCGCCCGCGATGAGGGCGCTGAAGAGCGGCTCGGGCATGAGGATGCGGTTGAAAATAAAGGTACCGCAACAGCCGAGGTGGATGAGCCCGGCCAGAAAACCGCGCCACGGTCCGCCGAGCCGGTCGCCGATGAGAAAGGTGAGCGCGACGGCAGCGACGGTCGCGAGTGCGAGCGGGAGGCGGGCGGCCGCGGTCGTGAGCCCAAAAGCCTTCAGGGAAACGGCAATCGCCCAGTAGAGCAGCGGCGGCTTTTGCGGGCGCGGGATGCCGTCGTTCGTCGGCGTCAGCCACTCCTGCGACTCCAGCATCTCGCGCGCGGCCCCGGCGTACTGGCCGTCGGTTTCGTTGTAGAGATCGCCCCAGCCGATGGTGGCGACGTGCAGGCAGGCGGTGAGGAGGAGGAGAAAAATGAAAAGGCCGCGGCGCACCGGCGGCGGCTCCAGCGCCGGCGGGGTGAGGAAAACCTCGTCGAGTCTGAGAGCGGGGTTGCCGGATGACATTGGTCGTTAGGCTACTCGGATCGAGGGAGTTGTCTGCCGCTGAATTTTCTCAGCGACGCGCCGGGGCTGGCTTCAGCCCGCGATAGTCTTCCCAGGTTTCCGGCAGGCGCAACAGCTTCGCCTCCGGCATTTGCACGAGCGCGAGCATCTGGCGGCTTTCCGCGATGAGTGTCTCATCGGCGATGCGCCGGATCTCAAATCCGCACCAGAAGCGAACGCGTTCCAGCCGGTCGAGCCAGCCATCGATGCGGAGGCGATCGCCGAGCCGGGCGGCGCGGCGATAATCGATCTCGGTCCGGACGACGACCGGATAACGCTGGGTCTCGGCCATCTCGACCAGCTTCATGCCCAGCTTCTCGGCGAGGAGGGTGCGGGCGATCTCGATGAAACGGAGGTAGGCGATGTTGTGCACGACGCCGCCCACGTCGGTGTCGAAAAACATCACCTGGACTTCGGTTTGAATGCGCGGCGCAGGTTCAGGCATGGCGTGATCCAGTCAATAGACGCACTAAAGCCGCAAACCCGAAATCCGAAATTGCGCCGCTAGAGGCGGACGAGATCGAGCAGGAACTGGCACCAGAGATAAACCATCCCGCGCCAGGAATACTTGATCTCGCCCCCGGGCGTCTGCGTCAGCACGCCAGCCTTGATGTTGTGCGCGATCTGGTCGCGCAGATCGTTTTCGATTTCCTGCTGGATCTGGTCTTCATCGAGCGGATCGATGATGTCGGTCGCGACTGCGTTGTCGCGCAGGAACGCCTTGTGACTGTGGTAGAGCTGCCAGAAAGATTGGTCCGGCCGCTGCCGGTTGATCCGGAATTGCGGGGTCAATTTCAACCCGTAGGAGAGCGGATAATTCCAAGTCGTCCAAATCGTGCCGTCCTGGGCGCGCGAGGAAATGCGGAGGTAATAAAAGGAGAGATCGTTCTGCTCATTCAGGCAGATGGTGGCCTGGGCGCGGTCCTCTTCCTTGTAAAAGAGGCGGAAGAATTGGCGGTAATCCTCCCAGTCCCAGCCGGCGTCGCTGATGTGGGCGAACCCCTCGCTCTCGATCTGGCCGGTGATTTCATCGAGCGTCGGAAACACCTCTTCCGAGGGCGGGCTCTTGGGCCGGAGCGTTTTCTCAGCCGGGAGGCGGAGCGCGCGGATGCGGGTGAGGATTTCCAGCCAGGGGAGGAGGAGCCAGCTAGCCGCGCTCAGGAGACCGAGAATCCAGCTCCCGGTAATGTAATAGATGGCGAGGAAAGAGGCGGTGAGAATGCCGAAGGCGCCGATCTTCTGCGAGATCGAGGACTGATAGCTGCGCATGGCGACGCTGAGCACAGCAACGCCAAGGGTGATGAAAAGCCCAAAGAGCATTTAGGGGACGATAGCGTGCTCGCGGAGGAATTTCTCCAACTGGTCGGTATCGAAATTCGCAAGCACTTCATCCCCCGCGACCAGCGTCGGAACGTAGGTCTGGTCGCTCAGCTCTTTCATCTCTTCGTAGGCGGCGCGATCGTCGCCGACATCGATCTCGGTGAATTTATAGCCGCGCTCGGTGAGGTACTCCTTCGCATCGATGCACCAGGAGCACCATTCGCGGCTGAAAAGTCGGATGTCGGTCGGCACGGGGGGGAATAAACAAATTCCGCGATGGGCGTCAATCTGTTCCTCTCCTCTTCATTGTCCTCGCGCTCGTGCTCGAGTCGTTAGGGGCGGAATCCGGCTGATACAGCCGCGGCCCGATTGATCGGCAGGAGATCGATTACGAGCGGGAGCAGGAGCACGAGCACGATGACGACGACCAACAGAGCAGGAGAGAGATGCTTCAGTTGACGATTTCCCAGACGCCGCCCGGGTTGCGCGCCGCGATCAGCTTGCCGGGATAGACTAACGAGAGCGCGATTCCCGCGCACATCTGTGTCTCCTCGTCCTTGATCGGCTCGAAGGTTTTTTCATCCAACCCAAAAAGCGTGCCGGTCTTCTTCGTCACCACCACCGCCGGGCCGCCCGTGGTGGTGAAATCGAACTCGCCCGCCGGCGGCGGCGTCACCCGGACTCCGGCCTTGTAGACGGCTTCGAGGCATTGCGCCTTGCGCACATCGTCCACCTTGAGCGATTCGTTTTCCTCCAGCGCCTTGTAGAGGCCGGCGAAATCGGGCTGAAACCATTCCGCCCGGGTCTTGAGCAGGGCGGCGATTTTCTGTTTGTCCTCCTCGGCCAGCGAAGTGATCGGCGGGTAATGGTGCCAGGGCAGGTCGAGGGCAAAGTCGGCGGTGAACTCACGTTCGAAAACCACTTTGCCCTTGAGGTCTTTGCGCTCGTCGACGCCTTCATCGGCCTGGTTGGTCGAGCGCCCGCCCCCGGGCTCGATTTCCTCCGTCGCCGTGTCCATGACCGAGGCCCAGCGGAACTGGGCGCGATACGGTTTTGCGCCATCGTTAGGGGTGAACTCGATCCGGATCTTGTTCTTTCCTTTGCGCACCACCGGGCCGACCGAGCTCATCGGAATCCAGAGCGCGGGCGAGATCTCCCGTTCCTCAAAAAGAACCGGCAACTCCTCCTCCCGCACCTCCTGCTCGACGAAGGGCAGGTTGTTGATGAAGATGGTGGCCTTGCCCGGGATGGATTTCACCTTCTCGTCCTTCGCCGGATCGCCGAGGAAGGGCGTGAACTTGAATTCGACGTTGATGACGTCGGCTTGTGCCAGTGGCAGGAGGAGCAAAAAAAGCAGCGCCGCGGCAAACTTTCGCATCTGCCTTTCGTGGCAAAGATTACGGCCGAAAGCGAGCCGAAAAATTGCGCCTTGGACTAACGAATGGGAGCGCCGGCGCCCTCTCGCTGCAGTGCCTCTTCCCGGAGTTCCCGCTCCAGCTCGGCGGCGGCGAGCTCATGCGACATCATCACGCCTTTCGCGACCACGAAAGTCACGAGCAAGCCAAGGAGAAATATGGCGATGATATATTCCATCGCTTATTTCCCCCGCCGTACCCTGATTCCCGTGCCGAGGATGACGACGCGGATGCCGACCCAGAGACTGAGAATGCTCGGAACCCAGAGGCCGACAAAAAGGCCGTAGTCCTTGCTGACGAGAAACCAAAGCGAGACGCTGGCAAGGAAGCTGACGAAAGCTCCGATAAGAAAGGGATAATCAATTTTGTGAAACATGGTTTTGAGTGTTTGTCCTCCTCACCAGCTAACGGTTGCGAGCGGTCCGCGGACGCGAAAACCTGCCGGAAGTTTCTCGCCGGGAGGGCAAAAAGGGCGTTTCTGCGGCGCTGTCCCCGGGACTGTGCGCGACCCCGCGACCGGGTTCCGCCCGGGACGGTGCAAGGAATTCTTGCCCGGCTTGCTAAAATCGCATCCATTCTCCGGGACACGACGTATCGGAACTAGTCGCAACCTTTTTACGCCATGATCAACGAACTTCTTCAAGACCGGGCTGCTCTCTACGTGTCGGGCACAATGACAGAGCGCGAGCGGGAAGAGTTTGAGCTGATTTTGGAGTTCCACGACGAACTCCGGCGTTTCGTGGGCGAGTCGCTCGAGGTCGGCACCGCGGTCCTGCTCTCGCGGTTTTCCTCGGGTTCCCCCGCGCCGTCCGCGCGCTTGAAGTCAACGATCCTAAAGGCGATCGAGGACCAGGCGCAGCAGGTTTCAGCCGAACCTTTCGTCATGACCGGCCCCGATCGGCTCGTGGAATGGGTCAATCCAGCCTTTGTCGCCATGTGCGGCTACTCGCTCGAGGAACTGAAAGGCAAGAGCCTCGGGCCCATCCTGCAGGGCGAGAAAACCGATCCGGTGGCCGCCGGGCGCATGCGAAAGGCGGTGCTCGCCTACGAGCCGTGCCGCGAACGGCTGATCAATTATCGCAAAGACGGGTCGCCCTACTGGGTCGACATCGAGATCACGCCGATCAAGGACGATGAGGGCGCGCCGCTCTTTATGGTCGCGCGCGAGCGCGAGCTTGCGCTGGCGGCCTGAGGCGCGCTCCGGCTAGAGACGCGGCCCGATCAGCCCGCGCAGCTTCATCATTCCGCGCCGGATTCTCGCTTTCACCGTGCCCAGCGGCAGGCTAAGACGCTCCGCGATTTCCGCCTGGGTGAGGGAACCGAAGAAGGCCAACTCGATCGCCTCCCGCTGTTCGTCGGAAAGTTTCTGCATCGCCTCGCGCACGAAGTCGTGCCTTTCGCCCGAAGTGGCGGCCGCGAAAGAATCGCGGTCGTCGAATTTTTCACCCACTTCGGTTTCCAGTTTCACATCCTCGTGCAGCTGGCCACGACGCTGTGTGGAGCGGATGATGTCGATCGCCCGATGCCGGGTGAGCGTGACTGCCCAGGTCATCGGTTTTCCGCGCGCCGGATCGTAGAGCGGCGCTTTTTTCCAGATCTGGACGAAGACTTCCTGGAGCACGTCTTCCGCTGCCTGCTCGTTGCGGAGCAAACGATAGGCGATGGAAAAAAGAACGCGCGAAAAGCGATCGTAGAACCGCTCAAAACTCGCGCGGTCGCCCTGGCCGATGCGACGGAGGAGCTCGATTTCTTCCAGTTGGGCGACCGACGAATCCATAGACACGTTCAACGCCAGCTTGGCAGGCCTCCTAGGCGTTGCAACCCTCCCGTTTCGGAACTGCTGCCCGGAGGAAACTAGCGAGCGCGAAAATTCAGCCGATCGCAGCCTTGTAGCCCGCGGCGTCTTTCAGGCCGTCGAGCGCGGCGGGGTCCTCGATCTTCAGGACATAAATCCAGCCTTCGCCGTAGGGATCGGTATTGATCAGCGCCGGGTTGGATTCGAGCGCCTTGTTCACTTCGGTGACGGTGCCCTTGACCGGCGCGTAGATGTCGCTCGCGGCCTTGACCGACTCGACGACGGCGATCGTGCCTCGCGCCTCATACGACGCGCCCATTTTCGGCAGCTCGACGTAAACGACATCGGTCAATTCGGCCTGGGCGTGATCGGTAATGCCGACGCGGATCTGGTCGTCGTCGCGGCGGACCCATTCGTGCGATTCGGTGTAAAGAAGATCTTCTGGAACGTTCATGATTTTTTGTAGAGCGGTTTCTTTTCGATCACGGCGGGAAATTTCTGGCCGCGGATTTCAATCTCGATTTCTTCCCCCGGCTTCGGCGCCGGTGTCGTCAGGTAAGCCATTCCGATCCCGTAGTTCAAGCTCGGCGAGAGCGTGCCGCTGGTCAGTTCGCCGGCCTCCGCGCCGTCGCGGAAAACCTTGTAGTGCGGCCGGGGCGGCGGGCCTTTGCCCTTCATCTTGAAAGGGACGAGCCGGCGCGAAAGACCGGCTTCTTTTTCCCGGAGCAGTTTCTCGCGTCCGGTGAAATTTGGTTTCGTCAGGTCGACAAAAAAACCGAGACCGGCCTCGAGCGGATTGTGCTCGGGAGAAAGATCGGAGCCGTTCAGCGGATAACACATCTCGAGGCGCAACGTGTCGCGCGCGCCGAGCCCGCAGGGGCGGATGCCTAACGAGTTCCCTTTCTCCAGGATTTCGTTCCAGACCCGTGGCGCATCCGCGGCCGGGAAGAAAACCTCGATCCCGTCTTCGCCGGTGTAACCGGTGCGTGCGATCCAAACCGTGGTCGCGCCGAGTTCGAACTGCGCAATATGGTTCCGCGCCGGCAGTTCTTGCGCGCCCCCGAAAAGCGCGGTGAAAAGTTCGCCGATCTTCGGTCCCTGCACGGCCAGGCCCGCATAACGATCGCTCTGGTTTTCCAGCTCCACATCGGACCCAAGATGCGATTGCAGCCAGGCGAAATCGTCCTCGATTCGCGAGGCATTGACCACGAGGAGAAATTTCTCCTCCTCGATCCGGTAAAGAATGAGGTCGTCGATGATGCCGGCCTCATCGTTGAGCAAAAACGTGTATTGCCCGGTGCCGACCTCGAGTTTGCCGACATTGTTTGTCAGCATCGTGTCGAGCCATTCGCCGGCTCGCGGCCCGCTCGCAACCAGCTCGCCCATGTGGGAGATGTCGAAGACGCCGACCGCATTTCGCACTGCCAGGTGCTCCTCCATGATGCTGCTGTATTGCACTGGCATGAGCCAGCCGCCGAAGGGAATGATCTTGGCCCCGAGCTTCGCGTGCTCATCGTAAAGCGGAGTCGTTTTTGATCCGGCGTCGCTCATCGCGGGCAGCCTAGATGTTGCCATAGACGTGTCAAACCTGTCGCCCGCGAGGCCCGTTTGTTGAACTGCCGCAGGCCAGCCTCTACGGTGAGCGCGACGATGAGTTTCCTCGATTTGCTCGAACGCCGCTTCGGCCGCTACGCCATCCCGGGCCTGATCCGGATCGTGGCCGGCTTTAATGCCCTCGTTTTTCTGCTCGCGAAAGTGAACCCGGAGTTTGTGCAAATGCTCGACCTCAACCGCAGCGCCATCCTGCGCGGTGAAGTCTGGCGGCTCGTCACCTACATCTTCATCCCGACGACGGACAGCCCGATCTGGATCCTCTTTGTCCTACTCTTTCTCTGGTTCATCGGCGAAGGCCTGGAGCGGGCCTGGGGTGCGTTTCGGGTCAATCTTTTCTACTTTCTCGGGATGCTCGGGACGACCGTCGCGGCCTTTTTCTTTGGCGGAAATTTTGCCAACACGATGCTGAACGCGTCGCTCTTTTTCGCTTTCGCGAGTTTTTATCCCGACGAGGTCATCTACATATTTTTCGTTCTCCCGGCGAAGGTGAAATGGATCGCCTGGGCGACGGCCGCGCTTCTTCTTTTTGGTTTCGTCACCAGCCCGATGTCCTACCGCATGGCCATGATCGCGTCCTTCGCCAACTACTTCATTTTCTTTGGCCCGGAACTGGTCCGGGCTGCGCGCAACCGGCACCAGACGGCCAACCGCCGCCGGCGCTTTGAAGAAACGGCCCGGCCCGAAGACGAAGCGCTGCATCGCTGCGCCACCTGCGGCGCGACCGAGCTGACTAATCCGAATCTCGAGTTCCGCGTCTCGCGCGACGGCGAGGAATATTGTCTCGCGCATCTGCCGAGCGCGACCAAGGTCGAAGCCTGAGGGCGCTCCCTCCTTCCCGGCGGCTTGACCCCCTAGTCGTGCACGGGGAAACTCCAGCGATGGATTCCACGCCCGCGCCGCTCATCCCGCAGGATGGCTGGCATTGCCTCCACCTTTTTTACCGGATCGAGTACAGGCCAATGGCAATTGCTCAATGCCGCCGAGCAGCGCGCAGCGAAAATCGCGCTCTCGACCTTGGTCCAGGAAACCCGCGCACTGGAATCCACTCAGCTCCTCACCCTCAGTCAGGTCACCCCGAAAGCCGACCTCGGTTTCATGCTCATCACGCCCGATCTGCAGACCGCGAACCGGATCGAGAAACAGCTCACCCTCTCGTTAGGCGCAGATGTTCTCGTGCCGGTCTACAGCTATCTCTCGCTCACGGAAGAGAGCGAATACATCACGACCGAGGAACAATACGGCGAGACCCTCGAGACCGAGCAAAAACTGAAGCGCGGCACGCCTGAGTTCGAGGCCGGGATGCAGGATTTTCGCGAGCGGATGAAAAAATATCGGCAGGACCGGGTTTATCCGACGCTGCCCGACTGGCCAATCGTCAGCTTCTACAACATGACCAAGCGCCGCGGCGAACAGCGCAATTGGTATTCCCTTCCCTACGAAGAGCGCCGCACCCTGATGGGCGGGCACGCGCGCGTCGGCCGGCAGTACGCCGGCAAGGTGAAACAACTCATCACCGGCTCGACCGGCCTCGACGACGCCGAGTGGGGCGTGACCCTGTTTGCGCACGATACTTTCCAGATCAAAGCCATTGTTTACCAGATGCGCTTCGACGAGGTGAGCGCGGCCTACGCCGATTTCGGCGAATTTTACATTGGCATTCAACTGCCGCTCGACGAACTGTTTCGCCGCTTGCAGCTCTAGTTGCGCCTCAAGGATGGGTGGCAGAGTGGTCTAATGCGCACGCCTGGAAAGCGTGTTTGCCGCAAGGCAACCAGGGTTCGAATCCCTGCCCATCCGCCAGCGCGCTTCAGGCGTCGTTAGGCTGGCGCCGGCTCATCACCTGCGTCGTCTGCCGCACTTTGATGATGCTGTTCCCCGGCAGCACACCGCGGAAATTCGTTCCCGGGTAAATGATGCAGTCGCGCCCGACAACCGAACCGGGATTCAGGACCGCGTTGCAACCGATCTCGGAACGATCGCCGATAATCGCGCCAAATTTCCGCAGCCCGGTCGCGATCATGCCATCGGTCGCGAAGACGCTGATCTCGGCGTGATCGAGTTTCACGTTGGACAAAATCACGCCCGCGCCAAGGTGCGCCTTGTAGCCGAGGATCGAATCGCCCACGTAGCTGAAATGCGGAATCTGGGCGTCGTCAAAAATGATGCTGTTCTTGAACTCGCAAGAGTTTCCCATCACCACGTTGTTTCCCACGATGACGTTTTCGCGCACGTAACAGCCGGCGCGGATGTGGCAGTTCTCGCCGATCCAGGCCGGGCCTTTTAAGACCGCGCCCTGTTCCACGATCGTGCCCTGGCCGATGAAAATGGAATCGCTGATGAATGGTTTTCCAACCAGTTCGCCCAGAACCGCCGGCTTGAGCCGGAACTGCAAGTAACTAGGAATCTGCTTCAGCGCTTCCCAGACGTATTTTTCGGCTTCGAACAATTTCGAATGCGCGGTGTGTTCGAGTTCGAAAAATTCGGCGGCGCTAAACATGTCGTCGGGCGTAAACTGAAACGCGTTCGTTAGGTGCCGGCCTGGCGGGTCAGGACCTGTCCTTCTTTGGTGTCCCGCACCGTCCAGCCGCGCGCCAGGATGGCGTCGCGCAATTCATCACTTTTTTGCCAGTTCTTGGCAAGCCGCGCCTGCACCCGCTCGTCCGCGAGCTGCTGGATTTCCGCCGGGATCGTCTCCTCCTCGGACCGAAAAAGCGAGCACGGCGTTGACCTTCTCCCACCAGTTCAGCCAGCTTCGCGCCCGCTTCGGATCAATCCCGCGATCGAGCTCGCGATTGCTCTCGCGGATCTGCTCAAACAAATGCCCGAGCGCGGCCGAGATGTTGAGATCGTCGTCCAGCGCCTCGGCAAATTTATCGTCCACGATCTCCGGCGCGGATGTTTCCGCGGCGGCGCTTTCGCGCAGACGACGCAGCCATTCGTCGATCCGGGCCAGCGCCTGGCGCGCCTCCTCCATTCCTTCCCAGGTGAAATTCAACGGTGCGCGATAGTGCACCCGGATCAGCGCATAACGAACCTCGCGGCCGCTGTAACCCTTCTCCAGCACGTCGCGTAAAGTATAAAAATTGCCTAACGACTTCGACATTTTCTGGCCGTCGACCAGGAGATGGGCGCAATGCAGCCAGTAGCGGACGAAGGTTTTCCCACTGCAGCCTTCCGACTGCGCGATCTCGGCTTCGTGATGCGGGAAGATGTTGTCCACACCGCCGCAATGAATGTCGATCTCTTCGCCCAGCAACGCCGTCGCCATCGCGCTGCACTCGATGTGCCAGCCGGGCCGGCCGCGTCCCCAAGGGCTTTCCCACCAGACATCGCCGTCCTCTTCGTCCCACGCTTTCCAGAGCGCGAAGTCACCGACGTGCTCTTTGTCGTACTCGTCGCTCTTCACCCGCCCGGTGGAACGCAATTCCGCGAGGTCAAAGTGCGCGAGGTGGCCATACTTTGGGAAGCGATTGATCCGGTAGTAGACGGATTTGTCGTCCGCCTGGTAGGCGAGGTCGCGCGCGATCAGCTTCTCGATCATCGCAATCATCGCCGTGACGAAACGCTCCTCGGTCGCGGAGGGAAAAGCATTGGCCCGCTTGATCTGGAGCGTGTCGACATCCTCGAAGAATGCACTCTTGAACGGTGCAGTGAATTCGCCCAGCGGAAGGTTCGCCGTGCGGCTGCCGCGGATGGTCTTGTCGTCGACGTCGGTCAGGTTCATCACCCGTTCGACCGTGAACCCGCGCTCTTCGATATGCCGCTGGAGCAGATCCTCGAAAATGTAGGCGCGAAAATTTCCGATATGCGCGTGGCTGTAAACCGTCGGCCCGCAGGTGTAGATCTTGACCGCGCGCCCCGCCGGATCGAGCGGCTGGAATTCCTCGACCTTGCGCGAGTAAGTGTTGAAGAAGCGAAGCGCCATCCCTTTTTCTAATTTGTCATCCCGAGCGGAGCGAGGGACCTCCCAAGCGGCTCGCGGTCTTGCTTTGCGAACAGCACCGCAAGTTGTTTGCGAGGTCCTTCGCCGCGCTCCGCCGGCTCAGGATGACAACGTTTGTCGTTAGGCGGGCAGATCATTCGCTTTCCACGCTCGCCACTGCCATCGCCGACATTCCTTCACCGCGACCGATCGCACCCATGCCTTCGTTCGTCGTCGCCTTCAATCCGACGCGCGTGACATCGATTCCGAGCGCGTCGGCCAGCTTCGCCCGCATGGCCTCGAGATGAGGTCCGATCTTCGGCGCCTCCGCAATTAGCGTCGCATCCACATTGATCACGCGGCAGTTTTTGGCCGCCAGGATTTCACCGACCCGCCGCAGGATTTCGAGACTGCTGATCCCACGAATCGATTCGTCGGTGTTGGGAAAATGATGACCGATGTCGCGTTCCCCGATCGCGCCTAACAATGCGTCGGCGATGGCATGCGTCAGGACATCGGCGTCGGAATGTCCTTCCAACCCGCGCGCGTGCGGAATCTCCACGCCGCCGAGGACAAGCTTGCGTCCTTCTCCGAAACGATGTGCGTCGTAACCAATCCCAGAGCGAAACATGGTGAAAAGGTTAGCGCAGATCGAGCCGCCCGTTGGAAGCGACGATGCGAAATTTATCGGGCATATCTTTCCTCGGCTCCATCTCCACCCGGCCGCCGGCCGTCTCAACCAGGAGCCAGCCCGCCGCGATGTCCCAGAGACTGATCCCTTGCTCGATGTAAGCATCGAGCCGGCCGCACGCGACATAGGCCATATCGAGCGCCGCGCTCCCCATCATCCGGCATTTACGCACTCGATGTACCATCTGTTCAAGCAGTGGAAGTCCCGCTTCGATCGTCGCCTGCGTCTTGGCCAACCCGATCGAGACCACGGCTTCGGCCAGGGTTGCGCGCAGGCTGACTTGAATCGGTTTGCCGTTCATCGTCGGCGCCTGATTCTTCTCGCCGCTCCAAAGTTCGTCGCGCATCGGATCGTAGATCACTCCTACGATCACCTCGCCGCGAAAACGGAGCGCGATTGAAACGCAGAAATGCGGGATGCCGTAGAAAAAGTTCACCGTTCCGTCGAGCGGATCGACCACCCATTGATAGTCGCTCGCCTGGTCGCCCACGATGCCTTCCTCGCCGTAGAGCGCGTGTTCGGGAAAACGTTCGAGCAGAATTTTCGTGATCAGATCCTGCGCCAGGACATCAACCTCGAGTTTGATGTCGTGTGCGGTCGTGGCGTTGACCGTGAGCGGTTTCTCGAAATGCGTGCGAAGCAATTCGCCGGCGGCGAGAGCCGCTTCCTGTGCCACTTCGAGGAATTTCTTCACCGCTGCACCCTAACTGATTCTGCCTTTCGTCCGCGAAGTTTTTTGCGCAAAAAAAACCGGGAGAAGAAAATGAATTCTCCTCCCGGGTTAAAGTTAAGGTGAACGAAGAACGGTTCTGTCACCGCCCTTCTGTGGATAGCGGCTTTAGTGTTTTTTCTTAGCCGTTGCTTTTTTCTTAGTGGCCATCTTTTTCTTGGCGGGTGCCTTTTTCTTGGCGGCCTTTTTCTTTGCTGGCATAGGGAATCCCCCCTTTCAATCCGCAGAAGCGGTCTGTGAACAGTATGTGAATAACTTCACTTTCATCGAGTCACTAATCGTCACGTTTTTTTTGTCAAACATTTTTCGCGCGCATCCAATATTATTTTTAGCAAAGCGCGTGCGAGCTCGGTTTTTTTTTCGCGTGAAAGTTTTTTTTCTGTGCCGTCTTGTGAAAAAATCTGCAGCTCGTTCTCGTCGGAATCCATTCCGATGTCGTTTCGCGCGACATCATTCGCCACCAGCAGGTCGCAATTTTTCTCCAGCAGCTTGCGTTGCGCGTTCGTCCGCAGCTCCTGCGTTTCGGCCGCGAAACCGACGACAAAACAGTCGTGCGGATCGCTCGTTAGGCTGGACAGAATGTCGCGCGCCGGCTCGAGCGCGAGGGAAAACGGTCCCCGTTCCTTCTTCGTTTTCTGCGCCGCGTAATGCGCTGGCTTGTAATCGCAGACCGCCGCGCACATCACGAAAACATCGCACTGCGCAAAGTGAACGGAGGCCGCTCCAAACATTTCCTCGCCGGTCGTGACCCGAATGAGCTCCGCGCCGGCCGGCGGAGCGAGTGCGACCGGCCCGCTGATCAAAACGACCTCGTGTCCGGCCTCGAGCGCGGCGGCGGCGATGGCGTAGCCCATCTTGCCCGACGAGCGATTGCTCAGGTAGCGCACGGGATCGAGCGGTTCGCGCGTCGGACCGGCGGTGACGACAAACTTCACGCGATCAGATTTTCCTTACTCGCGAGCAGGAATTCAACGCGGAAGGCGATCTCATCCACTTTCCACAAACGACCGAGGCCTTCATAGCCGCAGGCCAGCATCCCCGCTTCCGGCCCGATGAACTCGACGCCGCGCGCGCCTAACGTCGCCACGTTTTCCTTCGTCGCGGGGTGTTCCCACATTTTTCCGTTCATCGCCGGCGCGAGCAGAATCGGCGCGCGCGTCGCGAGAGCGATCGCGGCCAGGGGATGCCCGGCCAGGCCGTGGGCCAGCTCGGCGATGATATTGGCGGTGGCGGGCGCGATCACGAGCAAGTCGGCGCGATCGGCGAGGGCGATGTGGCCGGGGTGCCAGCTTTGCTTCTCGTCGTAGAAACTGGTCGTGACCGGATTCTTCGAGAGCGTCTGCAACGTCAGCGGGGTGATGAATTCGGTCGCGTCCTTCGTCATCACGACGTGGACCTCATGGCCCTGTTTCACGAGCAGGCTGGCGAGTTCGGCCGATTTGTAGGCGGCGATCGAGCCGGTCACGCCGAGGATGACGGAGCTTTGCTTTTTCTTCATCGTTAGGCGTTGTCGGAAGTGATGAGGCGGCTGCTCAAATATCGTTCCGCGCCCATGATCTGGCGAAATTTGAGCAGGTCCTCTTCCATCGAACGGCTGATGATGGTGTAGCGATAATCGCGCCAGAGCTCCATCTCGCGAGCCGCGGTCTGGAGGCGCACCTCGATCTGCGCCGGAGTTTCCGTGCCGCGCTTCGTCAGGCGGCGGCGCAGCTCCTCGAGATCGGGCGGCATGATAAAAACATCGGCCAGCGACTGGCGCACAAAAGCGTCGTCGAAGGCGCGAATGGCGGCCGCGCCCTGGGTGTCGATATCGATCAGGACGTCGACGCCGTCGCGCAGATGGTTCACGATCGGGTCGCGCAGGGTGCCGTAGTATTTGCCGTGCACATTGGCGTGCTCGAGAAAATCCCCGGCCGAGATCCGGGCAAGAAAATCGGGTTCGGAGAGAAAATGATAATCCTCGCCGTCGATCTCGCCCGCGCGCGGCGCGCGAGTGGTGCAGGAGACGGAATAAACAAAATCGGGGGTTTGCCGGAGGGCGTCGCAGAGCGTCGTCTTGCCCGCGCCGGAGGGAGCGGAGACGACGAAGAGAATTCCGTAGCGACTAAATTCCTTACTCAAGATTTTGGATTTGCTCGCGGATTTTCTCCACCTCGGCCTTGCAGGCGACGACGTGCCGCGAGATTTCCGCATCGCCTGCCTTCGCGCCTAACGTATTCAGCTCGCGCGAAATTTCCTGCGTAATAAATTCCAGGGTGCGCCCGACCGGCTCCTCCTTCCGGAGGTGATGGGCGAATTGCGCGAGATGACTTTCGAGCCGGGTCAGCTCCTCCGAAACGTCCGAGCGATCGGCGAAGAAGGCGATTTCCTTGATCAGGCGGTCGTCGTTAGGCGAAAGTTCGAGCCCGGCCTTGCTGATCCGCTCGAGGAGGGTGGCGCGATATTTCTCGGCCAGCGCGGGATGTTTTTTGCCGACTTCCTTCAGCTCCTGGCGCAGCAACTTCAGCCGCCGGATCAAATCTTTCGCGAGATGCTTGCCTTCCCTTTCCCGCATCTTGATCAATTCGCCGAGGGCGCGCTCGAGCGCTTCCTCGAGAGCCGGCCAGACGTCGTTAGGCACGAGCCCGTCCTCGGCAAAGCGGAGGACGCCGGGCGCCTGCAGGATCATGCCGATGGTGATCTCGCCGGTGACGCCGAGTTCCTTTTGCAGTGCACGCATGCCGTCGTGATAGGAGCGGGCGAGGGTCCGGTCGAGCGTGAGGGTGCGCCCGTTCTGCGGGTCCGGCTCGAAAGCCACGACCACATTGGTGCGGCCGCGGGCGAGGCGCTCGCCCACCGCCTGGCGGACGCGCGGCTCGAGCGCGCTCAGTTCCCGGGGCAGGTTGATCACGATATCGCTTTGTTTGCGATTCACCGAGTTCACTTCGACGCTGATTTTGGCTCCGCCGCGATCGCTTTCCGCGCGGCCGTAACCAGTCATGCTTCTCATCGGATGGGAGCTTCGAAAGTTTCCGCCGGAATAACAAATGGAAAGACGCGAAGCGCTAGGGAGATTCGGAGCGGCCCTGGCCATGCGTGGAATCGCGCAGGGGGATGCCCTGCTGGTAAAGCATGAGATCGGCGCCTAACATTTGCGCGACGACCGGCAGCGCGGATGCATCCGCGCGGGCGGCGCCATCCTTCGCGGTCTGGATCGCCGCCGGATATTGGCCGGTCTCGGCGTAGGCCGCGGCGAGGACGCGGAAAACCATCGGATTGCTTTCGGCGCCGGCGCGGAAGGCTTTCTGCGCCAGTTCCAGCGCGGCCGTGCCGTCGCGCACATCGCTTTCCGGCGCGGTGGCGAGAACCCAGGCGAGACTGATCTGGGTGGCGAGTCGATCGGGATCCAGGCGCAAAGTCTCGCGCCACTTCTGCACCGCCTCCGCGATCCGGCCCTGGACGAGGAGGGCGACCGCGAGATTGTTATGCATCTCCGCGTTCTGCGGCTGGACGCGCAGGATCGATTGCCATTCCGCCATCGCCTCCTCCGGCTTGCCCGATCTCAGGAGGGCGATCGCGAGATTGTTGCGCGCGTCGATTTTTTGCGGCTCGAGTTGAAGCGTCTGGCGAAACTGCGCGATCGCTTCCTCGAGCTGACCGTCGCGCTGAAGGGCGATGGCGAGGTTGTAACGCGCGGCGATGTTTTTGCCGTCGGCCTCGAGCGCCTTCTGGAAATACGGGATGGCCGCTTTCGCTTCACCTTTCTCGAGATAGGCGTTGCCGAGGCTGTAGCCGGCGTCGGTGTCGCCCGGGCGGAGGCGGAGAGCTTCCTGGAATTGCGCCAGGGCCTCGTCGATGGCCCCGCTTTCGTAAAGCGCCTTGCCGAGATTGCGGTGCATCTCGCTGTCGTTAGGCCGGACAGCCAGGACGGAGCGATAGTGCTGAATGGCCTCGGGATATTCTTTTTTCCGGAGGAGCGCGTTGGCCAGATTGGTCAGGCCATTGGTGTCACCTGGGCGAATGCGAAGAGCTTCGCGATTGTGCGCGATCGCTTCATCGACCTTGCCCAGGCGGAGCAGCTCAGAGCCGAGGCCGCGCTGCGCCACATCGTTGTCGGTCGTGACGGCGATGGTGTGACGCCAGAGGCGGACCGAACTCGACCATCTGTCGACTTGTTTCCAAGAGAAGCGCCATTAGCGCCGCCAGCATCGCGGTCGCGGTTGCTCCGAGCAGGAATTTTCGGGCGGGCCAACGGGCGGTGAGGTCGGCGGCGCCCCAGACGATCGCGAGATAAATGCCAATCAGCGGCAGGTAGGTGTAACGATCGGCGTGCGCCTGCCACCCGACCTGGACCAGCCCGATGACCGGCACCAGCAGGCCGAGATACCAAAGCCAGCCGGTCACGAGGTAAGGATATTTTTTTCGGGCAAGGAAGATCCCGAGTGAAGTCGCGAGCAAGCCGAGGAGCGACAGGCCCACGATCCAAAGAGCGAGGTCGCCCCTCGGATGGGGATAGAACGGTGCGAGGTCGGCCGGCCAGACCAGCTGGCGCAGATAAATCCAGATCGTGACGAGGGCGTTATCGACCCGCCAGCGCAGCGGCCAATCCTGCGCGGCAGTGAGCGCCTGCTTCTGCGCCCAGATGGTCGCAGCCGAAATGGCGATCGTTAGGCCAAGGAGCGGCAACTTTTCCAGGAGCAAACGCGCGATGCTGGCGGTGGGCGGTTTATTCCGCGGGCCATCGGCTCCGGCCGGCGAGAAGGCAAAACGGCGGAGCGGCCAATAATCCAGGAGCAAAAGGAGGCACGGGAATGTGACCAGCATCGCTTTCGACATCAGCCCGAGCGTGAGGGCGGTGGCGACGAGCAGATAAGTCAGCAGCCGGCGCGAGCCCTGCGCATAACGACAGTAAGCCCAGAGCCCGAGCATGAAGAAAACGCCGCTCAGCACATCCTTGCGTTCCGAAATCCAGACGACGGATTCGGCGCGCAGCGGGTGAATGGCAAAGATGGCGGCGACGAGCGCGCTCCGCCAGACCGCGCCGGTCATCGACCGCAAAACGAAGAAGAGCAGAAGGACCGCGATGCTGTGCAGCGCGACGTTGACGCCGTGGTAGCCGCTGGGGTTTAACCCAAACAGTTCCGCATCCAGCATGAGGGAAAGCGAAGTCAGCGGATGCCAGTTCCCGACCAGCGGATGGGTGAACGCCCTAACGAATCCGGCGCGGGTCAGGCCGTCGCTGATCCAATGGTTCTGATAGACGTAGAAGCTGTCGTCGTAGTTGAAGAAATCGTAGCCGAGAGCCCGGCCGAAAACGCCCCAGGTGATCGCGACCAGCCCGAGACAGATGGCGGGTGTCTTCCAGCGATTGGGCGACGGAGCGGGAGACTCCGGCCGCTTTTCGGGAGCCGGTTTCGTTTTCGGCTCAGCGGGAGAGCTGGTTTTCGGGAGTGATTTTGCGCGCTTTTTGCCGGAGCGCTTCCTGCCCCGCGTCATTGGCCGAGAGTTTGCCGGCGCGATTTCACCGCGGTCGCGAGACAGCCCAGCCCGTAGCGCACGCTGGCGGCGAATCCAATCGAAGAAGCTTCCGGGAAATATTTTGTCGGACAGCTGATTTCGCCGATCGGGAGACCAAGGGCGATGACCTGGGCCAGGATCTGGTTGTCGAAAATGAAGTCATCGGAGTTCTGCTCCAGCGGCAGCTGCTCGAGCAGGGCGCGGGAGAATGCGCGATAGCCAGTGTGATACTCGGAAAGCTTGGCCCCAAGGAGCAGGTTCTCGATCAAGGTGAGGAAGCGGTTCGCGACGTATTTCCACCACGGCATGCCGCCCCGCAACGCGCCGCCGCCGAGAATGCGCGAGCCGAGCACACAGGGATACAGTCCGCTCGTAACCAGGGAAGCCATCGCGGGAATAAGCGCGGGCGTGTACTGATAATCGGGGTGGATCATGATCACGACATCGGCCCCGGCCTCGAGCGCGAGCCGGTAGCAGGTCTTCTGGTTTGCGCCGTAGCCGCGGTTCTGCGGGTGGACTTCCACCTGCACGTTAGGCAAGGCCCGCGCCATCGCCGCGGTCTCGTCTTTACTCGCATCGTCGACCAGGATGACGCGATCAACGATCCCGTGCGCCATGACTTCGTCGTAAGTCTGACGCAGCGTCCGGGCGGCGTTGTAGGCCGGCATGACGACGACGATTTTCTGTCCGTGTAGCATGTCTTAGTTCGATGACAAAGCGCGGGCCGGGCCTGCCGCGGAGAGCAGGAGCGCGAGCGCGCGCCGATGAGGCGACGGGACGAGGCAGGCGATCAATCGCCGGGCGCGAGAACCAGCGCTGCTTGTCGTTAGGCAGCTCCGATTGCGTGCAGGCAAAAACGGCGAGCGTGACGCGATGGTGAGTGAATGGGAAATCGATCTTCAGGAGTGGATCTTGTTCCGGGCTCCGTGCGAGACGAGGCAGGATCCACATTCCGCGCCAGCGATCGCTCGATTGCTCGAGCAAAATGCGATTCTGGCGCCGGGCAAAGGCGTGCGGCTCGAAAAGCGCGACGGTGCGCGGCCGTTTTCGTTTCACCGGCAAGCAACTCCGGCTGCTCCGCGCGACAATAACTGCGCACAGGACATTCCCCGCAACGCGGCTGCCGCGGCACGCACACGAGCGCGCCGAGATCCATCAAGGCGGAGTTGTGCGCGCGCGCGCCTTTCCGGGGCAGGAGCGTCGTCGCGGCCTGCCAGAGATGAGCGGTGCCCGCGGTGGAATCGATCGGTGTCTGACAATTCGTTAGGCGAGCAAGCACCCGCCCGATGTTGGCCTCGACGATCGGCTCCGGCAGGTCGAAGGCAAAAGTGGCGATTGCGCCGGCGGTGTAGCGACCGACCCCGGGCAGCTGCGCGATGGGCGCGGTCGAAGTGGGAAGTTCACCGCCCCAATTTGCCCTAACGAACTTCGCGGCGGCGTGTAGATTGCGCGCGCGGGCGTAGTAACCCAGCCCCTGCCAGGCATGGAGGACGTCCGATTCGCTTCGCTTCCGCCAGGGCGGTGAAATCCGGAAAGCGCTGCGAGCCAGCGTTGGTAAAATGGAATGACGGTCGCGACCTGAGTCTGCTGGAGCATGAATTCCGAAACCAGAACCGCGTAGGGATCGTGCGTCCGGCGCCAGGGGAGATCGCGGCCGCGGCGCCGGAACCATCCCTGCAGGCTGCGGCGGAATGCGCGCGGATCGGAGAGCGGCGCGGAAGTTTCAGCGGGTCGCGACATGCGTCCCGGCAATGATGCCACGAGTGGGCGATTCCCCAAGTCGGAGATTGGTGGTTTGTCGGTGAGCGCGCCGCCGGCGGACAAAATTTCTCGCCTCTGGCGATGAGCGATGATCTCGTTGCAACGTCACCGCCATGCCCGCGCCGCCACTTCGCACCTACACCGCGCCGCTTACCGCCGCGCAGGTAAAAGCTCTCCGGCAATTGCTCGAGAGCTCCGGCTTCGAGTTTTCGCCAAAGCCGTACACGATTTACTTCGCGCAAAAGAACAAGCTGAGCGTGGCGGTCTATGAGAAGGGCCCCAAAGTTCTCCTGCAGGGCAAGGGGATCGACGAGTTTGTGACCTTCGAACTCGAGCCGAAGGTCCTCGGCGAAGCTCGGCTCGGCTATGAGGAAGTGCATGCGCCGGAAATGTTCGAGCCTCATTTCGGAATCGACGAAAGCGGCAAGGGCGACTTCTTCGGCCCGCTCGTGATTGCCGGCGCGTTTACCGATCGCGCGATCGCGCGGACTTTTTTGGAAAGCGGAATCCAGGACAGCAAGCGCATCGGTTCCGACACCAAGATCCGGGCGCTGGCGAAAATGATTCGAGAGACACCGGGGGTGGCGATCGATGTCGTGCAGATCGGGCCGGAACGGTACAACGATCTCTACGAGAAGTTTGGCAATCTCAACAGCCTCCTCGGCTGGGGCCACGCCCGCGTGATCGAGAACCTGCTCGCGCAGCGGCCCGATTGCCCGCGCGCGCTTTCCGACAAATTTGCCGACGCCCGCGTGATCGAAAAGGCCCTCCTCCAGCACGGCCAGCAGATTCAGCTCGACCAGCGGACCAAGGCCGAATCGGATTTTGCGGTCGCGGCCGCCTCGATCCTGGCACGCGAGTCCTTCATCGACTGGCTCGAACGCACCGGAAAACGGGTCGGGCTCACCCTCGGTCGCGGCGTCTCGGCGGCGATCAAGGAAACGGCCCGCAAGATCGTGGAAAAAGAGGGGCCGGGAGGGCTACGGCGCTACGCCAAGGTCCATTTTCGCACCGCCCACGAAATCGCGCCGGATCACTTCGCCGCACCCGCCCCGCGGCGGGAGTGGCGCCGGTGATTGGGCCGCAGCCCAAAACAGCGCAGCCCGACCATTTCGGGTTGCGGCAAGCTTCCTGCTCTAAGTCCTTTCACTGCTCGTGGACACAAGACTTCTCATCCTCAATAGCGATCCGGTTTTCCAGGACCGCGCCCTGGCCATGATTGATGCCATGCGCAAGGTCGAGACCCGGATCGTGCGGAGCCTGGCCGAGGGCGTTTACATCCTGATGCGGGAGGACTTCGATCTTTTCATCGTCGAAGGCGAAGCCGCGGTGGCAATCGAGCAGGCGATCCATACCCGGCAGCATTTTCCTTCGCTTGAGATCGTGGTCCTGACGGACGAGCTGGCGAACGCTGGCCAGGTCAAGGAAGCGACCGAGCAGAACATCGAATTGATCGCGAGCAGTTGTAACGATCGCCGGTTGCGGCGCCAGCTGCGCGCCTGCGTCGCCGCTTTTGAGCGAACCTCCGGGCCGGCGGCGGAGGGGATCGATCCCTGCCATTCGCTGGTCGGCAATCTCAATCAATTTTCGGCGGCTGAAATTCTGCAAATGAGCTGCCTGAGCCAGCGCAGCGGCCGGTTCACTTTCAAATCCGGCCGGGGCAACAGCGAAATTTACCTGCACCACGGGATGGTGCGGCACGCCTCCTACGGCTCGGTCGAGGGCGAGGCCGCGGTCGCGGAAATCTTCCGCTGGCGCCAGGGCCGCTTCTTTTTTGAAGAAGGCATCATCAGCCAGGTGCAGACGGTCAACCGTCCCTGGACACACCTCTTGATAGATAACCTGCAAAAACTCGATGAGACCATGCACATGATGGACGTCGCCGCACAAAGATGAGAGACACCAGCCTTGAAACGCAGCTCCGGCTGCTCACCCTGCAAACCGAAAGCTGGAAGAAGCTGCACGACTTCATCACCTACGCGCTGGACAAGTCGAAGCCGATTATTTCGCCGGAGCAGGAAAGCCAGTTCACCGATATCCGGTCGATTCTTCTGCAGGAAAGCGAACACATCTTCAGCGAGCTGAACCTCGTCGCGGAACTTTCCGGCAAAGCCATGAACGTGCTCCAGCGCGCCTCCTCCATTCGCGGGGTGAGGGAACTTTCCGGCGACGAGACGCGCCGGCTCGAAGCGGATTGGAACGCGGTCTTCACCAAGGTCGGCGTCATCCAGGGACAGCTCAAGGCGCGGCGTCGCGAGTTGCTTGGCCGCAGTGTCTTCGTCCAGGCGCTGAGCACCATTTTTGGGCGTAGCGCGGCGGTCCGTTAGGGCGGCTTCGCCGAACTCCTTTCAGTCGAGCGCTTTCCACGCGCGAAACTTTCACGGGCGCTCCGTGAAAATTTCGTGTAAATCATCCGCTCAATGAACAGGCGACAGACGATTCTGGTACACCATGAGTAAGCTCACAAAACGCGACATCGTCGTTTCGATCAGTAACCAGACGGGCATGGTGCAGCACCAGGTTTTCGACGTGGTGCAGCGCACGCTTGACCACATCACCGACAGCCTGGCGCGCAATGTGGCCGTGGAACTGCGAAATTTCGGTGTCTTCCAGCCGCGGCTGACGAAGCCGCGCGTCGGACGTAACCCCAATCAACCCGGCAGCAGTTTCGTGATCCCTCCGCGGGCGACGGTGAAGTTCAAGGCGGGCAAAATCATGCGCCAGCGGGTTGAGAAACTTTCCCGGGAAATGAAGGAAGCGGCCGACCGCGCCAACGGGAACGGTGCCGCGACCAAGGCGGAGAGCGCGACGGCCTGAGCCGCGCCTCGTTCCGCCCAAGTGGTCGCGCTTCGGCTCCACTGCCTCGGCAGGGAACGGTGGTGGTCTCCCAAAAAGTCCAGCGCGGGAAAGTTTTCTGCGAAAGGGCGAATCCGCTTTGTGCCAGGCGCACGAATGAGCTAAGACAACCCACCTTTTATGAAAAACTCGCTCTGCCTGCTCGCCTCCTGCGGCGCCTTTCTCCTCGCCCCCGGCCTGAAAGCCGGGACGGAGGTCGACGACAAGACAGCCGTCTCAACCACCCAGAAAACGCCCGAAGAAATCCCGCTCGACATCTTCAAGCTGGAGCAGGGTTACGTTTTTGAGAGCGACCTGAACCACGGAGGCAGTTTTGGGAAACAGGATCTCCTCCAGCTCGAGCTCGAATACGGCCACCGCTTTCTGATCACGGGGAACTATTACGCCCACGTCGGCTTTGCCTACGACCGGTATGACTTCGGCAGCACCGCCGCGCCGGTCCCAAACCATCTCCAGGCCATGGCTGGAGTTTTCGGGATTGATTACATGCATGGCAAAGATGTCGGGGCCTTTTTCCAGGTCCGGCCCGGGTTTTATTTCCAGAACGATATCAATATTTCTTCCGTCGATGTCCCAATCATGCTCGGCCGAATTTTCGTCGTGCAGGAGGATAAATTCTACATCTTTGCCGGCGCCTACGCCTCTTTCCTGCGCAGCGGTCTTCCCGTCCTCCCGCTCGCCGGCGTGGTTTACATTCCCTCCGAAAAATTGCGTTTCATGGCTGTTCTGCCGGAACCGAAAATCATCTATTCGCCCACCAAACGCCTCGATCTTTGGGCTGGGGGCCAATTGGTCGGCGGCTCTTTCCGGACCGATCGCAATAACGACATTCGCCCGGGCAAGCTGAACGGAACGCAGGTCGATTTCTCCGATTATCGTGCCGGGCTGGGCCTGACCTATAAAATGTCCAAACAGGTCGCCCTCGACGTCGGGGCCGGCATTTCGGTTCAGCGCCAGTTCGATTTCGGCCGGGCCGGCGAGACGTACCGGACCGATCCTTCGCCCTACGTCCGGATGCAGATGTCGGCGAGTTTCTGATTTGAATTTTCCGGGCGTTCCAGGAAGAGCCTTCTTGTTGTTAGGCATAAAGCCTGTCCTGGTCGCGCTGGCCCTGGTGCTGGGCGCGACGGCTTCGGCTGGACCGCTGGAGGAATTGCGTCCGCTCAGCATCCTCCCGGCTCTCGACCTGGCCCAGCTCAAGTCGGGCAAGATTATTTCCGAGCGCGGACCGCTGGGTGAATTCCCGCGCGGGATTCATCTCGAGGCCTGCTATTTCGTGAAGGCGCCGATGGAGGCGGTCGGCAATGCGCTGCTCCATTGGGACCCGGTCGAGCATCGGGACGCGGATGTGCGCCTTTATCACGAGTACCCTTTGTCCGGCGCGGGCGGCGCCTTCAAAAAGCTGCAGCTCGATGGCGGCTTTGCCGGCGACAAATGGCTGCTCGACCAGACCGCGCGCGCCGCCCGGACGGGTGAGGCGGGCGATCTCCACCTGACGAGCGAGGAAGTGACTCTTCTGCGCGAAAAAGCAAAGTCGCCGAGTGAAGCCTGGCAGGAGATCATGCGGCGGCGCAGCGAGGCTCTGGCGCAGGGCGGCCTGGCGGCCGTGCCGCCGTACGGTGCCGACAAATCGATCTCTCCCATCTCTGAGTTTCGCGGCCTGCTCTCGCTCGCGCCCAAGGCGGCCCGGCATTTCGAGGTGATCACCCAAGCGCAGCCGCTTGTCGCCGCCGGCAAACCAGCGAGCGATTCGGTCGGCTATTGGGAAGCGACGAAGGTCCGCGACCACACCACCCTGCTGCTCGCCCTGTTTGCGGCGCAGAAGTCGCGCGATTCCTGGCAACTGGTGAACTGCATCTATTATCCCTCCGACACTTACTTCATGTCGCTCGAGCTCATCCAGCTCTGGCCGGTCGAGGGCGGGACGCTGGTCTGGCAGGTCGATTTTGTTTCCGCCCCCTTTCGTTCCTATCTCGGCGGAGTCGATCGTCTCATCGCGGGCAAGCAGATGTCGGATGAAACGCTCGGCACGATCGAGGTCGTCCGCGATTATCTCGAGCGGCGACGCTGAGCGAGTTATTCCTGGATGCGCTTGAGCAGAAAGGCCGCGCCGACAAAGGTCACGATCGTGGCGCCGAGCATGTAGATGAGGTCGCCTCCGTAAAAGGCGGGGCCGGCGTGGTAGAGATTCACCAGCCGGAAGGCTCGGCAAAAATGTGTGAGCGGAAATAATTCCGAGAGATAGCGGATGGCTTGCGGGAGCTGCTCCAGCGGAGCGAACGCGCCCGAGAGGACGAAAATCGGGAGCAAAAAGAAAACCGAAAGCTGTATCGCCTGGGTCTGCGTCTTGGAAAAAGCCGAGATGAGCAAGCCCAGCCCGAGCGAGCAGAGCAGGAAAAGCAGGCAGATGAGCGCGAGCACCGGCCATTGGTAAAACACGACATCAAAATGCCAGCCCGCGACCACGATCACGACGAGAATGAGGAGAATCGAGATCGCCAGGTAAGGCAGAATTTTCCCGATCACAATTTCGCCCCGGCGCAGCGACGTCACCATCAGCTGGTAGAGCGTGCCCGACTCCCGCTCGCGCGCGAGCGTGCAGGCGGTCAGGGTGACGGTCAGTAATTGCAGAATGATCCCGATGATGCCCGGCACGACGTACTCGATGAAACGCTGGTCGGGGTTGTAGAGCACCTTCGTCGTCAGGCTCCATTGGCTCATGGCCGAGACGAATTCCTTCCGCACATCGACCGGCAATTTTTTCGCGAGATCGATCACGTCTTCGGGCAACCCCTCGACCGTTGCTTCGAGCTGATTCTTCTGGAAAACGCCGAGGCTTTCCTGGATTCGGCCTTCCAATTCCTTTGCCGTGTTCGTGTCGCTCCCATCGAGATAGAGCGCGAGCGGAATCGGGTCGCCGTTCTTCAGGCTTATCCCCCAGCCCTGCGGAATGATGAGCGCGGCATGCACCTCGTCGCGCAGCAGATCGGGGTTGCCGCTGATTTTCTGCGACGTCTTCCATTGAAAGGTTGTCTCGTCCTGCAACTGGCGAACGAAGACCTCGCTCGCAGGCGATTTGTCCCGGTCCTCGAGCAGGGCCGGCACGTTTTTCGCCCCGGTCGTTTCAAAGGCATGCCCGAAAATGAGGGTGAAGACCGGGGGCAGGATGAGAAGCAGGACGAGAATGCGCCAGTCGCGATAGATGTGGATGAACTCCTTCACCGCCACGCTGCTGATCGCCTGCAAGGAGGAACCGACTCTCATCGCAGCGCCTCCGGGTTGAGCATCGCGGCGTAGCCTTGTGAGTAGGCAGTAAAGACGTCTTCCATGTCGGGTTCGGCCCAGCGATGGGCCAGTAATTTGATCTCGGGAAAGGGCCAGGCGCGCTCCCACTCGGCCAGGAGCGCTTCCGCTTCCGCGGCGTAAATGCGCAGACTTCCGCTGCGCAGGGAAACGCCGAGCACGCCCGGAGTTTCGCGCAGCCTAACGAGCGCTTCCATGGCCGGCTTGGCGTCGAGCTCGAGCAATTTCGCCTTGAACGTCGCCTTCAAACGACGCGGCGAAGCCTTCGCCAGGAGACGGCCTTCGTGGATAAACCCGACCTCGGTGCAGCGCTCCGCCTCATCCATGTAATGGGTGGTGACAAAGATCGTGATCCCGTTGTTGCTCAGGTCGTAAAGCAGATCCCACATCTGCTGGCGATGGACCGGGTCGAGGCCCGAGGTCGGTTCATCGAGGAAAAGCAGCGGCGGCTCGTGCACCAGCGCGCACCCGAGCGCGAGCAGCTGCCGCATCCCGCCGGAGAGGCTGCCGGCCGCGGTGTCGCGTTTCTCTTTCAAATCCATCTGGCTCAGGATGCGCTCGATCCGGGCGTTCAATTCGTCCGGCGGCACCCGGTAGGCGCCGGCAAAAAAGCGCAGGTTCTCCAGCACCGTCAGGTCGGGGTAAAGGCTGAACTTTTGCGCCATGTAACCGAACTTCCGGCGCACGTTGTGGCGTTCCTGCCAGACATCGGCGCCATCGATCGTCGCCTGACCCGAGGTGGGGTGGACCAAGCCGCAGAGCATCCGCATGGTGGTCGATTTACCCGCGCCGTTTGCCCCGAGGAAACCGAAGATTTCCCCGCGATTGATCTGGAGCGACAGATCGCCCACCGCGCAGAGGTCGCCGTAGGTCTTGGTCAGCCCGTTCAAGGCGATTATCGGTTCGCTCATCTGCAAAGAAAACGCGGGAAACCCTTCATCCGGTCCCTCCACTAGGGGAAACGGCCTTTTTTTCAAGCGCAACTGCCTGGCCACGCGTTGAACGGACGATCTCACGGGAGGCGGCGGCGTGGCGTCGATTTCGAATCGACGATGCTCCGAGTGCAAATCGGAGCTACGATTGACCATGAAATTCCTGCGTTGCCTTTTCTTTCTCCTTCCAGTCACGCTCCTCGCCGCCGATCCGGTGAGCGAGCTGGCCGAATTTTCCGTCTTCGGCAAAGTCGATCTCGCGCAGCTGGCGAAGGGCGAGATCAAGACCGCGGCCGGAGCCCCGATGTCGAACCCGCGCCACCTCTCGGTCCAGAGCTGTCTCGTCATTTCGAAAACCCCCGCCGAGGTGATGGCGGCGATGAAGCGCTTTGACCCGACGGCGCATCGCGAGCTCAATGTTTACCTGCACGGCGACCTGCCGGCGACGCCCTCCGCGGGAAATTTCGCGAAGCTGACCGACCCGCCGAGCAACGCTGCGGTCAAGGCGCTGGCCGCCGCGACCGAGAAAATGTCGTCCGAGCTCCAGCTCAGCCAGGCGGAGGCGAAGAGCTATTCGCCCGGCCAGCCGGTTTTCAAATTCTGGTCCGAAGTTCTGCTGCAGCGCGCCCAGTCTTTCGCCAGCGGCGGCGCGTCGGCGCAGGCGCCCTACGATCACACCGGCAACGCAGTTCAACCCGGGAAAGAATTTGCCGCGCTCGTCAGACAACAGGGCAAGGTGAATCGCCAGTTCGGCGGTTTCCTCGGCAGCACCGGTTTGCTCGGCGGCAGAGGCTCGCTCAAGCCCGAGATGTATTGGGAGCTGCTCGAGGTCGAGGACGCAAGGCGTCCTCACCATTGGCGCTTCCTATAACCGTTCCACCGCCGGCGGCGGCGCCCAGATCGCCGACGGCCTCTTCTACGCCAGCGGCGGCTACAATGTCGCCCTTACCCTCTACCAGCTCTGGCCGGTCGAGGTCGGCGGCAAGCCTGCCACCCTCGTCTGGCGGGGCGATTTCATCTCCGCCGATTCGCTCGGCGACCTCCATGGCATCGAGCGGCTCGCCTCCGAATCGGCCATGCGGAAGGATATTTTGAAGGCGGCGACCCTCTTTCAACGCCATAGTAGCCAATGATTTTACGTTATCTCGCCCTTGCCGGCCTCCTCGGCATCGCCCTTGCCAGCTCCGCCTTTGCCGGCGACGGCGGGGATTTTTCCAAGACCAGCGAAGCCGTGGTCGAGACGCCCTATAGATTCTCCGCCGAATTCACCATCGAACAGGCCTACATCGGCGGCGCGGACGTCGAGCGCGGCAACCGGCTCGTGGATGATTTCGACGAGTACTACTCGAACGTCTCCTTCGTCTACACCCCGCGGATCAAGTTCGGCATCCTCCGCCTCGGCGCGCAATGGGAACGCTTCTCCTTTGGCTTCCCCAATGGCGGCCAGCAGCTCCCCAACACTCTCCAGGCGATGAACTCGATCGTCGGCCTCGACACGAAATTCTCCGATTCGCTTCTCTTCCGCATCGAAGCCCAGCCCGGTTTCTACGGCACCTCCTTCGATGATCTCGATGGCGACGCTTTCAACGTCCCGTTCATCATCGGCGGCACCTACATTTACAGCCCGGACGTGCAGTTCGTCTTTGGTGTCGGCGTGAATGTGCAAAGCCGGTTCCCGGTTATTCCCGGCGGCGGCGTGCGTTGGAAATTTGCCCCGCAGTGGACACTCAACGCCACTCTCCCGACCCCGCGGCTCGAGTATGCGGTGAGCCGTAATCTGACCGTCTTCGGCGGCGGCAATCTCAAGGGCGGCACTTTCCGCACCGGCGATCATTTCGGCGACAACAACGGCGACACCAGCCTGAACGAAGCCTGGTTGAGCTATGAAGAAATCCGGGTCGGCGCGGGCGCGGAATGGAAGATCAACTCCAACTTTTCCCTCACCGTCGAGGGCGGCTACGTCCCGTATCGGCAGTTCGATTACCATCGGACCGAGGTGCGCTACCACAATGAAAGCGGCGCGCCCTACGGCGCGGTCATGCTTCACGGCGCGTTCTAGTTGTAGCAAAGCGCGTCGCGGCGACTCCGGGGAGCACAGGCGGCTCGCCGACGGCCGCCGAGCGGAGGGTGCGGCCCCGGGGAGCGGAGGCCCGCGTTTTGCAGAGCGAAACGTCTACAGGACAAACGTGCTGCGGCGCCAACCGGTCTGTCCGTTGGGCGAATAGACGGCGTTCGTGCACTGCGCGCTTTGCAGGCCGACGGATGCGTTATTCTCGGGCGCTTCCGGAGCCTGTGGCGCTTCGGGGGCTTCCGGCGCTTCCGGTGGTTCCGGCGCCTCCGGCAATTCCTGGCGCTCCAGTTTCTCCAGCCGCTGACGCACGTTATCGGGCAACTTCGCCCGGTCTTCCGTCGTCTCGATCGGGCCGTTGTAGAGCTCTCTGCCCTGTGCGTCCTTCGCCGTCAGCATTTTCCGGCCGCTGGCGTTTTCGATCTTTAGCTCACCTTGGTCGTCGGAAAAAGTAATCGTCGCCCGGCCGAGATCGATCCGGGTCGATTTCGTCAGGCCATCGTCGCTCGTGACGATGCGTAAATTGCGGACCGCCCGTCGCGCCTCGTCGCCCGCCCGCATTGCCTCATCCTTCGCCCGCCTCACCGCTTCACGCACTGCGGCCATATCGGGCGCCTGGAAATCGAAATTCATCTTTTCCAGGTCGTCGAATTTCCATTCCTTCTCGAAACCGAAGGCGCCGCGGCCGGCGGAGACTTCTTTCTTCGCCAGCTTGACGCTGACTTTCATGTCCTTGCCCTTGCGCATGATGGTGAAATCCACCGAGGTGCCATCGGCAAAACTCCGAATCAATTTCCCGAGCTGACTCGGGTTCACGATCTGCTGGTCGTTCAGCAGCCGGATGATGTCGCTCTGCTGCAGACCGGCGGCGGCGGCCGGGCTGTTTGGGACGACGTAATCGATCACCACCCCGAAGCCTTTCGGCAATCCCATCTGCTCGGACAAGACCCGCGGGACATCGGAGGTCTCGACCCCGAGAAAGATGACCGGTTCCTTCGGGCCGCGGTCGTGATCGTGGAAACGTCCGCGCGGCGGAGCGGGCGGCGCGGGCGCAACCGGCGGTGCCGGCTGGCTGGAAGGAGCGGACGGCGTCGACGGGAATGGACTGGATCGCGGGAGTGGCGGGGGTCGGGCTGGGCGATTGGGCAAAGGCGGTGAGCGGAAGCAGCGCGGCCAGCGCCGTCGTTAGGCTGATTTGTTTTTTCATGGGTTGGTTTTTCCTGGTTACTGAAAGGAGACCGGCGTGAGCACGACCTGCTCCGCCGGATAGGAGACGCGCAGCGACGCACCCGTCTGCGGGTTGCGCCACTGCATCGTCTCGCGGGTGTCGTAGCGGACCCGCCGGAGCGGTCGCTCCGATTGGTTAGGCGAGAAAACGAGGCCCTCGTCGCGTCGCCGATAGACGACCTGGCTGAGGGCGGAAGGTTGCAGGCCGGGATCGTAGGCATCGGCCGGGACGGGGCTGGTGGTGTCCTGCGCAAGCACCGGGGCCGCGGGAGGCGGCTCGGCAAAAAACGCGAGCCAGACGAGGACGAGCGCGGAAGCGGTCGAGAGGCCGAGACCGAGCGACCACCAGAGACCGGTCCGGCGCGAGCGGCGCGGCAGGACGCCGGCGGTGGGGGTCGCGGCCGGTTGTGCGAGGGCGACTTCGATCCGCGCTCGCAATTCGTCCGAGACCGGCGCCGGGCGCAGTTTTTTCAACTCACTTTCGAGCTCGGAGAAATCATTCATGGGGCTGGAGAGTTTTCTTGAGCGCGCCGAGCGCGTAGCGGTAGCGCGAGGCGGCGGTATTTTGCGAGATCTCGAGCACGCTCCCGATCTCGGCGAAAGTGAGGTCGTTCCAGATCTTCAAGATGACGACCTCCCGTTGTTCGTCCGGCAAACGCTCGACCGCCGCGGCCAGTTGCTGTTGGTCTTCATCAATGGTCGTAAACTGCGGCTCGAAATGCGCGGCGCCGTCGAGGGCGACGGCCGCTTCGCGCCGGGCGCGACGTTGTTCGCCCCGGATGCGATCGAGCGCGGTGGAGCGGACGGTAGCGTAGAGCAGGGCGCGGTTGTCGATCGAATGCTGGCGCCGCCAAAAACGGACGAAGGCTTCCTGGACCACGTCCTCGGCCTCCGCGCGGCAGTTGGTCCAGCGCCGGGCGAACAGGAGAAGCGCGGGACCGAGCTGTTTAAAACAGGCCTGCCAATCGTCTTCGCTGCGCGCACTCTCCATTTCTTCTTCACGTCTTTTAGATTGAGACGCCGCCAAATGCAGCTTTTGTCTAACGAAGTGAAAACTTTGCCCATTTCCGTTTGCTCGCTCTTCCTCGTCTGTGGCGCGGTCTCCCTCGCGGCGGAGGAGGCGGCAAAAACCGGGGACGCGAAATCCCTCGTCGCGGCCGAGGCGGCTTTCGCCGCGGAAGCGCTCGCCCAAGGAACGCGAACGGCGTTTCTCCATGCGCTCTCGAAAGAGAGCACCGCCTTCCTGCCCGGTCCGGTAAACGGATTAGAAGGCTGGGGAGCAAAGCCGGAATCGAAATCGGTCTTGCAATGGCAGCCTGTCCTGGCGGCGACCTCGACGACGGGCGACTTCGGTTACACCACCGGCCCCTGGAGTTTTAAAAACAACCCCGCCGACAAGGAAGCCGCCGCCCATGGCCAGTTCGTTTCCGTCTGGCGCTGGGAAAACGGGCAGTGGAAATTGGCCTTCGATCTGGGCTCGGAAAATCCCGCGCCGACCGGGCCGACGCCGGAATTGCAGCTGGTCGAGAACCACGCCCCGAACGAAGCCGCGGAAGATGCGCAGCCGGTCATGCGGGCGCACGATGGCCGCTATGCCGCCGACCGGGCCGCGCAACTCGCCGGCTGCGCGGAGGCGAACATCCGGCTTTATCTGCCGAAGCAATTTCCCATCATCGGAAGCGCGGAAGCCACCGCCGCTTTGAAAAAAGAAGCGGCTCCGGTCAAGTTCGGAGTCGCCCAAGGGCGGCGAAGTTTCGCGCGGGGGCGACCTCGGCTTCGTCTGGGGCGAATACACGGCGGCGCCGGCGACAGAAGTGAGCGGCTACTACATGCGGATCTGGCGCAAGGACCGGGCCGGCGAGTGGAAGCTCGCGCTCGATCTGATGCACCCTCGTTAGGCGAAAGGAAGTTCTAAGCCTCGTCGTTAGGCACGCCGGCCTGCACGATCTGGGCGAAACTGCGCGGATCGAGGCTCGCCCCGCCGACGAGCGCGCCGTCGATATCCGGCTGCTCGAGGAGCTGGCGCGCGTTGTCCGGCTTCACGCTCCCGCCGTACTGGATGCGGATTTTTTCCGCGGTTGCTCTCATCGGACATTTCACCCAGCGTCCGGCGGATGAAGGCATGCGCTTCCTGGGCCTGCTCCGTTGTCGCGACTTTGCCGGTGCCGATAGCCCAGACGGGTTCGTAGGCGACCACGATTTCATGAAATCCGGCCTCGTCGACGTCGGCCAGGCTGCCGCGAAGCTGGCTGGAGATGACTTTTTCGACCTGGCCCTTGTCGCGCTGCGCGAGGGTTTCGCCGACGCAGAGAATGGGGCGCAGTTTTTCCTCGAGCGCCGCCCGCAGCTTGCGATTCACGATCTCATCCGTCTCGCCAAACATCGCCCGCCGCTCGCTATGGCCGAGGACGACGTAGCGGACAAACAGTTCGCGCAACATGGCGGGGCTGATCTCGCCGGTGAAGGCGCCGCTCCGTTCCCAATGCATGTTCTGCGCGCCCACCTTGATGCTCTGCGTCTGGGTGAGCAGGGCGGAGACTTTCGAGATCGCGGTAAAAGGCGGCACGATCACGATCTCGACTTCATCGAGGTCGCCGATCTCGCGCAGGAAGGTCGTGATAAACGCCTCCGACTCGCTCTCGGTCATGTGCATTTTCCAATTCGCGGCAATGATTTTTTTGCGCATGTCTGGTTGGTTATTTTTCGCTTAACGCCGCGACTCCGGGAAGTTCCTTGCCCTCGATCAGCTCGAGCGAGGCGCCGCCGCCGGTGGAAATAAAAGTCATCTTGTCCGCCAGGCCGGCTTGTTTCACGGCCGTGACCGAGTCGCCGCCGCCGATGATGGTGGTGGCACCCGATTTCGCCAGCGCCTCGGCGATCGCGAGCGTGCCCGCGGCAAAGTCCGCGATCTCGAAAATCCCGGGCGGACCATTCCAGAGGATTGTTTTCGCGCGTGCGATCTCGTCCTGGAAAAGCTTGATCGAATCCGGCCCGAGATCGACCGCCTGCCAGCCCTCGCGCACGCCGTCGTTAGGCGAAAGCCGGCCGGTCATGTGGGTGGTGGCGCCGGCTTTGATTGCGTCGGTCTCCAGCGCGTCGACCGGGAGAACAAATTTCACTCCTTTTTTCTGCGCGAGATCGAGGAGTTCGCGGGCGAGATCGAGCTTATCCGCTTCCACGCGGCTGGCGCCGACCGGGATGCCCTGAGCCTTGAAAAAGGTGTTCGCCATCGCGCCGCAGATCAGGATGGTGTCGGCTTTTTCCATTAGCGCTTTGATCACGCCGATTTTGTCGGAGACCTTCGACCCGCCCATGATGACGACGAACGGCTTGGCCGGCCGGGCCAGTTCTTCGTGGAGATATTTCAGCTCTTTCTCCATCAGGAATCCCATGGCGGATTGCTGGACGAACTTGGTCACGCCCGCGGTCGAGGCGTGCGCCCGATGGGCGGCTCCGAAAGCGTCGTTCACGTAGATCCCGTCGCTCAGTTTGGCCAGTTCTTCGGCGAACATCGGGTCGTTTGCTTCTTCACCAGCGTAAAAGCGCACGTTCTCGAGCAGCGTGACGTCGCCTTCTTTCATGTCCTCAATGATCGCCTCGGTGTCGGCGCCGATGCAGTCATGGGCGAACGCGACCGGATGATTGATCAGGTCGTGCAATGCCAGGCCGACCGGGCGGAGCGAATATTTCTCCACCGGCTGACCTTTCGGCCGGCCGAAGTGCGCCATCAGGATCGTCTTCGCGCCCTGCTCGCGCAGGTAATTGATCGTGGGCAAACTCTCCCGCATCCGGGTGTCGTCGGTGATGACGATTTTGCCGTCGCGCTCTTCCGTCGGGACATTGAAATCCACCCGCACGAGCACGCGCTTCCCGCGCACGATCAGATCGCGAAGACTGAGCTTTGCCATCGGGTCTACTTCGAGATCATTTCCAGCATCTCGACGCAACGATTGCTGTAGCCCCATTCGTTGTCGTACCAGCCGACGACCTTGACGAATTTGCCCTGCGACATCGTTAGTCCGCTGTCGAAAATGCAGGAGTGCGGGTTGCCCACGATGTCCCGCGAAACCAGCGGCTCGTCGCTGTATTCCAGGACGCCTCTGTAGCTCTTGTCGCCGGCCGCTTTCTTGAAAGCGGCGTTGATCGCCTCGGCCGTCGCTTCTTTTTCCAGGATGACGGTGAACTCGGTCACCGAACCATCCGGCGTCGGGACGCGGAAGGAGCCGCCGTTCAGTTTGCCCTTCAGTGCGGGCAACACTTCGCCGATCGCTTTCGCCGCGCCCGTGCTCGACGGGATGACGCTGACCGCCGCCGCGCGCGCGCGCCGCAAATCTTCGTGCGGCAGATCGAGGATGCGCTGGTCGTTCGTGTAGCTGTGGATCGTGCTCATGAAGCCGTTCACGATCGTGTAATTGTCGTTCAAGACCTTGGCCAGCGGCGCGAGGCAATTGGTCGTGCAGCTCGCGTTCGAGATGATGGTGTGCTTGGCCGCGTCGTAGATTTCGTCGTTGATCCCGAGGCAAATAGTCGCGTCGGGATTCTTGGCCGGGGCGCTGATCAGCACCTTCTTCGCGCCGCCTGCGAGGTGCAGCTCGGCTTTGTCGCGGCTGGTGAAGAAGCCGGTCGACTCCATGACCACGTCCACGCCGAGATCTTTCCAGGGCAGCTTGGCCGGGTCGCGCTCCTTCAAAATCTTAATCTTGTGGCCGCGGACGATGATGTTCTGGTCGTCGAAACTGATTTCGCCGTCGAATTTCCCGTGAACCGAATCCCATTTTAGAAGGTGAGCGAGGGTTTTAGTGTCGGTGAGATCGTTGATCGCGCGGACCTGCGCGACCTGGTCCTGTGACATGGCGCGCAAGACGTTGCGCCCGATGCGGCCGAAGCCGTTAATGCCGAAGTTTGCCATAAATAAAGATGCGAATGGTTGGTTGAGTTGCGAGCCCGCGGATGCGGCGGGGGTTACCATTAGAACGCCCCGAAAGGGGAGGCAAGTGAATGAACAAAACCGCCCCGGCGGCAGTCGAAGATCGGCTCATGCGCTTCCTTATCCCTTTTCTCCTCCTCGGGCTCACCGCCGCCCCGGCCCTGGCGAAAAAGCAGACCGCCGCCAGCGGTAAAATCCCGACCGTGCTCGTCCTCGGCGATAGCCTTTCCGCGGGTTACGGCTTGAAACGGACCGAGGCGTTCCCCGCACTGCTTTCCAAAAAAGCGGAGGCGGCCGGCCAGCGCCTGCGCATCATCAACGCCGGTGTGAGCGGCGACACCACCGCCGGCGGCTTGCGCCGTCTGCCCCGCCTGCTCGACCGGCCGATCGACGTTTTTATCGTCGAACTCGGGATCAACGACATCTTTCGCGGCGTCCCGGTCGCGCAGATCGAGTCGAATCTGCAGAAGATCATCGATCGCGTGCGCGCGCATTCGCCGCAGGTGCGTGTGATCGTGGCGGGAATGCAGCTTCCGCAGACTTCGGTCGACGATTCCCTGACCGCTTTTGGTCTGATGTATGGCGAGCTAGCGCGGCGCAACTCCGCCGAGCTGGTCCCGTTTCTCCTCGATGGCGTGGCCGGCAATCCCCATCTGAATCTGCCCGACATGATCCACCCCAACGCCAGCGGGCAGAAGATTTTGGCGACGAATGTCTGGCCGGTGCTGGAGCGCGCCTTGAAACAGGGTTAAGCGCTTCAGCTGACGGCTGGCTGCTGCTGGGTCAGGCAATGAAATGCGCCCAAGCCCCAGATGAGTTCGCGGCAATCGATCGGGACGATTTTTCGCGTCGGGAAGGCGCGCGCCAGCACTTCGATCGCGACGGCGTCATTCGGATCGGCAAACGTCGGCAGCAGCACACTCGTATTCGCGATGTAGAAATTGGCGTAGCTCGCCGGCAGACGCAGGCCCTCGCGGTCGATCCTCGCCGGCATCGGCAGGGTGAGAACCTCGAGCGGCCTTCCACTTATCGTTAGGCCGCGGAGCCGTTCGAGATTGGCCTGCAGGGGCGCATGGTTGGAATCCGATTGGTCGTCTTCCACCACCGTCACGACGGTGCGTTCCGCGACGAAGCGGGTCAGGTCATCGATGTGCCCATCAGTGTCGTCGCCCTCGATCCCGTCACCGAGCCAGAGGATTTCGCGCACGCCGAGATAATCGCGCAGCCGTTGCTCGATCTGCTCGCGACTTGAGCTGTGGATTGCGATTCGGATTGAGCAAACAGCTCTCGCTCGTCAGCAGCGCGCCGGTTCCATTGACCTCGATCGAGCCGCCTTCGAGGATCATCCCCGGATAAAAAACCGGCAGCCCAAACTTTTCCGCGATCCGGGTCGGCACGACATCATCGAGATCGTGCGGCGGATACTTCCCGCCCCAGGCGTTGTAATCCCAATCCACCACCGCCAGCCGCGGCTCCTTCTCGCGGGTGAGAAAGATCGGCCCGTGATCGCGGCACCACGGCTCGTTCGTCGGGATCAGGTGAAAGGTGAGGCGCTCGTTAGGCAAGTCGTCCAGCACCGCCCGCGCCTCCGCTTCGTGCGCGCCGTTGCAGACGTTGATGTTGACCGGTTCGGACTCGAGCAGCGCCGCCACCATTTCACGAAACACCGGCATCACCCGGTCGTAGGCATCGGGAAAGCTGATTCCCTCGCGCCGCGGCCAGGAGAGCCAGGTGGCGGCATGTGGTTCCCATTCGGCGGGCATGCGATAGCCGAGTTCGGCAGGCGTTGCTTTCTCCATCTCGAAGCGATAACACAGCATGAGCGGAGTTCGAGCGGCTTCGCCATGAAACCAAAAGCGCGCGCGGCACGTAAATCCTTTCACACCCGCTCATGAAATCACTTCTGCCTCTTCTCATTTGCCTGGCTTGCCTCTCAGCGCAGGCTGCTCCCGTGAACCTTGATGAGTTGCGCTGGAAACGCCGGATCGTCGTGATTTATGCCCCGGCTGGCACGGAGAAAACACTGCAGCGCCAGCAGCAACTCCTGCAGGGAGAGCAAGCTGGCCTAAACGAGCGCGACATCACCCTCGTCAGCCTCAAGCAACCGCGCGACCATCCCGAAGTCGCGCAAAGATTCGACCTGTCCGGTAACAAGTTCATCCTTTTGCTCGTGGGGAAGGATGGAGGCGTAAAGCTTCGGCGTGCCGCCGCGGTCGCACCGGAAACACTCTTCCGCTTGATCGACTCCATGCCGATGCGACGCGACGAAATGCGAGAAAACAAGTAGCGCGACTCACTCGAGGCGGCGTTGCTGCGAGGCGAGGAGCGGCGGGAAGTCGAGCGACGTCGGGGACGTGCTGCGCTTCAGCAAATCTTTCGCGGCCAGGATCAAGGCACGCCACCGGTCCCACTCGACATCGGGCGCGGATGAGATGTGGCGGACAAGGCTGCGCCATTCCATCAGGGCGCGCTCGACGTCGCCGTGGCGCAAGGAATCGGAAGTAATTTTATAGCGGCCGGTCGGGTTGGTGACGATTTCGCGGATGACTTCGGACGCACCTGAGCCGTAATGGACCGGCACGCCCATCTCGAGGTAACCGGGATGATCGGCGCGCTCGTAGACGCGCTGGCAAAGCGCGCCGAGCCGTCCACCCAGCGGGGCGTCGTCGCCGGCGAAGCGCGGGCCTGCCCGGATATTGGCGAGGTCGAAGACAAGATCGTCGACCGGATAGGTCTCGTCCTCGAGCGCGGCGGCGATGGCGAGTCCTTCGCCGCCCTGGAAAAAGCCGAAGACGACTCCGCGGCGCGTGGGTGTTCCATCCACCTCGACCAAGCCTAGGCGGCGCCAGGCAAAGGCGGGCGACGCGACAATCTCAACCGTTTGGTCGTGCTCCAGCTCCGGGCAACCGCGGCAGGGCAGCGGCAGCGCGGCCCGCTCCGGCGGGTCGACGAGGAACTGGCCTAACGAGTCGCGCCAGGCCGCGATCGGGACGGGCGAGAAATCGACGCGGACGGAAAGAACGTCGCCGCGCCGGACGAACTCGTCGACCACCCCGCCGCCGCTCCATTGCGGCATGAACTCGGTCACCCGCGCCTGCAGCTCTTCTTCCGGCAGTGATTTTGTCTGCAACGTTTTGCGCAGCGGTTTGACCAGTTGCAGGGCGGACTGTTCCCGAACGGCGGTGGCAAGCGGCAGTTCGCGCCCGTAGATCTTCTTCGCGGGCAATCGGCAAAGATTCCCGAGCTTGAAACGGTCGAGCGTTTTCGGTACCCGGAGCGCAGGGACCCAGCGTTCATTTTCGCGGAGGAGCGCTTCGCCTAACGACGACTACACCTTTCTCCCCGCGCGGCTCCCATTCCTCGCGACTGTTCAGGATCTCGACGATCGGCCGCCGGACGAAACGGGCCCGTTCCGCGTCCACCCAGAGCCCGCAAGGTTTCGGGCCGGTGGCGAGCGAGTGCTCAACTCCGAGCGGGACGCGCTGCGCGCTGAAAAGCGAACGGCTCACCTCGACCGCGGCCCTGTAGCCGGGGGCGTCGACCCCGGCGGGGAAAGACGTCGCAACCGGGCCGGGGTCAGCGCCCCCGGCTACAACGGGTCGCTCTGACGCGTGAGCAGCGGCCGCCATCACGCTGATCAAGCTCGGCCAGTCGACCTGCGTGGCGCGTTTCAATTGCCGCGGCCGGGCGAAACTGAGCCGCGGCTGGTCCGGGGTGAACAAGATGAAACCGGTGTCGTCGAGCCCGCGCCGGCCGGCGCGGCCAAACATCTGGAGCAATTCATCGGGCTCGACCTGGCGCTCGAAATTGCCCGAGAGATAACGCGTGTCGGTGATCAGGACCGAGCGCATGGAGAAATTGATCCCGGCCGCGAGTCCCATCGTGGCGACGACGACGTTGAGCTGGCCGGCCTTGGCCAGCGGCTCGATCAAACCGGCGCGCACGGCGTAGCTCAGGCCGCTGTGATGATACGCCACCCGGCTGCGGAGCATTTTCGCGAGGCGCTTGCCCGCGAGCGCTTCCTGTTGCGGCGAGAGCGGGAGCGGATCGCGCACCGGCACCGCGCTCGCGATGGCCTGCGCCATTTCCTCAGTCGCGTTCCGACGCGGGGCGAAAACGAGAACCGGCGCCAACCCGCCGTGCAGTGCTTTTGCGATCATCCGCGGCCAGAATTCCCGCACCTGAAGAAAACCAACGTCGGGCAGATTGCGCAGGTCGACTTCGTGTTGCGGCACCGGCCGCTGATCGTGCCTAACGAGCACGGCATCGCGCCCGATGCGGCGCAGCCATTCGACCACGTCCTGCGGATTGTGCACGCTTCCGCTGAGCAGGAGCAGCTGCGTCCCGGGCGGGGCGAGGGCGAGCGAGAGCTCGTAGTGCACCCCGCGCACCGGGTCGGCGATGAGCTGATATTCATCGACGACGAGCAGGCGCGGGCCTTCCCGGCGCAGGAAACGCGAGCGCTGGGTCTCGAGCGTGGCGACGACGACTTTGGCGTCGAGGTTCAGGGCAAGATCGCCGGTGGCGATGCCGACATCCCAGCCGCGGGCGCGCCATTCCGCGAGCTTGTCGTTGGCGAGGGCGCGGGTCGGGACGGTGAAGACGGCCTGGCCCTTGAGCGAGGGATAGAGGAGCTCGAAAATGTAGGTCTTGCCCGCACCGGTCGGGGCGTGCACGACGACGTCCCGCCCGGCTTGGAGCGCGCGGACCGCTTCCTGTTGCCAGAGATCCGGCACAACCAAGTTGATCTCCAGCCCTCCCATCGTCTTTCCAAGATGGAGTGTTCAGGCGCGGGAGCAACGCCGCAGAGCCCGGGTTTTTTGCATCCAGATCGGCTCTCGCTCGCGTTTCTAAGAAACCTCGTTAGCGTCCCCGAAGGTTCCATGAGCGCCGAAAAACTGAGCAAAGTAAGAACCGGGATCGTCGGTCTCGATGATGTCCTGCGCGGCGGTTTCCCGCCCCGTCGTCTTTATCTCGTGCAGGGTGCGCCCGGCTCGGGCAAGACGACCCTCGCGCTCCAGTTTCTCCTCGAGGGCGCGCGCGCGGGCGAAAACGTCCTCTACATCAGTCTCTCGGAGACGCGGGAAGAGATCGAGGAGGTCGCGAGCTCGCACGGCTGGTCGCTCAAGGGCCTGGAAATCGTCGAGCTGTCCGCGATCGACGAACAACTGAGCGCGGAATCGCAAAACACGCTTTTCCACACCGCGGAAGTGGAGTTAACCGAAACGACCAAGCTGCTCCTCGATGCGGTCGACCGGGTGCAGCCGACCCGGCTGGCGTTCGATTCCCTTTCCGAGCTGCGGCTGCTGTCGCAATCGGCCCTGCGGTACCGCCGGCAGATTCTCGCCTTCAAGCAATACCTGGCTGGTCGCAATTGCACCACGCTCCTGCTCGACGACACGAGCACGGCGGGGAGCGATTCCCACGTGCAAAGCCTGGCCCACGGCGTCATCGCGCTCGATCAAACCGCGCCCGATTACGGGGCGGAACGGCGCCGTTTCCTGGTGAAGAAAATTCGCGGGACCACTTACCGCGGCGGTTACCACGACTTCATCATCACGACGGGCGGGCTGGTTTTTTATCCGCGCCTGGTCGCGGCCGAACATCATCGCCCTTTCGAGAGCGAGAACGTCTCAAGCGGCGTCAAAGGGATCGACGCGCTTCTCGGCGGCGGGCTGTCGCGCGGCTCGAGCAGCCTCTTCATGGGACCGCCCGGCTCAGGCAAATCGACTCTCGCCCTCCACTTCATCCTCGCGGCCGCGGCCCGCGGGGAGCAAAGCCAGATTTACAGTTTCGACGAAAGCCTGGAAACGATGCGCGCCCGGGCGGAAGGCCTGAAAATGGGCCTGACGAAACTGATCGAAGAGGGCACGGTGAAAGCGACCCAGATCGATCCGGCGGAGTTGTCCCCGGGCCAGTTAAATTCGCTCGTCCGCCACGCGGTCGAGAAAGAAGGCGCAAAGTTCATCCTCATCGACAGCCTGAACGGCTACCTGCAATCGATGAGCGACGAGCGTGCGCTCAGCCTGCAATTGCACGAGCTACTCACCTATCTCAACCAGCAGGGTGTCGTCACCATCCTCGTCCTCGCGCAGCACGGGCTGATCGGCTACATGCAGACGCCGGTCGATGTCACTTACCTCGCGGACACGGTCGTGATGTTGCGTTATTTCGAAGCGGAAGGCTCAGTCCACAAAGCGCTCTCGGTGGTGAAAAAACGCACCGGCAGCCACGAGGGCACCATCCGGGAACTCAAGATCGCCGACACCGGCATCGCCGTCGGTCCGCCCTTGAAAAACTTCCGTGGCGTCCTCAGTGGAACCCCCGAGATGTTGAAGGTGAAACCGCCGCCAGACGGACCCAAGCGTGGCGATGAAAAGAAGCGATGACTTTGCCAACGCGGTCCTCGTTCTTGCCCCCACCGGCAAGGACGGCGCGCTGGCCGTGGCCACGTTGCGCCAGGCGGGGATCGCGGCCGATGTCTGCGCCAGTGTCGCGGAAGTAGCCGGCCGCTGCGACGAATCGACCGACGCCCTTCTCCTCGCGCAGGAAGCGCTGGTCGCCTCGGAGTTGCCTCTCCTCCTCGAGGTGCTCGCCCGGCAGCCGGCCTGGTCGGATATTCCCGTCATCGTCCTCACCAGTGGCGGCGGGAGCGACGCGGTCAGCCTGCGCGCGCTCGAGATCTTCGGCCCGAGCGCGAATGTGGTCCTGCTGGAGCGGCCGTTCCGGGTCATCACGCTCCTGAGCACGGCCCAGGTCGCCTTGCGCGCGCGGCGCCGGCAGCGCGAGGTGCGCGATCTCCTTGCCCAACGTGAACAGGTGTTGAGCAGCATCAGCGACGCTTTCTCCGCGCTCGATTCGGAATGGCGCTACACCTATCTCAACGCCCGCGTCGCGGAACATGCCGGGCTCAAACGCGAGGAGATGATCGGGCAAAAAATCTGGGATCTTTTTCCCCAGCTCGTCGGGACCGAGTTTCATCAGCGCTGCCTGCGCGCGCTGGCCGAGAGACAGCCGGATCATTTCGATCATTTTCATGAACAATGGGGCGTCTGGCTCGAGACGCGCATCTATCCGGCGGAAGACGGCCTCGTCATTTTCCGGTCCGATATCACCGAGCGCAAGCAGCAGGAAGAACGGATGCGCGAGAGCGAAAGTCTCCTCCAGGAAAGCGAAGACCGGCTCCGCCTCGCGGTCGAGGCGGTCGATGCCGGGACTTTCGATTTTTATCCGCTCAGCGGCCTGCTGCGCTGGTCGGATCGTTGCAAGGAACTCTTTGGATTGCCGCCGGAAGCCGAGGTCAATTTCGAGACTTTTCTGCGTGGATTGCACCCCGAGGATCGCGACGAGGTCGCTGACGTCGTCGCCCGCACGCTCCAGCCGGGGAGCGATGGGCGTTACGACATTGAGTATCGCACGATCGGAATCGAGGATGGAAAAGAACGCTGGCTCGCGGCCAAAGGCCTGGTCTTTTTCGATCTCACCGGTACCGCGGCGCGCTTTATCGGGACGGTCCTCGACATCACCGCGCAGAAACAAAGCGAGCTCGAGCTGCAGCGCGCGAAACGCGAGGCGGAGGATGCCAACCGGGCGAAGGATCATTTCCTCGCCATGCTCTCGCACGAGCTGCGCACGCCGCTCACGCCGGTGCTGATGACGATCGCAACCCTGCGCCGCGATCCCTCGCTCAGCGATGAATTGCTTCGCGACCTGGAAATGCTCCAGCGCAACATCGAGCTCGAAGCGCTCCTGATCGACGACCTCCTCGACCTCACCCGCATCGCGCACGGCAAGCTCGAGCTGCATAGCAACGCGGTCGATTTGCATGCCCTGATCGAGCACGCCCTCAAGATCGCGGAAGGCGACTCGGGCGGGCGCCGGCTCGAGATCGTTAGGCAACTGGAGGCGAAACATTTCCACACCTGGGGCGATTCGGCCCGGCTTCAGCAGGTCTTTTGGAACCTGGTCAAGAACGCGGTCAAGTTCACCCCGCCCGGCGGGCGGATCGAAATCATCACCCGCAACCTCAACCCGACCTCGATCGAGATCGTGGTGCGCGACAACGGCGTCGGGATGGAACCGGAGCTGCTCCCGCGCATTTTCGAGGCTTTTGAACAAGGCGGACGCGATGTCACGAGCCGGTTTGGCGGGCTCGGGCTCGGACTCGCCATTTGTAAACGGGTGGTCGATCTCCACCAGGGCACGATCACGGCCGCGAGCGAGGGCCGCGGCCGCGGCGCCACATTCACCATTACCCTGAACGCGATGGAGACTTCGCTCCTCGATGGTCCGGCCACCTATCTGGTCGGCGAGCTGGCGGAAAGCAAGGGCGTCGAAATCCTGCTCGTGGAAGATCACGAAGATACCGCGCGCGTTTTGCGCCGCATCCTGGCCAAGGCCGGGCATGACGTTTCCCTGGCTAACAACGTGACCGACGCGCGCGCGCTCGCCGCCGGGAAAACCTTCGACCTCGTGATCAGCGACGTCGGCCTGCCCGACGGGAGCGGGCTGGAATTGATGCAACACCTGCGCGCGACCTACGGCCTGCACGGGATCGCGCTGAGCGGCTTCGGGACCGATGAAGACCTGGCCGCGAGCCGAACCGCCGGATTTTCCGAGCACCTGACCAAGCCGGTCGACTGGGAACGGCTCAAGGAAGCGATCGGCCGCCTGACGAGTCGGGAAAAACCGGTCCCGCAGGGCGATCGTTAGTCGAGATTGGCGGCGGCGCGGTGCTTGCCCTCGAGCTGCAGCACCATCCGCTTGATGTGGCGATACTTGGTGTGGCGGGCGAGCCGGCGATGGCTCGCTTCCGGATCGCCCCATTGCACGACCTGGATCATTTCCTGGCGCAAGCCCCAGCGATTCATCTCGCCCGGCGTGGCCATGTAGAGATCGATCGTGTTCCGGCCGGCCAGCGCCCAACCGTAATCTTCCACCCGGTAGAGTTGTCCGGTCGAAAGGACGCGAAAGATCGTCCCGGCCGGCCAGCGCGACCAATCCGCCGCGGCGCTGCCGTAGACCTGGTCGGAAAAGTCAGGCGCCTGGAAAGGCTGGAGGCGCGAGACATAGGCAACCGGCTGGTAACTCGTTTCCGGTCCGCGAAAGACCTTCTGCGGCGCGAGCGGGAGGGCACGTGGGACGGCTGGAACCGGGGCGGCGCGCAGGACGCCGCCGAGCGCGGTGCGATTGCCATACTGTCTGTGATCGGCCTCGGTGTGAGTGTAAGCGGTGGTGCGCACCTGCTGGAATTCTGCCTTGGCCAGCGGCTTCTCGTAAGCCGGTAGACTGCGCGTGGTGCCGCAGGCGCCTAACGACAGTCCGAGAGCGGCAACGAAGAGCGCGGGCAGGATTCTCATTCCAAGTGAGTCGGGAAGTTACTAACAGTTATTCACAAGCCCGACAAGTGGGGTTTTTTTGGTAGCGCGAGCTTCCACCTTGCGTGAAGACTAGCCCGCAAGATGGAAGCTTGCGCTACCTTCCCAGCTCCCGGTCGCGCCCCAGATCTCATGAGAAAATCTGTTCAGTGCGCCACCGATTACGCCGCCAGCCGCGAACGCCTTGCGATTAGCGGGCAAAATTAACGAGTCCGCCATCTACGCCACGCTGTCGGCGGGCAATTATACCGGCGTGGTGCAGGGCGCGGGCGACACTACCGGCGTCGCTTTGGTTGAGGTCTACAGCATCGGACAATAGTTCGAGGGTCCGGCCGGGCGGTTCGCCGATTGCAAATCGGCGCTACGTAGCTTCGATTTTCAATCGAAGTGCGGGGAACGGCAGGAAGACAGCACGCGGCGCCCGCGCCTAAGCACTGCTAACGCAAAACCGAGTCGGGCGTGAAATCGGCGTCGGAAAACTCCACGTCGTGCTTGATGCTGGCGCCGTTGAATTCGGTCACGGTGTTCTTGCGCGGGCCGCGGACGGTCAGACCGGCTGGGATGAAGTTTTGCCGGTCGTCGCGCGCGACGCGGGTGGTCTCGATCCGGCGGATCAATTCACCCGAGGGAGAATACTTCTCGATCCGGAGCGGGACGAGACGTGCGGGATCAATCCAGCTTCGCACTTTGCCGTAGCTGGACTCGGCCGAAGAGTCGGGCTTCGATTCGAGAATCTGACAATCCACGCGGTCGACCACTTCACGGCCGACGAGCGCCTGTTTTTTCCAGGCAAAGAAATTTTCCACCGCATCCCGGTAGGCAAGATCGCTGTCGAGGAGCCCTGCACTCATTTCGGATTCCTTGAGGGCGCGGACGCCCTGGGGCGGTGTAATGACGGAACCGGAGGGCGCTTGACCGGGCTTTCTGATGCAGGATGACGGCTTTTCCCTTTTGGTCGTTAGGCCAAAGCACGCGATAGACGAGATCCGTTCCCGCTTTCGTTCGGCGCTGCTTGATCTGGAGCTGGAAGGTCTGCTTGCCGCCGGCGTGATTCCGAATTTCCATCTGGGTCCGCACAATCGCGCTCCCTTGCCCGACCGCGTCCAGCCTGGCGGCCAAGGCTTCGGCCGAGAGCGCAGGCGGCGGGGAAGGTTGCTGTGCAAAAACGGATCCGATGAGCGATCCGGCGATCATCGCGCGGAAGAGAAATGAATGTTTCATAAGCACAAAAGCGAAGTTGGAACCTAGCCCGACTGCAAAGCCTGGCTCGGCGCGAGGCGGGAACTGCGCCAGGCCGGGTAGAGCCCGCTGAGGACGCCGACGGCCAGGGCGATGAGGACAGAAAGAGCAAGCAAAGAGAATCCGAGATCGGGCTGCAACAAACCGCGCAGAGCCGGAGTTTCGCCGAGCGCCCGCACCCCGAGGGCGCCGATCGTGACCCCGACGACGCCGCCGAAAAATCCGAGCAGGGCGGACTCGTAAAGCACCATCAGAATGATGCGGCTCCGTTTCCAACCGACGGCGAGGAGAACGCAAATCTCGTGGGTCCGCTCGAAGACGGTCATGAGCATCGTATTCATCACGCCGAGCACGCCGACGAGAACCGCCAGCAGCGAAGTGCCCCAGGTCATGGCGCGGACCATGCGGAATCCCTCGCTGTTACTGAGATGGTCGGCCACCGTCACCGCCCGGACCTCCGGGACCTGCTTCTGGATTTGCTGAACGAGATCCTGCATCTGCTGCTCTTTCATCCCGGGCGTGACGCGGACGTCGATCGCGTTGATCAGGTTCGGCGAGGCGAGGATTTCCTGCAGGAGGCCGAGCGACATGATGACCGACCCGTCTTCGACGAGGGCGCCGCCTTTCACGATCCCGACGACCTTGAGCTCCGCGGTTTCGACCTGGATCGGGTCGCCGACTTTTTTCTGGAGAATATCCGCCGCCGTCAGGCCGAGAACGACCGCCTTTTCATCGCCGCTCTGCGGCATGCGGCCCGAGACCAGTTTCAGGTTGCTCCAGGAAAATCCGCCCCACTCCCGCGCCGACAGGATCATGAGATCGGAATCCTCCACGCTCGTCACTTCGACGAGAAGATTGCAGGTCGCGACCACGCCGGGCAGGCGCGCGATTTGATCGCGGATCGAGGCGTTAAATGGTTTCGGCGTCAGCGATCCGCCGCGGCTGCTGATGACGAGGTCGGTGCCGCGCGCTTTGAGCCCGACCTGCCAGCCTTTCTCGAAGCCGCGCGACATCCCGACCAGCGCGACGACGGCGGCGATCCCGATGGAGATGCCGGCGAGGGTGAGGAAGGTGCGGACGGGCCGGCGGAGCAGGCCGCGAATGACGACGGTAAAAAAAGTCATGACCCGGTGCGGGGAGAAGGTTGGTCCGAAACGACCCTGCCATCCATCATCTGCAGGATCCGCCCGGCGCGCTCGGCGATGGAGGGATCATGCGTCACCATCACCATGGTGCGGCCCTGCTCCTGTTGCAGCCTGACGATGAGATCGAGAATGAGATGAGCGTTCTTGCTGTCGAGATTGCCGGTCGGTTCGTCGGCCAGGAGAAGCGCCGGTTCGTTGGCCAGGCTGCGCGCGATCGCGACCCGCTGGCGTTCGCCGCCGGAAAGTTTGGAGGGAAAATGATCGGACCGATCTTCCAGCCCGACCAGCTTGAGCAACTCCGCCGCGCGCTCGCGTCGCCCGGAAAGCGAACGCTCGGTTCCGAACATCGGGATCTGCACATTCTCCGCCGCGGTGAACGCGGGGAGGAGATGAAAAGCCTGAAAGATGAAACCGATCTCGGAAGCGCGATAGGCTGCGGGGTCGGGAAGATCGGGGACGCGAATTCCCGCGATAGAGCAGGGTGCCGGAGGTGGGGTGATCGAGCAAACCGAGCAACTGGAGCAGAGTGGACTTCCCGCAGCCGCTCGGGCCCGTGATGGCGATGAACTCGCCTTCCTGAATGGAAAAATCGACGCCGCGCAGGGCTTGCACCTGACCGTCGTCGAATTCCCGGGTAAGACCTTTCGCCTCGAGCAGAGGCTGGGCGCTGGCAGAGGGCGGGATCATCATCTGATTATGAGGCCGTCCCGGCCATCTGCCAGCGCGACGCAGAGCCAATAGCCCGCCTATTGATCGTCGTCGAGATTGTCCTTCAGATTTTCGAGACGCTCTTTTTCTGCTTCGCTCGCGTTCTCGACGGCTTCCTGGCGTTTTTCGATCCGCTCTTCCACCCGCTCTTTGCGATCTTCCCGGGCGTCTTCCCGTGCGTCTTGCTCGTCATCGGTCAGCGGACGGGTCGTCGTGGTCGTCGTAGTGGTCCGGCGCTCCGTCAGAACCGGACCGGTGCCTGTGCTGGTGGTGGTAGTACTGGTCGCGGGAGCGGTCGTGACCGCGGTAGTCGTGGCCGGGCGTTGCACCACGATGCGCGAGGCAACGAGCCGATCGCCGGTGGTCGCGTACTCGACGGCGAGCGGGCTTCCGGGAGAGATGCGCTCGATCGCGACTGGCGCGCCCGATTCATCCACGATCGTGGTCTGCTCGGTCAAGGTATAGCGTAACGGGTTGGGATTCGTTTCACTCCTCACCACCACCGTTTTCGAGCCCGGGACAAACTCGGTGAAAGCGCCTTTGGTGGTCGTCACAGTGGTGGTGGTGCTGGCCTGGGCGCGCGCTTCCGTGGACCAGGCACAAATGCCGGCGGCCAACAGAGCCACGCCGATTGTTTTGAAGTTCGTTTTCATTTCTAAGGATTCGTAGCGGGCCGCGGGTATGGCCCTCTCCCAGACGACTATAGAAGACGCGTCCGTCCAACCGGTCGAACCCTGGGCCAAGACTTCGCCCGCCGCCGGATTTAACCCGACGACTCGACCGCCTGCCATTGCGGCCCGACCCGCGGATCCGCCAGCTTTTGCATCAGGTCGATAAAAGCATGGCGATAGCTCGGAAAGGGCGGGCGTTCACCCGGGTTTGCCGGCTGCAGTTTGTCCGCGTGCAAAGGCAGCTCGGCATGGGTCAGGCCGGCCTTAAGATGATGCACCCCGTGAAACGGTTCGTGGAGAAGGGTAAAGGAGACGAGCCGCCCCATCCAGGTATCGGCCACGATGCTTCGGGTCGAGCCGTTCACGGTGTCGCCCGTCATCCCGACGTGCTCGATGTACTTCCGCCAGCTCTGCAGGTTGGCCGCGATGAACGCCGGCGCGAGATAGAGCCAAAGGAAATATTTCCATAACCCAAACATCGCCACGACCGAAATCACGAGCGTCCAGACCACGACCATGAGTCCCAACTCCGCCCAAACACGCCGGCGCACCCGCTTGCTCCGGACCGAGGAGGGCGAGCGGAAAAAGACGCGCAGGAAAAGGAACGGCCCGAAGAAGAGCCCGAAATTCAACTCGAGAAATGCCGCCAGTTGTCGCTTCCAGCGCGGAACTGTCGGGAGAGAAAGCGGCCAAAATTCCTGGTCCCGTTCCGTCGTCAGGTAAGCGTGATGCGTCTGATGAACCACGCGGTACAAGACTAAAGCTCATCAGGCTGAGAATCCCGATCAAGATTCCGTCGAACTCGTTAAAGCGACGATTCTTGCGCAATAACCCGTGCGCCGCCTCGTGCAGCCCGATGAGCGTGCCATGCATGAGGTGGCTGGCGACGAGCACGAGCAGGACGGCGGCCCAAATCCAGCCGCGATAGACCGTGAAAGCGAGCAGCGCCAAGGTGCCGATGAGAGCGAAAACGAGGAGCTGAAACGCGCCTCGCACGACCCAATGCGGTTCGTGCAATTTGCTGAATTCCTGGTCAGTGAGAACGCCGTTCATCGAAGTCAGGTCGGGAGTTCGGAAATGCGACTTTCCGGCGCCTGGCAGATTCCCGCCAGGACGCGCTGAAATATGCCATCGAGCTCCTCGATGTCACGTTGCGAAAATAGGTTCTCCCGGAAAAGCCAGGCGACCTCCGGGCCTTCGCGGTCCTCGGTAATTTCGCAGCCGAGCCGGAAGCGCGCGGTGCCGGTCGAGCGCATCCGGAGCCGGGCCGAGAGATTGGATACTTTGACCTCGGGGATGGGATGGTTCTGCAAGGCGAAGCGCACTTCGAAGAGCGGATTATGCCCCGGCGCCGGGCGTTCGCCGAGCGCCGGCGCGAGCTCGGCGAAAGGCATGGCATTGGCAAACGAATCCATCGTCACCTGGTGACCCATGCGCAAATGATCGGCCACGCTTCGGGTCCGATCGACCCGGTCGCGCAGCGGCACGATGCCGGAGAAATAGCCCATCGTTTCGCGTCCGCCTTGCCGGGTCCGATTTGCCACCGGGGTGCCGACCACGAGATCGTCGTTGCCGGTCCATTTCGCAAAAGCGATCCGGAACGCCCCGAGCAGAGTGCTGAAAAAAGTCACGGCCAGCCGGCGCGCCAGCTCCTGCGTCTCCTTCGCCACCGCCGGCGGGATGCGCGAAACCCAGCGTTGCGGCGCGCCGCGCGTGATCGGCGCGCTCCAGGTCGGCTGCGAACCGGACAGCCTTCTTTTCCAGAACTCCACCCGTTCCGTCAGCACCGCCGGCTGCCAGAAGGCGCGCTCGCTCGCGCCCCACGCCGTGTAGGGCAGCGGCACCGGCGGCAGGGCCTCGTCCGATCCCATCAGGCCCTGGATGTAGGCGGCAAAAAGTTCCTCGACGAAAACGCCCAGGCTCCAGCCGTCGGCGATGGCGTGATGGATCGCGAAGACGAGCACGTGGTCGTTAGGCGAGCGGCAGAGGTCGACCACCCGGTAGAGCGGTCCCTGCACCAGATCGAACGGTTTCCGGAAAATTTCCCGGGCCAATTCCTCGATCTCCGCTCCGTCCGTCCCCGGCGCGATCTGGCGCCAGACGCAATTGGCTTCGCCTGCTTTCCGGATCATCTGCAGGGGACGCTCTTTGCCGGGCAGAAACGAGAGGCGCAAAACTTCCTGGCGATCGACCACCCGCTGGATGGCGGCCCGGCAATCGCGCTCGGTCAGGAGCCCCTGCACGTTGATCAGGCAACAGATGTGGTTGGCCGGGTCCTCCACCGGCACGGGCGAGGTTTCCCAGAGCTCTCGTTGCGGAAAGGTCAGTGGATGAAGCTGCGCTTCTCCGCTCTCGAGCCATTCTTTGAGCCGGGCGCGTCGATCGACAGGCATCGCGATTGCGCTTGTCGGCGGGGTCAACGGGTGGCGCCTTCCGTCGCCTCGGTTTCCTCGGTCGCGCTGCCCGAGCCGAGGAGCCGTTCGATTTCTTCATCGGAAATCGCGTCGAGGTCGACGGCGCTGGCCCCTTCCGCCGGGGCGACGGCTGCCGCTGGCGCGGGCTCGGCGGGCGCGGTCGCTCCGCCGAGGTGGCCGGCAATTAACGTTGCGATCTGACCGATGGTCCGTGCACGCATCAGGCTCGTGGGCGGGAGAGCGACCCCGACCGCCGCTTCGAGCGACGTTTCGATTTCGACGCCCATGAGGGAATCCAATCCGAGATCGGTCAGCGGCTGATCATCGCGCAGGCTGTCGGGCTTGACCCGCAGGACCGAGCCGACCGCTTCGCGCACCGCCTGCGAAATCACCGCTGGTTTTTCCGCCGGAGCCGCGGCGTCGATCCGGGCGCGCCAATCGCTCGTCGCGCCGGTGGATTGCTCGTTCCCGAGCGCGGCAAAGATGCGCTCCAGGAGCGGATTCTCTTGCATGCCCCGAAAGAATTGGCGCCATTTGCTCCAATCGACGCGGATCGCAATCGTCTGCGCGCAGCCGGCCGCGAGGAACGACTCGAGCAGCGACATCGCCTCGCCCTGCGTGATTCCTTTCGTGCCCTGGCGCGCGAGAAATTCCCCGACGCGTTCGTTGCGCGCGACATAACCTTCGCCTCCGAGCACGCCCCAGTTCACGGCGAGCGCGGGTAACCCGAGGGCCTGGCGATGATGCGCCAGGGCATCGATGAAAGCGTTCGCGGCGCTGTAATTTCCCTGCGCCGGGTTGCCGAAAATACTCGAGACGGAAGAGAACATGACGAAGGCGTCGAGCTTCATGGCCCGTGTCGCCTGGTGGAGGAGCCAGGCGCCGTGGGCTTTTGGCCTAACGACAGCAAGCATCCGTTCCGGAGTCAGCGCCGCCAGCGGCGCATCGTCGATCACCATCGCGAGATGAAAAACGCCGCGCAGCGGATGCGCCCCGGCTTCGATCTCGGCGAAGAGTTCCCTGACTCCGTCAGGCGAGCCCACGTCCGCGGCGACCGCGCGCACTTCCACCCCGCGCTCTTCCAGTTCCTTCACGAACGCGATCGACTCCGGATTAGTCGCGCCGCTCCGACTCGTTAGGATAAGATGACGCGCCCCGCAATCCGCCAGCCAGCGCGCCAGGACCTTGCCGTAACCGCCGAACGCGCCCGTGATCAGATAAGACGCCGTCCGGTTTGACCTCGAATCCCGGCGCGGGCAATTCGCCGCGGCGCGCGAGCAATGGGTTGGCCAGAGCCACCACCACTTTGCCGATGTGTTTGCCGCCGGCCATGAGGCGAAAAGCCGAGTCGATCCGGTCGGCCGGGAAAGCGCGATAGGGCAGCGGCCGCAGCGCGCCGCGCTCGACCAGCACGCTGATCTGCTCCAGCATCTGGCGGGTCAGTTCTTCGTCGCCGTGGAAAATCGCGTCCATCGCCACGACATGGAAAGAAGCGTTCTGGCGCAGCGGTCGCAGCGGGATGCGGGTGTTTTGGTAAATGTCGCGTTTGCCGATCTCGATGAAGCGCCCAAACTCCGCCAGGCAGGAAAGCCCCATCGGAATGGCCTCGCCGGCGAGCGCGTTCAGGACCACGTCGACCCCTTTGCGTCCGGTCAGTTCGAGGACCGCCTCGGCAAAATCGCCCTGGCGCGAGTCGAGCACATGCTGCACGCCTAACGTTTTGAGAAGGGCGCGTTTGCTCGGGCTGCCGGCGGTCGCGATCACTTCCGCGCCGAGATGGAGCGCGATTTGGATCGCCGCCATTCCGACGCCCCCGGCGCCGGCGTGAACCAGGATGCGTTCGCCCCGGCGGATCCGCGCGACGTTATGCAAGGCATGCCACGAGGTCATGAAGACGACCGGAAGGGTGGCCGCTTCCTCGAAAGTCAGATCGGCCGGAATGCGCCGCACATCGCCGGCGCGCGCCAGCGTGTGGCTGGCCAGGCCAAATACCGCCAGGCCGAAAACACGATCGCCGGGAGCAACGTGGGTCACATCCGGGCCGACCGCCCTAACGATGCCGCCGACTTCGTCGCCAAAGATGCGCGCATCCGGCGCGTCGCCCGGATAAAGCGCGAGCGCCTTCAGGACATCGCGGAAATTCATCCCGGCCGCTTTCACTTCGATCAGGACCTGGCCGGACTCGCAGGACGGCAATTCGAAGGGGACGAAACCGAGCGTGTCGAGATGTCCGCGCTCGCGCGACTCGAGCCGCAGCGGCAGCTCCGGATCGAGCCACTGCTCGCGGGTCGGCCGCCCGCGATCGAGGCGGCGGACATAACGCGCTTCGCCCCGGAGGGCGATTTCGCGTTCGGGGCCGTCCTCCTGCAGCTCGCGCCAGAGCGTTGCCTCATCGTTAGGCGAATCCTCCGCGGAAAGATCGATCGAGCGCCAGGCGAGGTTGGAGTGTTCGTTCAGGATCACCCGCATCAAACCGATGGCGGGGGCCTGCGCGACGGCGGTCGGCTGCCGCTCGCTGCCGGCGGGCTGGGCGTTGCGGGTCACGAGGTCGAGCCGCAGTTTGGCCGCCGGCCGGATCGCTTCCAGCGCGTTCGTTAGGTGAAGGAGCGCGTCGAGGCTGTGGAATTGCCCGATTTTTTCGTCGAGATTCCAAAGGTAAACGATCCGCTCCGGCAAGGTCTCCGCGCATTCTTCCAGCAGCTTTTGCCAGTCGGCGAAGACGCCCGGGCGAACGGTAAAGGCATCGCTGCCGTCAGACTCAAAGTCGTCGCCGGCGCGCACCACGCGGCAGCGCGCACCGCTGCCGCGCAACCGGCTGACCAGGCCGTCGCTGAAGCCGGCGGCATCGGCGAAAACAAGCCATGATTTCTCTTCCGGCGCCTTCGGTTCCGTCTCGACCGTGGTCGATGTCTCGCCCACAGCCTTGCGCGCGAGCAAACCGATCTGGCCTTCCCCGCCGGTCGGACCAATCAGTCCGGGCAACGAAGCCGTCTCACGGAAACCGGACTGGCGAAGGACGGTTTCCCATTGCTCCCGCTCGAGCAATGGCTGCACCGGGCGCAACTCGCGATCGGTGAAACGCCACCAGCCGCTCGTTAGGCCGAAAACGGTTTCGGTCCAAAGTTGCGGGGTCGCCGTGTCCATGAAAATAAGGCTGCCGCCGGGCGCGAGGAGCCCGTGCAGGTTTTCCAAAGCGGCGCGGACGTCGGCTCACGGCGTGGATCACATTCGTGCCGATAATGAAGTCGAACGAGCCCGCCTCCAGCTCCTGTTCCGCGGCCGGTTTTTCGAGATCGAAAATCTTGAACTCGACCTCGGGAAAGGCGGCCAGCTTTTTGCCGGCGCCGGAGAAAAAGGCCGCCGAGACGTCGCTAAAAATATAGGAATGCAGGCCGCGCTCGAGCTGCGGCAGGGTCTGCGAGGCGAGCCCGCCGGTGCCGGCGCCAATCTCGAGAATGCGCAGGCCGCGTCCTTCCGGCAAAGCGCGCGCGGCGCGGGCGACGGCGGCGGCGATGGCGGCGAGCCAGTGACTGGTGAAGAGGCCGTCGCCGTAAAATTGGTCGAGCAACTCCGCGCCGATGCCGGAGAAGAGGACCTGGACGGCGTCCTTTTCGCCGCGCAAGATCGCGCCGAGCTCGTGGCAATTGCCTTCGCAGAGGAGCGCTTCGGGAAGATGCCCGGGGTGAGCCTGAACATAATCGCGCAGCATCTTGCCGGCGGAATCGGCGGCCTTGGCAAAACGAGCGGTCGGCTGCCAGCCGGATTTGGTTTGGCGCAGCAGTTTGTGCCTAACGAGACCGGCGGTGAGCCGGGCAAAAGCAGGGCGCATCGTGGTCGCGACGCGCAAGGTATCGGCATCGAAAGTTGCCTTGGCCACGACACCCATCTCGCGCAGGCCGCGCGCCAGTTGGCTGGCCGCGAGATCGTCCGCCGCCGCCAGCGCAGCTTCCAGCTCGGCACTTCCGCGGATCGCGAGAACTTCTTCGAGCGCGTCTTGCGCGATCGTCCGGAGCTGGTCGAGCGGGAGCGGTGCCAGCGGGGTTTTTGCCGACTCGTTAGGCGTGCGCTCCCAGGCGACGTGATAAGTCAGGTCGCGCGCGCCGCCCGGCCCCTTCGCCCGGCCCGCGCCGGCCAGGCTGATCGCCCGGAAACCATCCACCAGGACGGAGGGCTTTCCGGTCTCATCATAAATCGCGATGTCGCCCTCGATGAAATCATCGGCAAACTCCCGCACGGTGGCGTTCACCTGCGTTGCCGCCCCGGGCGAACCGAGGAAAAGGATGCGCCCGAAGCGGACCGGCAACTTCATTCGGGCCTGCCGATCTTCGACCGTCGCGGCGCCGGCGGAGAAGACATGGAGCGCGCCGTCGAGGAGAACCGGATGGAGGGCGAATTCGCCGGCCCGCGGCGCGATCGCGTCCGATAAAGTGACCCGGCCGGAGGAATGTCCCGCGCCGGCGGCTAGTTCGCGCACCGGCTTAAATTCTTCGCCGTAGCGCAAACCGAGATCGCTCATGTGGCGATAGAAACCCTCGATCTCGACCGGTTGCGTGCCCGGATTCGGTTTCCATTTGGTGGCGGCAAAGGCGGATTCCGTTCTTTCGCTGCGGAGCGAGCCGACGACGTGGAGCGACCAGGAAACGCTTTGATCGAAGCGGCTCTGAATGGTGAAAGTTCTTTCGTTAGGCGAATAGTCGATCTCCAACTGCACGGCGGAAGGCGGGTCCGGCAGGAGGAGCGGTTTGCGAATCTCGAAATCCTCGATCACGAACGGCCGGCCCTCGAAGAGCTGGACGCCGGCTTCCAGCGCCATTTCGACGAAGGCGGCGGCCGGGAAGATGAGATGGTTTTCGACCTTGTGATCCTTCAGGAAAGCCATGTGACGGGAGTCGAGCCGCGCGACCCAGGTGGGCGTGGCGCGCGGCAAGCGCACGTCGAGCAGGCCGCGGCCGCCGGGTGCGAGCCGGCCTTCGCGCGCATCGATGGTTTCGTTCCACCAACGGGCTTTTTCCCAGGCGTAGGCGGGCAGGGACAACAGATTTCGCGAAGGGGTCATGGCGGAGAAATCGAGCGGAACCCCGGCGCGATGCAGATCCAGGGCCGCTTCCAGGAGGGATTCGAACTCGCGCTCCCGGCGGACGGAAGAGACGACGATCGGCTTTGCCCTCCCGGGTCGAGAGCGATTCCTGGGCGGCATGGGCGAGGGCGGGATGCGCGCTCAACTCGAGCCAGACGTCGACGCCAAAATCCGCCAGCGCATTGACCGCCGCAGCGAAACGGACCGGCTCGCGAATTCCGCTCCCCCAATAAGCCGCATCGCAGGCTTCGCCGGCCTGGCGCGTGCCGGTGACGGTGCTGAAAAATGGGACGCTGCCCGGCTCCGGTTTGAGATCGGCGATGGCGTCCTCCAGAGCTTCCGCCGCCGGGCGCATAAGCGGATGATGGAAGGGATGATCGACCCTAACGAGTCGGGCGAAAGCGCCCTGGGTCTCGAGCTCGGCGGCCATCGCTTCGAGCGAAAGCCGCGGACCCGAAAGGGTGATGGAACGAGGGCCGTTATAAGCGGAAATCGTGACCGTGCGATCGTGTCGCGCGATGAGGGCGAGAGCTTCTTCCTCCGCCAAACCGACCGCGAGCATCGTGCCCTCGCCGCGTCCGCATTCTTCCATGAAGCGCGCCCGGAGCGCGATGATGCGGGCCGCATCTTCGACGGAGAAAATGCCGGCAATGCAGGCGGCAGCGAGCTCGCCCACGCTGTGACCCACCACGGCGGCCGGCTCGACGCCCCAGGATTTCCAGAGCGCGGCGAGCGCCACCTGCATGGCAAAAATAGCCGGCTGCCCGATCTCTGTCCGCGCGATGCGGGACGATTCTTCGCTGCGACCAAGTTCTTCGAGAAGCGAGAAAGAGGCCCAGGGACGCAGGGCGGCGTCGCAGCGTTCCATTGCGGCGCGGAAGACCGGCTCGTGTTTCATGAGCTCGCGACCCATGCCCCACCATTGCGGACCCTGCCCGCTCATGATGAAACCGATGCGCGGCGCCGTCTCGCGCCGGGCGCGGAAGCCGGAACGGATTTTCTGGCTGCTTTCACCCTTCGCGAAGGCATCGAGTTCTTCGGTCAGTTCCGCCCAGTTCGCGGCGGTCAGGGTGAGCTGATGCGGGTGATGATTGCGCCTCGCGCCTAACGTGTAGGCGAGATCCGGGAGAAGCGGCGAACTGCCGTTGGATTCGGCGTGCTGTTTTACCCAGGCGCTCAGGTTGGCCGCGGAAGCCTGCAGCGCTTTTTCGGAGCGGGCGGAAAGCATCAGCGGCCAGGGCCGGGCAACAGGAATCTCGGAAGATTTGGCCGGCTGCGAAGACGGCGGCTCACCCAGGATGACGTGCGCGTTGGCGCCGCCGAAGCCAAAGGAATTGATGCCGGCCATGCGCTCGCCGTTTCCATCCGGGAAAGGCTCCATCTCGGTCGGCACGCGCAACTTGAGCTTCTCGAAATCGATGTGCGGGCTGGGCGTTTTGAAATGAAGACTGGGCGGGATCTGCCCGTGTTGCAGGACGAGCATCGCCTTGAGCAATCCTGCCACTCCCGCGGCGGTTTCGAGATGGCCGAGATTGGTTTTGATCGAGCCGATCGGGAGAGGCGCAGAGCGGTTGGCGCAAAGCGCATCGGCGAGGGCGTGGGCTTCGATCGGGTCGCCTACGGCGGTGCCCGTTCCGTGCGCTTCGACAAATCCGATTTCCTCAGGAGCGATTCCCGCGTCCTTGCAGGCGTCGCGCACCAGTCGCGTCTGCGCTTCCGGGCTGGGGAGCGAGATTCCGTTGGTGTGCCCGTCCTGATTGATCGCGGTGCCAAGGATGACGCCTTGGATCGGATCGCCATCCGCGATCGCCTGGGAAAGCCGTTTCAGTAAGACCATGCCCGCGCCTTCGCCGCGGACGAATCCGCTCGCGCTGGCGTCGAAGGCGGCGCAACGCCCCTCCGGCGAGAGCATGCCCGCCTGGGAAAATCCGATGAAGCCGCCCGGGGTGATCATGACCGTGACGCCCCCCGCCAGTGCGGCGTCGCCGCGTCCGGTCCAGATGTGTTCGCAGGCCATGTGCAGGGCCGTGAGCGCCGAGGAACAGGCGGTGTCCATCGCCACGCTCGGGCCGCGCAGGTTCAGGCAATAAGAGATGCGATTGGCGGCGATGCTGTGCGCGCTGCCGGTCGGCGTGTGCGGGCTGATGCCGAAATGATCGAAGGGATTGCTCTGCATTCCCTGGTAGTCGTTATGCGAAATGCCGACGAAAACGCCGAGATCGGTTCCGCGATCGAAATCGAGCACGAGTCCCGCGTCCTCGATCGCTTCCCAAGCCGTCTCGAGGAGGAGACGATGTTGCGGATCGACATAGGGCGCTTCCCGGGGCGAGATGCCGAAGAATTGCGGATCGAATTGATCGATCCCGTCGATGAACCCGCCCCGCTGCACGATCGACTTGCCCGTCACGCCCGGTTCGGGGTCGTAGTAGCGCTCGACATTCCAGCGATCCACCGGCACGTCGCAGACGCCTTCCCGACCGTCGGTGAGAAATTTCCAGAGCGAATCGGTGGAGTTCACCCCGCCGGGGAAACGGCAGCCGACTCCAATGATGGCGATACGTTCTTTTTGCATGGTCATGAATTACCTGGCAGCGGCGGATTGATCAGTGCTGACGGCGAGCATGTCAAACGATCTACCCATCAGGGCGGGGGAGTAAGACGTCAACGGACGACCCGCCATTCAATGATGTTAAATTTGCATTCGTTTTCGAGCGCGCGGACACACGTATCTGAGCCGCGAATTACGCTTTACAGATGATGGCGGAGAAACAGGATACGCGAGAGCGCGTCTGATCCGGTGCCTCGTCCTGGGAAATCGATGTTGATAAAACGCACGCATAAACGGCCGGGAAACGCGTCGAGACGAGAAGCGCTCGTCGCTGCCCGACTTTCCGCGCCGGCGACCTCTGCCATGGTAACCACCTGATGTGCGGTATTGCCGGAATCATGGATCTCGCCGGGCAGCGCTCCGCGCCTTCCGGGGTGGTGCAGCGGATGGCCCGCGCGCTGATCCATCGCGGTCCGGATGAAGAAGGGTTTCTCGAGCGCCCCGGAATTTCATTGGCTTCCCGCCGGCTGAGCATTGTCGGCCTGGCCGACGGACAACAACCGATGACGAATGAGGAGCGGAATCTCTTTGTCGTCTTTAACGGCGAACTTTTCGATTACGTGGAACGGCGCGAAGAGCTCGCCGCGCAGGGACACCGCTTTGTCACCCATTGCGATACCGAGATCATCCCGCACCTCTGGGAGGAACACCGGGAGGGGACTTGGGAACAGTTGCGCGGGCAATTTGCCATCGCCTTGTGGGACGAACAAAAGCGCCAGCTTCATCTCGGGCGCGACCGCTTTGGGATTTCGCCGCTTTATTGGAGTCGCCAGGGCGACTGGCTTCTCTTCGCCTCGGAAATAAAAGGGCTGCTCGCGTCCGGCATGGTCCCGGCGCGGCCGGATCGCAGGGGGCTCGATCACGTCTTTACCTTCACCGCCATGCCGGGACCGCGGACCTGTTTTGAAGGGGTGCAGCTTTTGCCGCCCGGGCGTTGTCTGCGCATCACTGCGGGCACCGCCGGTGCGGGCGCGGAGATCACGGAGCGCGCCTACTGGGAAATGGATTTCCCGGCGGAAGGCCAGGAGGTGTGGGGCGACGATGCCGGGGCCTTGGTGGATGAATTTGAGGGGCTGCTCTTGCAGGCGGTCGAGGAGCGGTTGCGCGCGGATGTTCCGGTGGGCTCTTATCTTTCCGGCGGAGTGGATTCGAGCCTGATCCTCGCCTTGGCCTGCAAGCTGAAAGGTCCGCAGATCAATACCTACACGGTGCAAGTGACGCAGCCGGACCTCGACGAGCTGAGCGCGGCCAGCCTGTCGGCCAAACACATCGGGGCCAAGCCCCCGATCGTGCAGCAATACGGCGATCACGAGGCGCTCGAGAGTTATCCGAAGTTGATCGAGGCCGCGGAGGCACCAGTTATCGACACGTCCTGCGGCGCCTTGCTCAAGCTGGCCGAGCGTGTCCACGCCAACGGGCAAAAAGTGGTGCTGACCGGCGAAGGCGCCGACGAGTGGCTCGTTGGCTATCCCTGGTACAAGGCGCACAAGCTGATGAACTATCTCGATCTCCTCCCGGGAGTGAACCTGAGCGACTGGGGACGGCGCGGTTATTTGCGCCTGAACAAGGTTCCACATTTTCCGCCCGCCTGGCGCGAGCGGGTGGAGTCGACGATCGGCGGCCGGAACGCTTGGATCGATTCCTACGGTCTGCTCGCGATTTCGAAGCTGCGCTTTTATTCCGAGGAGATGCGCGAGGTGATGAACGACAGCCATCCGTGGGGCGAGCTGGGATTTCCGCTGGAAAAGGCGAAACACTGGGCGCCGCTCAATCGCGGCGTTTGGATGGCGGCCCGCGTCCTTTTGGCGGGCCATCTTTTGCAGGGCAAAGGCGACCGCGTCGCGATGCACTCCTCGGTCGAAGTGCGCTATCCGTTTCTCGATGAAGCGGTCTTCGACTTCACCGCGAAGCTGCATCCGCGCTGGAAGCTGCGCGGATTTCGCGACAAACATCTCCTCCGGTTGGTGGCGGAACGCTGGATCCCCAAATCGATTGCGCGTCGCGGCAAAGTGATCTTTCGCGCACCGCTCGATAGCTTCCACATGGACCCCGAGCCGCCTTTTGTGGCCCAACTCCTGAGCGAGGATTCGCTGCGGCGCACCGGGTATTTCGACCTGAAGGAAGTGGCGCATTGGCGGAAAGCTTTCCGCACCTTGCGGGCTGGTTCGCTCCCGCGACTTTCGGTCGAGATGGGGCTGACCGCGGTCGTCGCGACCCAGCTCTGGCACCACCAATTCATGGGCGGAGGCTTGGCGGACCTGCCGGAGTGGGACGGCTACGGCACGGTCCCAGCGCTCGCCAGCTAGCGCGCGAGCAAAAAGGGTGGTGGAGGAGAACGATGCCGTCTAAGGCAGTTTCTCGAGCAGGCCTTGGCCGACGATTTTCATCGAGGGATCGTCCTTCTCCTTGTTCGGCATCGACAATCCTTTCTCGAGGTATTTCCGCGCCTCTTCGTTGCGCCCCATTTTCACGTAAATGTGGCCCAGCTCGATGTAATGGATGAGCCGGTTCGGGTTGAGCGAGACGGCCTCTTTCAGGCACCGCTCGGCCTCTTCATTGCTCGTCGTCGGCAAATCGCCGTAAACCACTCCGGCCAGCACGCGCTTCAATCCGCTGATATCGGCGAGCACCCGGTTCCAGCGCCCGAGGATGTGCCACGCATTGTCGTTCTGCGGGTCGAGCTGCAGGGTGCGATCAACTGCGGCTTTGATCCGCGGAGAGGCGTCGATCTGATCGCCGCTGCTCATGTAGGGGAGCATTTTCCCGTAGCTGATCGCGGGTGAGAGCTGCGCTTCGGCGTTGTTCGGGGCGAGGTCGGCCGCTTTCTTGGCGTAGTCGAGCGAGATGTGCCCGAGCCGAAGTTTTTCTTTTTTGTCGGGAGCATCGCTCATCAGGTGGCGATATTGCCGCGCGATTCGGTCGAGCAACTCGACGTTATCGGGCTCGAGCTTGAGCGCCGGCAAATAGTATTCGAGCGCCTCAGTTCGCCTGCAGGCGTTTATCGAGCGGGTCGCCCTTCTTGATCAAGGAATCCACGCTGTCCCCCTGGGCGGCGGCCGCAGAAAGACAGAGTCCCACCCCGAGAAGGAAGAAAACGCACAAACGGGATGGATTCATAAGGATCAACGGACGCGCACCCGAGCCGCGTCGCTATTCCATTCGGAGCCGGGACTGATTTTGGTTGCGAAGCCGGTTCACGCCGCCCCGAACCAGCGGGATCATAATCCCGCGTCCGCCATCAGCCGGGCGGCATTGACCAATTCCGCTTCGCCGTTATTTGGGCCGATCAGTTGCAGGCTGGTCACGGGAAAACCGCCTCCCTTCATCGGGACCGGGATCGCGATCGCCGGGTTTCCAGCGTAGTTCACGGCCACGGTATTTTGCGTCGCCAGGACCCTCGCCTCATAGAGCGGCGTTCGCCCAAAGAAAGGCTTTCGCAGCGGCGGAGTCTGTAAAGTGGGCAAGGCGATGAGATCAACCTCGTCCAGGACGCGACCGAGCGTTCGTTGCCAACCGCGTTTCTGCATCCACCGCCGCTTTGTAGATCGAGTTGTTTTGCAAGTCGCCCAATCGAATCGTGGCCTGGGTGGTCAGGGCGACGCCGGGTTTGTTCAAATATTTGCGGTCGCTCAGCCACCCATCAGTGATCGCGATCGTCGTGCCATCGAGTTGCGCCTGGTCCCATTGCTCCTTGAAACGATTGGTGCGTTTCAGCACCCGAAAACCCGCCGCAGTCTTGCGCCACTCCGTCCTGGCGCGTTCGTTCAGGGCGACCACGCGAAACCCGGCCGCAGCCAGCGCGTCGTCGAGCGCGCGATCGATTCTCGGGTCGGTCCCATCGATGTAGAGGCGCCCAAGCGTGATCTCCCCGGCGGTTGATTTCCTTGCTCTCTCCGCCTCGTAGCGGGCGGAAAATCCCGGGCTGAGCAGCTCCATTCCCTGCACCAGACGCGGCACATCTTTGGCCATCGGGCCGATCGTATCGAGATGTTTGGGCGAAAGCGGGAAGACCCCGTCGAGCGAGACAAGTCCGAAAGTGGTTTTCAATCCCAGGATGCCGCAGGCGGCCGCCGGCACGCGAATCGACCCCGCCGTGTCGCTGCCGAAAGCCACGTCCGCTTCATCGTTCGCCACGGCGACGGCCGAACCGCTGGATGAGCCGCCCGGCATGCGATTGCGATCGAGGGGATTCACCGGGGTGCCGTAATATTCATTCATCCCGGAAGTCCCGAGGGCGAACTCAGTCAGATTGGTTTTGCCGACGATCTGCACGTTGCCGCGGCGCGCCGCCGCCAGACATTGCGCATCGCTCTGAGCCGGCGCGGCAGTGTCGGCCACATACTGTGATCCCGCCGTCGTCACCTCACCTTTGATGTCGATGAGGTCCTTGACCGCCAGACGAAGTGTTTCGGGATTGCGCGGGCCGGGGTGGTAGGAAATAAAGGCACGGTCGGCGGTGACGGCCTTCATTTCGCCCATGGGCAAGGCGCAACCTCCAAAGCAAAGGGAGAGGGCGCAGCCGGCCAGCAGGAGGCCAGGGATTTGCGAAGAACGTTCTTTCATCATGCGTGCAGATGCAGTTTGTATGCCGGGCGGAAGGTGTCGTGAAAGCATCGCTCCGCCAAGTCCTTTTCTGAACGGCGCTGGCTGCGCCGGTTCGCCGATTTGGAAATCGGCGCTACGTAGCTTCGATTTTCAATCGAAGCCGCAGCCTTGCTTGGCATTCCGGGACGATTGCGGAAGATTGCGCGATGCTCGCGAAATTTGCCGATCACGTCTCCCAGACCCTCGAGGAAATCAAGGCGCAGGGGCTTTACAAAACCGAGCGCGTCATCACCGGACCGCAGAATGCCGAGATCCCGATCGCGCCTCAGATTTCGTGACAAAACTTCTGCAGCGGCACGTTGATTTGCGCCTCGGCATGGAAGATCAGCGATTCCGATTCGTTCCAAGCGGCGTGCGTGATGAGATCGCTAACGATCCGCTCGGCCACTCTCTGCCAGTTCACCGATACGAGATCCACATGCACCGCTGGAACTTTTCCAAACAGCATGCTGACGGCCCCGTCCACCAATGCGACACGGCGCTTGCGCATTAAATCCGCAAAATCTTCCGGCGCACGCAGCGCGCATAGGGCCGCGGCTGAGCCCGCCAAAACGAGACCTCGCTTTTCCGGGCGGCTGAGGCTCGCCAGAGAACGCGTCAGCCGACTGGCGTCGAGTAAGACCGTCTCGCATTCCAAGTGCTCATCCTCGATTAGGGTGCGCCACCGTTCCTCATCTGCCTCCGAACGCCCTCTCGACTCGCTCGCGACCGCCACCGAGCGCAGGCCATTCGCGTGCCACTTGCGCACGATGGCTCGCAAGGCATTCTCTCGACGAATTTCGTAGCGGCAGCGGATTGAAGAGAGGCCACCGTCGCGCAATCCGATGAGCCGGATTCCCGCATCTCGCAGGGTCGCGACCGTCTCGCGGCAGGTTCGATCGGGTGAAAACCAAATGACCGTATCCACCCGTGAATCGAGGAGATGGTCTGCGATCGAGCTGCCCTCGATTTCGTGGCGATGAAAAAAAACCGCGGCCGGCATGAAACCTCGCCGCCGCAGCTCGCGGCGTACACAGGTGAGGAAAGCGCGATAATCCAGGAGAGCGACGAAGCAAAAGATCGAGGCGGGCAAACCGACCACTCCGCGAATGTGCAATTTGCGATCATATTTCAACCCGTGCAGGACGGTCCTTGACCCGCGGATACGGCCAATCAGTCCTTCCTGTTCGAGCTGACCGAAGACGCGATTGACGAGCGAAAGGGGTTGGCCGAAATGCTGGGCCACTTCACGCAAGGAATAAAAGTTCTGCGTTTGTTTTGTCCGGCAAGAACGCGCTACCTCGCGCAAGATAGTGAGGAGCGCGGCAGCGGCGGGTTCCTCGCTGCGCAAAGCGCGCGGTTTAGGCAGAGCTGGGAGAGAAGAACTTCTCGTGCGCATGGGGCTGAATCTAGCCCGCAATGTTCGATTCGGCTATCAAAGTGTTCCGATGCTGTTTTTTACTGTTCCGAAGCTGTTCTTCTCGCACCGGCGATTGTCGCACGTTAAGCGAAATCTAGTTTGATTGGCGCCCAGCTGTAACCCGAACGTCGCAAAAGCAGATGATGCACTTGTCCAACACCACACACACACAATCTCTCTCTCTCTCTCTCTCTCTCCCTTCTTCCCGTTTTAGGCCGATCAGTCTCGGGCGAGCCGCATTCCTGGCCGGCCTGACATTCCTTGCACTCTTGCTTTCACCCGCTTCCGCCCATGCTCTGCTGGTCGGCGACGATGGCTTGATCGAGCCGATCATCGTTCAGATCAAGGATTCGCTTCGTACCTCGGTCGATTTGGACGCTAAGCTGGCCGCGCTCGCCAGTGTTGAGAAAGAGAATGGCCTCAACGAAGTCGAGTGGTATGCGGGACCGAAGCTGCTGGTCAAACTTTCGTTTCCAAAGGAAATTACCGACGACGAGGCGCAGAAAGCGATTTCAGCTCTCCAAGCGTCTGAATCGGTCGAGAAGGTGGTCGTCCAGTCTGCGGCCAATCTTGAATTCAAACCCGCGGATTTTGAACGCTCTTGGAAACCGGACGAAGTCATCCCTGAAGCCGCCCGACGCGGATTTGATGTCGATCGGCTGAAGCGCCCGCCAATCATCTACGACGAAAAAACTGAGCTGCCACTGCATGTCGCAAATCGCGTCATCGTTCGGTGGAAGGACGAATACGTTTGGAACGGCGAGCAGAGGGGTCTTGAGCAGCAGCTGGCCGCATTCAATGCACAGGCGGAGTGTGAAGTGGTCGAGGAGCGGCAATACACGGATCATGACCTGACCCAGATTTTGGAGTTCGATGCGGTTAAATATTCGGTGCTCGATCAACTCTTGTTCTATCAGGCGAACGACATGGTTGATTATGTCCAGCCCGACTACCTTTACGAGACTCAGACGGTCCCGAACGATCCCATCTATGCTAGCCAGCAGTGGAGCCTGCCCAAGATCAACGCACCCTCCGCCTGGAGCATCGCTACCGGCAGCGATTCAGTCGTTGTGGCTGTAGCAGATACCGGCGCTAACGTCAACCATCCTGATTTTGCCCCGAATCTAAATACGAACTACTATAACTTTGTCGACGAAAATACGAATGTCACCGATAACAGCGGTCATGGAAGCAACGTAGCGTCCATCGTTGGCGCGCAGGGCAATAACGGCATCTATATGAGCGGCGTTAGCTGGAATGTCTCGCTCATGCACCTTAAGATATTTCCACTAGTAGGCGGCGCTGCGACCAGCGACGTTGTGGCTGCCATCGACCACGCAAGAACACACGGTGCTTCCGCGATCAATTGCAGTTTTGGGAGCTATTTTTGTTTACGCCGTATCAATCCCGACACAGGCGAGTTCGAATGCTATCAATATCTCCTGGATCCGGACATTAAAGCTGCAATTGTGAGAGCTCGTGGCAGTATGGTTGTGGTATGCGCGGCCGGCAACGGGATTAACGGCGTAGGTCAAAACAATGATATGGGGAACCCGTTTGGTCCCGCTAACGTACCGACTGACAACTTACTTTCGGTTGCTAATTCGGACGCGAATGATGCACGTTATCCCAGTTCAAACTTCGGAGTTAAAACGGTTGACCTGGCTGCTCCCGGGGCGGGCATATATGGACTGAGCAATGATCTCAGCAACTACTCCGTTTTCTACGGTACGTCGCAGGCGGCTCCGCACGTCACGGGGACTATCGCTCTCCTAAAAGCCAAATATGGATGGGAGAACGATCACGGCCTTCGGGACCGCGTGCTCATGGGAACTGACGATCTCACGGCATGGACGACTCTTGATCGGACCGGGGGTCGTCTGAATGCCGCAAAAGCTCTTCACGCCAGAACATTGATCCGCAATATCTCGACGCGCGCGCGCGTCGAGAATGGGGACAAGATCATGATCGGCGGATTCATTATCGGTGGCAGTGGTACGGGCACCTTGAAGATCGCCATTCGGGGCCTTGGGCCTAGTTTGCCGGGGCTAAGCGTTGCCAAGCTTCCGAACCCCAAGATCACTCTAAAGAAGAGCGACGGGACGGTTGTATATAGCAACGACAACTGGGGCACGCTGCCTCAAGCACAAAAGGACGATCTTGGAAGCCTGACGCCGACAAATTCTTTGGAAGCGGCTATGGTTCAAACGTTGGCGCCTGGGGCCTACAGCGTTTTCTTAGAGAGCAGCAATGGCACTTCGTTCGGAGTCGGTCTCTTTGAAATTTACGAGCTGGAAAACGGTGCCGACGAGCAAACCCGGCTGCTCAATGTTTCCACTCGCTGCCTTGTCCGCACCGGCGAAGAGAAAGCGATTGCAGGCATGATTTTCGGAGATACGGCCCAAAGCACTAATACGACAATTCCCAAACGGAGTGCGCTTATGTTCGGCAAAGGGCCGAGCCTGCCTCTGACGGGGAAGCTGGCGAATCCATTGCTCACGCTTTACAACTCGATCGGCACGCTAATGTCGTCGAACGACTCCTGGTCGAGTGCCACAGCATCGGTTGTGAAGGCTGCGGATAGCTCCTGGTCGAACAAGGCCGCCGCGGTGGACGAAATAACCGAAGCGGGACTAAGTCCCACTTCTAGCCTGGAAAGTGCGCTCTGGCCGATCCTAAAGTCGGGAATCTATACGGCAGAGTTAAGCGGCGTGAGCAGCGGGACGGGCGTTGGTTTAATCGAAATATACGAATACTAGGAAACCTATGAACAAAAGAATGCGATATCCGTTTCTGTGGGCGCTTGCAAGTGCCATCGTGTGCGGCGCTGCGTTTGCCGCGCCGGGAGATCTTTATGTGGCAGAGAATGGAATGGAGTTCGGGAATTCCATTCTTAAATTCACTCCTGAAGGAGAGCGAAGCGATTTTGCCGGCGGTTTTTTTACGCCGGCCGGACTGGCGTTCGATCGATCAAGCAATCTCTATGTGGCGGACGGCGGAACCGCGGAAATTGCCAAAATCACGCCAACTGGCGAAAGGAGCGTCTTTGCTTCAGGTTTCCAAGGGCTGGCGGGAATCGCCTTTGATTCTGCAGGCAACCTTTTCGCCGCTGAACTTGGTGGAAATGTCATCTCCAGGTTGGAGCCCGACGGAACGAAGAGCACTTTCGCTTCCGGTCTAACTTCGCCAAACGGTCTGGCTTTTGATACGTTAGGGAATCTTTATGTTTCCGAAACGGTTGCCGGTACCATCAGCAAATTGGCCTCCGACGGAACGAAAACAACTTTTGCGACCGGTCTGAACAATCCGTCAGGCATTGCGTTAGATCAGGCCGGGCACCTCTATGAAGCTGACAGTGGCACGGGAACGATCTTCAAGTTCGCCCCCGATGGAACGAAGAGTGTATTCGCTTCCGGTTTGGATTTTGTGGGTGCACTTGCCTTTAATGCCTCGGGCAACTTGTTCGCAGGCACGTTCGACAAGATCTTGAAATTCGCCGACGACGGCACAAGCAGCGTCTTTGCCAGCTCGGTTATTGCAGGCTCCATTGCTTTCGAGCCGGGGACGGAAAAGCTGCGCAACATCAGCGCGCGCGGGTTGGTCGGAACTGGCGATGACGTGTTGATTGGCGGCTTTATTGTCGGCGGAAGCGCGCTGGCCAACAACGCCGTGGTGGTGCGGGCGATCGGGCCTTCGCTCGCGCAGGCGGGAGTGACAAATCCGCTGGCCGATCCGACGCTCGAGCTCCGCGACGGCTCCGGCGCGATCGTGGCTTCGAACGACGACTGGCAGGATTCGCAGGAGGAGCAAATCACCGCCGCCGGCCTGGCGCCGGCCGATCCTAACGAGTCGGCCATCTACGCCACACTGCCGGCCGGCAACTTTACCGCCGTCGTGCGCGGCGCCAGCGATACGACAGGCACCGCCTTGGTCGAAATTTACAGCGCTGGACCGTAGCACAGTCCGTCCCGGCTGTGGGGCCACCGGGCGTCCCGCCCGGGTGAAAGCGGGATTTCATTCCGGTGTCTGGAATTCACCGGGCGAGACGCCCGGTGGCCCCACAGGCTGGGAAGCCTGTGCTACATTCGCGCCATGCTCGCGAAGTTTGCCGATCACGTCTCCAGACCCTCGAGGAAATCAAAGCGCAGGGGCTTTACAAAACCGAACGCGTCATCACCGGTCCGCAGAATGCCGAGATCCCGATCGCGGACGGCCGGCGGGTGATCAATCTTTGCGCGAATAATTATCTCGGGCTGGCGGATCATCCCGCGCTCATCACGGCGGCGAAGGAAGCGCTCGATAGCCACGGCTTCGGGATGGCGAGCGTGCGTTTCATTTGCGGGACGCAGGACATTCACAAGGAACTCGAAGCCGCGCTCGACGGAATTCCTCGGGACCGAGGACACGATTCTTTATCCCTCCTGTTTTGATGCCAACGGCGGCTTGTTCGAGACATTGCTAGGCGCGGAGGACGCGGTCATTTCCGACGAGCTGAATCACGCCTCGATCATCGACGGGGTGCGGCTCTGCAAAGCGCAGCGCTTCCGTTACAAGAACTCCGACATGGCCGATCTCGAAGCGCAGTTGCAGGCGGCGAAGGGTGCGCGCTTTCGCCTCATCGCGACCGACGGCGTTTTCTCGATGGACGGCACGATCGCGAACCTGAAGGGCGTCTGCGACCTGGCGGAAAAATACGACGCGATGGTAATGGTGGACGACGCGCACGCCGCGGGTTTCATCGGCAAAACCGGTCGTGGCACACCGGAACATTGCGGGGTCCAGGGACGGATCGACATCCTCACCGGAACGCTAGGCAAGGCGCTCGGCGGGGCGAGCGGCGGCTACACCAGCGGACGCAAAGAGATCGTCGCGCTCCTCCGGCAACGTTCGCGGCCCTACCTTTTCTCGAACACGGTCGCGCCGCCGATCGTGGCCGCTTCGCTCCGGGCGCTCAAGCTCCTGACCAGCTCGACCGAATTGCGCGACAAGCTGGAGGAGAACACGAAATACTTCCGCGCCGCTCTGACGGACGCTGGCCTAACGATCAAACCCGGGACGCACCCGATCGTTCCGATCATGCTGGGCGACGCCGCGCTTTCGCAGAAGTTCGCCGCGCGGATGCTGGAGAAGGGTGTTTATGTGGTCGGCTTTTTCTATCCGGTGGTGCCGCACGGGACGGCTCGCGTCCGCACCCAGGTGAGCGCAGCGCATTCCCGCGCGGAACTGGAACTCGCGGTCAAAGCCTTCGCCGAGACGAACGCGGAGTTGGCCGGGTAGCGCACGCGTCTCGCGTGCTGGTTGCGGTGTCTCACCGCAACGGACTTTCCTTCCCGCGCGAGGCTGTTCGAGAGCTCGGGACCTATACGGAAAAGTTCGCGACGGCGGGACACCGTCGCCAGCACGCGAGACGCGTGCGCTACCCAGAAGGGACCCAAGCTTGCGTTGTTTCACCTGAGACGATATATTGCTTCACATGAAACGAGCGAAAGCCAGATCGGTCGGGACGGGGCTGGTCGCCCTGCACATCGCGACGAAGAAGCCGAACCCGCCACCGGCCAAGGTCATCCAGGTGGTGCAGGAGGGGCTCGATTTTGCCGAGTTGGAATCGCTCCGCGACCAGCTCGATCTCCCGCTCGATCGGCTCGCGGCGCAGCTTGGCCTCGCCCGCGCCACTTTGCACCGGCGCAAAGTGAACGGTCGCCTAACGACGGACGAGTCGGAGAAGGTGCTGCGCTTCGCCCGGCTCCTCGGGCAGGCGGTCCAGCTCTTTGGCGGAATCGAGGAAGCGCGCCAGTGGCTCAAGGCGCCCCAACGCGGGCTCGGCGGCGCGGTCCCGCTCGAGTACGCGCAGACGGAGACGGGCGCGCGTGAAGTGGAGAATCTCCTCGGCCGGATCGACTACGGCGTTTACTCCTGATGCCTTCCGGCTGGCGGATCGACAAGCCGGGTCGCGAAGCGTTTTCTGGCGAAGGCGCGCGGCGTTTTGGCGGGCGCTGGAATTCGCCCGGGGTGGCGGTGGTTTACCTGAGCGAGCATCAATCGCTCGCCGCCCTCGAGATCTTCGTTCATCTCCGTCCGCTCGTGCCGCAGGGGAAGTTTCTCGCCTATTTCGTGGAGTGGGAGGAAGCGCAAATGGAAGTCCTGCCCGCGAAGAAACTGCCGGCCGACTGGCGGACCTCGCCGCCGAGCCCGTCGACGATGCAAATCGGCGACGACTGGGTGCGCGAGGCGCGCTCGGCGGTGCTCGCGGTTCCGAGCGCGATTCTGCCGGCGGAGACGAATTTCCTGATCAATCCGGCCCACCCGCATTTTCGCCGGCTCCGGCGCCAGCGCGCGGTCGAGTTCACCTTCGACGAGCGGCTGCTTGGTCGTTAGGCAATCCGTCCGCCGTCAGTTATTGCAGATGATAAACTTCGACCAACCCGACGCCCGTGGTATCGCCCACCCCGCGGACGATGGCGGTGTAACCGCCCGGCGGGAGTGTGGCGAGAATGGCTGATTCGCGGTCGTCGGTCGGGGCCAGGCCGGTGGCTTCGATCTCGGTTTCCTGGGTATCCATCCAGTCGTCGTTGGTCGAGAGGAGCGTTCCGTTGCCATCGAAAAGGTCGAGGGTTGGTTCCTCAAGCGCGTTGGCCACCCCGAAATCTGCCAAGGAGGGTCCGATCGCGCGCACCAGCACGGTCGTGTCGCCCAGTCCCTCCGGTCCGATGATAAAGCCGCCGATCATGACATTGTCGCCGGTGTCGATGAAACCGCGGGTGCTGATGTTGGCCAGTTTGGAACCGGCCGGATGGTCGAGATCGTAGGCCTCCACCAAGCCGACGCCAGTGGTTCCGTTCACCCCGCGCACGATGGCGGTGTAGGCCCCGGGAGCGAGCGTCGCCAGGATGGCGGACTCGGCATCCTCTGTGGGCTGGAGACCGGTTGCCTCGATCTCGGCCTGCTGCGTGTCCTTCCAATTGTCGTTCGTCGTAACTCCATTGGCGCCGTTCAGTTCGAGGATCGGATCGGCCAGCGCGTCGGGCACGCCGAAGCCAGTGAGAGCGGGCCCGATCGCGCGCACGATGACCTGCTTGGGCGCCGCGCCGGTGACGATGAATCCGCCGATGAGCACATTGTCATCGGTCAGCACCTGCATGCGGGTGGAGATATTGAGCAACTTGGTCGAAAAGGCGGGAGAAAATTCCGAGGTATTGCCATCCGAATCGGTCGCAGTCGCGGTGAATCCGGTCGCGGCGCCGGTTACCGGAAAGATGACGCTGAAGTCGGCCTCACCGCTGCCATCCGTCGTCACGTCCTCGAAGCCGAGGAGAGTCTGGCCTTCGCCATGACTGCTCACATCGACCCCCGCGTTGACAAAAAATTCGATTCGATAAGTCTGGCTCGCTTCGGCCTGCAACGTCCCGGTAATAGTGGCGTCGTCGCCCGCGATCGTCACGGCAGTGATGATCGGGAAGTTCTGGAGCAGGTTCGGGCCGGTATCGGCGTCGTCGGCGTCATTGAGCGTGACGCCGTCCTCCAGCAAGTCGATGCCGATGCCGGCGTTGTCGAAAATGGAGTTGCCCAGGATGGAGTTGTTGACCGAGGCGCCGGTGATGACGACGCCGTTGGCGCCATTGTTGGCGATGATATTGGCCGCGCCGGCAACGGTGCCGCCGATCAGGGTATCGTTCGCGCCCGAGACGAGGACGCCATCCGAGCCGTTGCCCAAGGCGTTGCTGCCGGTGACATCGAGGCCGATAAAATTCCCCTGGATCAGGTTGTTGGATTCGGTCAATCCCTCCACCCGCACGCCGCGGACCGCGTTGCCCGAGATGATGTTGCGCGCTTCCGGCGTCGTCCCGCCGATGAGATGGCCGCCCAGGCCAATGGAAAGTGCGACTCCACTACCTCCGTTGCCCAGCGCCTGCGTGCCGGTGGAGTCGGTGCCGATGAAATTCCCCTGCACGATGTTGGAGGACGTGCCGGAGATGATGATGACGCCGTCACCTGTGTTGCCGGAAATAATGTTGCGCGCGCCCGGCGCCGTCCCGCCGATGAGATTGCCGCTGCCGTTGAAGTCAAGGCGTACACCGTTGCCGGCGAGGGTCGGGCCGTTAGGCAGCGCGGTCGCGCCGGTGACGTCGACGCCGATGAAGTTGCCTTGGACCACATCATTGTCGTCGCTGATTTCGAGGCCATTGGCGGTGTTCCCCGAGATCACGTTGCGCTGTTCCGGCAGGAGGCCGCCAAAGCGGTGGCCCGATCCTCCGAAGGAGCGGATGCCCTGACCGCCGGGATTGCCGCGCGCGATCATGCCGGTCGGATCGGTGCCAACGAAGTTGCCCTCGATGACGCAGTTGGTGGCGCCGGAGAAGATGACGATGCCGGATTGATTCGTAACCCGGTTGACGACCAGCCCGCGGATCGTGCTGTCGCTCGCCCCGGCACCCGCGAGAGTGGGGCCAATACTGTTGGTTCCATCAAATTCAATCAGGAGCACGGCGTTGACGGCGTCGGTGAGCGTGTTGGGACTGCTCCCCGGCTGGGTGTAACCGTCAATCACTACCGTCTCGGTAATGGCTGGGAGGCTGCTGGCCGGCGCGATCGTGTGCACGCCTGCGCCGGGGATGTTGAAGCTGATCGTATCAGGACCGGCATTTGCGTTCGCGTCGAGGATCGCCTGCCGGAACGAGCCCGGCCCGGAGTCGTCGGTGTTAATGACAGGAAAATCGACGGCGTTGACCTCGCGCGCGCCGGAAAATGCGATGACGAGGAAGAGGAAGAGGAATCTCAGCGAGCCAGGGCAGCGAATGATCATAGAAACCTTTCTTTTTCGCGAATGACTTCATTCGCAATTTCTCTGCGCGAAGAACGAGGTGCTTATTCGGGCGCCTACAACTTCACGCCAGCGCGATTAATTTCGGAAACATAAAAAAAGACAAGCGAGTTTTCAGGGCCTGGGAGTTTTTTAACGCCTGAACTCGTGGTGACTATTGCAGGTGATAGACCTCGACCAGCCCGACGCCTGTCGTATCGACGGCACCGCGGATAATGGCGGTGTAGGCCCCGGGCGCGAGGGTGGTAAGAACGGCGGATTCGCGATCGTCGGTCGGGGCCAGGCCGGTGGCTTCGATCTCGGTTTCCTGGGTGTCCATCCAGTCGTCGTTCGTCGTCAGATTCGTGCCCGAGCCGTCGTATAGCTCCAGCACCGGATCGGCCAGCGCGCCCGGGACGCCCTGCGCGGTCAGACTCGGGCCAATCGCGCGCACCAGCACCGTGGCGTCGCCGCCGCCGCCGCTCCCGGCGATAAACCCGCCGATCATGACATTGTCGCCGGTATCGACGAAGCCGCGGGTCGAGATGTTCGCCGTTGTGCCCGCCGCTGGTTCGAGGTCATAAGCCTCAACAAGGGCCACCCCGGTGCCGCCGCCGACGCCGCGCACAATCGCGGTGTAGGCGCCCGGGTCGAGGGTCGCGACGATGGCCGACTCGAGTTCGCTCGCCGGCGCCAGACCGGTGGCTTCAATCTCGGTCTGCTGGGTATCTTTCCAATTGTCATTCGTAATGATCGAGTTGTCGGGCTGGTGCAACTCCAGGATTGGATTAGCCAGCGGCTCGGGCACCCCGAAGCTGCCTAACGCCGGCCCGATCGCACGCACAATCACTTGCTTGGGTTCAGTCCCGAGGATGATGAATCCGCCAATCAGGACATTGTCGTCGGTCAGGACGCGCAGGCGGGTCGAAATATTGAGCAACTGTCCTGCCGTAACCAGGGCGGCCACCGTTGGGGAGAATTCGGAGGTGTTGTTGGTCAGGTCGGTCGCGGTGGCGGTAATGATGTTTTGACCAGTGGGCGGGAGGAACGGAAGAAGGATGCTGAAAGCGGCATCACCACTCCCGTCGGTCGTGACGTCCTCCACAGCTCCGAGGAAGGTCTGACCTTCACCGTTGCCACTCGAGTCGGCCGCGGCGCTGGCGAAGAACTCAACCCGAAACATTGCATTCGCCGTGCTGTTGAGCGTGCCTGCGATCATAGTCTGGCCGCCGCCAAGGGTCGCGCTCGTCAGCACTGGAAAGTTTTGCAGATTGTTCGGCCCGGTGTCGCCGTCGCCGTCGTCGTTAGGCGTGACTCCGGCGCTGCCGAGATCGATCCCCAGGCCGCCGTTGGAAAAGATGGAATTGGAAAACGCGATGTTGCCGGTCCCGCCACTTACGAAAATGCCGCGTTCGCCATTAAAGGCGATTGTGTTCGGCTGAGCGGTTCCGGTTCCGCCGACAGCGTTATTGGAAGCCGGGTTGGAACTGCTGAAATCGATGCCATCGCCGGCATTGCCGAGTGCGCCACTCCCGTCCGCGGTGGTCCCGATCAGGTTGCCCTGGATCAGGTTGTTCGTCGCGGCCGCGCCGCTGATGAAAATGCCGTCGTCGTCGTTTCCAGAGATGACGTTGCCTCCTGAGATCTCACCCCCGATCTGATTGTCGGGAGAGTCCTCGATCAGCACACCATCGCCGCCGTTGCCCAAAGCGGCCGTGCCGGTGACATCCGTCCCGATGAAGTTGCCGCGCACGATATTTCCGCTCGACCCGCCGGAGATGTCTACGCCGTTATCGACTGCGCCGGAGATGATGTTGCGGGCTTCCGGGGTCGTGCCCCCGATAGTGTTACCCGTGGCCGCTCCGCTTAAAGTCAGACCATTGTCGCCATTGGGCAGCGCGGCCGTGCCACTGACATCCGTGCCGACCAGGTTTCCCTGGACCAGGTTTCCGGTGGAGCCACTGCCAAAAATGGAGGCGCCATCATCCCGATTGCCGGAAAGGAGGTTGCCGGCGCCGGGAGCTGTCCCGCCAATCGTGTTGTTGGTGGAATTCTCGAGCGCGACTCCGTCGTTGTTCCCGAGCGCGGCCGTGCCGGTGACATCGGTGCCGAGATAGTTCCCTTCGATCCGGGTTCCAGAGGAATCCCGGATCAGGATACCGGTCAGGATGTTGCCCGCGACGACGTTGCGGGCTCCGGGAGTGGTGCCACCGATGATATTGTCGCTCGCTCCTTCCGTAATGAAGATGCCGAAGGAGGTTGTCCCACTGAGACTCGCGGTGCCGGCGGCATTGGTTCCGATTAGATTCCCCTGCACCAAATTGCCGATCGCATCGCTGCCGCTGATCTCGACTCCGTGAAAGAAATTACCGGAACTGAGATTGCGCGCGGCCGGGGTGGTGCCGCCGATAACGTTATCGCCCGAGGTCATGAAGATCCCGGAGAAGCCGTTCTCCGCGACGGCCGTGCCGGTGACGTTGGTGCCGACAAAATTCCCCTCGATCGTGTTCCCGCCGCTGGTGGTCAGATTGATGCCCTGCTCGACTCGAAGCGATTGATGGCGAGCCCGCGCACGGTGCTGTCGCCGGCGAGAATGACCAGCCCGCTCGTCCCGCCCGCGTTCACGCCGTTTAGGACGATCTTAAGGACGGTATTCAATCCGCCGGTCGCGTTCGTGTTCTGCAGGGCGTCATCGGTAACGGTGCTGGTGCTGTCGCCCTGGGTGTAGCCGTCGATCACGACCGGGCTGGTGATCGCAGGCAATGCGGATAAGGGAGCAATGGTGTGCGGGCCGTCGCCCGGAATGTTGAAGTCGATGGTGTCGAGGCCGGGCAACGCGTTGGCGTCGATAATCGCCTGGCGGAGATGAGCCCGCGCCGGAGTCGGCGGTGTTAGTGACGGTGAAGACCGCGGCTGGTGACATTGAAACTGAGCCGAGAAACAAAAACGCCGAGAGCCAACGCAGATTTTTCATATAGCCTTTCCCCGCCGCGAAGGGTTTTGATTTCGCGGTCGCGCGACGGAAGGAGAAGGCTTGCGCGGGGCTCGCCTAACAAACTTCACGCGCGTGCGACTTCTAGCAGGACGAGCGGCGACCTGACAAGCATTTTTCCTGAATAATGCGGTCGCACGTCTCGGTGGTCGAGGCCGTGGCCTTGTGTTCGTTAGGGATATTCCCGGCGATCGACTGCGAAATTGGCTAACGAAGGCCCATCGCGCGGACCAGGACAGTGGTGTCGCCGGAGCCGACCGTCGGCGTCCGCTGGACCGAAGCTGGCTCCCGCGTCACCCGCCCTGGTGGAGCGCGATGCTCGAGCCGACCCAGGTTTTATCCTTGTTGAAATCGACTCCCATCATTTTGCCCTGGCTCATCCGGACGAGGTTGTTCACGAGGACGGGTTCGCCGTCTTCCGGCCAGAGAAACATCATCCGGATTTCCGCTTTCGAGCGGTGGCCATCGACCGTCGGGACAAACTCCGCGTAGGTCACCTTGCGCTGCAGGATCCAAGTGTGCGGATCGTCCAGTGCGGCCAGTTTTTCCGGGGTCGGATCCATTTCCACCCCGAGCCCGGCAAAGGAATAGAGCGGCTTGAGCACGTAATCGCTCAGCAACTCGTTAGGCGGAAATTCGTCCGCGTAAAAGGCGCCGGCAGTATGCGCGCTCTTGAGGAACGGAAGCGAATGTTTGCTGATCCGAAAATACCAGTTCGGGTGCCCGGCCCATTTCACATCTAGATCGTCGCGGAAATCGAAGCCCGGCTTCAGCTCGGGCCGACGCAGGAGTTCGTCGAAAATGACCCGGTTGTAGATTCTCTCGATTGGGATCTCGCGCCCGTCGCGTTTATAGAAAAGCTGCCGGCCGCGCTTTCCGGATACTCGTCAGGCACACCGGCCAGACCCCGACGTCGCTACGGGAGAAGGCGAAATCGATCCGGGTCTTTTGTTTCTCCGGCTCAATCTCGAGCAGGACGACGTTCTCCGGATCGGCGTCGCCGACGATGACCTTGCGCAGGAGCGCGAGGTAAGCGGTGCCGTCGAGTCCGCTAAAGAAGGGTTGCCAGCCCGCGGGCAGGTTGGGAAACGCCTCGCGCAGGCAGCGCCAGAAAAAGAGCTGGTAGGAATAGAGACTGGGAAATCCCTGGAGTTCGATCAGGCGCGGGGTGAGGCGGCCGTCTTCCCCGGCGCAGACCGCAAAGTCGATCGAGACAAAGAGCGGGTGCGGATTCTCGTTAGGCACGACCAGCCGTGGCGGGATCGCATTCTCGGCGTGAGCGCGGAACTCCGGCGTCTGCACCTGGGCGATGAGCTCGCGCGCCGCGCCCGCGATCTCCCGGGTGAATTCCGGGGTGAGAAAGATCGGCGTTTCCGAGATGCGAAAATCAGCCGGCCAGACTTCGGTCTCGTTCACCGCCCTCACGAGGGCGGCATATTGTTCCTGCGTGAAGTCGGCGTTAAACCGGGCGCGCTGGGTTGATTCCATCGGCCCGCAGCATGGCACAGACCGCCGCCGACGACAAAATGCGGCGACAACCCTAAAACCCAACGAAGAGCGAAGCCATTCGCTCACGCGTTTTGGCATCGGGCAGCCGGCCTACTCCCGCGCCCATGTTATCGACGAGGTGCTTTGGCTCGTTCGTTGCCGGAATGACACAGGTCACCGCCGGGTGCGAGACGATCCATTTCAGGAGAAACTGCGCCCAGGAGTGGCAATCGAACTCGGCCGTCCAGGCCGGGACTTTCTTCCCCGCCAGGATCTGGAAGATGCCGCCCCCGCTAAAGGGCCGGTTGATGATCACGCCGATCCCCATTTCCCGCGCCAGCGGCAGGATGCGCTGGGCGGCCGCGCGCTCCATCAGCGAGTAATTGATCTGGATGAAATCAGGTTTGTGCACCCGCATCGCCCGCTCCATTTCGCCGTGGCCTTTGCGCTCGGAATGGGTCAGGCCGGTGTAGCGAATCCTTCCCTTCGCCTTGAGGGAATTGAGCGAAGTCATCTGGCGATCGACGTCCGCCAGGTTGTGCACCTGGATGAGATCGATCGTGCGCGTGCGAAATCGCTCGAGCGACTTCTCCATTTGGGCGAGGCCCTGCAGCTTGTCCCGGCTCCAGACCTTGGTGGCGATGAAGAGCGACTTCGTTAGGCCGGCCTTGTAGGCGAGATCGCCGATCAGGCTTTCCGCGTTGCCGTAGGCCGGGGAAGTGTCGATTAATTTTCCGCCCTGTTTTACAAAAAGCGCGATCACTTCGCCCACCGTCCGTTCTGCGGCTGAGCCACGGACATCGAAGGTGAGAGCGCTCCCGAGACCCATCACCGGCAGCTTCTCGCCCGTCGACGGGATCGCGCGCAAAATCAGCCGGGCGGATTCGCCGGCGGCCGCGAAAACCTGTGCCGCGCCGACCGGCAGGAATACGCCCGCCGCCGTTGTGCCGATCAGCTTTGCGGCCTCTCGTCGTGAAAATTGCTTCGGCATCGGTGCGCGCTCCCGCGGCAGTATGGAGCGGATCGGTGATCGGCGTCTAGTATCGAAAAGTGGCCTTCACCCGCCTGGAGAGATTGACATAGGGAATCCAAATTGCGGCCGCGACAGTCGACGATCGCAATGCTGCGAATCGAAGTGGCGATTGGCTCCGACGCGGCCGGAATCTGGTGGCAAAGAACGGTATCCAGGGTCACTCCCAGGACACTCAGGACCAGGAAAACGGTGAAAGAGCGCGGCCACGCGGCTCTCTTGCGGAAAAACAAAACGATGAGCAGGACGCAGAAGACGACAAAACTAAGATTCAGGAAGAGTTCGAGCAAAAGGGTCGGCGCCCACCATGGGTTATAGGTGGCCTCCACCGGATCAGTCAGCAATCGCCACGAATTCGTATCCATCGTCGCGACGAAGAGGTCGCGGCCGGATTTGAGATAAAAAAGCGGGCGCAGGATCTGTCCGATCGCGAGCAAAATGAGCCAGCCGCCGATCCCCGATAGCTCCGCAGGAGTATCGACCGGCGGAGGGCGCGGGCTGGCTAATCGGCTGGTGCGGAAATAGCGCACGGCGATGTAACTGGCGCTGGCAAGGAAGCAGAGCCCGGCGGCGCCGACCGCCCAGTTGAAGGTGGTGCGCGGCTTGGCCTTCTCCAGCTGCTCGGCCGTCCGATATTTGAGAGTGTAACCGAGTGACTCCTTGGCCTCGTTTACAGCCTTGTTGAAACTCGCGATTTCGCCCGGTTCGACACGGTCTTTCACCGCCTCGAAGTAATAATTAAACTGCACGTGGGAGCCATCGACGCTGGCCGCGTCGCGCAACTGGAAGAATGGCGTCTTCACCGTCTTATCCTGGGTCTCCAGCTGCCAGGGCTCAAACATCTCGGCATTTATCTCTTCGGTCACAGAGTTAGGGTAACTCAGTCCTAGCGGGTCAACCCGTTGCGGCGCGATCTCCGAACCGAGAGCACTGGAGATATCGCCGGGTCTCAGGTCGAGGAGATAGGAGTCCTTTTGGTCGCTCAGCTTCCAGATCTGCGGGATCTCATAAAACTCCGTTACCCGGCAGGCGTTCACCCCCGGCAGCTCTTCGAACCAAACCAGCTTCCGCGGTTTCGCTTCCGGGAACATCCCGGCGTAGTAGCGCAGGTAACGCTTCTGCATTTCTTCGCGGGTATTTTCGCGGAAGGAGGCGCGGACCTGGTCGGCCGCCAGACCATGGTAATCGGAGACGACATCCAGCTCTCCCGCATCGCCCGGAGCGGGCACCCGGTAAGTCTCGACAATCTTTTTTACCGGCCAGGAAGTCGTGGGCGCGGTAAAGGCAGTCAGGTCGGTCGTCCCGGGCCGGAGGACGAGCGCATACCCGTAGCGCGCGACATAGATCTGGGATAACGGACCGCGCTGACTGCTGCGCCACGGATCCACCCAATGGATCGCTTCACCTAACTGGACCTGCACGATCACATGGTCGAGTAACTGCGGCGCCGGTAACCGCCCCCGGATATTTGCGCGGTAGATATCGCTGACGAGGGCGGGCGCGGCGTCGATCCCGCTGCCGCGGAGCAAGGCAATGAGGAGAAGAGCTTTCTCTTTGTCATCCGCTGCCCGGCGCCGCATCAGGTCGTCCGGCGCAGTCAGGGCGCGGTCTCCCACCCAGGAGGCGAAATTAATGTCGCGAACTTCGGTTTGGACAAACTGGAGGGCGGCTACCACGCGCTGTTCGGGGTTATTGATCGCCTTCAGCCGGTCGATCTCGGCCTGGAACTCAGGGGCATGAATCACAGCGTTCTCAAACAGCGGGATCGCCCAGCGGACCACTGCGGCCCAGTCCTCAAACTCACTCGTCTCCAGGCGCTGCCGCGGGGCGTGTCCATTGGGCGGGTCCTCGTCCACCACCCGGCCCGGCACATTCCGCGCATCGGATAAGAGCTCGGTGATCCCGTTTGCCGTCGTGACGACCGGCTGGGGGGCGCCGTTCTCCGCCTGCAAGTGGATCTTCCGGCCGGCGGCATGAAGCAGGCGCAGGACGTTGCGCACAATCGGAAAGTCCCACTGCATCGAGTAGATCGCGCTGCTTTTCCCCCGCCGGAGCGGATTCTCACCTTCTCTGGTGTAGGCACACTCGACCACGTCGCCCACCCGCACATCGTCCAGTGCCACGTCGGCCGTAAAAGAAGAGTCGTAACTCAACCGCAGCGGATCTTTCTCGCGCGGCGAGAGCCGGACGGAAGAGCGCTGGAGGCGACTGCTAGTGACTCCGTCGCGCACGACCTGGATGGCGTGGAAAGTCAGCTTCTCAAACGCCGGATCGAAAGCGACCGAGAACGACGCACCGCTCTGGAGACCGTTCTCGGAAGTAATCTTTCGCAGCTCGTGATAGTAGAAGGCGTTTCGGTCGAGATTGTCCTGCCGATCGACCAGGAGATAGACGATGCCGGTATTTTCCATCCCGGCTCCGGGTTCGTCCGCCGCCGTCACCGGCTTCACCCAGGGCGCCGGCGGGGCGATCTCAAAATCGACGCCGCTCGGCGCGGAAAGAGCGGGTGGTTTCCCGGGCTCCTGGTTTTCCGTCGCTCCCACGGCGGTGGCAAGGAAGAGGATTGCGCCAAGGCAGGGAACAATTTTCACGGCGCAGTTCTATTACAACCCGGGGCAGAGGCGAGGCTTTATTTTTCTCCTGGCGAGCGCCGGAAAATTTTTCCCGGCGGGTGAGCCCTTTCCCCGGTGGTTGTTGCATTAAAGGGTATGAAGACATTCCATCTATTCCTTGCCGCGCTCGGAGGACTCGCCCTTGCCCCCGGTCTCACCCATGGAGCGCAAACCGCCCCCGCGTCCAAGCCCCGCGACATCACCACCTGGGTCTCCGGCTCGCCCGGCAGCCTGCTCGGCCGCGGTTACACCAGCACTTACCTGACAAATATTCGCGCCCGCACCATCGCCAAGGAAGAGAAGGCCCTGCGCGACGCCATCGTCACGCTCGAAGCGCTCGGCATGACGCCGGTCAGAGGCTTCGGCCTCGTCCCGGCCGCCGTCGCCTGGCAGAGCAAGCTGCCCATGCGCAAAGTCATCCAGCAACAGGCCGCTACCCGCCTGAGCTACGGCGAACTCCTTCTCGCCAACGTCCTCGCCGACCGGAGCAAGCGCAGCTTCGAGCAGGTGGTGGCGATGCGAGGCGGCACTCGCACCTGGGGTGAGCTGGCGAACGCGCTCGATGTCAGCGCCGGCCTTCCTCGTTAGCCGGGTCCAGATCGCGTCCCAGCGGATCAGGCTGGTCGAGAGCAGCATCAGCCGCCGCCCGATGAACGATGGCGGGACCAACCTCGCCAGCGCCAATCCCCACACCAAGCGCGCCCATCACCGCTAACGGGCACTTCCGTTGTTCGTCTGGCCACCGGCGACTGCCGGGAGAGTTTTCCACCTCTCTCGGCAGCGCTGCTTCGGCTTGATTGCACTTCCCGCATGCCTTTAATAGCAGGCATGGACCCCGTCCCCATGAATGACCTCGACCGCGCGCTCGTCGCCGTCCAGCGCGGCCCCTCCGCCATGCCGCAGCTCTACCGCGCGCTGGGCGAAGGCGAAATTTTTCTCCTCGTTCCCTGGCGCGCGGACCTTGAGTTGGGCGACGCCTTTCAGCTCAAGAACGGGATGGAATTCCCCTTCGTCATCCTGCAGGACGAGGAAGGCAGCGTCGTCCCCATCTTCTCCTCGGAGGAGCGCGCCCAGGAAGGCCTGGCGAGGGGCAAAGTCCCGCCCAACACCATGTTCATCGTCTCCATGCCCGCGCTCCAGGCGATGGAGGTCCTCGGCAAAATCGGGTTCCGCGCCATCATCAACAAAAGCTGCACCACGCCCCAGTCCACCATTCCGCCCGATCTCATGCGCGACATCGCCAGCGGCAAAGTCTTCCAGCCGCTGCCCATCGGGGGCGAGGAAGTGGCAGCCGCGCTCGACCTGCTCGACCCGGCCGATTATCCCACCGGGCTGGTCCAGGCCGCCTTCGAAGTCCTGCGCCGGCATCGAAATTTCCGGGCCGTCTGGATCTTCCGCCATCCCGGCCGGGCCTCCCTCGCCCCGAGCGGGCGGGCCTACCAATTCCTTCTCCTCATGGATCCGCGCGACGACGCCATTTACCACGAGTTCAACATCGTCCTCGCCGCCGCGGCCGACCGGGAGGACGACATCAGCCACGGCCTGGTCGACGAGACCGACCCGGTCTACATCGCCAACGTCTTCCGCCAGGCCGCGCCCTTCTACCTCGCCGCCGACTTCGCCCAGCCGCGCAGCTAGTAGCCAATCAATCGGAGCGATACCGAGATTCCGTCTTAGGCGTCGCGGTCATTTGGAAACAAGGCGCCGCACCTGCTACGGCAAGAAGCCGAGCCGAGCCAGGTGTGAGGGTTGCGATCCCAGCACCAGCCGAGCTTTGGTTTTCGTTCGCTAATCCATAGGGCGGGCACGCGCTGGTCGCCACAACGCGAAGCAAGAAGCGAAAAGCAGTTGTTCTTGATGAGAAAATCTGGGTGATGCGTGAGGATCGCAATACCCTCTTCAATCGTGAGGGGTGAACGCCCACTGCGCTTGATAAGCTTCATGGCCCTTTCCGGTGGCACATTTAGGGTCGCACGGCCGCGATCAATATTTGTCAGGAGATAGCTGCCGCCGAGGGGCAGTTCCACTTCATTGATCACTCGGAAAGCCGTCGTGGCGCCAAAGTCGGCGCTGACAAAACCCTGCTGGCCATTCCGAATAATGCGCGCCATAGCCTGCGCCACGGGGATCAAATCGGACTTTAGGACCACAACGAAGGGCAAGCACCCTCCGGCAAGATCGGTCGTAATGCTAGACACCTCTCTGAGTCGCTCCCTGAGCGGCTCGAGTGATTCAATGAAATGCTGTTCGGTCAGACCGGCGAGCTTTGGATATCCGCGTTGGATGAGGGTATGAAGCTGTCGATCAAACTCATGATTCAAAGGTGTCTCCAAGCCGGTTTCGAGAACAGAGGTATTCATCGTTGCGGGTAAGACACCCTGGATACGCCTAACGACCACAAGTGCAGCGACTGCGGAGGGCGGCGCAGCCTGTGCGGAAAGGCGAGGGGGCGGCGGGAGCACAGGCAGAAGTCGCTGCAACGCATGGTTAGGCGTCGCGGTCATTTTGGAATTTGATAGCGCAACTCGGCGAAACCTGTGCCGACCTGCCTGACCGAAGATAAGACCAGCGGAGGACTAGTTAGACGACGTGGAAACAGGGGTTTGCCCTTCCCGAGGGTGACGGAGCCGACTTGCACGATCATCTCGTCCAGCAAGCCGGCATCGTAGAATTGCCCCGCGAGGTCGCCGCCGCCCACGATCCAGATATTCTTGGGGCCGGCAGCGTCGCGCATCGCGGAATAGACTGGCCGAACGTCGCCCTGCACGAAGCGCAAGTCGGCGGTTGGAATTGGCGGCAGCGTTCGGCGGGAGAAGACCCAAGTGGGCTGGGCGTAGGGCCAAGCGGAGCCCGTTTCAGCGACCACTGCCTGCGCGTGCCGCAGCATCCATTCGTAGGTAGCAGATCCCATCGCCAGGGCGCCGACCTCGGCGATGAAAGTCGGGTAGCTGGTTTCGTTAACGTCACCGAGCGGGAACAGCCAGTCGAGCGAGTCGTCTTCTGTAGCGATGAACCCATCGAGGCTGGTGGCTGTGAAATAACAAACCTTCATTGGACTAGCCTGTGAACCCGCGGACAACGCCTAACGATAACAAGAGGAGCCACCGCTGGCGGGAGCGAGCGTGCCGAACACGAAAAACTTTTTCATAAAAATCAAACGGGACATCACAGCGACCAGCGATTGGTTAGGTTTCTTCTTTGCTGGGCCACTGCGCGTAAGCGTACCAAGTGCCGTCCTCCGCCTTGTGAATCCGCGACCCGAGTCCGCCGCGCTGCCGCATGATTAGCTGCGTTCCACGTTCCCACGCCGCAATAAACTGCGCTTCCAGACCTGGGCGAAGCTTCCAGCGATAGAACACACAAAAGCCAACTTGCTGTGAGGGGGCAGTCATTTTTGATTTCGTGAAAGCTCTATTCGGCGATAACGTTCATTAAACCTAACGAGAACAATTTTGGCGCTGGCAGGCGGGGCGCCCGCCCTACAAGAGGAACTTGCCGCGTTCCATGATCGGTTCGCCGTCGAACCAGATGTCGAAGTCGCGCCCGACGCAGTCGATGTGCGTCTTGGAAAGCCAGGTCTGGCCGGTGTGCTCCGCATAGGGATGGCCAAAGGCGATGTGGATGCCGGGGATTTTTTCGTCCTGCAGGATGTTGCCGATGATGTTGGTGCAGGCGGTGTTGGTGCCGATGGCAAATTCGCCGACCCGGTTGCTGTTTTCGTCGGTGCTGGTGTAGGCGCGGAATTCCTCGAGCAATTCCTGGTTCGCGCAGGCGAGGGACTGGATGCGGTTGTCCTTGATCTCGATCGTGAGGGGGGTGGCCTGGATGTCGCCGTATTTCTGGCAGAGATAATCGCCGACGACGCCGTCGACGACGAAGATGCCGTTGCTGTCGAAGGGCGAGGTGAATATTTCGCCGCCGGGCAGGTTGCCCCATTTCTCGGGGGTGATGATGCCGCTGGTCTTGAGCCAGCGCAGGTTGGAGGAAAGATCGGCGGTGTAATCGGTCCCGGCCGGGGTCGTGCAGGTGACGCGCCGGGCGCGCCGGACGCGCTCGACGAGGCGCTGGCTGAGGGCGTCGATGGCCTTGAAATCGGCCCGCATGCCTTCGCGCATGATCTGGCGGCTGATGTTGACCATGTGGCCGTGGCGAATGTGATTTTTGTTCACGATGTCGCTCATCTGCATGCGCGAGGTGAGCTCGCCGCGCTGGGTCTGGGCGCAGAAAATCGAGACCTGGGAGGTGGCGAGATCGTTGAGGACCGCTTGCGGCATGTGCTTGAGCGGGCGCTCCGCCATTTCCTCGAGGATGAAGACGGCGTGCTCGGCCCCGACCTGCTCGACCTCGGCCTGGAGGGCGGTGGCGATGTCGCGGGTGGCCTCGTCGGTGATGATGGTGATGCGCTCGTTAGGCTGGAGGCGCAGGCAATCGCGGATGGCGTTGCGGGCGCCGGGGGCGAGCTCGGGATCGACGGAAAGGACGGTGTGGTTAGGGCGACTGGGCATGGCGGCGAGCGTTCAGCATGGCGCGAAACCCCGGCCGGGGCAACGCGCGTTCAAGCCTGCGCCGCCGTCGCATCCGGCTGCGGCACGGTCAGGAGCTCGTAGGTTTCGTCGACGATGAGGTCGACCACGTCGTGCATGTTGTGCTGGCGTTCCCAGGCGACGATTTGCCGGTCGGCCCCGGTGCCTTCCTTCATGATCTTCTCGACGTGCGCGATCTCCTGCTCGCTGCCGAGTTCGTCCACCTCGGTCGAGACGAATTCCAGCAGTTCGTTCAGCAGATCGCAGGTATCGACCTCGGCTTCGCGCCCGAAATCGATCAGCTTGCCATCGAGCCCGTAGCGCGAGGCGCGCCAGCGATTTTCCTCGATCAGGCGGCGGCGATAAATTCGAAAGCTGAGGTTGTCGCGCTGCAATTTGTGCAGCTTGACCACAATCGCCTGGATGAGCGCGGCCAGGGCCATGGTGTCGTCGACGCGGGATTGCGCGTCGCAAATCCGGATCTCGAGGGTGTCGAAGAACGGGTGGAGCCGGACGTCCCACCAGATCTTTTTGGCGTTGTCGACGCAGCCGGTTTTGATCAACAGCTTGAGGAAATCCTCGTACTCGGAAAGGCTCTCGAAGGCGTCGGGCGTGCCGGTGCGCGGGAAACGCTCGAACACTTTCAGGCGATAACCTTTGAGGCCGGTGTTGCGGCCGACCCAGAAGGGCGAATTGGTCGAGAGCGCGTAAAGATGCGGCAGGAAATACCGGATCTGGTTCATGACATGAATGGCGGTCCCGCGATCGGGGATGCCGACGTGCACGTGCAGGCCGAAGATGAGATTAGCCCGCGCGACCTGCTGCAAGTCGCGCACGATCGTGGCGTAGCGTTCGCCTTCGGTGATGTGCTGGTCGAACCAATGCGAAAACGGATGCGTCCCGGCGGAAGCGATCTTCAAGCCCCCGCGGCCGGCCATGGTCGCGAGCTCGCTCCGCAGACGGATGACCTGGGCGCGCGCCTCGCCGATGTTGCCGCAGACGTCGGTCCCGAGCTCGACGACGGACTGGTGCATCTCGGGCTTGATCTGTTCGTTCAGTGTCACCTTTCCTTCGCCGAGAATCTGCTGGATGTGGGAACGCAGTTCGCGCGTTTCCGGATCGATGATCTGGAACTCTTCCTCGATCCCGAGAGTAAAGATGTGATCGGCTGCGCTCATGCCCTAACAACAACCGCCAAATCGACGCCTCGCGCAAGCTGGAGAACGCGGCCCGCACGCTCTTTACCCGCCCGGCTTCGCGGCAGGCTCCCGTCCCGGGAGCTCCATCGCTGCTTTGGCCGAAAAACTGCTTTTAAAGGCGGAGCGAATCACGCCATGAAAAGCCCGGCCTTCCTCACCCGCCAATCCAACAACACTTTCCTCGCGGAGTCGCTGCTGCTCGTCCTCGTTTGCGGGGTGATCGATTGGTTCTCGGGCTACGAGGTCAGCCTCTCGCTCATTTACGGCGTCCCGATCCTGATTGGGGTCTGGTTTAGCGGCCGCCAGACCGGGTTCCTCGTCGCCATCCTCTGCGGCATCGCCTGGTGGTGGGCGGATATTCTGGCCGGCCACGTTTATCCGCATTTTCTGCTCGCGATCTGGGAACCGGCCTCGCGCTTTGCCTATTTCGCCTTCGTCGCCATCGGTGGCGCGGCGCTTAAGGAAAAACATGACGCCGTCCGCGCCCGCATCGCGCTTCTCGAGCATACCCAGCGGCTCGAGCGCGAGATCATCGAGGTAAGCGAACGCGAACAGCGCCGGATCGGGCGCGACCTGCACGACGGGCTCTGCCAATATCTCGCCGCCATCGGTTGCGCCGCGGCCACCTTGCGGGCCGATCTGCTCCGGCGGGACTTGGACGAGGAGGCGGCGACCGCGGGAGAGCTGGCGCAGTTGCTGGAAAGCGGCGTCGTCCAGACGCGCGACCTCGCGCGCGGCCTCGTCCCGGTGCCGATGGATGAAGCCGGCTTGCCCTTTGCGCTCGAAGGCCTCGCCACCTCGGTTGCCCGGCTCCGGAACATCGACTGCACTTTCCGGGTCCAGGGCGAGGTCAGGATCGGCAACACCTCCGCCGCCACGCACCTTTACCGGATCGCGCAGGAAGCGATCAACAACGCCACTCGCCACGGCCGCGCCGACCGCATCCGGATCGCCCTTCGCGCCGAGGGCGCGCTCGCGACCCTGAGCGTGGCGGATAATGGCCGCGGCCTTTCCCGGCCCGTGACGGAATCGCCCGGGCTGGGGCTGAGCATCATGCGGTACCGCGCCCGGCTCGTCGGCGGCCAGCTCGCGATGACCGAGCCGAACGCCGGTGGCACCCTGGTGGCCTGCACTTTCCCGCAACGCGAATGGTCGGTGGAGGAGGAAAATGTCGCGGCCTAACGAGAAGAAAAAAATGGCGGTCGTGATCGTGGAGGATCACCCCATGTTCCGCGAACGCCTGGCCGAGCTGATCAATCGCGAGCCCGATCTCGCGGTCTGCGGCGAAGCGGATAACATTCGCGACGGTTTCGAGCTCATCACCCGGGGCGGAGCGGAGGTGGCGATCGTCGATATCACCCTGCAAGGCTCGAGCGGCCTGGAGTTGCTCAAGAATCTGAAGGCGGCGGGGGCGAACGTGCCCGTCCTCGTTCTTTCCATGCACGACGAGACTCTCTACGCGGAGCGCGTCCTGCGCGCCGGGGCCAAGGGCTACATCACCAAGAGCGAAGCCTCGGCCAAAGTCATGACCGCGCTTCGGCAGGTGCTGGCCGGTGAGATCTACCTCAGCCCAAAGATGGCGACGCGGATGCTCGGCCAAATCGCCGGCGGCGGCGACTCGGCCGTCGGGCTCGATCGCCTCACCGATCGGGAACTGGAAGTTTTCCAGCTCATCGGGCGCGGCCTCGCCACGCGCGAGATCAGCGAGGCCCTCAGCCTCGGCGCCGCGACGGTGGAAACCTACCGGGCGCGAATCAAGGAGAAGTTGCAGTTGGAAAACGGGGCGCGGCTGCAGCAGGCGGCGGTGCAGTGGGTGCAGGCGGCCGAGCTAAGAGCGGCCTAGGCGGGCTGCCCGACAGGGATCGGGAGATTTCCTAACCGGTGTAGTGACTTTCATTACATAAAAAGAAAGATCACCGAACAGTCGGTTGGCCCCGCTGCTGCTTTTGTTAGGGGGCACAATCAAGCGCATCCTATGAAACTAAGTTCACTACTGCACACTCGCCGCCGCGGCGGCTTCACCCTTGTGGAAATCATGATCGTGGTCGCGATCATCGCACTCCTGGCTTCAATCGCCGTGCCCGGCTTTCTCCGGGCGCGCAAGCGTTCCCAGGCGACCCGCGTGATCAACGACCTGCGTCTGCTCGACAGCTCGGTCGATCAATACGCGATCGAAAATAACAAGTTGTCCGGCTCCCTCGCCAATTTCAACGACCTCAGGGTCTACCTGAAAAAAGGCGGTCCGCTCTACAACACCGGCAACGACGTTCTGGGCAACCAGTACGGCCCGACTTTCACGGTTGATGCCCTGCCCCGCGTCCCGACCGCCACCCGGACCGCTCTCTCCGACGTCGCCAACACGGCGTTCTGGTCGCCTTATCCCTGATCAAGTTGCATAATCCGCGCTGTTGCTGGAGCAGCGCGGTCTCTCGAATCAACCGCGCCTCAAACAGCGCGGTTGATTTTTTTTAAGCCTGGGAGCGCAAAAGCTTCCGCGATCAGCGCCTCCTGCTCGCGCTTGTGCAGGGCGAGCGCGCCGACGGCCGGGCTGGCGCTGGCATTGCGGCCGGCATAGAGAATCTCCCGGCCTAACAATGCCCGCAGCCGCGGCTCGATGTAGGTCCAGGCGCCCATGTTTTGTGACTCTTCCTGGCACCAGACGATCTGCTTTGCCTTCGCAAACGGCTTGAGCAGGGCGGTCAGCTTCTCTTCCGCCAGCGGGTAGAGCTGCTCCACCCGGATGAGCGCCGCGGTCGTGATCTTTTCCGCCGCGCGGTGATTGAGCAGGTCGTAATAAACCTTGCCCGAACAGAGAATGACCCGCTCGATTTTTTCCGCCGGTCCCGCTTCCGGCGCGCCCAGAATTTCGGCGAAGCTGCCCTCGGTGAAATCTTCCGTGCGTGAGGTCGCCTGCTCGGAACGAAGCAGGCTCTTCGGCGTCATGATGATGAGCGGCTTGATAAAGTCGCGTTTCATCTGCCGGCGCAGGACGTGGAAGTACTGCGCCGCAGTCGTGAGGTTGCAGACCTGGATGTTGTCCTCCGCGCAGGCCTGGAGGAAACGCTCCAGCCGCGCGCTGGAATGCTCCGGCCCCTGGCCTTCGTAGCCGTGCGGGAGAAGCATGACGATGCCGCTCGGCCGCTGCCATTTCGATTCCGCCGAGACGACGAACTGGTCGATGATGGTCTGGGCGCCGTTCGCGAAATCGCCGAACTGCGCTTCCCACAGGCAAAGCATGTTGGGGTAGTCGAGCGAGTAGCCGTAGTCGAAACCGAGGACGGCCGCTTCCGAGAGCAGGCTGTTATAAATGCAGATGCGCGCCTGGTTCGGAGCGAGGTGGAGGAGCGGCAGGTAGGGCTTGCCCGTTTTCGCATCGTAGAGAAACGCATGCCGATGGCTGAAGGTGCCGCGCCGGCTGTCCTGCCCGGATAAACGCACCGGCACGCCCTCGAGCAGGAGCGAACCGAAGGCGAGCGCCTCGGCGAAACCCCAGTCGTACGGACCGCCCGCTTTGTAAACTTCGCGCTGCCGGTCGACCGTGATTCGTTTCACTTTCGGCAGGATGTTGAAGTCCTCCGGAACGGTCGATAAGCCATCGACGATCTGCTTCAACATCTCCGGCTTGATCGCGGTCGGGCCGGATTTGCCGGAATATTCCGGCTGAAAAACCGCGGTCGATTCCGTGAAGCGATTCTGCTCTTCCGGCGGCAATTTCTCGATCGCCTTCACTTCCTCGAGCGCGTTTTCGAGCCGGGCTTGCAGGTCCTTTTCGAGCTGCGCGGCCGCTTCCGCGGTCAGGACGTTGGTCTCGATCAGCTCCTGTTTGTAAAGCTTCGCGACCGACGGGCGCTTCGCGATCTTGGCATAGAGATTGGGCTGGGTGAAGAGCGGTTCGTCGCCTTCGTTGTGCCCATAGCGACGGTAGCAATACATGTCGATGATGACGTCGCGGCCAAATTCCTGGCGGAAATCGAGCGCGGTCTCGGTCACGTAGCGGACCGCGATCGGGTCGTCCCCGTTGACGTGGAAAATCGGGACCTCGATCATCTTCGCGACGTCGGTCGCGTACATCGAGGAGCGCGCATCTTCCGGCAGGGTGGTGAAGCCGATCTGGTTGTTGACCACGATGTGGACAGTGCCGCCGGTGCTGTAGCCGTGGAGTTGCGACATGTTGAGCGTTTCCGCAACGATTCCCTGGCCGGCAAAAGCGGCGTCGCCATGAATCAGGAGCGGTAAAACTTTCCGGCGATGCTCGGTGTCGCCGCGGATGCGCTGCCGCGCTCGCGCGATGCCCTCGACCACCGGGTCGATCGCCTCGAGATGGCTCGGGTTAGCCGCGAGCCGGATTTCGACTTCGGCCCCGGAGGCGAGTTTGCGCACGGTCTGGTAGCCGAGGTGATATTTCACATCGCCGTCGCCCGCGACGAGGTCGGGAACAAAGTTGGTGCTGAACTCGGTGAAGATCACCCGGAGCGATTTCTGGAGGAAATTCGCCAGGACATTGAGGCGGCCGCGATGCGCCATGCCCATGCAAATTTCTTCCACCCCGGCGCCGGGAGAGCGATGCAGGATGGTGTCGAGAATCACCATGAGCGATTCCCCGCCCTGGAGCGAAAAGCGCTTCTGCCCGACGTAACGGGTGTGCAGGAACACCTCGAACGCTTCCGCTTCCAGGAGCAGGCGCAGAAGCGCGATCTCCACCTGCGTCGAGGCCTGGTGCTTCGTCGGCCGCGACTCAATCCGGTCGCGCACCCAGTTCCGGATCCGCGGATTCTGGATGTGTTGGAATTCGCTCCCGATCGTGTCGGCGTAGATTTCCTCGAGCGAAGCGATCATCGCCCGCAGGGTCATTTTTTTGCCATTGAGAAAGAATCGGGAGGAAACCGGGAGATCGAGATCCTTTTCGCTGAACCCGAGCTCGCGCAGGGTGAGGAGCGGATTCTCCGGCCGCTTATCGGCCAGCGGATTTACCCGCGCGATGGTGTGCCCGAGCGTGCGGTAGGCGTAGACGAGGCCGTCGATGCGGGTCTGGAGCGGAGCCTCGACTTCGCCCGTGCGCGCCGGCGCGGCCACCGTCGCGGCGCCGTTTCGGTGCGGCGTGTTGCCGAGTTCGAAGCCTTCGAAAAACGCGCGCCAGGTCGCGTCCACCGAGTCGGGATCATTTTCCCAGCGGCGATATTGATCGTCGATCAGGTCGAGATTGCCGCGGGTCGCAAAAGAGGGTCGCATGGTTCCGGTACCTTGCAGCCGTTTGCCCGGGCGGCAAGTTGACAGTGCGGGGGCAGCTTCGATGTTCGCCTGCAAAAGTGAGCCGGCCCGTTGAAATAAATCTCCTGCCCCGATCTTTGCGGCGGTTTGTGGTTCTCCTGGCTGTGACCGGTTTCGTTTCCGCCGCCCTCGGCCAGGCGACGCCGACCGCGGTCGATCCCGCCTCCGAGCCGTCCGTCCTCGCGGTCGCGAAGGTCTTGCCTGCGGTCGTGAACATCAACACCGAGCGCATCGTCCGCCGTCAGGTGCGCGATCCTTTCGATGATTTTGCCGCGCAATTTTTCGGGGTCTATCGCAACCGCCCGCGCGAGATCCGCCAGACTCAGCAGAGCCTAGGCTCCGGGTTCATCGTCGATCCGAGCGGCTACATCGTGACCAACGAGCACGTGGTCGAGCGCGCGGCCGATCTCAGGATCGAGGTTATCACGAACGACAACAAAAGTTTCAAAGGTCGCTACATCACGGGCGATCCGAAGAAGGATCTCGCCCTGATCAAGATCGACAGCGACAAGCCGCTGCCGTTTGTGAACCTGCACGACCTCTCGCCCAATTTGTTAGGCCAGACCGTCCTCGTGGTCGGGAATGCGCTCGGCTATGGGAGCTCGATCAGCCGCGGCATCCTGAGCGGCGTGAAACGCGAGATCTCGATCAACAACAACGATTATCACGACCTCCTCCAGACCGATGCCGCGATCAATCCCGGCAACAGTGGCGGACCTCTGGTCGATCTCTCCGGCCGGCTCGTCGGGATCAGCTCGGCCAAGATGGCCTTCACCCCGCAGGGCGTGCCGACCCAGGGCCTCGGCTTCGCCATCCCCGCCGAGATCGTTAGGCAAAGCGTCGAGGCGTTCAAGAAAATCGCCGACAAACAGCCGCCGCCGAAACCGGGCGCGACCGAGGACGAGACCGGCTCGGCCAACGCGGAACGGATGTTTGGTTTGCAGCTCCAGGACCTGACCGACGACCTCGCGGGCGCGCTCGGTTTGACGCGAGGCAAAGGCGTCCTGATCAGCGCGGTCGAGCCCGGCAGCCCGGCCGATCAGGCCGGGTTTGAGCGCGGGCTGGTCATTTACCGGCTCGGGAAATTCGACGTCAATTCGGTCAAGGACGTCGAGAAACTGCTCGCGCAGGCGGATAGCGGGTCGAGTGTGGACTTCGCGGTCGGCCTCGTTGGGCGGAGCGGGCGCGGGCGTCGGGTCGAGACCGTGAATCTCGAGGCGCGGTAAATTTTTTTCGGAAAATTTGCCAACGCTTTCGGCCCTTCGTTGTCAGTAAAAATTCATCGCAGCATGATTAAAGTCGAAAATCTCACCAAGCGCTACGCCGGCCAGACCGCGATCGACAATCTTACTTTCGAGGTCGGCAAAGGCGAAATCATGGGCTTCCTCGGGCCGAACGGCGCCGGCAAAAGCACGACCATGCGCATCCTTTCCAGCTTCATGCCGCCCACTTCCGGCCGCGCCTCGATCGCCGGCTTCGATATTTTCGAGAAGTCGCTCCAGGCCCGCTCCCATCTCGGTTACATGCCGGAGAACGTGCCGCTCTATAACGACATGCGCGTGACCGAGTACCTCGATTACCGGGCCGCGCTCAAGGGCGTGCCGCATCGCCGGATCAGCGAGCGGGTCGGAGACGTGAAGGAGCTTTGCGGATTGAAGGAAGTCGAAAAGAAATTGATCGGCGCGCTTTCCAAGGGCTACCGGCAGCGCGTCGGCCTTGCCGATGCCCTCGTGCACGAGCCCGATCTTTTGATTCTCGACGAACCGACGAGCGGTCTCGACCCAAACCAGATCCGCCAAGTACGCGAGCTGATCAAAAATCTCGGCCGCCAGCACACCATCCTGCTTTCGACCCACATCCTGCCGGAGGTAGAGATGACCTGCAGCCGCATCATCATCATCAACCAGGGCAAGATCGAGGCCTGCGACACGCCGGAGAATCTCCTGAACCAGATGCGGACTGCGACCGGCGTGATCCTGGAAGCAAAAACCGGGAACGACAACGGCATCGAGGAGCTGAAGAAAATCGCCGGGGTCAAGGATGTCAGCCTAACGACCGACGAAGACTGGCAGGTCTTTTCCCTCCGGGCCGAAGCCGGGGCCGATGTGCGCCCGGAAGTTTTCCGGCTCGCCAGCCAGCGGCACTGGGCGGTACGCGAGCTGACCCAGCGGCGCGCCACTCTGGAGGACGTCTTCGTCGAGATCACGCACGCGGACGAAGTCTGAGCCCATGAGAAAATTTTTCACCCTGCTCACGCGCGAAATCCGGAGCTATTTTTACTCCCCGATCGCCTACATCGTCCTCGTCTTTTTCCTCCTCGTCAGCGGGGTCGATTTCTATTTCCAGGTCTCCTTCATGAACGGCCGGGCGGTGCCTTACTCGGTCCAGGAAGCGTTCTTTAACTCGGTCTTCTTCTGGTTCGCCTTTGTCCTCATTTTTCCCCTCATCACGATGCGGCTTTTCGCGGAGGAATTTAAGCTCGGCACGATCGAGCCGCTCATGACCGCGCCGGTGCGCGACTGGCAGGTCGTGCTCGCGAAATATTTCGGCGCGCTCTTTTTCTACATCGTGCTCTGGCTCCCGACGGTTCTTTATTTCGTCATCTTCCAGGCCATCACGCATCAGCCCGCCGCCACCTCCACCGGCGCCTACCTCGGCAGTTACCTCATGCTTTTGCTTCTGGGGATGTTTTATCTTTCCATCGGCTGCTTCGCCTCCGTCCTTACCCGCAACCAGATCGTGGCCGCGATCATTTCCTTCGCCACCATCACCCTCCTTTTCTTCCTTGGGCTCGTCTCCTTCATCCTCCTCGACATCAGTTCCGAGACGCGGCAATTGCTCGGCTATTTCTCCGCCATCGAACAAATGGGAACCCTCTCCCGCGGCGAAATCGACACCCGCCCGATGGTTCTCTACCTCAGCATGACAGTCGTGATGCTGGTCTTCACTTATCAGGCGTTTCAAACCCGGAAATGGAGGCTCTAAGCCATGGCTGACGAAAATACGCCGCCGCCCAAACCGCAAAAGATTCACCGCTTCCAGATCGGGCTGAACCTGATCGTCCAGATTGCGATCATCATCGTCCTCGCCGCGATGGTGAACTATCTCGGCTACGAGCATTACAAACGCTGGGACCTTTCGCGGGATAAGAAATACCAGCTCTCGGATAAAACGCGGCACTTTCTCCAGGGCATCAAGGGCAAGGTGCGGATCACCGTTTTCTTCGGCTCGCAAAACCCGATCACGGGCGATGTGCAAAATCTCCTGACCGAGTACCAATACTCCGCCCGCGGAAAGATCGACGTGGAAAATGTCGATCCGGAACGCAACCTGACGAGAGCGAAGGAGCTCTTCGACAAATACAAGGTGGTGACGGACGAAAGCGTCCTGGTGGTCGATTACCAGGGCCGGAACAAAACCGTTAAAGCCTCGGAGATGGCCGAGATGGACCAGGGCAATCCCATGCTGGGCGAGCCGCCCAAGGTGATCGCGTTCAAGGGCGAGCAGGCGATCACGAGCGCGCTGATCGACATCGTGGAAGGGAAGAAGAACATCGTCGGCTACCTCATCGGTCATAAGGAGCCGCCCCTCGAAGGCACTAGCCCGATCGGTGTCCTGAAGACGTTTATCGAAAATGAAAACATCCAGTTCAAGGAACTGAATCTTTTCGAAATGCCGGCCATTCCCGCGGATGTGAAAGTCGTCATGATCGCGGGACCGCAGTACGATCTCTCCGACCGCGAGATGAAAATGCTGCGCGATTTCTGGAACAAGGACGGCCGCATCCTGCTCCTGGTCGATCCCGCCGCCAAGACTCCCAAGCTGCTCGGTTTCCTCAGCGAGCTCGGCGTGAAAGTGGATGACGATCGCCTGATGGCGATGGTCAAAACCGGGATCGAGGAAGTGGCGCGGGTGCGCGATGTGGTGGCGCACTTTTTATCCGACAACCCGGTAACGAAACGGCTGGCCGAGGTGCGCGCGCCGTTCTTCGGCTCAACCAGCACGCTCACCCTCAACGCCGAGCAGGTCGCGCCCGCCAACATTCATCTCGCGCCGCTGGCCCAGGCCGAAAAGGGTTATTGGGGCGAAACCGATTATTTCTCCGACGACGAAGCGCTCCTTCAGTTCGATCCCGCGAAAGACAAAGGCGATCCCCTAACGATCGCGGCCTCGATCGAGAAAGGCGGGAGCGCGGATGAGCGGGTTGAGATCAATTCCGCCCGCCTCGTCGTAGTCGCCAACGCCACCTTCATCCAGGACAACGCGCTCACCCAGGACCAGCAGGGCCTGGATTTTATCTCCGCCAGCCTGAACTGGCTCCTCAGCCGCGAGCAAATGATCGGGATCGCACCCAAGATTCCGCAGACCCTCACCTTCACCCTGAACGAGCAATCCCTGCGCAGCATGCGCTGGATCGTTCTCGTCCTGATGCCGCTCGTCCCCGCCATCATTGGGCTCTTCGTCTGGTGGCGCCGCCGCGCCTAACGATTCCGCGGACATGAAAACCAGGACCACGCTTCTCCTTCTCGTCCTCGTCATTGCGCTCGGGGTTTGGATCAAATTTTTCGAAAGCAAAAAACCGAACACGGCGGCGGCGAAACGGGAAGCCGGCAACGTCGTCAACTTCGATCGCGAAAAGCTCGAGGGGATCACCATTCAAAACGGCGACGAGCGGATCGAGCTGCGGCAGCAGGCCGGAAAATGGCGCCTGACCGCGCCGGTCAAGGACCAGGCCGACGGCGCGGTCGTCGACAATCTCATCAGCGACCTCGAGGCGTGGCGGAAAGAGAGCAGCATCCCGGCGCAGGAAGTGACGGCGGAAAAAGGCCGCATGTCGGAGTTCGGCCTCGTCCAGCCGAAGTTGCGCCTGCGCCTGAGCGGCCCGGAAATGCCGCCCGAGATCTGGTTTGGCAAGGACACCGCCTTCGAGGGACAAATGTATGTCCGTTTTGCCGACGCCAAGGATGTCTACATCGCACCGCAGACGGTCCGGACCGATATCGCGAAAAAAGCGGATGAATTCCGGGATCGCAAGCTGACTGACCTAACGACCGCGCAGGTCACCCGCGCCGTCCTGAAAAGCCCCGCCGGCGAGATCGAGTTGGCGAAGAAGAACGAGCATTGGGAAATCGTGAAACCGCTCCAGGCCCGCGGCGACGACCAGAAAATCGGCGACCTCATCGCGCAAGTGACAAACGCGCGCATCCAGGAATTCGTGGCCGACGACAAGGGCGACCTCCAGGCCTACGGCCTCTCGGAGCCGCGCGGCTCGATCACCGTTTTCGGTGCGGACCAGAAGGAGGGTCGCACGTTGCAACTCGGCGCCGTCGCCGAGAAAATCACCGACGCCATTTACGTGCGCTATTTGCCGCGGGACGCCGTTTACGCTCTGCCGAAAAAAACCGCCGAGATCGTCACGGTGCGCCCTAACGATCTTCGCGATCGCCGGCTCGTCCGGCTGGACACCAACAATCTGGATCGCCTGAACATCGAGGGCAGCGGGCAACCCAAAATTGTCCTCGCTCGCAAGGATCAGAACTGGACCCTCGCGAGCCGGAACGCCCAGCCCGCCAACGCCGAGGAAGTACGGCGCTTGCTCGACACCTTGAATAACCAGGAAGTGACGAAGTTTATCGCTGACACCGCATCCGACCTGCCGAAATACGGCCTCGACCAGCCGCCGGTGAAGCTGACCTTCAGTTCCTTTGCCTCGGAAAATACGGCCGAGAGCAAAGCCGGGGAACACCCCTTCCTCACTCTCTCGTTAGGCAAAGTCGAAGGCGACGAAGTCTATGCGCGCGTCGGGGAAGAACCTTTCATCGTCGCGGTCCACCGCGCGCTGCTCGACCAGATCTGGGTCGACCCGTTGCGCTGGCAGGCGCTGACGATTTTCAGTTTCAAGCCGGACGGCATCCATCGCGTCTCGCGCGTGACCGACCGGGAAGAGTCGGTCGTCCGCAACGGCCCGAAGGATTGGAAATGGATCCAGGGCAGCGGCGAAATTGACACCGCCGACGTGCAATCGCTCCTCAACACCCTGGCCTCGCTCCGCGCGGTGCGCTGGGTTGGCGCTACCACTCCGGCGCACGGCTTCGAAAAACCGTTGCTGGTTTTGACCTTCACCACGTCGCCGGACGACAAGGCGCTGCACAAACTGACCATTGGCAATCCCACCGACGATCAAATGTGGTTCGCCAAAATCGACGGCCGCGACGGAACTTTTGTCGTCAACCAGCCGGATTTGAATGCGCTCCGATTGCCGCTCTCCAAAGCGCCGCCGTCACCATCGCCGACACCGGTGCCCTCACCGCCGGTCGTGAATTCTCCCGCGCCGGGTTCCGGGTAGCGCACGCGTCTCGCGTGCTGGCGACGTTGTCCCAACGTCGCGAACTTTTGTGAGACGCACGGAATTTCTCAAACGCGTTGCCAGGCACCGGCAAAGTTCGTCGCGGCGGGACACCGCGACCAGCACGCGAGACGCATGCGCTACCCGGAACAGCTCGTCGCGCAGTAGATGGTGACGATTCCGCCGGAGAGCGGCTGCGCACTGGCATCGTGGAAGCCGTTTCGCATGAGCAACTCGCACATGGTCGCGCCGCTGGGAAACTTCTCGATCGACGCGCCAAGATATTGGTAGGCGCCGCGCTCACCCGTCACGAGCCCCGCGATCCAGGGCAGGCAGCGATGCAGATAAAATCGGTAAGGCGGCCGCAGCGCCCCTTGCGGCAATGAAAAATCGAGCACCAGCAGATGTCCGCCCGGGCGAAGAACGCGCGCCATCTCCCGCATCGCGGCGGGCCAGTCCGCCATGTTGCGCAACCCAAACGCGACCGTGACCGCGTCGAAGCTGCCGTCGGCAAATGGGAGCTGGAGCGCGTCGGCCACGACCGTGTTCTTCAGGCCCTTGCCCCGAGCCACCGCCAGCATTCCGGGTGAAAAATCAGCGCCGGTGATTTCCGTCTCCGGCAGTTTGCGCTGGATCGCCAGGGCCAAGTCTCCGCTGCCCGTGGCAAGATCAAGCAACTGGCGTGGCCGCCATTGCCTAACGATTTCGGAAGCGCGCGCCCGCCACCAGAAATCCAGCCCGCCGCTGAGAAGATGATTAGCCAGGTCGTAACGCCGCGCGACCCGCTCAAACATTCCGCGGACCGCGGCCGGGTCTCGATCGGCTGCCTGCGGATCCGCCACGGTGGGCGCGCTTATTCGAGCACCGGTTCAGTCCGGTCCTCTTCGCGCGCGGCCAGTTTGTTCCTCGTCATCATCCGCGCGCAGGTGTTCCAGCGCAGGAGCGCATCGTCATTCCCGGCCGGGCGATTTTTTTCCGCGATCTCGAACTGCCGCATCGCTTCGCAAAGTTCGTCGTAAGCATAATGGCTCGCGCCCGGGCTGCCCTGGGCCAGCTTCGCCTTGGCCCGGCGTTCAGCCAGAATTCCGCCGTAGTACGCGCGCTCATATTCGCCTTTGATTCGCGCGAGCAATTGGTTCGCCTGCGTGTCGCTCACGCCGTAGCCCTTGCTGAAACGATCGGTGATCGCGAGCAGGAGAGTGATAATCGCCGGCTGGTTCTCCGGGTCGGTCGCGAGGATGTCGAGGCAGATGCTTTCCGCTTCGCCGGGCTCGTTCAGGAGCCGGTAACGCTCGGCTTTTTCCAGGGCGGCCGGGATGGCCTCGCGCGAAAGGGATTTGAGCTCAGACATGGTCGTTAGGCAGAAGGCCGCTCCGGTGCGCGCTCGTTCCGTTGCCGGATTTTTTTCCAGATCCAGCCGAGCGGGTCGTAGTAATCGTCCACCACCCGTTCTTTCAATGGAATGATGGCGTTGTCGGTGATGTGAATGTCCTCCGGGCAAACTTTCGTGCAGCACTTGGTAATGTTGCAATAGCCGATCCCCTGCGCCTCGCGCAATTCCGTCACCCGGTCCTCGGTGTCGAGCGGATGCATCTCCAGCGCCGCCGCGTAGACGAGGAAGCGCGGGCCGATGAAGCGATCGTGCATCTGGTGATCGCGCAGGACGTGGCAGACGTCCTGGCAAAGAAAACACTCGATGCATTTTCGGAATTCCTGCACCCGGTCGATGTCCTGCTGCTGCATCCGCCAGGTTCCGTCAGCGGCATCGGGCGGGCGCGGCTTGAATTGCTTGATCCGTTTTTTAACGGCGAAATTCCACGAGACATCGGTGATCAGGTCCTTCAGCGGCGGGAACGCTTTCATCGGCTCGATCGTGACTGGTCGCTCGAGCGGGAGATCGTTCAGCCGGGCCATGCACATCAGCTTTGGCATGCCGTTCACTTCCGCGGAACAGGAACCGCACTTGCCGGCCTTGCAGTTCCAGCGACAGGCGAGGTCGTTCGCTTGCGTCGCCTGGATGTCGTGCACCGCGTCGAGCACGACCATGCCTTCCGAAACTTCGGTCGTGTAATCGCGGAACTCGCCGCCACTCGCATCGCCGCGCCAGATTCGGAAGGTGGCGGTTTTCATGTCATGGCTCGGATGTAACCGAGCGTTTTTTCCACTTCCTTCTCGTCGTTCAACAGACTCGGCGAAAGGCGCGGATGAGATCGGGCGTAGGGTGATTCGGACGCGATGACCTTTTTCTCGAGCAATTTCTCGACCACGGCGGTCGGTTTCATCCCCTCGATGTCAAAACAGATCAGCCCGGCCGAGAGTTCGGGATCGCGCGGGGTATGCACCTGCACCCCCGGGATTTTTGCGAGTTCCTCCTTTGCCATGCTATTGAGCGCGGCGATGCGCTGCGCGATGCGCGCGCGTCCGATCTGGCGATGGAAAGCGCAGGCCTCCGGCAACGCCCAGCGATGTTCGAAGGAATGAAAACCGCCCGGCGTTACCCACTGTGCCTCCGTTTCGCCTAACGAGCCGCCTTCCATCCAGGCGCCGTACGGACCGTCAGCGAACGAGGGAATGACCGGCTGGAGCAGTTTCCAGTTTTCCGCCTTGGCCCAGATGATGCCCGTCCCGCGCGGACCAAACATCCATTTGTGCGTCCCGGCCGCAAAAAAATCGGCGCCCATTTCCGCGACGGTTTCGTCGACCGCGCCGAGCCCGTGCACGCCGTCGACCACGAACAGGACCCGGTCGGCCTCGCCGCGCTTGCGGTTGATCTCGGCAATCGCATCCGCGATCCGCCGGATGGGCAGGCGCAATCCGCTGCTCGAGTGGACCCACGTCACGCCCACGACGCGGGTGGAGGGGCCGATCGCCTTGCCAATCCGGCTCACGATCTCGTCCGCCGAGATCGATTTGTAATCGTCATACAACCTGATCTTGCGGAACGTCGCGCCCGAGCGCGCGGCCGCGAGGCGGATCGATTCGTGTTGCGCGTAATGGTCGTGCTCGGTGGTGAGAATTTCCTGGCCCTTCTTCAGGGTCAGCCCGTGATAAATGAGCGCCAGTCCCATCGTCGTGCTGTCGGTGAGCGCGACCTCTTCCGCTTTCCCGCCGAGATATTCCGCGACCGCTCGCTCGACCCGCTGCCGACTGCCGAATTCCACCTTCTCCACCACCGCGTAAGGATCGTCATCGAGCGCGCGGCGATAATTTTCGATCGCGTCGCGCACCGGCCGGGGATGAGAAGCGAGAAAGAATCCGCTCATGTTGATCAGGTCGGGCGCAACGGCGAACTGCGCGCGCACATTCGGCCAGCTGCTGAGGTCGTTAGGCGCGGCGGCCGGCGGGCTGCTCGATTCCGCGAACGAGCGGAGCGTTAAAGCCATTCCCGCCACGGTCAGGCCGGTTCCAAATAGAAAGCGGCGCCGATCGATTCCACCTGCCTTTACCGAGCTCTCAGTTTTCATTTCATCTCCTCGATTACCTTCTGCAAATCTTCCCGCATCGCCGGGAGGGGCTCGCGCCGAATCTGCATCCGCCCCTCTTCGTCTTTCCAGACAATTGTATTCACCTTGGCGAACTCCGCGCTCTTTTCCGGGTAATCTTCCCGGAACTGCGCCCCGCGGCTTTCCTTCCGCTCGAGGGCGGCGCGGGTCACGGCCTCGGAGACGGTCAGGAGATTGGGCAGATCGAGCGCGGTGTGCCAGCCGGGGTTGAACTCGCGGTTGCCATCGACCCCGACCTTCGCCGCCCGCTGCCAGAGCGCGGCGATGCCTTCGAGCGCGGTCTGCATTTCGTCTTCGCGCCGGACGATGCCGACATTGGCCTGCATCATCTCCTGCAAATCCTTCTGCACCTGGTAGGCGCCGTCGGCCTGGTTGAACTCGCGCTCGAATGGCGCCAGCGCCTGCCGCGCAGTGGCGTCGATTGCTCCCGCGTCGATCTCGCCTAACGAAGTCTCCTTCGCGAACTGGGCCGCGAATTCGCCGGCGCGTTTTCCGAAAACGAGGAGATCGGAAAGCGAGTTGCCGCCGAGCCGGTTGGCGCCGTTGATCCCGGCGGCGCATTCGCCCGCGGCGAAGAGCCCGGGCACGCGCGACATCTGGGTGTCGGCATCGACCCGGATCCCGCCCATCACGTAATGCGTCGTCGGCCCGACCTCCATCGGCTCCTGCGTGATGTCGATATCGGCCAGCTGTTTGAACTGGTGATACATGCTCGGGAGTTTCTTTTTGATGTATTCCTCGCCGTTCGAAAGCTTGCTTTTGATCCAGGCGATATCGAGGAAAACGCCGCCGTGCGGACTCCCGCGCCCGGCTTTGATTTCCCTCATGATGCAGCGCGCGACGTGGTCGCGGGTCAGGAGCTCGGGCGGGCGGCGCGCGTTCTTGTCGCCCTGGCAATAACGCCAGCCTTCCTCCTCGTTGTCGGCGGTCTGCGCTTTGTAGTTCTCGGGGATGTCGTCAAACATGAAGCGGCGGCCTTCCTTGTTTGTCAGGATGCCGCCTTCGCCGCGCACGCCCTCGGTCACGAGAATGCCGCGCACGCTCGGCGGCCAGACCATGCCGGTGGGATGGAACTGGATGAACTCCATGTCGACCAGCTCGGCCCCGGCGTTGTAGCCTAACGAGTGACCATCGCCGGTGTATTCCCAGCTGTTGCTCGTGATCTTGAAAGCGCGCCCGATCCCGCCGGTCGCGAGGACGACGGCCTTGGCCCGGAAAACCTTGAAGCGCCCGCGCTCGCGATCGTAACCAAACGCGCCGACGACGCGTCCGTCCTGTTTTAGAAGGGCGAGAACGGTGTGCTCCATGTGGACATCGATCCCCTGGTGAATCCCGTGATCCTGCAGGGTGCGGATCATTTCCAGGCCGGTGCGATCGCCCACATGCGCGAGCCGCGGATATTTGTGGCCGCCAAAATTGCGCTGCAAAATCCGTCCGTCCTGGGTGCGATCGAAGACCGCGCCCCAGGCCTCGAGTTCGCGCACCCGCGCCGGCGCTTCCCGGGCGTGCAGCTCGGCCATGCGCCAATTGTTGACGTACTGCCCGCCCCGCATGGTATCGGAGAAATGGACCTGCCAATTGTCGCGATCGTCGACGTTGGCGAGCGCGGCCGCGATCCCGCCCTCGGCCATGACGGTATGGGCTTTGCCTAACAATGACTTGCAGACCATCCCGACCTTCACCCCCGCCGCCGAAGCCTCGATCGCCGCGCGCAAGCCCGCGCCGCCGGCGCCGATGACGAGGACGTCGTGGGTGAAAGTTGCGTAGTCGGCCATGGAAGAATGCGATGCGAACCCTGAAGGGTGTAAGCGCTCCCGCGCGTTTTGTGCAACGCCTAACTTTGCCCGCGGCCGCCGATCCAGGCTAAACCTGCCGCTCCAGTTCCGCCGCTTGCGCTTTCACCTGGGCGAGAAATGCGGTGTTCGCCCGGGACAGATTTTTCTGCCAGAGCGCGGCCACGACGAGCGGCGGAAAACCCGGCAGGGGCAGAACGCGGAGATCGCGGGCCACCTTCGCCCGCGGCACGCTGACCGAAAGGCCGACGCCGAACCCGAGCGAAACGTAGATCGGGATCAGATCCATCGCGCTCACCTCGACCCTGGTGGGCCAGTGAAATCCGAGGCGTTTCAGGCGGGAATGAAATTGCCGGACCATCACTTCCTCGGTCGGGAGTGAGATGAGCGTTTCCCGTTTTTCCGCGCGCCAGAGATCGGCCGCCGCTTTGATCTTCGAGCGGCGCGGCACGAGCAGGACGAGCGGCAGCTTGAAAAGGACGGCGGAGTTCAGGCCGGCGGCCGGTTTTCCCTCCAGCTCGGTGACGGCGAGATCGATTTCATGTTTTTGCAGAAGGCGTTCGGCGGCCGCCTGGTTGGCGTCGTGGAGCTGGAGGGTGAGCCCGGGAAATTTTCGCTGATGCTCGCGGAGGAGGGCGGGGAGATAGCCGCGCAGTATGGTTGCGGGCGCGGCCAGGCGGAGCCGGGTGTTTTCTTCCGCGCGCAACTGCCGGGAAACTTCGCCGACGCGACTGAAGAAAGGCTGGGCGAACGCGAAGAGCTCGCGCCCCGCGGGTGTGAGGGCAAAGGGGCGGCGCTGAAACAATTTCAAGCCGAGCGATTTTTCGAGCTGAAGGATCTGGCCGCTCACCGCCGGCTGCTGGATGCCGTAGGACATCTTGCGCGTGGCGGAGCTGATCCCGCCGTGCCGCGCGACATGATAGAAGAGCTCGAGGTGATGAATGTTCACCAGAATGCTTCATCGTTTAAAACGATGTTAGCGTCAAAGTTTATCAATTAACGCAATGCAGTCCGAGGCCGTTAGGCTCGGTGCATGATCACTCTCATCTTTGCCGTCGCCGCCGGCTGCATGGTGGCGGAATATTTCTGGCCTGCGATGGAACTGCCCCGCGTCCGGGCCTGGTGGCCGCGGGTTCTGCTTATCAACGCCATTCAACTCGGCATCACTCTCCTCGCCGGTCAGACCTGGAATCGCTGGCTGGCGCAGGCGTCGCTTTTTCACCTCAGCGAGCATCTCGGCCCGTGGAGTTCCGCGCTCATCGTCTACGTCTTCTCCACCTTCGTTTATTACTGGTGGCATCGGTATCGCCACGAATCGCAGTTTCTCTGGCGCACCCTGCACCAGATTCATCACTCCGCCCGCCGCCTCGAAATCCTGACCAGCTTTTACAAGCACCCGGTCGAGATCTGGATCAATTCCCTGCTCAGCAGCGTGATCGTCTTTCCGCTCTTCGGCTGCAGCGTGGAAGCGGCCGGCTATTACACGCTCTTCATCGCGCTCGGCGAATTTTTCTATCACTGGAATATCAAGACGCCGCGCTGGCTCGGTTATCTTTTCCAGCGGCCTGAATCGCACCGCGTGCATCATCAATTCCGCCATCACACCAATAATTTCGCCGACCTCCCGGTCTGGGACATCCTCTTCGGCACCTTTCAGAATCCGGCGCGGTTTCGCGGCCGCTGCGGTTATGAGGATTGGCGGGAGGACCGGTTCGACGACATGGTTGCCTTTCGCGATGTGCATGACCCGGCGGTCGAGAAATCGATCCCGCTCCATTTTTTGCCGAGCTGCATCGGTTGCTCGAAGCGCTGGGCCTGCACGGCCGCGAACGAAGCGCAGCCGCGACCGGGCGGCGCGCTGGAATCGTCCATTCCATGAAACAAAGATCCTTTTTCGCCCTCGCGTTTCTGGGCGTTTATTGGGCGGTGACCGCCTTTGCGCCGTTGGTTGACCGGCTGATTCTTTTCCCGACGACCAACCGGATCGATGCCGCGGGCGCGACGCGGGAAATGGTCGCTTTTTCCGGGGGCGAAGTCGAAGTCTGGCGCGCCGCCTCGAAAAGCGCCCGGAGCGCGCGCCGGGCCGAGGCTTATATCATGCGCTTCTATGGCAACGCCGACCGGGCGGAATACTGGCCCGCGGAGGAAGCGGAGATGTGGAACGGACGCGCGGTCGAGGTTTGGGGAGTGAATTATCCCGGGTTCGGCGGCAGCACCGGTCCGGCGCGGCTCGCCCAACTCGGCCCCGCGGCGCTGGCCGCGTTCGACGCCTTGCAGAAAGTCGCGGAGGGACGCCCGATCGTTGTTTTCGGCACGAGTCTGGGCACCACGGTCGCGCTGCATATCGCGGCGCATCGTCCGGTAGCCGGTCTCATCCTGCAAAACCCGCCGCCGATTCGCGAGATGATCCACCGCCAGTTCGGCTGGTGGAACCTCTGGCTTTTGTCGAGTCCGCTGGCGCGAAAAATTCCGGCGGAACTGGACAGCGTGGCCAATGCCCGGACCGCGCGTGTGCCCGCCATCTTTTTGCTCGCGGGGGAGGATGAGGTCGTCGCGCCGCATTACCAGGCGCTGGTGGTGGAGGCGTATGGCGGCGAAAAACGCGTCATCCATTTGCCGGACGCGAACCACAACTCGCCGCTCGACAACGTTGACCTAACGAAGCTGCACGAGGCGCTCGACTGGCTCCTGCCGCGCCCGGCGCGGACCGACACCGCGCCTTAAAAAAATCGCAGATCGTGCCAGACGCCGGTGGCGCAGAGACGCACGTAGACGTCGGAGAAGGCGACCCAGAACAAACTCATCCAGGCCCAAAGCCCGTGCCGGTTGTTGAAACACCCGACACAGGCATAAGTGCGGAAGAGGGCGGGCGATTTCGAAAATTGATCGAGGAATCCGCCGACGAGGTGGCGGAGCGAGTGGCAGCCAAAAGTGTAGCCGCCGAGGAGCACGACATTCATCGCCAGAACGAGCGTGCCGACGCCCATCCCGAAAGAAGTTTCGCCGGTGGCGGGATCGACAAACCAGAGCGCCTTCCAGACGTCGATCGCGAGGATGAGGATAAAGGCGAGCGCGAGATAGAGAAAATAACGGTGCACGTTCTGCATAATGAGAGGGAACGAGCGCTCGCCGAGGTAGGTTTTGCGCGGCTCGCCGACGGTGCAGGCGGGCGGGTCGGCCCAGAATGATTTGTAATAAGTGCCGCGGTAATAATAACAGGTGAGCCGGAAACCACCGGGCGCCCAGAGGACGAGCAGCGCCGGGGAAAAGATCAGCCAGGCCGGCCACCAACCCGGCTTCGGCCCCAGCCAGCTGTGCGGCGAAGCGCCAAAGATTTCCGGCGAATAAAACGGCGAAAGATACGGCCCGTAAAAATAATTCTGCCCCTGGAACGCCGCCCAGGTGGAATAAACCACAAACGCGCCGAGCCCGAGAAAGATGACCAGCGGTTGCGCCCACCACGAATCGGTCCGCATCGTTTGTCCGAACGAACGGCGCGAGAGAGTGGCTTCGGCGGATGTCATTTCGAGTGCGTTCTCACCGAGAGTTGTTGATAACGATCGGCCGCTCGCTTGACAAGAAAATCGCTAGTCACCAGCCAGGCGCGCCTCGGCCAGGTCGAGATCGCGCTGGATCCGGCGGAGCGCGTCGTCGTTGATTTTTTGCGTGTCGCGCAGGGCAATGATGATCTGGCGTTCGACCTGCAGGGCGCCGTGCTGGAGCCGCTGGTAGATCGGGGTGGTGATGACTCCGCCGGGATTTCCATTCTCGGTGCAGCAGGTATGCAGCTGCTCGATCCGGTCGCAATACTCCGAGCGGACGCGGACCATGACCTCCTCCGGGAAATTTTCCTCCAGCGCTTTCTGTTCGATGTAGTCGACCGCGGCTTCGTTTGCCTGCAACCGCGCGTCGCGTTCTTCCCGGTCGATCAGGCCGTCATCTTCCACGCCCAGTTTCCGGATCAGAAGAGGCAGGGTCAGGCCCTGGAAAACGAGCGTCGCGAGGATGACGCAGAAGGTCAGGAACAGAATGTAGCTCCGGCCGGGAAAACGCTCGCCGTTAGGCAGGAGGAGCGGGAGAGCAAAGGCGGCCGCGAGCGAGACGACCCCGCGCATCCCGGCCCAGGCGATAAGGACGCTCTCCTGCCAGGGCGGAATCGGATCGCGCGCGCGCAATTTCGGACTCAACCAGCGCGGCAGATAAGTCGCGGGAAAAACCCAGGCGATCCGCACGAGCACGACCGTGGCGCTGATAATGAGACCGTAAGTCGTTAGGCGAGAGAGCGGTTCGTGGCTGAGGTTGGCCAGGATGCCGGGCAACTGCAGCCCGATCATGATGAAGATGAATCCGTTGAGCAGGAAAGTGATCATTTCCCAGAAAGCCTGGGCCTGGAGGCGAGTGCGGGCGGAGAGCGCGGTCGAATGCCAGCCGAGATAGACGCCCGCCGCGACGGTCGAGAGCACACCCGAAACGCCGCAGCGTTCCGCCAGCAGGTAGGCGGCAAAGGGCGTGAGCAACGAAACCGTGATCTGAACCGGCGGATCATCGAGCTGCCGCTGCACCCGGCGCATGACGACGCCGACGAGCAAACCGAGCACGACCCCGCCGACCCCGACCAGGACGAAACGAACACTGGCCGCGCCTAACGAGAACTGCCCGGTGACCATGGCCGCGACCGCAAATTGGTAGGCCACGAGCGCGGTCGCGTCGTTGACCAGGCTTTCGCCGCCGAGCACGGTCTGGATGCGCGCGGGGACGCCCAACCGTTTCAAGATCGCTTCCGCCGCAACGGCGTCGGGCGGGGAGACGATGGCGCCGAGCGCAAAAGCCGCCGCCCAGGGCAGGCCGGGGATAACCGAGTGCGCCACCCATGCGACCACGGTCATGGTGAGGAGGACGAGCCCGATAGCGAGAAATAGAATCGGCCGCAGGTTGCGTCGGAAATCGCGCCAGGAGGTGAAGAGCGCGGCCGGATAAAGCAGCGGCGGAAGAAAGAAAAACAGAACGAGATTCGGATCGAGCCGAATGACAGGGAGAAACGGAACGAAGCTCAGCGCCAGTCCGCCGAGGACGAGCAGGACCGGGTAGGGAACCTTGAGTTTGTTGGCGAGGACGACGAGGCCCGCGACCAAAACAAGCAGGAGCACAACCGGCTCGGCGTGATGCATGGCGCGGTTCCGCGGCGTTCGTTAGGCAGGCGCGGCCGCTTTCGCGGCAATCGTCCGGGCCATGGCCCGGTTGGCCTCGAGCTGCGGCAGGTGTTTTTCCGCCCAATGGCAGATGGCATTGAGCGGCTCGATCAAAGTCCGGCCGAGAGGAGTGAGGGCGTACTCCACTTTGGGCGGGACGACCGGATGCACTTTGCGCGCGACGAGGCCGTCGCGCTCGAGGCTGCGCAGAGTCTGGGTCAGCATCTTTTGCGAGATGCCGCCGATCTCACGCTGCAGCTCCGCGTAACGCCGGGTGCCGGTGGCGAGGACGTGGATGATCAGCGCCGTCCACTTGTCCGCGATCCGGCTCAGGACGACGCGGGAGAGACAATGCGCATTCATGACAGAAGCGGCCTTGGCGCGGGCGGGCATGAGTTTTTCTAACGGAATCGTCCGTAGCGCGCAAATGGAGAGTAACCCTCCGGCGGGCAGGTATTCGCCCGTCAGGCAGGCCCAACCATCCGGTGCAGCAGGATTTTTCTTCTTGGCGGTACAAGTGTATCTGTTATCGCTCCTCCCCGAAGCGTTCCCCAAGGAGCCGAAACCACCTGCAACCGCGTATTGGTTTGGTGCGAGGCCGGCTCCCCTTGAACGCCGTTCCCATGGTCACTGTATTTATTAGGAGGCTCCACGGATGAAAGTGCTCATCGTCGGCGGCGGCGGCCGCGAGCATGCGCTGGCCTGGAAACTTCAGCAGTCGCCCCGGGTCGACGCGATCTTTTGCGCGCCCGGCAACGCCGGCACCGAAGCGCTTGGGCAAAATGTGGCGCTGCGCCCGGATGACACGCCCGGGCTGGTCGAGTTTGCGAAGGAAAACAAGATCGGCCTGACCGTGGTCGGCCCTGACGATCCGCTCGCCAATGGGCTGGTCGATGCCTTTCAAAAAGAAAACCTCCGCGTCTTCGGCCCGAACAAGTCCGCCGCGCGGCTGGAGTCATCGAAAGTTTTCGCGAAGCAGGTAATGCGTTGCGCGAGCGTGCCGACGGCGCTGGCCGGCGTCTTCGAGAACAGCAAGAAGGCCGGGAGGTTCCTGGAAAAATTGCACTACCCGATTGTGATCAAGGCGGACGGGCTGGCCGCGGGTAAAGGAGTGGTGATCGCGCCGGACGCGGCGAGCGCGATGGAAGCGGTTGAGGACATGCTCGACCGCGGACGCTTCGGCGCGGCCGGTGCGCGCGTGCTGATCGAGGAATTCCTCGAAGGCTGGGAATGTTCCCTCCATGTCCTCGTCTCGGGCGAGCAGTACCAGCTTCTCGGCACCGCCTGCGATCACAAGCGGCTGCAAGGAAGGAAACGAGGGGCCGAATACCGGCGGCATGGGGGCCTACAGCCCGGCGGCGTTTTGGACGACAGACCTTGAGACGCAATTTCATGAGAAGATCATGCACCCGCTTCTGCGCGGGTTGCGCGAGGAGAAGATTCAATTCTCCGGTTTGCTTTTCCCCGGGCTGATGATCTCCGGCCCGACCGCGCGCGTGCTTGAGTTCAATTGCCGTTTCGGCGATCCGGAGACGCAGGTCATCCTGCCGCGCTTAAAGGGCGATCTGCTGCCGCTGCTCGAAGCCACGATCGACGGGCGACTCGATGAAGTGAAATTCGAACTCGACGATCGTGCCGCCGTCACCGTGGTCATGGCTTCGGCGGGATATCCGGGCAAGGTCGACGCGGGCAAAGAGATCACCGGTCTCGAAGAATGCGCGCAGATGCAGGACGTCGTTGTTTTTCATGCCGGGACACGCCGGGAAAATGGCCGGGTCCTGAGCAGTGGCGGGCGGGTTCTGGCGGTCACCGCGCTCGGCGAAACGGTCGCCGCGGCGCGCGATCGCGCCTACGACGCTGTCGGCAAGATCAAGTTCGAAGGCTGCCAATTTCGGCGCGACATTGCTCTTGCCGCGGTTGGGGCTAAGGTCGAGGCGACCGATGGTCCGGCCCTTCCTCAGCGCTAGCCTAACGATTTTCTTTTGCAGCGCGCTCTGCGGCCAGACGCCCGCGCCCGCGCCCAAGTCCACTCCTGCCTCCGAGCTTGAGGCCCTCACGCCGGCCGATCTGGAGCGAGCCCTCCCGCTTCTGCGCCAGCATTACCTCAATCCCGCCGCGCTCAGCGAAACGGAACTGCAACGGGCCACCCTCGCCGGCATTCTCGATCATTTCGGGCGCCGGGTCCGGCTCCTCCCCGCCAGGACCGGCCCGGGAATCGCGCCCGCGCCTTTTTACCGCGAGATCATCGATGGCCACATCGGCTATTTGCGTCCGGGCGATTTGAGCCGGCCGCAGTTGCTGGAACTCGACACCACTCTGCGCGGCTTCGTGGGAAAAAAGATTGGCGCCATCATCCTCGATCTCCGCGGGAGCGCGGAGACGAACGATTTCGCGGCCGCGGCGGAGTTTGCCAAACGTTTTGTGCCCAAGGGCAGGCCGCTATTTTCGCTCCGTGGCCCCGGCGGAAAGACCGTGCGCGAATTTGTTTCCGACCAGGCACCGCTTTACCAGGGACTCATCGTCCTGCTCGTCGACGGCGAGACCGCGGGCGCGACCGAAGTCCTCGCCGCGGTGTTGCGTTTCACCAACCGCGCCATCATCATCGGGGAAACCACGGCCGCGGGCGCGGTCGATTATTCCGACCTGACGCTGCCCAGCGGGCGCATCCTGCGCGTGGCGGTCGCGGAAGCGATCCTGCCGGACGAACGCGCGCGTTATCCCGAAGGCGTGCCGCCCGACCTGCCGGTGGCGCTGGCCGCCGCGGCGAAAAAGCAGATTTTTCAGGATAGCCTGACGAAGGGAATGGCGCCGTTTGTTTTCGAGACGAACCGGCCGCGCCTGAACGAAGCAGCCCTCATCGCCGGCACCAACCCGGAGATCGATGCCGCCCAGGCGGCGCAGCAGCAGCGGCGGAGCCAGAACGGGCCCCAGCCCCTGGCCTTGCACGACACCGTCCTCCAGCGCGGGGTCGACCTGGTCACTTCGATCGAGGTCTACGAAAAGCAAACCAGCCGCGCGCCCTAACGAGCACCCGTGCATCCTCTGGAAGAACGAATCGGCTACCAGTTTCGCAACCCGCAGCTTTTGCTCGAGGCCCTGACCCACCCGAGCATGGTGCCGGAGAAACAGCGAAAACAGTTCGACAATCAGCGGCTCGAATTTCTCGGCGACGCCGTCCTCCAGCTCGTCATCACCGAGCATTTGTTCGCCCGTTACGGCGAAGCCGGCGAAGGCCGCCTAACGACTCGCCGTTCCCGCCTTGTCTCGCGCGAATCGCTCAAGGTGCGGGCGGCCGGGCTCGATCTCGGGCGTCACCTCCTGATGGGCCGCGGGGAAGAGGCGAGCGGCGGCCGGCAGCGCGATTCCACCCTCGGCGATGCCTTTGAGGCGCTCCTCGGCGCGATCTATCTCGACAGCGATCTCGAGACGGTCCGCCGTTTTATTCTCGAGGAGATGAGGGCCGAACTGGACCGCCTGGAAGAAGAACCGCTCGAGGTCAACCCGAAGGGGCAGCTCCAGGAATTACTCCAGGCGATCTCGCCCCGCAGCCCGTCCTACGAGCTTCTCTCGCAGCAGGGGCGCGAGCATGAGCGCGTCTTCGAGGTGCGGGTCGTCTGGGAAGGCCAAATCCTCGGGGAAGGAAACGGCCGCAGCAAAAAACAGGCGGAGACGGCGGCGGCGCTGGCGGCGCTGAAGGGCCAGCTCTGGGTCAAAAAGATCGACAGCACCGTGCCCTAACGAGTGGTTTAAGGCAGCGCGGTGCCACGGACGTAGCGGCGGTTTGTAACCGCCGGGGTTCGCGGCGGAGGACCTGACCGTGATGAAAAGAAATTACTCTCGCGGCGGGGCGATCGGCGGTTACAAACCGCCGCTACGATGATTCAGCGCGTGGATCGTGCCTGACGAACCTTCCCAGCCAAAATGCTCGCCAATGGCGCGGCTAACGAACTCCTTGGCCCGCGCGATCGCTGCCTCCAGCTCGTCGCCGAGCGCGAGCCGGGCCGCGATCGCCGCGGAATAAGTGCAGCCGGTGCCGTGGGTCGAAACGCCGGCGACAAAAGGCGCGGAAAATTCCGCCTCCGTCGTCCCGCCGAAAAGCAAATCGGTCGCGGTCCCGGACTGAAGGTGGCCGCCCTTGAGCAGAAATCGCGTTCCGAATTCCCGCGCGAGCTGCTCGCCCGCGCTCCGCATCTCTTCGAGGTTGCCCACGGGACGTCCGGTGAGGGCGGCGGCCTCGTCCATGTTGGGCGTGACCAGCGTGGCGCGGGGAAAAAGGCGGGCGCGGTAAGTCTCGACCGCGGCCGGTTGGAGCAGGGCGTCGCCGCTGGTCGCGATCATGACTGGATCGACGACGAGCGGAATCCGCTCAAATTTCTCCAGCACACTGGCTACGACTTCGACGACTTCGGGCGAATAAAGCAGCCCGGTCTTGATCGCGCCGACAGGAAAATTTGCCAGGCAGAGCTCGATTTGCTCACGCACGTTTTGCGGGTCGACGCCGTCGATGCGCGAGACTTTGCCCGGCACTTCCGCGACCACGCAGGTGACGGCGGTGAGACCGAAGACGCCGAGGGCGCTGAAGGTCTTGAGATCGGCCTGGAGGCCGGCGCCGGCGCTGCAATCGGAGCCCGCGATGGTGAGGGCGACAGCTGTAGCGGCGGTCTGTGACCGCCGATTTGTTTCGCTCGCCATCCGGATTTGGCGATTTCAAATCGCCGCTACGAACCCTAGCCGCCGTCGCTGCCGATGGCCTCGACCGGGCAGCCTTCCATGGCCTCTTTGCAGAGCGATTCTTCCTCGGGCGATTCCGGCTGCTTATAAACGAAGGAATGGCCGCCGTCGTCGTTCCGCTTGAAGTTCGCGGGCGCGGTTTCGCGGCAGAGATCGCAGTCGATGCACTGGTCGTCGACGTAGAATTTGCCGTCTACGTTTTCGGTATATTTGTTAGCGACATCAGCCATAAAAAGACTCCGGGGCGGGTTCGGGCTCGAAACGTAGGAAGATTCACTGCTCACGCAATCATTTTCCTGTTTGACGGCAGGTCAGGCAGCCGTCAAATCAGCCGTGCCCGAATTCTTTCGCACAGCGTCCTGACGCCTTTATGAAATCCGATACGCGCAAGACGCTCTACTCGTTTGCCGGCGAACTCGTGGTCTACGGCATTCTCGTCGTCGCCTATTTCTTCCTCGTTCTCCATTTCCTGGGCGACTGGCTGGCCAACCTGAACAAGGAAAACGTCAAACTTTACGCCTTCGTCGCCATCGGCCTGATCATCGGCCAGGCCGTCGTCCTGGAGTCGGTTACGACCCTCATCTTCCGGCTCATGCGCGGGCGCTCCGAATGACCTTCCTCGCCATGCATTTCCCCATCTCGGGGACGGAGATCAGCCCAATTTACCTCGTCGTGATCGGGTTCCTCATCGGGATCATGGGCGGATTCTTCGGCGTCGGCGGCAGTTTCATCGCCGGCCCGGCGCTGCGCGCGATCGGGATGCATTGGAATTTCGCGGTCGGGACTGATCTCGCCCACATCGTCGGCAAGTCGGTCGTGGCCGCCAAACGCCACCGCGCGCTGGGCAATGTCGATTTGCGCCTGGGCCTGATCATGGCCCTGGGCACGGTCGGGGGCGCGGAGTGCGGCGCGCAGTTGATCGAACTGTTGAAACGCCGCGGCAACGTCGACCTCGTCGTCAGCATCGTTTCGATCTGTATTTATTGCAGCATTTCCGCCTTCATGATCTGGGAAACCTGGAAGACCGTCCGCCAGCAGAAGCTCCGGGGGACCGACACAGCGGCAGAAAGGGCGAGCGGCGAAGGACGAAACTTCCTTCGAAAACGTGACCAGGGCGGTGCAAGCCATTCCGCTCTGGCCGATGGTTTCGCTCCCCACCTCCGGGGTAAAATCGATCTCGCTCTGGGTCATCATCATCGTCTCCTTTATTGGCGGACTCTTCAGCGGTTTCCTCGGCGGCGGCGCGGGCTACATTCGGATGCCGATGATGGTTTACCTGCTGGGCGTTCCGACGCATCTCGCGGTCGGGACAGATCTGTTTGAAATTATCATCTCGGCGAGTTACGGAACTTTCAGCCATGCCATCAAAGGCAATGTCGACATCATGGTCGCCCTCGTGATGAACACGGGCGCCGCCATCGGCGCGCAGATCGGCGCCATTCTCACCCAGTATTTTGCCGGGCCGAAGATCCGGCTCCTCTTCGTGCCGCTGCCGCTGATCGGGGTCGCCATCGTGGTTTACACTTTGATTACCGGGGAGAAGTTGTAGTCGCCATGCGCCTCCTCATTTGCAGCGATGGATCGGACCCGGCGGATAACCCGACCCGGCTGGGCGGACTGATCGGTGGTCCCTGTCATTCCCAGACGACCTTGCTCGGCATCGCCGAGGACGAAGGCGCGGAGGCGCCGCTGCGCCAGGCCCTGGAAAGCGAAGCCGAGATGCTCCGGCAGATGAGTGTCTCCCCCGAGATCGTCGTCCGCTCGGGTGAGCCGATTCGCCAGATCCTGGCCGAGACGACCGCGAATGAGTACGACCTCGCGGTCATCGGCGCGCGCCGCAAAGGGAGCGGCGGACTTTACTGGCGCCCGGAGAAAACCTACGAAGTGATCAAGGCCGTCCCACCGCCGGTCCTGGTCGCGATCGGCGCCTGCCGCCAGCTCCGGCGCATCCTCGTCTGCACGGGCGGAAAAAAATACATTGATGACGCGGTGCAGTTGGCGGGCGACATCGCGAAGTGCGTCGAGGGCGCGGTCACGCTCCTCCACGTCATGGCCGAGCCGCCGGCCATCTATGCCGATCTCGTTCGGCTGGAAGAAGACGTCGAGCGCCTGCTCGCCTCCGAGTCCGAGCTCGGCCGCAACTTGCGCGGGCAAAAGGAGAGCCTCGAAAGAATGGGCCTGGAAGTTGAGGTCCGCATCCGGCACGGGCTCGCGCTCGACCAGATTTTTGCCGAGGTGCGCGAGGGCGAGCACGACCTCATCGTGACCGGCACCTCGCAGGCGCGGGGCACATTTCGCCATTACATCATGGGCGATTTGACCCGCGGAATTTTGAACCGGGCCGATTGCCCGGTGCTGGTGGCGCGGGCGGGGAAGATCGTCGACCACGAAGACGCGGAAGGCGGCTTTTTCCATCGCCTTCTGCACGGCTTCAGCGCGAGCAAGGATGCCTAACGAGTCGCCCCCGGCTTGCATGAGCGGTCGCTGCCGCTATGCTGCGCCAGCCCGCTTATGAATCAAAAATCCCGTTTCCTTCTCGTTAGGCTCAGCCTTTTTCTTGTTCTCGTCCTCGGCCTCGTTCTCCTCCCGGCCTGCTCGAAAAAGAAGGGCGGTCAGGATGCCGGCAGCACCGGCGATTACGTCACCGGCACGCCGTTGCCCGACCGCCAGGAAGGCACCTCGTTCCTCAGCGGCAACGTCGATCGCAGTCAATTTCAGCCGATCTATTTCGACTACGACAGCCAGACCATCCGCACCGCCGAGAACGAAAAGATCCAGCAGGTCGCCAGCTTCCTCCAGCAGGGCAGCGCCCAGATCATCATCGCCGGATTCACCGATGAGCGCGGGACGGCGGAATACAACCGCGGCCTCGGCGAGCGCCGCGCCGGTTCCGTGCGCGAAGCCCTCATCGCGATGGGTGCCGACGCGCAGAACATCCAGACCGTCAGCTTCGGTGCCGACATGCCGGCCGATCCGTCGTCCAACGAAGAAGCCTGGGCCAAGAATCGCCGGGCCGAAATCGGCGTGGTGAAATAGCGCGGAGTGCTGTAGCCGGGGGCGCTGACCCCGGCCGATCGAGTTCCCAGACCAGGGCGTCTTTTCGTTAGGCAAATCCATTCCCGCCTGCGGCGGAAATATTTCTGGTGTCGTGGAAAGCGGTCGTGATATTCTCGCCGACCAAAGCATACATCCTATGAAATCATTGTTCCTCACCAGACTGTGTCTTGTCGCTATTTTCATTGGGGGCGCGTCCCTTCCCCGCTCGGTCCAGGCCGCTCCCGGCGGTCTCGATCTCACCTTCGGGGTCGATGGCAAAGTGCTGACAGATTTTTCTGGGTTCGGAGATGGCGGCACTGCCGTTGCCCGGCAAACTGACGGCCGGATTGTGGTCGCGGGGCTGACGCGCTCTGGAATCGATGAGGCGAGCGCTGATTTCGCCCTCGCCCGCTATGAGGCTGATGGAACCTTGGATTCGAGCTTCGGCAACGCCGGCCGGGTGATCACCGATTTTGCCGCAAATTTCGATATCGCTTCCGCCGTCGCCATCCAAGCCGATGGAAAGATCGTAGCCGCCGGCCGCTCGCAAAACGACGCCGGGATCGACTTCGTGCTCGCTCGCTACGACAGCGACGGGAATCTTGATCCGACCTTTGGGACAGGAGGCATGGTCAGGACCGTTTTTCCGAGCGGAATATCCCGAATCCTCGCGGTTGCGATTCAAGCAGATCAAAAGATCGTCGCGGCGGGACGAGCGGCCGGTCAGGACGTCTATGACTTCGCGCTTGCGCGCTACAATGTGGATGGAAGCCTCGACCTCTCTTTCGGCACCGGCGGCCTGGTCACGACAAACTTTGCTGGGAGCGAAATAGTTAATGCTCTCCTGATCCAGCCGGATCAGAAAATTATCGCCGCGGGCACAGGCTTTACCCTCATCCGCTACGACGTTGATGGCAGTATCGACACCACGTTTGGTCCCGATGGAACCGGAAAGGTCGACATCAGTTTTGAGAACAACGGCGATTTCATCAAAGCGATCGCTTTCCAATCCGATGGATCGATCGTCGCGGTCGGGTTGACTGTTCTCGACTTTTCGGGAATCGACGCGGCCTTTGCCCTCGCCCGCTTTGATGCGGACGGCATCCTCGACAGCAGCTTCGGTTCCGGTGGCACAGTGACGACCGATTTCTCGTCCGCTGGCGACGGGGCGAGCAAGGTTGTGATCCAGGCGGACGGCCTGATCGTCGCCGGAGGGTACGCCACCCCGGCAAGCGGTGAGGATTTTGCCCTTGCCCGTTATCAGGTGGATGGATCGCTCGATTCGGCGTTCGGTGTCGGTGGCAAACTTCGAACCGATTTCGGCAGTAGCGATGCCGGGAACGATATGGTTCTCCAACCCGACGGCAAAATCGTCGTCGCTGGCTTTGGCGGTGTGAACGGCGATTTTGCTCTCGCCCGTTACTTAACCGATGGACCCGCTGCGAGTGCGCAGCCGCTTAACATCTCGACCCGCGCGGAGATCGGGACCGGCGACAACGTTCTGATCGGCGGTTTCATCATCACAGGGAACAATCCCAAGAATGTCATCCTCCGCGCCATCGGGCCCTCGCTGCTGCTGGACGGAGTGTTGGCCGATCCTGTCCTCGAATTGCACGAGCCCGATGGCACCGTGGTCACGAACGACAATTGGCGCGACTCCCAGGAGGAGGAAATTACCGACACCGGTCTGGCGCCGGCGAACGACTTCGAGTCGGCCATCGTCGCCACGCTCGCGCCCGGCGCCTACACCGCGATCGTGAGCGGACAAGGTGGTGGAACGGGAGTCGGCCTCGTGGAAGCCTACGATCTCGACGCGCTGGCCGATTCTGAGCTGGCCAACATCAGCACCCGGGGCGTGGTCGGGACGGGGGACAACGTCATGATCGGCGGTTTCATCCTTGGCGGGCCGATCGGGAATACGACCGTAGTCGTACGCGGAATCGGACCGTCGTTAGGGGTGCAAGGAGTGGCGGATGCCCTGTCCGATCCGACCATCGACCTCTACGATTCCCAGGGGGCGCTCCTCGCCTCCAACGACAATTGGCAGGACACGCAGCAGGCGGAGCTGGAAGCGTCCGGTCTCGCGCCTAACGATGCGAGCGAAGCTGCCATCCTGATGGATCTCAGTCCCGGTGCCTACACCGCCATCCTGCGCGGCAAGGGCGACACGACGGGCGTCGGCCTGGTCGAAGCCTACAACCTGCCGCCGATTTCGGCCGAAAATCGTTAGGCGGTCCAGCAGGTTCTCTTGTCATGAACGTTCGTCGGGCAACGCTCGAGGATCTCGACCAACTGGTTCCGCTGTTCGACTCCTATCGGCAGTTTTACGAGCGGCCGTCTGACCCCACCCTCGCGCGCTCCTTCCTCAGGGAACGACTGGCTCACGGTCAGTCGGTCGTCTTCCTCGCTTTCGATGAACAGCAGCGGGCGATCGGGTTTACCCAATTATATCCCAGCTTCTCCTCCGTCTCTGCGGCGCGGCTTTTCATCCTGAACGATCTCTTCATTCATCCCGATGCCCGCCGCAGCGGCGCCGGTGCCGCACTCCTGCGCGCTGCCGCCGACTTTGGCCGCGCGGCCAACGCCGTCGAGATCGAACTCAGTACCGCCATTAGTAATCACGCGGCCCAAGCGCTTTATGAGGGTGAAGGGTGGCGGCGTGATGAGGACTTTTACGTTTACAGACTGAGTCTCACACCGCCGGAAAGTGCCGGACAATGACCAAATTCCGGAAGGTTTCGACCTATATTATTTCGCCTCCCGTTTGTGGCAGGCGCGGTTGACAGCGGGTTGGGGCGCGCGGTGGAATCGGCGATGGTGTCGTCTGGATGGCGACTCCGAATATTTCCCCGGCGACCCGGCGCAACTGGATCGCGCATCTCTGGCACGAATGGCTTTTTGAACTGCGCCGACCCATCGCGCCGGCCCACGTCCGGCCCCAGCCGGCGCATTGGCCTAATGATCGGTTGACTGCGGCCTGGCTCGGGCATGCCACCGTCCTGCTCAATTTCTTTGGCGTGACCATCCTGACCGATCCGGTCCTGCTGCGGCGGATCGGGATTCCGCTGCCGTTCACCGCGATCGGGCCGAAGCGTCTGACCGCGCCCGCCCTGACGGTGGAGGAACTGCCGCCGATTGATTTGATTCTTCTTTCCCATGCGCACTTCGATCATCTCGATTGGCGCACGTTGCGGCGCTTCGACAATCGGACGCAGGTGGTGACGGCGCCACGCACGCGTGGCCTGCTTGGCTGGACGAAGCTGCGCCGGATGGCCGAGCTGCGCTGGGGCGACGCGTTGGAGGTGAAGACGGAGACGGGATCACTGCTCGTTAGGGCGTTTCCGGTCAATCATTGGGGCGCGCGGCTGCAGGACCGATCAATTTCGCGGCTACAACGGCTACATTTTGGAACGGAATGGGCGCCGGATCATCTTCGCTGGCGACACTGCCCTAACGAAAAGCTTCGCCGATTTGCGCGACGACCGGCCCTACGATCTCGCGATCATGGGAGTGGGCGCCTATCAGCCGTGGATTCGCGCGCATTGCAATCCGGAGCAGGCGGTGGCGATGGCGAACGAGGCGGGAGCCCGCTTCGTCATGCCGGTGCACCACCAGACGTTTAAGTTGAGTTTCGAGCCCTTCCGGGAACCGATCGAGCGCTTCGTTAGGGCGCTGGCCGAGGAGCCGGGGCGGATCGCGCTGCGCGAGATCGGCGAGACGTTTGTGTTGCCGCGACAAGCGCCGTCGGCTGGACAGGGCGGGTGATCTGGCTTAACGAATCCCGAAGGGTTCACCTATGTTTAGTCCGACAAAAATTTACTTCATCGTCTTCGGTCTCCTCACCATCGCCGGCGGGATCATGGGCTACGTCAAGGCCGGGAGCACGGCCTCGCTCATCGCCGGTTCGATCAGCGGCATCTTGCTCATTGTGGCGGCGTTGCTTTTGCCCAGCCATGTCGTGGTCGGGCTCGCTCTTGGCGGCATCGTTTCGCTCTTGCTGGCCGCGCGCTTCTTACCGGCCTTCTTCCGGGATGGGAAAATGATGCCGAACGGAATGATGGCGCTGCTCAGCATCCTCGGGGTTGTCTTCGCCATCGCGGCCTGGCTCCGCAAATAGCGGCTGCGCGTGCGGAAATTCCGACTGCGAACGCTGCGCTGGCTCGCGCTTCTCCTTTTCCTCGGCCTTTTTAGCGCGATCGTCCTGCGCTGGATTTCGCTCGAGCGCCTGCGCCTGGGCTGGCAAAAGCACGGCCCTCCGCTCCGCCCGACGCCGAGCGCGACCCCGATTCCGACTCCGACGCGTCCGCCCGTCATCGGCGGGAAACTGGACACGGCGAAATTGTGGAGCGGGATCACCGTCCAGGCGGAGGTGAAGCCGACTCCGGGCGGGCCGGCCTCGGTCGAGCGGAGCGACCCGCAGAGTTACGTCCTCGATCTGAAATTAAACGTGCGCGTGCCGACGCCGAACCGCACGGTCGAGGAGCTGGCCACGGTGACGCCGGAGTTGCCCAAGCTCCTGCCGCAGCTCGCCGCCGCCATCGGCCCCGATCCGGTTTCGCCCCTCTTCCAGCAGCTCTACGATCTCAAGATCCAGTCGCTCCGGGACGATCTCGTTAGGCTGGATCAGCTCCTTTCCCGCCACAATTTCTACGATTGCCAGACCATCCTGCACCTCCAGCATCCGGAAACGAAACGACGCGCCATCCTGCTCCAATCCGAGATGGACGTCGACGCGGACGGATCCGACGCGGATCGGCTGCCGGGGATCGACGGGAGTTCGGCAAACTTCCAGCCTTTTACCAGTTACCGTTGGAAAAAGAAGACCACGCAGCAAAGCACCTTCCTTCCCCCGGCGGAAGCAAAGCTGCGCCGCTACGAAGCGGAATTCGCCCAGAAAGGCCTGACGCTGGAGCGAAATCGCGATCTGCGGATCGGCATCCAGCGGATGAAAGCCGAGGTCGATTCGCTGAAGCGGTTCAGTTTCCTCATCGCTTCGACCGATCCCTACATCGTGCTCCCGGGAATTTTCACCGGCACGCCCGACGCGGGGAAGGTGGGCGACTATGCCGTTGTCATTTACGGCAACGCGATTTATCCCGCGATCGTGGGCGACGTCGGCCCGCGCGCCAAAGTGGGCGAAGCGTCGCTCCGGATCTCGAAGGAGATCAACCCGGTCTCGAGCGCCTACAGCCGGCCGGTGAGCGATTTGAAAGTGAGTTACCTCATCTTTCCCGGCACCGCGGAGACGCCTTTCGGCCCGCCCGACCTGGAGAAGATCCAGGCCCGCTGCGAAAAACTGGTGCGGGAAATGGGCGGCGCGACCGTGCCGCTGCATCGCTGGGAGAACCTGATCCCGACCCCGACGCCGACTCCCTCGCCAACCCCCACACCATCCCCTTCGCCGACACCCTCCGCGACGCCGAGCGCCAGCCCTTCGCCTAACGAGAGTGCCACACCCTCGCCGACGCCGCTGGTCGCGCCGACCTTTGCTTTTCCGACGCCAACCGATTCGCCGACCGGTTCGCCGACGGCGGCGCCTTCGCTCATCCCGACGACGTCGCCGCTCGTCACGCCGACGCCGAGTCCGTAGCGGGCGCCGCGGGTCAACCGTTTGGCCGGACGTTGGGCTGAGGGTGGACGCCGATTTCCTTCATCTTGCGCTGACCGCCTTTTTTCCTTTCGGCGGAGTTGGTGAAGGAGCTGATCGTGAGTTCGTTGGCGTTGCGCGTAACCTGGGCGACGGTCGCAACGCTGAGGCCGTGGCGTTGTGCGAGCTCGGTCCAAGTGCGGCCGCTCGCTCGCAGGGTGGCGATTTCCTGAACCTTGGCGCGATTGCCCCGCGCGATGGCGTTGAGCGCGCAAAGCTCGCCGAAACGCAGGCGCAGGACGTCCTGCTGCACCTGCAACTCCCGTGCGCTTACCCCGGTGGCACGGGCGATCGCGCTGACGACAAAGGGACGCTCCACCGGTGTACCGGCGGCGGCATTGAGGCGCCGGATGTTGCCGACGAGCGAGCGCTCGTCGTTCCCGGAATAATTTTTCGCCACCCGCACCGAGCCGCCTCCGAGGAGGCTTCCCACCGGCGGCGGCACAAAAATCGTTTCATAATCCTGATCATCCTCGGCGGAGGCGGAGTCAACCGCCCCGACGGAGGCGGACTGGCCCGCAACGGCCTGTGAGTTTGCGGAAGGCTGCGGAGCGGAGCAGCCGGCGACCAGACAAAGGGTCGCAACGACACCGACGACCGGCTTTTGCATGGCCGCTTTTACGCCCGGGCGCGCGAACGCGTCAAGCAATAACCCGTTCGCCCGCAACGGCGTCAGCGAGGGCTCTGGGGAAAAAAAAGGGCCGGCGCTGGCCGGCCCCTATTCGATAAATCGCTAAAAATCAGGTCCCGGGGCGCACCTTGTCGCGCAGACCGAGATCGTGCAATTTGCGCTTTCCGCCTTTTCTCCGTTCCATGTTGTTGGAGTAGGTGCTGGCCGTCAGCTCGGAGGCATTCTGAGTAACTTGGGCGACGGTGGCGACACTTAAACCGTTGGCTTTGGCCAAATCCGTCCAGCTCCGGCCGCGGGAGCGAAGGCCGGCCAGCTCGCGCACTTTGCCGGTATTGCCGCGGGCGATGGCGTTGATCGCGCAGAGTTCGCCGAAGCGCAGCCGCAAGCTATCCTGTTGCGCCTGCAGAGCCTGCTCGCTCACGCCGGTGGCGCGGGCAACCGCACTCACGACAAAGGGACGCTCGTCCTTGGAGCCGGCGGCCGCATTGAGGCTGCGGATGTTACCGTTGAGAGCCTTCTCATCCGTACCCACATATTTTTTCGGCACGCGGACAGATCCGCCACCGAGCAAGCTGCCCACTGGTGGTGGAACATAAACGGTATCGTATTCCGGTTCGTTCGCCGCCGGGGCGGAGTCGACCGATGAGACAGTGGCAGAGGCACCTGCCGCGGATTGAGAGTTGGCCACTGGCTGAGGTGCGGCACAGCCGACGACCAGGCAAAGGCTTAAGGCTAAACCAAGGACGGATTTGAGCATCCCGCGCTTTTAGCGGTTTGGAAAAAAACGTCAAGCCTGCTTTTACGGGCGTTTCGGACTCGTCGCGAGACCGTAACAACTGACCTTTTGCCGGGCCGGTTTGCGGCCGGTAAAAGGGGAGCGTGGTGATCAATCGCAGCAATCACTATCGGACCGTTGCTCCCGCGAGTCCCGAGGTGAACATCCGCCGCCCGCAAGGCATCTCGTTAGGCGGCATCCGCGAGCAGGCGGCGGTCGAACCCCGCGGGTTTCTCGGCGTAAAATTGCGCCCCGAAGTCGAGCGCGGCGCGCTCCAGTTCGCGTTCGCGCGTGCAGAGGAGGCCGAGGAGCAGGGCGCGTTCGGCTTCCGGAAATTCGAGGCTGCCTTCGAGCCTTTCCCGGAAAAACGCGAAGTCGTGCAGTTGGCCGAGTTGGCGGCTAAGTGCTTTGGCGCCCGCCGCGGTCTCGCGCAGGCCGGGATGGAGGTCGCGCAGAAGCTGCGCCTGGTAATACAGGTCCTTCACCCGCTTGCGCCAGGAATGAAAATTTTCCGTGCCCGGTTCCGCCAGCACGTTGCGGAGACCTTTGCGACCGCGCCGGTACGTGCGTTTCAGCGCGCGGGATAAATCCCCGGTGGCAAGGTCGTCCAGCGGCCAGCCTTCGAGCCGGTCGCAGACCTGTTGCAGGGCGGAGCCGGCCTCGTCGCGCCGGCTGCCAAACGCTTCCGCGTGTTGCGCGATCTCTCTCAGGAGCGCGGCCGTTGTTTCCGGGAACGCGCCGCGTTCCTGGGCCGCGTCCTGGCGCAATTTTTCCAGTACTTGCAACTGCACCCGCGCGTCGCGCGAGCCTGCAAAACTTCGCGCCACGCCCGACAGACGGCGGTTTTCGCCCTTGAAAATTCCCCGCCCGAGCTCGCGCCGAACGAGCCGCAGGAGGGCGCGGGTGCGCTTGATGTGTTTGCGGGTGGCAAGGACGGCTGCGCCCTCGTCCGCATGCGCGAGGGCCCGGATTTCGCCGATGGCCTGCTCCAGTTGCTCGCGCGCGAAGCGGCGAATGCCCGGGGCGAGGGGTTCATCTTTTTTCAGGCGATAACTCATCTGCAGACCAATCGGATCCCGACCGAGAATCCGCCGCGTGCGCGCTACCCCGCATGGATTCGAACCATGAATAACGCCTCCAAAGGGCGCTGTGTTACCGTTACACCACGGGGTATCGATGCTCGCCGCCGCGCCCGGTATTTCACCGCGGCGGCGCTACGAATCTTTAGAGCGCAAACGGCAATTCGCAAATTCAACTCCGCACCCGCGGAACAGTCGCCTGGCGGCGGCTCGTTCCTAAAAGGGGATAAGGGGCGAGATTCCCGGGCCGCCCGCACCCGTCCTCGCCGCGGTCGCGAGGATCGATCGGATCTGCGCGATCACTTCCGTCGGTTGGTACGGCCGGCGGACAAATCCCGCCAAACCGGCATCCATCATCTTCGCCAGCCGCTCTTCCTCGATAAAGCCGGTGTTGAGCACGACCACCGCCTTCGCGTCGATCTCGCGCAGCCGGCGGAAGGTCTCTTCTCCGTCTATCAGGGGCATGGTCAGATCGAGCAGGACGAGATCGAAACGTCCCGGGCGTGACCGGTAATGTTCGAGACATTCGAGCCCGGATTGGGCGGTCACGACTTCAAACCCCGCCTGCACCAAAATTTGCTTGGAAAGAACGAGCGCCATCGGTTCATCGTCCACCACCAGGATGCAGCGCGACTTTCCGTTCTGGAACGTTCCGTGTGATTGGCCTGGGTTCGCGAAAGAGGGATGGAGCAAAATTTTGCGCTCGCTGCCGCCGGCTTGTTCGACCAGCCGGCTCATCACTTCGGTCGCCCGGTCCGTGCTCAGGTGGAGCATCTCGAAATATTTTCCCGCCCGCGGATCGCCGTCCCAGATCTTTTCCAGCAGCTTGACCGTGCCCGCGATGATCTGGAGCAGATTGTTCATCTCGCTCGCGGCTGCCGGAAGCAGGTCGCCGGCCTTGGTCCGCGCCCTGGTGGAAACATCCTCCTTCATCGCCAAACGGCTCCCTCTTTGGACGGACAAACGTCCCGGCCGCGGCTGAAATAGGACTGCATCGCGACCTATCTGAGCACCTCAAGTGCCGCCGGCAGAACTTTCGCGCCCGCCTCCGTTGGCCGGGAGAGGAGGTGCCGGGCCGCGCTTTCTGGGTAGTTTGCCGTTCGTGAAAGTAAACGCCTCGCAATTCCGCGTAAAACCGGACGGTCACTGGCGCCTGAGCAAGGCCCCGACCGCGATCAATCCCCTCTACAAATCGAAATCGCACTACCGCAAGCTGCTCGACCGCCAGGTCGACGAACTAAGCGAGCTCCAGAGCCTGCTCTACGCCCATAACCGCTACGCCCTCCTCCTCATCTTCCAGGCGATGGACGCCGCCGGGAAGGACAGCGCGATCAAGCACGTCATGTCGGGCGTTAATCCGCAGGGCTGCCAGGTCTTCAGTTTTAAACATCCGAGCGCGGAAGAGCTCGACCACGATTTTCTCTGGCGGACAACGCGTTGTCTGCCGCAGCGCGGGCGGATCGGGATTTTCAACCGCTCCTATTACGAGGAGGTGCTGATCGTCCGCGTTCATCCCGAGATTCTGCGCGCGCAATCGTTGCCGGACGGAGCGGCCGAGAAAAAAACGCTTTGGGAAGAGCGTTATCGATCGATCAACGACCTCGAAAGCCACCTCGCCCGCAGCGGCACGCGCATCCTGAAATTTTTCCTCCACGTCTCGAAGGAGGAACAGCGCCAGCGCTTCCTCGCCCGGCTCGAGGAGCCGGAGAAGAACTGGAAATTCAGCGTCGGCGACCTGGCCGAGCGTGAACTATGGGACCAATACATGGCCGCGTATGAGTCCTGCCTCCGCGCCACCAGCACAAAAGAGGCGCCGTGGTTTGCCGTCCCGGCCGACGACAAGAAAAACGCGCGCCTCATCATTGCCGACGCCATTGTCGATGCGCTGAAGGAATTGAAAATGTCGTATCCGCAGCCCGACCCCGCGCACCGCAAAGAGCTGGAGGAGATTCGGAAGTCTCTGGCGAAAGAGAAAGCGTAAGTCTCGTCCGCGAACTATTCCGACCGATGAGTCCGTCGCGTTTGAATTTCCGTCTCGAAGCCGAGGCCGCGGGTTCGCGCGCCCGGGCGGCGACTTTTCGCACCTTGCATAACGAGGTGCGGACGCCGCTTTTCATGCCGGTCGGAACCAAGGCGACGGTGAAGGCGCAACTCCCGCGCACGCTCGAGGAAGCGGGCACGCAAATTTTGCTCGCGAACACTTATCACCTGCTGCTGCGGCCGGGCGCGGAAGTTTTCCGCCGCACTGGCGGTATTCACGGTTTCATGAGCTGGGATCGCGCGGTCCTGACCGACTCCGGCGGGTTCCAGATTTTCTCCCTCCCGCATTCCCGCGCGATGAGCGAAGAAGGCGCGCGTTTCCAGAGTTATCTCGACGGCCGCACCATCCTCCTCAGCCCGGAGGTCAGCATCGAAACGCAGATCGCGATCGGGAGCGACATCATGATGGCGCTCGATCAATGCATCGCCTCGACCGCCGCTGAAGCCGACGCGCGCGCGGCGATGGAAATCACCCATCGCTGGGCGGCGCGCAGTCTCGCGGCGCGGGGCGATTCGCCGCAATCGATGTTCGGCATCGTCCAGGGCGCTCTCTTCCAGGAGCTGCGGCGTGAAAGCGCGGCGTCGTTAGGCGAAATGCCCTTCGATGGTTTTGCCATCGGCGGCCTCGCGGTCGGCGAAGGCCGGAGCGAGCGCGAGGACATCTGCGAATTCACCGCCCAGCTTCTGCCGGCCGATAAGCCGCGCTATCTCATGGGCGTCGGGACGCCGCTCGACATCCTCGAAGCCGTGCACCGCGGGGTCGACATGTTCGATTGCATCATGCCGACGCAGCTCGCGCAGCGCGGCGCCGTTTTCACCTCGCGCGGTTTTCTCCAGATGCGCCGCGGGGTTTACAAATTTTCCAACGACAAGCTCGACCCGGAATGCAATTGCCCGACCTGCGCCCGTTACTCGCGCGCCTATCTTCATCACCTCACGAAAGCGAGCGAGACGCTCGGCTGGCAGCTCCTCGGGAAGCACAACATTCACTTCTATCACCGGCTCATGCGCGAGATCCGGGAGAGCATTCTCGCCGGTCGTTTCATGGAATTTTACCGGGAGAAACGCGAGGTCCTGCAGGAATCCGACCGGGAATATCCGGCGCTTCATCCCAGGCCGGCCCGGGTCAAGTCGATGTCGTTAGGCAATTACGAAGTGCACATCGCGCAGGAAGGTTTCGCCAGCGTGCGGCAGGTTTCTTCCGGCGAGATCATGCACATGCGGACTCCGCCGATGGAGGAGGCGCACAGCCTGTACGTCGAGCAATCGAAACTGGCCGAGCGACTCACTGCTGCCGAGGAGCCGCTCGTGATCTGGGATGTCGGCCTCGGCGCCGCGGCCAACGCCATGGCGGCGATTCAATGCTACGAAGCGCAGGCAAAAATCGGTCCGGTTCGGCCGCTCCATCTCATCAGTTTCGAGAACGATCTCGATTCGCTCACTCTCGCGCTCCGGCACGACGACAAGTTTCCTTATCTCCGGCATGGCGGCCCGCCCGGCATCCTTGCGCGCAACGAGTGGCAATCGAAAACACATCCCGGCCTCAGTTGGCGACTCGTTAGGGGCGATTTCCTGGAAACCGTCGCGCAGGCGCCGCTCCCGCCCGATCTCATTTTTTACGACATGTTCTCGAGCCGGACGCATCGCGAGCAATGGACGCTCGAGCTTTTTCGCCAGCTCTTTGCCGCCTGTGCCGGACGGGCGGTGGAGCTTTTCACCTATACCCACTCGACCGCGGCGCGGGCGGCGCTGCTGGTGGCGGGCTTTTTCGTCGCCAAGGGGCGCAGCGCGGGGGTGAAGGAAGAAACCACCATCGCGCTCACTCCCGCCGCGGTGTCGGCGGCGCATTCCCATCAGTTGCTCGACCGCGCGTGGCTCGGTCGCTGGAATCGTTCCCAGGCCAAGTTCCCGGCCGAAATAACGCCTGATCAGCAACCCGATTTCGAGCAATCGATCCGCACTCACGAGCAATTTCGGGCGGCGCCACTACCCGCCGCCCAGCATAGTCATGCAGATTAACATCGGAATTCTCGGTCTCGGTACCGTCGGCTGCGGCACGCTCAATCTCCTGCACCGCAACTCTGCGCTCATCGCGCAGCGTGCCGGCTGCGAATTGAAAGTGACACGGATCGCCATCCGCACCCCGGCGAAATCGCGCCCGGTCGAAGTCGAGCCGCGAATCGTGAGTGACGACGTCGATGGCCTGTTGAGCGATCCGGAAATTCATCTCGTGGCCGAGTTGATCGGCGGCGTCGATCCGGCGCGGGATTACGTCCTGCGCGCGATCGCGGCCGGCAAATCGGTCGTCACCGCGAACAAGGAGTTGATCGCAAAACATGGCCCGGAAATTCTGGAAGCGGCCGAACGCGCGGGCGTGGATTTTCTTTTCGAGGGCAGCGTCGGGGGCGGCATTCCGCTCATCGCGCCGCTGCGCGAAAGCCTGGTCGGCAACCGGGTCGTGCAATTGATGGCCATCCTCAACGGCACCACCAATTACATTCTCACGCGAATGACCGCCGAGGGCGCCGACTTCGGCGAGGTGCTGCGCGAGGCGCAGGCGCTTGGTTATGCCGAGGCCGATCCCTCGGCCGATGTCGACGGCTTCGACACCATGTACAAGCTCGCGATTCTCGGCAGCATCGCTTTCAACGCGCCGGTTGAGCTGGAGAAAATCTTTCGCGAAGGCATTCGCAAAGTCGGCGCGCGCGACATCGATTATGCGCGCGAACTCGGTTACGCCGTGAAGCTGATCGCGCTCGGCCGGCGTCACGAAAATGGCGAGATCGAGCTGCGCGTTCATCCCGCGCTTTTGCCGCGGAGTCATCCGCTGGCGAGCGTGAACGATGTTTTCAACGCCGTCCTCGTCACCGGCGACGCCGTCGGCAACGTCATGTTTTACGGCCGCGGCGCTGGGGGCGATCCGACCGGTTCCGCCGTCGTCGGCGACCTCGTCGCGGCGGCGCGAAACATTCGCACCAACTCAACCGGCCGTGTCAGCACGGGAAAGTTCTCTCCCGCCGCCCACCGCAATTTTCCGGAGATCCAGACGCGCTTCTGCGTCCGGCTCCAGGTGGTCGATCAACCCGGGACGCTGGCCAAAATCGCGGCGGTTTTCGGCGAGCACGGGGTGAGCATCGATTCGCTGGTGCAGAAACATTCCGATGGCGCGACCGCGGAAATCTTCTGGGTCACGAAACTGACCACCGAAGCCGCGATGGCGGCTTCACTGGATGCCTTCCAGCACCTGGACGCGGTCACGGAAGTGTCGTGCGTCCTGCGGGTGGAAGGCGAATAGATCTGGATCGTTAGGCGCCTAACGAGGCGGGATTTCCGCTTTGTCGGCATAGGGTCCGGCCTGGAGAAGATTGGCGATCCCGCCCTGGTTTTGCAGGAGCGCTTTCATGCTCCAGTGAATGTGCCCGGGCGATGAAGTGCCGCGGCGGGTGAGCGCGATCTGTTCCACGATCTCGCGCGCCGGCCGCTTCGAGCCGATCCGCTCCGTCGCAATCCCGGGCCAGACTGGTTTGCCACGGCTTTGCGTCCGCCACCAATCGAGCAGAACCGGGAAACTCTGCTTCGCCGGCGAGATGCTCCAGTAAAGCTGCGGCGCGAGATAATCGACCCAGCCTTCCGCGAGCCATTTCCGCGAGTCGCCAAAAAGCTGGGCGTAGGAATCGAGCTGCGCCTCGATCGTCGGCGGCACGCCCGGGCGCCAGATGCCAAACGGGCTGATCCCGACCCGCACCCGCGGCTTGCTCGCCTTGACCGAGCGATAAAGGGAACGGACGAAGTCGTTGATATTCTCCCGCCGCCAATCGGCGCGGCTCAACCCGCTATTCGCGCCATGGCGCTGCCAGCTCGCGTCGTCGGGGAATGACGCGTCGCCGCTCTTTAACGGATAGGGATAAAAATAATCGTCGAGATGCACACCATCGACGTCGTAGCGCCGGGCGATGTCGGTGATGACCTCGATGACATATGCGCGCGCGGCCGGTTCGCCCGGATCGACCCAAAGCTGCTTGCCGAAACGCCGGACCCATTCCGGGTGCGTTTTTGCGACGTGATTTGGCGGCAGTTTCTCGCTCGCGCTGACGGCGGCGCGAAAAGGATTTACCCATGCGTGCAGTTCGATCCCGCGCGCGTGCGCCTCCGCGACGGCGAACGCGAGCGGATCGTAGCCGGGCGAGACGCCCGCCTGGCCGCTGAGGAATTTTGACCACGGCTCCTTTTTCGAAGCGTAGAGCGCGTCGCTCGCGGGCCGCACCTGGAGAAGAATTGCGTTCAGCTTCAGGGCCGCTGCCCGATCGAGCAGCGCGCGCAGTTGCGCTTTCTGGGTGGCAGCGGGCAAGCCGGGTTTGGAGGGCCAGTCGAGGTTGTAGACCGTCGCAACCCACGCCCCGCGAAACTCGCGTTCCGCGGCCGAAGCCGGGCTGAGGTTGCCTAACGAAAAGAGAAGACAGCAAAGAAAAGTGAAGCGGCGCATCGCTTTTACTTTAGCGCGCTCTCGACCGCGGCTGGAAAAATTTCGCCGACTTCGCCTTCGATTCGGAGCGAGACACAACGCTCATGGTCGTGCTCGGTCGCGCCGCGATTGATGATGACATAGGGCGCGCCGCGCTGGGCGGCGAGGAGCGGGAAAGCCGCCGCCGGATAGACTGAAAGCGTAGAACCGAGCGCAACCACAAGGTCCGCTTTCTCGGCGGCGTGGCGGGCGCGCTCCAGTTCGGCGGGCTCAAGGCTTTGGCCGAAGCTGATCGTGGCCGGTTTCAGAAATCCGCCGCACTCGCAGAGCGGCGGGGTGCGCTTGGCGCGGAAGAAATCGAAATGCGGCCCCGGATCGCTCCGGCGTTTGCAGCTTTGGCATTCGATGAGCGAGTTCGTGCCGTGGAGCTCGACCAGCCGGGCCGCGCTTGTCCCGGCGAGGCTGTGCAGGCCGTCGATATTTTGCGTCACCACCATCCCGATCTTGCCCGCTTTTTCCAACCGAACGATGGCATGATGGACGTCGTTAGGCTGGGCTTTGCGGAACGATTCCCAGGCTTCCAGTTTGTAATCCCAATGCTCGATCCGGGCCGCCTCCGAGCTCATGAAATCCTGGTAGTAGACCGGCTGCCGGCGCGTCCAGACGCCCTGCGGCCCGCGAAAGTCGGGAATCCCGCTGCCGGTGGAAATGCCGGCACCGGTGAAAAGAAAAATCCGGCGCGCGGCGCGGAGATGGTCGCTCAGTTCGATCACGCCCCCAACCTGCGATCGGGGGCGGGAGTTTAGCAACTTATTCGGCGGCGGGCGGCTCGGAGGAAATGGTGAGCCTGGTCGTGCCCGGCTGCGGCAGGCGAATCTCGACCGTGGTTCCGCGCCCCTGTTTGCTCGTGACGTCGATCGTGCCCTGGTGCCCGGTCACGATTGATTTCGCGATCGCCATTCCCAAGCCGGTGCCGTGCGATTTCCCGTGCGTCACAAAAGGCTCGAAAAGCTTCGGCAAAAGCTCGGGCGGGATGCCAATCCCGGTATCGGAGATGCGGAAGACGACCTGGCCGTCGGCGAGATCGGTGCCGAGGGTGAGGAGGCCGCCGTTGGGCATGGCCTCGAGAGAGTTCTTGATCAGATTGCCGAGGACGCGGACAAAGCGTGAGAGATCGATGTGGAGATTGCCCTCGTAGCGGATGTCTTTCGCGATCTGGATTTTTTCGCCGCGGTGCAGACAAAGCGATTGGACGTTGAGCTCTTCGAGCAAACGCCAGATGGAAACCGTCTTGCATTCGAGGGCGGAGTGGCCGCGCGCGTAATCGAGCAGCTCCTGCGTCATCGAGAGCATGCCGTCGACCGCCTTGTCCATCATCTTGGTCAGTTGCAACTGGCGCGGATCCTTCGTCTCGCTCGCGATCAGGTCGGAGCAGCCGCGGATGATGCAGATCGGATTCTTGAGATCGTGGATGATGCTGTTGGCCATCGAGCCGACGAGGCTGAGACGCTCGGTCCGCATCACTTCGGTGATGAAATGGGAGTTGACCGTGCGCAGGCGTTCGGTGACGGAGCGGAGGAAATTCATGTGCAGGCGGCTGGGCGCGAGGGCGAGAATGTGCTGGAAGGTCGGTTCGTCGACCGTCCCGAGAAGGGTGGCATCGACGGCGGTCGCCATGGCGGAACGCGGCTGGCCGTCGAGCAGCGCCATTTCGCCAAAAAAGTTTCCCGGTTGAATGAAACCGAGGGTCTCCTGTTCGCCGCCCCGGCCCGACTTCGAGATCTTGACCGAGCCCTGGCCGACGAGATAGAGCAGGTCGCCCGGGTCGCCTTCGCGGAAAATGATCTCGCCCGGCTGGAGCTGCACGACGCCGACCTCGGGCGCGATTTCTTCCAGCACATGGGGCTCGATGCCCTCGAAAATTCGATTGCTGGCGAGGCCGTCAAAAATTTGTGCGACAGAGGAGTTCATGAAACGAGATTGCGCGCCGCCGCCGGCTGCGGTGGCAGGTCGCGCCCGCGCTCGCCCGCCTGTTGCAGGACGATTTCGATCTGCTCGATGACGTCGTTAGGGCGGTAGGGACGGCTGAGGTATCCGGAAAGGCCGCTCGCGATCATGCGGTCGAGCCGGTTTTTTTCGATGAAGCCGGTGTTGAGAAGGACCGCCACCTGCGGGTCGACCGAGCGGAGCCGCTTGAAAGTTTCCTCGCCGTCCATGAACGGCATGGTGAGATCGAGCAGGACGAGATCGAACTTGCGCGGGTTGGCGCGGAAGAGATCGAGCGCGTCGAAACCGGACTGCGCCACGACCACGGTGTAGCCGGCCTGGGAAAGAATTTTCTGGCCGAGGATCAGCGCCATCGGCTCGTCGTCCACGATCAGGATGCAGCGCGAAACCGGCGCCCGTTTTGTTACTGGTTTGGTTTTGAATTCCGCCGCGAGCGCGGGATGCAAAAGAATCTTGTCGTGGGCACCGCCGACCTGCTGCACGAGCTGCGCCGTCACCTTGGCCGCGCGTTCCACGCTGACCAGAAGCATCTCGAAATATTTTTCCGAACCGGGTGCCCCTTCCCAGACGTTCTCCAGCATCGAGACGGTGCCGGAAACGATTTGGAGAAGGTTGTTCAATTCGCTCGCGGCGGCGGGAATGCCGCGCTCGCTCGTGGTCTCGTCGGGAATGTAATCGGGCCGCATTAGAATCCGGGGGCCGCGTCGAGCGACTGGGTGGTGGCGCCGTTGCCGCCGAAGGTGCCGGTGGTGGTGCCGTTGCCGCCGAACCCGGTGTAGTTCGGGATGTTGGTGAAGACGCTGGCCGGTGAAGTGCCGAGCACGGTCACGACTTTGCCGTTGAAGATGGTGACGGTGTCGGCCGCGATGATCTTGAGACTGTTGCCGCTAAGCGTGACGTTATCGGTGAAATTGACCTGGCCGTTGCTCCCGCCGGCATAAAGTTTGATCGTGCTTGCGGCGTCGATCGAACCGCCGCCGACGTTGAGGGTGCCGTTGTTGCCGAGAGCGCCGACTTTGACGACGTCACCGTGCAGGGTGGCGTTGTTCACATTCACCACGCCGGTCGCGCCGGTGTTGGTCATTTCCACCGTGCCGCGGCTGGCCTTGACGGTGCCGTTCACGTTCACGTCGCCGCCAGCGGAGGTGAGTTTAATGGTGCCGCCGGGACCGGGCGCGACGCCGTTCAGGAGCGCGAGCAATTGCCCGCTGCTGCTGATGGAAATGGCGGTGCCGGTGGTCTTGTTGCTGGTGACGTTAATCGTGCCGCCCGTCCTGCTCGCTCGCGGCGAAGCGCTCTCCGAAACCTTGATCGTGGAATTGACCGCGACGGTGCCGCCGCTGGTGATATTGACGGTGCCGCCATTGCCCCCGGTCGAGAAAAAGTTGGAGCCGGTGGTCGCAGTGATCGGAACGTTGACGGTGACGTCGTTCGCAATCGGGCTCGCGGTCGTGCCGATATTCAGGGTGCCCCCGCTGCCGCCGGTCCCGAAGAAGCTGTCGCTGCCGTCGAGATTGATGCCGTTGATCGCGCCGGGGCCGCTATCCACCAAAAGGCTATCCGCCTGCAAAGTGAGATTGCCTCCGCTGCCGCCGTTGAAGCCGACGCCGTAAATGCCGCCGAGAATTTCGATGCCGAAGGCCGAGATCGAGCTCGGGCTGATTCCCGGATAGTAGGTGCCGCCCACGGAAAGTTGATTCTTCACGCTGATATTTTTCGCCACGAGGTAGCCGCCGGTGGTGATGTTGTCGAAGCCGGTCAGGTTGTAGCCGCTCGCGCTGATGCCGCCGGTACCGATCCCGAGGTCGCCGCCCAGCACATCGATGTTGTGCGTGGTGCCGAGGGAAGGCGCGTAGGCGTAGAGGATGGGCGGAGTGGTCAGCTGTTTTTCAAACTGAATATCCGTCTGCGAGGTGATCTGGAGGAAGCCGGTGTCGATTGCGCCGTCGAGAGTCAGCGTGCCGGCCGAGTTCATGGCAATGCGGCCGGCTGTGAGACTGCTGGTGCTGCCGAGAGTGAGGCTGCCGCCGGAGTCGACGTAGAAGGAAGCACTCGGGATGTTGACCACGCCGTTGAAGGTCATCCCCATCGTGCCGCGCTGGTAAAAGTGGAGGAATTTGAGCGTGCTGCCGGTGCCGGTGAAGGTCGCGCTGTCGAGCGAGATCGTGCCGTTCGCGGTCGCGAGGGTGAAGGAACCGAGCGGGCTCAGGTCCATCAGCAGGGTGCTGGAGTTAAAGATTCCGTTGTCGCCGACCAGCGCGACGTCGATCGGACCGTTGAGCTGCAGGGTTGGCGCAGCCTGGAACATGATCGAGTCGAAACGGATGACCGCGATGCCGCCGGCGGGAAGGGTCTGGTCGTAATTGGTCCCGAAGCGAGCGTCGAAGAGGTGTTGCGCGTCGAAGGTCGAACTGTCGCCGAAGACGAACCAGGAGGCCGGACCATCGACAGCGGAGCCTTCGTAAAAGGAACCGTCGAAATTACCGCCGCCTTTTATCTTGGGCGCGTTGGTTTCAATTGTCTTGCTGCTGTCGAGCGTGATCGCGACGTTCACCGGCGGCGGTGAATTTAGGGTCGAGACCGGCGACGGCGCGGGTGTGGCAGTAAGGTTTGGTGTCGGCAGCGGAGTGGTGGAGGCGATGGGCGTGGCTGTGGGCGAGGCGGTCGGAGTCACGGTCGGAGTCGAGGTTGCCGTCGGAGTCGGAGTCGAGGTCGGTGTCGGCGTGGCCGAAGGTGTCGCCGTCGCGGAAGGGGTGGCAGTCGCCGAAGGCGTAGCGGTGGCAGATGGTGTTGCGGTGGCGGACGGCGTGGCCGTGGCGGTCGGGCTTGGAGTTGAACTTGGTCCCGGTGTCGCGCTTGGCGCCGGAGTCGGTGTGACCGGAGGCGTCGGGACCGGCGTCGGTTTCGGGCCCGCCGCAAAAAGAGTGTCGTCCGCGTTGGTTCTCGAATCGAGCGCGCCGATGATTTCATCGCTACCGAGGACGACGTTGGTGCCGCGGCCGAGGATGACGAGATTCGTGTCGACCAGGTCGCTGCTGTTTTTGCCCTGGCTCTGCTTCTCGATTTCCTGGTCGATCAGGGCCACGCTCGGCAGCTCGGCTTCGCCCTTTTTGCCGCGCATGCGGATGAGCGAGGAGGTTTTCATCACTCGCTTCAGGTCGACGGAGACGGGATCGGGAATGCGCTTCGCGTTCGGCGGCATGATGAGCATTTTGCCCGGCGTCAGGAGCAGGGAATCGCCGATGACGCCGTTGCGCGAGAGGCGCAGGCTGCCTTCGAGGACGAGCACCTTGAGCGATTTATCCGGCCAGTATTCCATCATGATGGTGGTGCCGGTAATGGCCGCGGTGACGGCCGCAGTCCGAATCCTGGCGCCGCCCTGGCCTTTCGGCACCTGGAGCAGGAGCGTGCCCTGTCGCAGGGTGAGATCGCGCGTGCCGGCCTTGAAACTGAAATACGTGTCCGGTCCGATCCGGGTCAGGGTGTTGTCTTCAAACATCAGCTCGGAGCGCGATTTGCTCCCGGTGCGCAGACCGATCTGATCCTTGATCACTTCGCTCAGGATGGCGGGACGAGAGCCCTTCTCCGGTTCCACCACTTCCACGATGTTAATGATCTTGGTCACGCGCGCCTGCGTCAGCGGCGCGGCCGGCAAAAGGGGGGCGAACAGCAGGGGCAGGAACAGCACGAGGATGTTTTTCATGTGAGTAGGCTCCGTTCACATAAAAGCAGCAACCATACCCAAGTAGTTGGATTCCTCGTGAGAAACGCCTTGCGGCCGAGGCTAGAAGCGGGTGATGAACCCGAGCCCGCCGCCGGTGGAGGCGGCGTCGTAATCGAAGACCGCGACACTCGAGCGATTACCGCCAAAGGTGAAGTTGACGTTCGCTTCGGCCCAATCGCCGAGGCGATAACGCAGATTCCAGGAAAAGGTCTGGTTGAGATCGTTCCGGTCGCCTTCGTTGTAGAATTGTCCCGCGATCCGGTAAAACAGGTCCGTCGAAAGGTAGCGGGTGAGCTGCAATTGGTAGCCGGCAAAAACGCCCGCCTGGTCGCGCTGCGCGGCGCGGGGGTTGGAAAATCCGAGCGAGCCGAGCGCGCCAACGGTCACGGCATGAGCCCGGCCGAGGACGAAAATCTTTTGCACGCCTAACGACAACTGGTGATCCTGCAGGATCTCGTTCCCGTTCCGGTTGAGCAGCTCGGTGAATTCGTAGCGGCCGGAGATGTTCACTCCACTCCAGCGCGGCGGCGACCAGGAGAGTGTTGTCCCGCCGCTGAGACTGTCGAAGTCGAGCACGGAAGAACGATCGTAGCGAAACGCCGCGGCCTGGAGACCGACCGCCAGGTCGAGCCCCGGGCGGAGCGCGCGGCTCCAGCTGCCGGCGGCGTTAAGCACCGCAAAGACGTCATCACGCGTGTCGCTGCGGGTCAGCGCGACATTATTGGTGAAGAAGATCGAGCCGCCGCCGCTCAGGGTAAATGCGCGGATGCGCGGTTGATCTTTCAGGATCAACTGCGCCCCGAAGCTGGCGTCTTCGCTTGCTTCAACTTCGCCGAGCGCGTTGCCGTTGGCGTCGACCGCGGGCACCGGTTCGGCCGGGGCGGGTTGGTAAAGACGGGAGCGATCAATCGCCGAGACTGCTTCCTGGGCTGGCAAAGCCGAGGGAAACAGGACGAAAAGCAGTCCCAGAAAAAGAAAGGGTTTCACGCGCAACATCTCCGTCCTAGCAGGGTCCATGCCTTGCAGGGCCGCGGAAATGGTCGAGCCCCGAGACTGGTGAAGGCACAATGGTTGCTCTGAAAGAGGCTCCAATGGGCCTAACGATTTCCATCCAGCCAGCCGCGCGCCGTCATCATGCGGGTTGATCCTCTGCTTCATCCCGCACCGGGATTGGTCGTGCGCTTCTGGGGCGTGCGCGGTTCCATTCCCTGTCCCGGCCCCGAGACGGTCGGCTACGGCGGCAACACCTCCTGCGTCGAATTGCGACTCGATCACGAAGTCATTATTCTCGATGCCGGGAGCGGGATTCGCCCGCTCGGCCTCGCCCTCGCCCGCGAATTGGAGACGCAGGCGCTCGACCTCACCCTGCTCATTTCGCACACCCACTGGGACCACATCCAGGGTCTGCCTTTCTTCCGCCCGGCTTACGCGGCGTCGAACGAAATCCGGATCCTGGGCGCGGCTGGAACGCGGGCCCGGCTCCAGGCCGCGCTCGCCAGCCAGATGAATCCGCTCCAGTTCCCGGTCGCGCTCGAGGCCCTCGCCGGGATCGCGGCGATCGATGAATTCGACGCCGAGAGGACAACCATCGGGAGCTTCGAAGTGCGGACCATTTCCCTGAACCATCCCGGCGGCTGCACCGGGTTTCGCCTGGCCACGGAAGGCGTGACCATTGCCTACCTGCCCGACCACGAGCCCTACCAGGTCGCGCTCGCTTCGACCGATCCAAACGTCGCCGCGGCCGCGGAACGCGCGCAGTCGGCGCTGCTCGAATTCCTGGAGGATTGCGACGTGCTGATTCTCGATTCGCAATACGACCGGACGGAATATCCAGGCCATATCGGTTGGGGCCACGGCTGCCTCGATGAGAGCGTCGCCCTCGCCCTGCGCGCGCGGGTCGGCAGCCTTGTTCTTTTTCACCACGATCCCGAGCACGACGACGAAAAGATCGACGCCCTCCTCGCCCAGGCGCGCCGGCAGGTGACGGAGAGCGGATCGCTCATGCGAGTCGAGGCCGCCTGCGAACAAACCCAGCTCCTGCCGCAGCGACGCCAGAAATCCCTGGCGGCCTGACGTTCCCGCGCGTCGCGGGAGCCGGGCACGTTTTCCGCTCCTCTCATCTTCATGTTGCGGCAGCGTCTCCTCATTCTCAGCGGGATCGCCCTGCTTTGTTTCGCCGCCCTTCTCGTCCTCGATCGCGTGCAGCCGCAACTTTTGCTCCGGCTGCGCGCACTCGAGCGCGATGCCGTCGTTGCGCATGGCCGCACCGCCGCCGCCAATCCCGATCTTGTTTTTCTCGCGATCGATTCCGATTCCGTCGGTCTCGACGCCACCGACATCAAGGAACTCTACGATCTCTCCGGCAGCACATCGCTTGAGGCCCGGGCGCTGAAATTGATGAGCCAATCCTGGCCCTGGCCGCGCGAGGTTTACGCCCTCGTCCTCCAGCGCCTGGTCGATGCCGGCGCGAAAGTGGTCGCGTTCGATCTCACCTTCCCGACCGAGACGCCGGGGGACGAGCCCTTCCGCCTCGCGCTCGACCGCTACCGGGAGCACGCCGTGGTCGCGAGCAATTTTATTTCCGCTGCTTCCCGCGGCTTTTCCACCACCGGCGCGAGCCTGACCCGCCCGCCCGAGTCGCTCATTCCGGAAACGACGCCGATGGACGACCGCGTCGCCTACAGCAACTTCTGGCCGGACGAAGACGATGTCGTTAGGCACGCGCAGTATCGGATCACCTTCGAGCAGGCGCAGGGCGATCTCCCGGAGGCGGATTCGGAGCGCTATCTTTCCTTCGCCGCGCTTGCCCTGGCCAAGGCCGGGCATGCCGAGGCGATTCCGGCGGGGCTGGATGAACACCTGTTCCGCTTCACCGCGCCGCCGCGGCGCGGGTTTCCACCGCGTTCCTTGTTTGAGATTTTCGTCCCGGAATATTGGAAACAAAATTACCGCTCGGGCGAATTCTTCCGCGGCAAGATTGTCGTCATCGGGGCGGAGGGGAACTGGCAGCACGACGAGCACCCGACGCCTTTCGGCTCCATGCCCGGCCCGGAACTCCATCTCAACGCCATGAATGCCGCGCTCCAGCACGAGTTCATCTCGGAGATGACGCCGCTCATCGTTCTCCTCGTCACAATCGGCGCGGGGGTGCTGGCGGTTTTTGTTTCGTTCACGATTCGCTCGCCCGGGCTCCGGATTGCCGCGCTCATCGCGATCGACGCCAGCTGGGCGGGCCTGGCGATGTACGCTTTTAATCACGCCTCGATTTTTATTCCGATGGCCGCTCCCGGCCTGCTGCTCAACGCCATCGTGCTGCTCGGGCTGGCGGCAGATTTCGCCCTCGAGCGGGTGGAGAAACGGCGCGTCCGGCAGACTCTCGAGCGCTACGTCTCACGCGATTTCGTGCGCGAGATGCTCGATCATCCCGAGCTCTTCGAGCAATCGCTCGGCGGTGTCACCAAGCGGGTCACGATCCTGTTTTCCGACATCCGCGGTTACTCCAAGGTCAGTGCGGCGAGCGATCCGCACGTGCTCGTCAGGCAACTGAACGAATATCTCGGCGCCATGGTGGAGTGCGTTTTCCGGTTTGGCGGCACGCTCGACAAATTCATGGGCGACGCGGTCATGGCCGTCTGGGGCAACGTCCGCAGCGCCGGGCCGGGCGAAGATGCGGTCGCGGCTGTGCGCGCGGCGCTGGCCATGCGCGAAGAACTGGCGCGGCTCAACCAAAAATGGCGCGCCGAAGGTTTGCCGGAATTGAATGTCGGCATCGCCCTCAATCACGGCCCGGTCATTGTCGGCAACATCGGTTCGCCGCAGCGGATGGAATTCACCGTCATCGGCGACGCCGTCAACGTGACCTGGAAAATGCAGGAGTTAACCAAAAAAGTGAGCGCCGAGCTGGTCGTGAGCAAGGCGGTCGAGTCCCTTATTGTCGAGCATTTCGAATTGCAGGCGCTGGGCAAACACGCGCTGCATAGTGTGCCGGGAGAATGGGAAGTCTTCGCCATCTCCCAGCCCATTGCGCGCGCGGAAATCGGTCAGGGAAGCTTGATCGGTTCGATGCCGGCGGCCTGAAGTTTCGCATTCAACGCCGTCACTTCCGGCGACACGGCGGGCCAGCGTTCCAGCACGGAGCGCGCGCCGCGTTGCAAATCTCCGCAGGCGATTTCCTGCTGCGCGGTGGGTCCGGCATCGACTTCCTGCAGCTCGCCGAAAAGTTTCACGACCTTGTTCAGGACATCCAGTTCCAGCGATTCGCCGTCCCGGACCGCGCCGGGATTGGCAAACTCCTCGAGCTTGCTGCGCAGATTCTTGATCTCCGCCTGCACCTCCTTTTCGCCGGCGCGTTCCCTGGCTTTCTCGAGTTCGCCGGCGAGCGCTTCGTAGCTTTGGCCGACCGGGGCCAGCGTCGCGCGCAAATCCTGCAGCCGTTTCGATAGCTCAAACTGTTTCGTTAACTCGGCGTCTGTCACCTTTAGCCGCGGATCCAACTTCAGGTTCAATGGCTGGGTGAAACTCTTCCCGCCGGCGGTGAGGACGATCGAATAATTTCCGGGCAACGCCCAGGGCGAGGTTGGTTGCGGCGCGGTCTTGCGATAGATCGCGGTCATCGGGTATTCCGGTTTCGTGTCCGGCAGGGGCGTGCCGTGCATGTCCCAGTAAAAGCGATGCAAACCCGGCTTGGCCGAGAGCACCTGCGGCGGGCGCACCCAGTAGCGCGGGATTTTCAGCTTCGGATCTTCCGGCGGCACCGGGTCGTTGCTGGCATAACGGCGCACGACCTCGCCCTTGCTGTCCTTGATCTCGAGCGTAATCGGTCCGCGGCTGTTTTCGCCTAACGAATAATCGATCATCGCGCCTTCCGGCGGATTCTCGCCCGCCGGTTCGTCCGGCGGCAGCGGGGTGTCGGTATTGGAATTCCAGCGCACCCGGAGCGCAGTCTGCGGCTTGAACAACAGTGTTGTCTTTTCGTTAGGCTGGAGTTGTCGCAAGGCGGTGATGTTGTCCAGAATCCAGAAGCCGCGCCCGTGGGTCGCGATCGCGAGATCGTCGTCTTTCACGATCAGGTCGCGGACTGAGGTCGCGGGCAGGTTCAGGCGGAGCGACTGCCAGTGGTCGCCGTCGTCGTAGGAAATGTAAACGCCGCGTTCCGTTCCGGCGAAGAGCAGCCCGCGGCGCTGCGGATCTTCCCGCACCACGTTGACGTTCTCGTCGGCCGGAATGCCGCTCGTGATTTCCTCCCAGGTTTTGCCTTCGTCGCGCGTCCGGTAAATATGCGGGCGCAAATCGTCGAGCCGGATCGTGTTCACCGCGGCGTAGGCGGTTTTCGCATCGAAATGGCTCGCGTCCATCAGCGACACTTTCCACCACGGCCCGATCTGGGGCGGGGTCACGTCGGTCCAGTTCTTCCCGGCGTTCGTCGTCAGGTGGATCAGGCCGTCGTCCGTCCCGGCCCAGATCCGGCTGCCGTCGAGCGGTGAGGGCGCGACGGTATAGATGACGCCGCGCTGGCGCGGCTGCGCGGTCGGTCGATCGCGAAATTTTCCCACGCTCGCCGGGACGTCGAAAGTCTTTCGGCTCAGGTCGGGGCTGATCTCCTGCCAGTTGCGTCCGCCGGAGCGGGTCTGCCAGAGGGTATTGGCGGCGAAATAAAGCGTGGCCGGATCAGTCGGTGAAAAAATCACCGGTTCGGTCCGGATGATGCGGAATTCATCGGAACGAAATGGCTTCGGCAGGATGTTTTGCGTCTGGTGCGTGCGGCGATCGAAGCGCGAGAGCCTGCCGCCGTAAACGATGTCGGGATCCTGCGGCGAGGCCGCGACGTAGCCGTATTCCTCCGCGCCGACCGGCTGCCAGTCGCGAAAAGTGATCGCGCCGTTCGGCCCGCGACTGGCGATGCCGACCGAGCCGCTTTCCTGCTGCCCGCTGTAGAGGCGATAGGGGAAGGCGTTATCCGCGCTCACGTGATAAAGCTGCGCGGTGGATTGGTTATACCACGAGCTCCAGGTCTCGCCACCGTTGACCGTGACGATCGCGCCCTGGTCGCTGGCGAGGAAAATAATCTGCGGGTTGTTGGGATTGATCCAGACGTTCTGGTAATCGTCGCCGCCGGGCGCGCCGCGCCAGCCTTCCCACGTCTTGCCACCGTCGGTCGACTTCCAGCAAACCACACTCGCCGCATAAACGACGTCCGGATTTTTCGGATCGATCCGCACCACCGGCAGATCGCCGCCGCCGATCCGCGCGCCCGGGCGTTCATCGGTCGTGGCCAGGGTCCAGTTTTCGCCGGCGTCATCAGAGCGATAAAGTTTCCCGGCGTCGAGGGTGGCGACGGCGGCAAAGAGCGTGCGCGGGTTGCTCGGTGCAATCGCGAGCTGGGCCTGGACGACGTCGTCAGGCAAACCTTGCGTCAGCTTTTGCCAGGTCCGCCCGCCGTCGGCTGATTTGAAAATGCCGCCGTTGGTCCCGTTCCAATCCCCGTTTTCCCACGGACCCTCGCGCGCTTCCCAGAGCGAGGCGTAAGCGATTTGCGGATTGCTGGGATCGAACTGCACATCGGCCGCGCCGGTGTTTTCATCCTTGTAGAGCGTCTTGGCTGAATGTCTTTCCGCCATCGTTGGAAAGAAAGATCCCGCGCTCTTCGTTAGGCCCGTAGGGATGTCCGACCACGGCCACCAGCAGGTGATCGGGATTGCGCGGATCGACCGCGATCTGCGCGATCTGCTGGCCGTCGCGCAATCCGAGATGCGTCCAGGTCTTCCCGGCGTCGATCGATTTGTAAACGCCGTTGCCAACCGAAAGATCGGGCCGGTGTAAACCTTCCCCGCTCCCGACGTAGATGATGTTGGGATCGGAAACGGCGACGGCAAGCGCCCCGACCGAGGCGGTGGGCTGATCGTCAAAGATCGGCCGCCAGGTGCGACCGTAATCGTTTGTCCGGAAGACGCCGCCATTCACCTGCGCCATGTAGAAAACGTTAGGCTGCGAAGGCACACCGGAGATGGCGCGCACCCGCCCGCCGCGATGCGGACCGATGTTGCGCCAGTGCAGGAGGTCGGAAAAATCGGGCGCCGCCGAAGCGGACTGAGAAACTGCGACGACGAGCAGGCAAGAGCAAAGCAGACGGACTTTCACGAGCGCACGATAAACTGTTTGGCTCGGTGAGCCAGCATCTGGGTAGCGCACTCGTCCCGAGTGCTGGTCGCGGCGTCCCGCCGCGACGGACTTTGCCCGGCAGATCCAGCAGACGCCGATTTCAGGAAAGTTCGCGACGGCGGGACACCGTCGCCAGCACTCGAGACGAGTGCGCTACCCGGAAGGCGCCGCGGCGGCTGGTTTCTTTTTCTCCGCCGCGGCCTTGAGATTGGCGTCCACCTCCGCGGCTTCGAGCGGGTGGATGCGGTGATAGTAGTCGTTCGATTTCGCGAGGTCGTTCTTCCGCATGAGGAGCGCGTCGAAACGCTCGCGCCGGCTCAGCTCATAAACCTTGTCCATCTTGATCGCCTCGAACGGGCAAACCTCGACGCAAATCTGGCAGCTCATGCAGACCGAGATGTCGATGTCGAAAGTGGCGGGATAAAACTGCGGTTTGCCCATGTAATCGGGCTTCTTCTCCTCGCTCTTGACGATGTAGATGCACTGCGGCGGGCATTCCTTCTCGCAAATCTTGCAGGCCACGCAGCGCAGGCCCGCCTCCGGGTCGTTCGTGTCGAACACGAGGAAGGGAAAATTGCGCGAGTTCTCCGGCAGGACGTCGCGCTCCTCCGGATACTGCACCGTCGTTAGGCGATCTTTCTCGAAATAGCTTCCGAGAAAATTCCGCCCCGTCACCGCCATGCCCTTGAGAATTCCCGCGCCGATCATCGCCCCAAACCGGATATCAGATTTTCGCGCGGGTGCGAGCCGAATAGCAGACCTAGGCTAAAATGAAACCCGCAGCCCGAGCACGCCGCCGCGGCCGGGAAGGGGCGCGATGTCTTTCAGGAAGGAAGTGTGCAGGCGCGCTTCCGCGTTCGTGAGGTTGGTTCCCTTGAGGTAGGCATCGAAGTCGACCGGCCCGGCGCGGAAACGATAGCTGACCGCCGCGTCGAGGAGGAAATAACTATCCGTCGGCAGCTCGAGTGCGGCGGTCCGGTCCTGCTCGTGCACGTATTGACCTTCGATCCGCGCGCCGATGCGATCGTTCCATTCGTAAACCAGCGCCGCGCTGGCGCGGAACGGCGGGATGCGCGGAAGCGAGCGGCCGGCCTCGCGGTCCCGCGCATAAACATAATCGGCCTTCGCGTCGAGATGCAGTTCGTGCCGGCTGGGCGACGGCTCGGGCACGGCTGAATCCTTTCCGCTCTCCGCCTCCGCGGCGTTGGGCTCGAGCAGATGCCAGGTGAGGGCGAGTTCGCCGCCGACGAAGTCAGCCCCGACCGCGCGATAGGCAAAGACGGGCAAATCCTCCACGATTTCCCCGGTCGGCTGCGCGCTGATGAAATCGGTGAAGCGGTTATGGAAAAAACTGATCGATCCCGTGAAGCGGCCGGTTTTCTTGCGCAGGGAAAGATCGAAGGCGAGCGAGTCTTCGCTTTGCAAATCACGATCCCCGATTTCAAAGGCCGCGGTCGCGAGATGCGGGCCGTTGGCGAAGAGCTCGACGTAAGTCGGCGGCCGCTGCGTGTAGGCGACGGAGAACGCGATCACATAAGGATCGAGCGGCTCATAGACAATCCCGCCGGAAGTGCTGAAGGCGTCGAAGTCGCGCGTCACACCCGGACCGAAAACCGGATTGGCCGCGGTCTGGTTGCCCTGGTGATCGTAACGCGCGCCGAATTGGAGCCGCACCGGCTCGACGTTGATTTCTTCAAAAACAAAAACCGCATTGGAATCGGTCTCGACCGGCGGGAGGAAGGCCTCTTCGCCGAGGGCGGAGAAGTTCGTCTGCTGTCCCTGGTAACCGATCGCGCCCTCGAGCATGCCGAGTTTTGCGTGCAGGATTTCGAGCCGCGCCTCGTAGCCATCGATCGTGAAAACGGTGCCGATCTCCGCGCCTTCAAACTCGGTGTGCCGGTAGTCGGAGTGGCTCCATTTGTAATTGATCGCCTTGATCGACGGGAGCGGCTGAGTGAACGCCCCGCGCACATCCCAGCGGCGTTGCTCGAGGCTGATTGTCACGTCGGGCTCCGCCACCGTGCCGTAAAGCGAATCGATTCCCGAGTAAGCCAGGCCGACGTAACCGCCGTCCCAGATATAGGAAGCGCCAGCGGCTCCGCCTTCGCTTTCCGTAAAACTATTCGGCAGCTCGTCCCGCGCCTCGCTCTCACCCGGCGGGAGCGGTTCGGCCCGCCGCAGCCGCTCCGAGCGCGCGAACCCGGGGATGGCGAGGTCTTCCGCGCGGCGAATGAAGCCATCGAGGTGAAACACGATCGGCCCGAGTTGAAATTCCAACAGGCCCGCGCTCGATCTTCCCTCGTCCGCGCTGCTCAAGCGACCGTCGAGCTTTCCGGTCACGGGTGTCGTTAGGGCCTCGGTCGGGATGCGGTTGTCGATCACATTCACCACGCCGCCGACCGTGTTTGGTCCGTAAAGCAGCGAAGCCGGCCCGCGCACGACGTCGATCGTCTTGATCGTTAGGGGCTCCGCCGAGACGGCGTGGTCCGGGCTGACGTTGGAGACGTCGATCGTGCCGACTCCATTCTGGAGGACGCGGATGCGATCGTCGCCCAGCCCGCGGATCACCGGCCGGCTCGCACCGGGCCCGAAATAAGTCGAGCTCACGCCCGGCTCGCGGTTGAGCGTCTCGCCGAGCGTCGGCGCTAAACGCAGCTCCAGCTCCTCGCCGGAGAGGATGGTAACGGATTGGGTTTGCTCGAAGAGATCGCCGCCAAGCGGGGTGGAGCTGACGACGATGTCCTCGTGCGCGGCAGTTTGCGCTCGCGTAAGGCCGGTGGTGGCCGCGAGCAGCGCGCTGAGGGAAACTAAGAACATGGGTCGGGTCATTTGAAAATTCTCCTAAGTAAAATGGACATGCAGGAACGGACGGCGGCGCTTTCACGACAGGTGAAAGGCCGCACGAGAATGGCGTGCGCGATAAAGACCGCCTCGCAGTCGCGAGGTGGAAGCGTTTGACGCCTTAGGAGAGAGTGGGCGGAGCGTGCTCGAGTCGCGTGAACTCAAGCGCCGCCGGCACCGGGGCATCAAACGGCGCGCACGAAACGGATTCGCCTAACGGCGCCTGTGAGGCGGGAAGAATCGATCCGCCGTCAGAATGTTCGACACTGCCGGACGAAAAAATGGTCGCCGCGCATTGATGCTGGGTCCAATCCCCATCGGCATGCAGCGCATGATGCAACTGCGGCGAAGCAGAAAGGCCGATGGCAAACGCCAGCATCGCCAGGAGGGTGGCGGCGAAAGTGGCGCGAAGTTTTCCGCTCATGCGCGGGCAAGGTTCCTTAATGGCCCGCCGCGCGCAAGGCCGGGTCAGAAGTCGCGCCCGCGGAGGTCGCGCATCGAATCGCACCTGAAGCGAGACCCGCCGACCGAGCCCCGACGCGGCCGGGAAGGGGCGCGATTTTTTCAGAAAGGCACCAGGCTGATCGCCCAGCCGCCCCCGATCGCGAGGAGCAGCCAAACGGCGACATAAACAGCGGTGGCTGTTTTCCCAATGATCCGGGGCGCCATCAGGATGGTGGGGATGCAAGTGCCGACCGCGCCGAGCAGAAAAGTAAATGCCGGGCCGATTCCGACGCCGGCCTGGATCAGACCGTAGGTCAGAGGCACCTCCGCGCCTTCGCAGACGTACAACGGAATGCCGGCTACGGCGGCGAGGAGATACGCTCCGATGCCGCCCTGGAGGTAACGCGCGACTTCCTGCGGCGAAACCAGCGCCTGGACGATCGCGACCAAAAGCAAACCGGCGAGAAAGTAGATCCAGAGCGGGTGCAACAAGGCCGTGAAACTTGCCCAGAAAGTTCGTTTGCTCTCGAGCGGTTCATCGTCCGCGCAGCAGTTGGGCTTGAGGTCGAGCGCGGCGGGATTCGCGGCGGGCAATTGGAATTGTTTGAGCGAGCGCGCCTGCAAGGCATTCAAGGCCAGGCCCAGGAGCACGGTCACGGCCACCGGAAAAACGATCCGGGCGATGGTGAATTTGGCGCCGAGGAGCGCGGCCGTGAGGATGATCGTCTCAGGACTGAGGATGGGGGAAATCATGATGAACGCCGTCAGGGTCCCCAGCCGTGCCCCGCGACCTTTCAGCGCGGCGGCGAGCGGCACGGTTGTCATCGAGCAGCCAGGCAGGATGGCACCGGCAAAGGTGGCATGGAAAATGGATGCACGGGGCGCCGCGAGCCAGCGCGTCGCCCAGGCTGTCGGCAGAAACGCTTCCAGCGCGGCGCCCAGGATGGCGCCGCCGAGGAACCAAGGCAACGCCTCGACCAGCAAACCAATGAAGTTGTCGAAAACAAGGTAAAGGCCCATCGCGCTCATTCGCTCGCCTGATATCTAATTGGGCCGCGCGCCCACCGTCTCCGCGGATGCTCTAGGCAGTTCTTTCCGGCGATGAAAGATGCGGTAGAGCACCGGCAGGACGAGCAGGGTCAACAGCGTCGAGCTGATGATCCCGCCGATCACGACCGTGGCCAGCGGACGTTGCACTTCCGCGCCCGGCCCGGTCGCAAGCGCCATGGGGACGAAGCCTAACGACGCCACCAGCGCGGTCATGAGGACCGGCCGCAGCCGCGTGACCGAGCCGCGAAAGACGGCGTCATCCACCGCCACACCGTCGTCGATCAGTTTTTTGATGAAGGTGAACATGACCACGCCGTTGAGCACCGCCACTCCGCTCAAGGCGATGAAACCGACCCCGGCGGAGATCGAGAGCGGAATGCCGCGGAGCCAGAGCGCGAGAATGCCGCCGGTCAGCGCCATCGGCACGCCGGTGAAAATGAGGAGCGCGTCCTTGACCGAACCGAAGGCGCTGAAAAGCAGCAGCAGGATGAGAAGCAGCGCGACCGGCACCACGATCTGGAGCCGATGCGCGGCGGAGATCAGGTTCTCAAACTGCCCGCCCCACTCGATCCAATAGCCGGCCGGGATCGGCACCTCGGCGCGAATCCGTTCCTGCGCGTCCGCGACAAAGCCCGCGAGGTCGCGGCCGCGGACGTTTGCCGTCGTCACGACGCGGCGTTTGCCATTCTCGCGATTCACCTGGTTGAGCCCGGGCTCGACCTTGAACTCGGCCAGTTCGCCTAACGGAATGAAGGCGGCGTCGGCCGGCTGTGCGCTGACTTTTCGCGCCGTCTCCGTCTCGCGCTTCGGCAGTGGAATGGGAATGCGCCGAAGCGCGTTGAGATCCTCCCGCAAGGCCTCGGGCAGACGGACGACGATCGGAAAACGGCGATCGCCCTCGAAGAGCATGCCCGCTTCCTTCCCGGCCATCGCGATCTGCACGGTCTCCTGCACTTCGGCCAGGTTCAGCCCATAGCGGGCGAGCCGCGCCCGGTCGATCTCGACACTCAGGACCGGCAGGCCGGTGCTTTGTTCCGTTTTCACATCGGCCGCGCCGGGGACGGCGGCCAGGACCTTTTCGATTTGCTCGGAGGTCTCGGTCATGACTGCGAGATCGTCGCCGAACACTTTCACGGCGACGTCCGCGCGCACGCCGGAGATGAGTTCGTTGAAACGCATCTCGATCGGCTGGGTGAACTCGTAATTGTTTCCCGGGATCTGGCTCACCGCCGCCTCGATCTCCGCGATCACTTCTTCCTTCGACTTCTTCGGGTCGGGCCAGGCTCGGCGCGGTTTGAGGATGATGAAACAATCGGCCACGTTTGGCGGCATCGGGTCGTTCGCGATCTCGGCTGTGCCCAGCTTCGTGAAAATTTCCTTCACCTCGGGGAATTCCTGGATCCGCTTCTCGAGCTGGTCCTGCATCTGCACGGCCTGGCTCAGGCTCGTGCCCGGGATGCGGAGGGCGTGCATCGCGATGTCGCCTTCGTCGAGGCTGGGAATGAACTCGCGCCCCATCTGCGAGGCGACGAGGAGGCAGAGCAACACGAGCCCGGCCGCGCCCGCGACAACCAGCCCGCGCGCGGCAAGGGCTGCGCGTAACATCGGCTCGTACAGCCGGCGCGCTCCGCGCATGAAAATATTTTCCTTTTCCGAAATCCGGCCACGAAGAAAGAGCGCGACGGCCGCCGGGATGAAGGTGACGGAAAGGACGAGCGCGGCGGCGAGCGCGAGCATCACGGTGTAGGCCATGGGGTGAAACATTTTTCCCTCGATCCCCTCGAGCGAGAGGATCGGCAGATAAACCACCAGGATGATGCAGACGCCGAAAACGCTCGGCTTGATCACTTCGCGCGTGGCCTCGAAGACGACCGCGTTGCGTTCGCCTAACGAAAGCAGCCCGCGCTTCTTTTGCTGGCTCTGGGCCAGGCGCCGGATGCAGTTTTCCACGATAATGACGGCGCCATCGACGATGATCCCGAAGTCGAGCGCGCCCAGGCTCATCAGGTTGGCGCTGATTTTCCCGCCGACCATGCCGGTGATGGTCATGAGCATGGAAAGCGGGATGATCGCGGCCGTGATGAGGGCAGCGCGGACATTGCCAAGGAGCAAAAAGAGCACGAGCACGACCAGGACCGCGCCTTCGAAGAGATTCGTCTTCACGGTGCGGATGGTGGCGTCGACCAGGTTGGTCCGGTCGTAAACCGTCTTCGCCACGATGCCCGGCGGCAGGGTGCGATTGATCTCTTCCATCTTCGTCGCCACGGCCTGCGAAACGGTGCGCGAATTCGCGCCGACGAGCATGAAGACGGTGCCCAGAACGACTTCCTTGCTGTCGTGCGTCGCGGCGCCGGTGCGCAATTCTTTCCCGAGCGCCACCTCCGCCACATCGCGCACGTAGATCGGCGCGCCGTCGCGGGTGGTGAGGACGATGCTGGCGATTTCCTCGATCGATTTCACCTGGCCGGGCGTGCGGATGAGCCACTGCTCGCCGTTGCGCTCGATGTAGCCGGCGCTCAGGTTTTGGTTGTTCAATTCCAGCGCCGCCATCAGGTCTTGCATGCTCAGGCCGTAGGCGACGAGCTTCTCCGGCTGCGGCGTGACGTGATATTGCTTCTCGAAGCCGCCTAACGTGTTGACCTCGATCACGCCCGGCAAATTGCGGAGCTGCGGGATGACGAGCCAATCCTGCACTTCATGGAGATCGGTCGGGGTGAAGGGCTGGCCGTCGGCCCGGCGCGCGCCCGGTTCCGCCTCGACGATGTACATGTAGATCTCGCCCAGGCCGGTCGTGATCGGTCCCATCTCCGGCTCGACTCCGGCCGGGAGCCGGCTCTTGACCTGCTGCAGCCGCTCCGCCACGAGTTGCCGCGCGAAATAAATGTCGGTCCCGTCCTCGAAGATGACCGTGACCTGCGAAAGTCCGTAGCGCGAAAGCGAGCGCGTATAATCGAGCCGCGGCAGCCCGCCCATCGCCGTCTCGACGAGAAACGTGACGCGCTGCTCGGCCTCGAGCGGCGAGTAGCCGGGCGCCTCGGTGTTGATCTGCACCTGGACGTTGGTGATGTCCGGCACGGCGTCGATCGGCAGCCGCTGGTATTGCCAAATCCCAATCGCGCAGAGCCCGAGCACGGCCAGGAGCACGAGCCAGCGCTGGCGAATGGAGAACTGAATGATTTTTTCCAGCATGGCGGCTAGTGATCGTGCGTCGCGCCCGATTTCCCGATGTCGGCCTTGACGATGAAGCTGTTTTCCGCGGCGTAGACGTCGCCTGCTTTCAGGCCCGACTTGATCTCGACCCACTCCTCGTCGCGCCGGCCGATTTCCACCGGCACCGCCTCGAAAAGTTCGCCCACGCGCAGGAAAACGACGTCCCCATCGAGGAAAGTCTGGAGCGCGCTCGCCTTGACCGCGACCGGCACTTCCGATTCATCGATCAGCACTTTTCCGTGGACGAAAAGTCCTGGCCGCCAGGCGCCATCCGGGTTCGGCACGACCGCGCGGGCCAGCATGGTTTGCGAATTTTCGGAGCCGAACGGGGAGATGTAATCGATTTTGGCGATGACCGGCTTCGTTCCGGCGCCGCCGTCGATCGTGACCGGTTGCCCCTCGCGCAGGAGCGGAAAATCCTGCCGGTAAACGCTGAAATCGGCCCAGACGCTCGAGAGATCCGCGACGGTGAAGATCGATTCCTGCCCGGATACAAACTCGCCCAGGGTGGCGTCCTTGCGGATGACGGTGCCGGCGATCTCCGCCTTGATCTCGTAGGTCTGGAGACTCTCGTTACTTTCCACCGTGGCCAGGACGTCGCCCGGCGCCACGTTGTCGCCGAGCCGCTTCGTGACCGATTTCAAGACGCCAGGAAAACGCGGGATGACGTGGCTCAGGCGCTCCTCGTTAGGCGCGATCTTGCCGTTCAGCGGCAGCGTCATTGCCAGCCGGACCGGACCGGCCTTGGCCAGCTCGATTCCGGCCTTGCGCCGCGCTGCCTCGCTCATCGTGACCCGGCCCTCGAGGCTCTCGTAACTCCAGCGATAGCTCTGCCCGCCTCGTTTCGCCTCGACCGTGGCGGCGAACGAATGCGGCTCGACCACCGGCTGGCGGCCGGCCAGAAACATCCCTTCCGCTCAAAGGTGATCCGGTCCACGCGGTTGATGCGCTTGAGGTCGATGGTGAGGGCGATGCCTTCGGGCTCGATCGGTTTGCCGTCCTCGTAGAAGTAAACGCGAAAGTTTGGCTCCAGCCCGGCTGCCACGTAGATCGTGACCTCGGCCTGGAAATCCTTCTCGCCTAACAAACGACCGCCGTGCGGGCCTTTTGCGACCTCTTCTTCTTCCTCCCGTCGTGCCCGTGTCCGTGTCCGTGCTCATGCTCGTCGCTGTGCGCTGTCGAGATTGGATTTGAGAATCCGGTAGCCGGCGTAGAGCAGGCCGAGCCCGAGGAAAATGCTGAGGATAAGAACTGCGATGCGTTTCATAAAAAATTTACCTGATGGTGCGGGAGACAGCGTGCGGGACAGGGCGTTTCCACGGTGAGGGCTTCGATGACCGCGAGCGCCTTGTGATAATCGGCCAGCGCCTCGAGATGCTGCGCCCGGGCGCCGGCCAGGGTGCGTTGCGCGTCCAGCACCTCGAGATAGCTGTAACGGCCCGATTGAAAACCTTCGCGCAGGCCGGCTGCGCTCTCGCGCGCTCCCGGCAGCACTGTCGTGCGCAACAGATCGAGCGACGCGCGCGCGGTCTGCAAATCCTGATAAGCGTCGGTCAGTTCGTTGCGCAGCCGGGCGAGGGCGGCGGCGGCGTCCACGTCGGTCCGGGCGAGTGTCTCGCGCGCGGCGCGGATGGCGCCCTGGTTGCGATTGAAAAGCGGCAGCGGCAACGAGAGCCCGGCGACAAATCCGGTGCTGTCGGTTGCCTCCTGCTGACGCACGCCGCCGCGCAGACGCACATCGGGAATCGCCGCCGCCTCTTCGCCGGCGAGCGCGGCCGAGCGCCGTCCGCGTTCTGCTTCGAAACGCGCCACGCGCGGATTGCGTTCCAGCAGCCTAACGAGTGACTCGAGCGACCCGACCGCGGGCGCGCGCTCGAGCTCGCCCACCGCGAGCGCGAAGCGGGGCGCGTTTTCTCCCCAGTGCGCGGCTAGCCGGGAGCGCGCCGCGGCCATTTCGCGCCGCACTTTTTCCAGCTCGATCCTGGCCGTCGCCACCGCCACGCGGAAGCGCGTTTCCTCGATCGCGGAAGCCTTGCCCGCTTCCCGCCGCCGTTCCACCCCGGGGAGAAACTCGTCGGCCAGCCTGACCAATTCCTCCTGCGCCGCCACCCGCCGCTGGCCGGCCAGGACGTCGACAAAGAGCTGGTGCGTCTCGAGAAACACTTCCCGTTTCTGGGTTTCGTAATCGTAGGCGGTCAGCGCGCGATCGAATTGCGCCGTCTGCACCCGCGCACGCCGTTTGCCGCCGAGCTCGATCAATTGCCCAAGCGCGAGCGTTGTCTCGGCCTGATTGAAGCCGTTCGCCTGCCGCGAGCCGCCAAAGTCCTCGATCGCGAAATCGATCTCCGGGTTCGGCGGCAGACTCGCCTGCAGGACCCGCGCTTCCGCCGCGCGCAGCTCATAACTGAATCCAGCCAGCTGCGGGCTGTGGGTTAGAGCGAGGGCCAAAGCCTGAGATAAGGTCAGGTTGCCGGTTGCGCCGGCACGTTCTTCCGCGCCGGCGAGGGCGACGGCGGGGAAGAGAAAGAGGATGGATAAAAGTTTTTTGAAAATCATTTAGGACAAAATTGATTCCTGCATAGGAGGCACGGCAGAGCGCGCCACGACGGGGAAAAGCGAAACTCCGGTTGGAGTCTCGGCGATTGGAAATGCCGGGAGCTCACGCCGCCAGGGCGCGAGGGTGCACTTCAATCGTTAGGCGAGTTGCGGCGGATGATCGATCTCGGCCGCCAGGCCCGGGATGACCGGGGTGGCACCGTCGACCAGGCGCGTCGCAATTTGCTTCGGGAGCAGAGCGGCTGTCACGGCCGCGTCCAGGACCGCACCGAGGTGAAGACAGCAATTGCACGCCGCACAGTCTTGATGCTCGCTGCTTTCCGATTCCGTAACGCAAGCGCCGGCGGCATCGTGCCAGGAATCCGCCGCCAGGTCGCCCGCCACAATGCCGAACGCGAACAGAGCGCAGAGCAGCTTAAAGAGTGGACGGTGCAGGAGTGTCATCGGACTAGCGGACGAAAGGCGACCTCGCGCGGGATGTCAATGCTCCACCGTCGCCCCAAGCTTCAGGCGTGCTCATGGCGTCGCCGCAATCTGGCTCGCGACTTCCGCCGGCTTCCAGCCGTTGCCGCGCCAGATCTTTGTGAGCTTACCGTTACCATCGACCAGCGCAGTGGTGAGGCTGTGCGAGATCGTGCCCGACTCCGGCTGGACCAGAACCGAAAACCCTTTCGTTAGGCGCTGTACTTCCGCCGGCTCGCCTGTGAGGAAGGACCAGATCGCAAAATCGGCGCCGGCATGCTGGCCATATTGTTTCAGCACCTCCGGGGTGTCGTGTTCGGGATCGAAGGAAATGCTCAGGAGTCGTGTCCCGGCCAGGTCGCCGCTCGCCTCGCGGATCGTTTTCTGCAGCTCGGCGAAATTCTGCGACATCCGCGGGCAGAAGTTTGGGATCGGGCAGCGGGTGAAGATGAAGGTGAGGACGAAGGGATGGCCACGAAAGGTTTCGAGCGTGATTTGTTTTCCTTCCTGATCTGTGAGCCGAAAATCCGGCATCGCGTCGCCTTCGCGCAGGCGTGCGGTGGCACCGTCCGCGGCCGTTGCCGGAGTCGCGGGAGCGGGTGTCGGCAGGCGCAGGTCCCCGGCTTCGATCTTGTGCACCCGGTCGATCCAGGAGTCGCGCTGCTGCACGTTTAAACGAAAAGCGATCGCATCGCCGACCGTGAGGCCGGCCAGTTCCTTTCCGTCCCGGACCTCGAAGGGCATGGTCATCGCGGGCATGAACCCGGGGATCTCTTCGTGTTCGACCTCGACTGTTTTGAGATCGGGAGGAAGGCCGCGCACCAGGCCCCGCACTTCGTAATGAAAGGCTGAGCTCTCCGCGGGTGCGGGCGCCTTGCCGCAGGCGACGAGAAAACTAAGCGCCACCCCAAGGAGCGCAATTTTCGCCGCACCTATCGCAAAATCGGTGGAGTGCGACCGCCGTCGTTCAGGAATTGTCTCCAGCATATGACGCATCAAATCACATCCGGCCCGGAATTGCATCTCGGCCTCACCTTCCGCCCATGGGCTCGCTTCGGCATATGAGAAACAAATTCCACCTTTCACTTTCGATGTTGGGGCTGGCCTGCGGGGCGCTCCTCCTTTTCACCGCCGGTTGCGCCAAGCCTCCGTCGGCCCCGCCGAAAACCGTCCAGGTCACGGGCGATGACAAGATGAAGTACGACCTGACCGCGTTTGAAGTAAAACCCGGGCAGCAGGTCACCATCACCCTAACGAACGTTGGAACGGCCCCAAAAGCCTCGATGGGGCACAACCTGATCGTGCTGAAGCAAAACGTGAACGTGCCCAAGTTTCTCGATGAAGGTTCGATGCACGCGGCGAAGAATTACATCGCGCCGGAGTTTGCCAAGGACGTCATCGCCGCGACCAAGCTGCTCGGTCCAGGCGAGAGCGACACGATCACTTTCACCGCCCCCTTCGTCCCGGGCGATTACGTCTTTCTCTGCGCTTTCCCCGGTCACTACGCCGGCGGCATGCACGGGCTCATGACCGTGAAGCCCTGACTTCCACCCTTTTCCGAAAACCAAACAAAATGAAAATCCAAATCCTGAAAACACTACCGGTCACGCTCCTCGCCTTGCTGACCCTTCTGCCCGGCTGCAACAAAAACGGGAGCAACGGCAAGGCGCAGATCAGCAGCGATGACGCGAGCGCCGCACAGGCCTCCTTTGTCCCGCCCGGACAGAAGGACGAGTACTATCTCTTTTATTCCGGGGGTCACTCCGGACAGGTGTTTGTCGCGGGGGTTCCGTCGATGCGGCACCTCGCGACGATCCCGGTTTTTTCGCCTTACCCGGGCACGGGCTACGGGTTTGATGTCGAGTCGAAGAAGTTGCTCGGCGATTACACCTGGGGCGATGTCCATCATCCCGGTCTCTCGCAAACCAGTAGCGAGTACGACGGCCGCTGGCTCTTTGTGAACGACAACGCCAATAACCGGGTCGCACGGATCGATCTGCGCGATTTCAAGACCAAGGAAATCCTCGGCCCTATTCCAAATTCCATGGGCAACCACGGTTCGTCCTTCGTCACCGAGAACACGGAATACGTCCTTGTCGCGACCCGCTTCTCCGTGCCGCTGCCGAAAGGGCGGGTGGCGGATCCGAATGATTACGCGACGCAATTCAACGGCATGGTGAGCGGGATCAAGATCGACCCCGCGACCGGCAAGATGTCGGTCGGCTGGCAGATCCTGACCCCGCCGTTCGATTGGGATCTTGGTTCCACCGGCAAAGGCCCGAGCAGCGGCTGGGCGTTCTGGACTTCCTATAACTCGGAAATGGCGCACACCGTCCTCGAGACCAACGCCTCCCAGAAAGATCGCGACCTCGCGGCGGTGGTGAATTGGCGCGCGGCCGAGAAGGCCGTCGCCGACGGCCAGGCCGACATGATGGACAACGTTCCGGTGATCGATCCGGCGAAAGTTCCGGGCGTCCTCTATTTTGTCGCGATCGCGAAATCCCCGCATGGGATGGATGTCGACCCGAGCGGCAAATGGATCGTGGCGGGCGGCAAGCTCCAGCCGACCACGACGGTTTTAAACTTCGAGAAAGTGCAAGACGCGATCGCGAAGAAGGATTTCGAAGGCGAATTCCGCGGCGTGCCAATTCTGAAACACGAGGCCGTCGTCGAAGGCGAAGTCCCGGTCGGGCTTGGCCCGCTCCATACCCAATATGACGGCGCGGGCAACGCTTACACCTCGCTCTTCATCGACTCCCAGGTCGCGAAATGGAAGCTGCCGCCCTGGACCGATGACGAGAAGAAAGACCTGACGAAAGTCGTGCTCGATAAAATCCAGGTGCACTACAGCATTGGCCATCTCGTCGTCGCCGGGAGCGATACCGCGCATCCCTACGGCAAATGGCTCGTCGCGATGAACAAGCTCTCCAAGGGCCGTCATCTCAGCGTCGGTCCATCGCAGCCCGAAAGCAGCCAGCTCATCGACGTCAGCGGCGGGAAAATGAAGATGGTTTATGAAGCTTTCACCGAACCGGAACCGCATTTCGCGCAAATCCTGAAAGCGGACAAGATCCAGCCGATCGAAGTTTATCCGAAGGCCGAGAACAAGGATCCGAACGCGATCTGGGACGCGGCCGAGGCCGGTCAGACCCGCAACGGCAGCGAAGTCGTGGCCAAGGTCATCGCCATCCGCAGCCGTTTTATCCCCGACCGGCTCGAAGCCCAGGTCGGCGACACGCTCACCGTGCACGTGACCAATATCGAGCAGGCGGCCGACATGATTCACGGCCTCGGCCTGGTCGAGAACAACGTCAACGTCACGATCGACCCAGGCGAGACCCGCACCTTCTCGCTCAAACTGACGAAACCGGGAGTCTTCCCGTTTTACTGCACCAACTTCTGCTCTGCGCTCCACCAGGAGATGCAGGGTTACCTCGTCGTCAAAGAAGCCGGCGCGGCCGAGCCGGCAGCTTCTTTATCAACTTCCGCCGGTGGCAACTAGTGCCTTGCTTCGCGAGGAAGGGGCCGGCCGTGAAGTCAGGTCGCGTCCGGCCCTGCCTCGCCGCTCTTGGATGAATTCCCTGCTCAAACGTGAGGTCCGCTTCCTGCGCAAGCCGCTCAACCTCTGGTCGCGACTCCTTCTTCTCGCCGCCGCCGCGACCGTGGCCGTTTCCATCTTTTTCCCGCTCTGGAAACTGAAACTGGTGGCCCCACAGTATGCCACCGGCCTAACGATGCAGATCTACTCCTTCAAGATCGAGGGCGGCGGGATCGAGGGGAACGACATCAACGAGATCAACAATCTCAATCACTACATCGGGATGAAGAAGATCGAGCAGGCCGACTTTACCGAGATGCAGCTCATGCCCTTCATGTTTGGCGTCTTCATCCTGCTCGCCCTGCGCGCCGTCGTCTTCGGGGAAATGAAAGGCGTGATCGATCTTTTCGTTCTCGCCTCCTATTTCGGCACCTTCTCCATCGCCGCCTTCTATTACCGGCTCTGGTGGTACGGCCACCACCTCGACCCGCAGGCGCCGGTTCACATCGAGCCCTTCACTCCGCTCGTTTTTGGGACGCAGAAGATCGCGAACTTCACCCAGTCGAGTTACCCGGAGTTGGGGACCTATTTGCTCTGGGTCTTCATGGCGTTGCTCATCCTCGCGATCTGGTTTTCCCGCAAAGAGGAAGTCGCAGCATGAAGCGCCTGGGTCGCGCACGCGTCTCGCGTGCTGGCGACGGCGTCCTTGCCGTCGCGAACGTTCCCTGTCGCCGTCCGCCAGGAAAAAGCCTGTTGCGGCGAGACACCGCAACCAGCACGCGAGACGCGTGCGCGACCCAGATTCTTGCACTCGTGTTTCTTGGTCTATCGAGTGCAGCTTCCGCCGCCACGCTCCAGGAACGGATCAAAGCCGCCGCGCCTAACGACACCATCCTGGTTGAGGCTGGCGTCCACGCCGGCCCGGTCACGATCGATAAACCGCTCCAGTTCATCGGTCAGCCCGGGAGCGAAATTCGCGGTAACGGCGCCGGTAACGTCGTCACCATCACGGCCGACGACGTCACTCTGCGCGGACTGCGCATCACCGGCTCGGGCTTGCGCCTGTCCGACGACAACGCTGCCGTCTTCGTCGCCGGCCATCGCGCCACGATCGAGAACAACGTGATCGAGAATTCGCTTCACGGCGTTTACCTCAAGCAGGTGCGCGAGGGTCGCGTCCTCGGTAATCGCATCCGCGGCAAAACCACGCTCCTCGCTTCCGCCAAACCGATCGAGAAAACCCTCACCGCCGGCGCCGGCGAGCTCTGCGAAACGGCGCTGAACGAAAACGAGCGCGGGAACGGGATTCACCAGTGGAATTGCGAACGCAATTTCATCTCCGGGAACGAAATCAGCGACACGCGCGACGGTATTTACTTTTCCTTCACCGATCACTCGCGGGTGGAAAACAACCGGGTGCACCACACCCGCTACGGCCTGCACTACATGTATTCCGACCACAACGTTTTCGATCGCAACCTCTTTTCCCAGAACGCCGCCGGCGCCGCCGTCATGTTCTCGCGCGAGATCGTCATTCGCGGCAACCAGTTCGTCGATAACCGCGGCTCGCGCGCTTACGGCATTCTCTTCCAGTCCAACGAACAGGTGCGGGTGGAGAACAATGTCATCCGCCATAACGCGGTCGGGCTCTCCTTCCAGCAGGCGATCGGTTTCGTCGTGCGGGGGAACGAGGTCAGCAACAACTACATCGGCGTTCGTTTCTACGGAAACTCGGATGACAACGCTTTCACCGAGAACCGTCTCTCGCAAAACCTGCACCCGGTCGATGTCGACGGCGCCGGATCGAATAATCGCTGGGCGGTGAACGGGGTCGGCAATTTCTGGGGCGGGGAGGCGACCTTTGATCTGAACCGCGACGGCATCAACGACCTGCCGCATCGCGAGCTCGATCTCTTCGGCCCGCTCCGGCGCAATTTTCCGGCGATCGCGCTGCTCTCCGGCAGCCCGGCAGTCAGGCTGCTCCGATTCGCCAACGAACGCGCCGCGCTTCCCGGGCTGACGGCGATCGAGGACCCCGCGCCGCTCAACGCCGATTTCTGGCTGATCCGCGCGCGCCAGGCCAACACCGGAGTCGTTAGGCCATGATCGAGACCCGGGAGTTGCGCAAGAATTTCGGGCGCAAGGAAGTGCTCCGCGGGCTCACCCTGCTCGCGCCGCCGGGGGAGATCACCCTGCTGGTGGGCGCCAACGGCGCCGGCAAGAGCACGACCATGAAGCTGCTCGCCGGGCTGAGCGCGCCCGACCGCGGGACGGCTTTCATCGCCGGGCACGACATCGGGCAGCGGCGGCGCGAGGCCCAGCGCGCCTTGAGTTACCTGCCGCAGAACCCGGAGTTCCATCCCCGGCTCAGTTGCCTGCAGGTGCTCAACTTTTACGCCCGCCTGCGCGGACTCGATCCGGCGCGCAACGCCGCCATGCTCGAGCAATTTGGCCTAACGAAGGCGGCACACGAGCGCACTGGCGCGCTCTCCGGCGGGATGCGTCAGCGGCTCGGGATCGCGCTCCTCCTTTTGCCCGATGCGCCCGTCCTCCTGCTCGACGAGCCGGGCCTGAGCCTCGATCCCGGCTGGCGTCATCGCCTCCAGGAAATGCTCCAGGCCGAAGCGGCGCGCGGCAAAACCATTTTCATGACCACGCACCTGATCGCGGAATGGAATGGTGTCGCGCAACGCTGCCTGCTTTGTCATCGCGGCCGGATCGAGCACGAACTCGATCCCGCCGACCTGCCGCATGACTTCGACGATTTCGAAGAGGCGGCACCTCTGGATAGCGCACGCGTCCCGCGTGCTGGTTGCGGCGTCTCGCCGCAACCGTCTTTCCCTCTCGCGGCCGTTCCCGGAAAAGTTCGCGATGGTGAGACACCATCGCCAGCACGCGAGACGCGTGCGCTACCCGGAGTGCTCCGATGACGCTGCAAGCAATGACGCTCCCACCGACCGGTCCGCTGCGCGCAATTATCGCGCGCGAGTTGCAGGCCGCGATCCTCAATCGCTACCTCCAGCTCTTTTGTGTCCTTGCGCTGTCCGGCGGGATTGGCGCCGCCCTCCTCGCCGGCACGCCCGACGCCGCCCCGATGTTGATTCTGCAAATCGCGCTCTACTTCGTCTCGCTTTTTGCCCTGCTCATCGGGACCAGCAGCGCCCGGGCGGAGCGAAACGAATGGCCGCTCCTCTTTGCCCAGCCGATCGCACGCTCCGGATTTTTGCTCGGAAAGTTTCTCGCTCTCAGCGTGATGTTTGGCGTGCTCCTGGCGCTCCTTTTCCTTCCGGCGTTGTTCGTTAGGCAAGCTGATGCGGCTCTGCTCGGAATGTACGGGCGCACCCTGACCCTGGCGGCGATGTTCGTCGCGCTCGGTCTCGGGGCGGGCTTCTTCGCGCGGGATCGCGTGCAGGGCCTTGTCCTGGCGGTTAGCGCGTGGCTGCTCCTTCTTTTTGGTTTCGACCTGGTCGCGCTCCTCCTGGCGCGGTGGTCGTTCCTGCAGGGGGTGCCGGATATCTGGGCCGCCTGCCTGATGTTGAACCCGCTCGATACCTTCCGCATCGACGCGCTCTTCAGCATGGAACGCATCCCGGCCGAGGCCGCGAACCAGACTCGCCTAACGAGTCTTTGGCTGGCGCACAGCGGCCTCTGGTTCGTCTTCGTCTCGCTCGCCTGGATAACGGCGCTGCTCGGCCTGACCGCGCGCCGCCTCGCGCTTTGGGAAGAATAATCGCGCCCGGTCCGGGCCCGGCGTCCAAACCGCTCGTCGTCAACCCAGGCAAAGGGTAAGTAGTCAGGCGATGCACTGGTCGTTTGTCTGGCTCGGATACCTGCTCACCTGGGCGACCATTCCGCACATTCTCCTGCGCAATAAGCCGCCGGCCGCGACCCTGGCCTGGATCTGGGCGGTGATTCTTTTTCCCTATGTCGGTCCGCTCTTTTATCTCGTCTTTGGCACGGACCGGCTCGTTAGGCAAAAGCTCCGCGCGACCGAGGCGATGGACCGGGCCGGGGCGCGCGAGGAACGGGAGATCACCGCGCACGCGAAGACGCTGGTGGCGCAATTGCCCGAGGGCGAACAGCCGGTCGTGGACGTGCTTTCGCGGCTGAACGAGTTCGTCGTCTCCACCGCCGAGAGCACGCGGCTCCTGGTCGATGGCGGTCAGTTCTACCCCGCCCTCGCGGAACGGATCGACCGGGCGCAACGCCATGTGCACATCGAGTTTTACATCTGGCGCAATGACGCGCGCGGCCGCGAAATGCTCGCGCATCTCGTCGCCGCCGCGCAACGCGGCGTGGAAGTGCGGCTGCTGCTCGATCGCGTCGGCTGCCTCGGGCTGTGGCGCTCGCATTTTGCGCCGCTCGTCGCGGCGGGCGGAAAATTTGCCTGGTTCCGCACCGCCCATCCCCTGCGCAATCGCTGGACCTTTACCCTGCGCAATCATCGCAAAGTCCAGATCATCGATGGCGAAACCTGTTTCGTCGGCGGGATGAACATGGGCCGGGAATACGCCGGCGAAGATCCCGCGATCGGGCCGTGGCGCGATATGCAGATCGAGATCACCGGCGTGGCGGTGCGCAAATTCCAGATGGTTTTTGCCGACGACTGGTTCTTCGCCACGGAAGAAAAACTGCTCGAGCACCATTATTATCCCGCGCCGGAAACGCCGCAGCGCCTCGTCGTGCAGCCCATGACCGACGGCCCCGACAACCAGGACGACCCGATTCAAATGTCGATCGTGCTCATGCTCAACACCGCGCGCCAGCGCGTCTGGCTGACCGCCGGCTACTTCGCCCCGAAAGAGCCGCTCCTCACCGCGCTGCAACTTGCGGCCGAGCGCGGCGTCGATGTGCGCCTCCTCGTTTCCGAGAAAACCGATCACCCGATGCTGGTGAACGTGGGCCGATCCTACTACGAGGAGCTGCTCCGCTTCGGGGTGAAGATTTACGAATACGAAGCCGGGATCAATCACGCCAAGGTCGCGCTGGTCGACGAGAATTGGCTCATGGTCGGCTCGGCCAACTTCGATGTCCGCTCCATGCGCCTGAATTTCGAACTCAACGCGCTCATCCGCGATCGCGAGCGGGCAGCCGAGCTGGAGCGGGTGCTGACAAACGATTTCGAGCGCAGTTCCCGGATCGTGGAGGAAGAATTTCTCCGCCGTCCGCGCCTGCAACGGCTCAAGGAAAGTCTGGTCCGTCCGCTGGCGCCGTTGCTCTGAGCGCGGCCGACTAACGATCCACTTCGCCCATCACGATGTCGATGCTGCCGAGGATGACCATGACGTCGGCGACGGTGTGACCGAGGCACATGTCCTCGAGGACGGTGAGATTGATCAGGCTCGGCGGGCGCACCCGGTAGCGGTAGGGGTTGCCGCTGCCGTCGCTGATCAGATAAAAGCCGAGCTCGCCCTTGGGAGCCTCGATCCGCCCGTAGGCTTCGCCGGCCGGCGGTTTGAAGGCGCGAATCTTCACCTTCGGATTCTGGATCGGCCCCTCCGGCAGTTCGTCCATCGCCTGGTGCAGAATGCCGAGCGTCTCGCGCAATTCGAGCACGCGCATCATCAGGCGATCGTAGCAATCGCCGTGGTCGCCTAACGGGACCCGAAATTTGAAGCGCGGATAGATGCCGTAGCCGTCGACTTTGCGAATGTCGTAATTCACGCCGCTGGCGCGCAGGCCGGGGCCGGTGATGCCGGCGTTGATCGCCAGTTCGGCGGAAAGTTTTCCCACCTCCTGGGTGCGGGCGATCAGGATTTCATTGCCGGTGATGAGCTTTTCGAACTCATCGAGGAAACGCGGAAAGCCGTCGACGATCTTGCGCGCGACTTCCATCCAACCGGGCGGCAGGTCGCAGCGGCAGCCGCCGAAACGCATGTAATCGCACATCATGCGCGAGCCGCTGAGCGACTCGAAAAGATCGAGCACGCGTTCGCGTTCGCGGAAGGCATACATGAGCGGCGTGCCCCACGCGCCCATGTCGCTGAGGAGAAAGCCTAACAATGAAGTGTGATTCACCAGCCGGGTCAGCTCGGCCAGGATGACGCGCAGGTATTCGGCCCGCTCCGGCACTTCGATCCCGGCCAGTTTCTCGACACTGAGCGCGTAGGCCCAGTTGTTCGTCATCGAGCAAAAATAATCGAGCCGGTCGGTGTAGGGCATCGAGCCGAGGTAGCTCGTGTTCTCGCCGATCTTCTCGTGGTTGCGATGGAGATAACCGAAGACCGGCTTCAGTTTGCGCACCACCTCGCCGTCGAGCGCGACGTTCATCCGGAAGACGCCGTGGGTCGAGGGATGCTGCGGCCCCATCGAGATTTCGAGCAGCTCGCCGTCATTTCGCGCCGCTGGTCGCCGCCGGGGGGCAAGTTTGCTTGGTTTCGCACGGCCCATCCGCTGCGAAATCGCTGGACCTTTAATCTGCGCAACCACCGCAAGCTGCAGATCATCGACGGACGCTACGCTTTCGTGGGCGGAATGAACATGGGCCGCGAATATGCGGGCGAAGATCCCCAGGTGGGCGCGTGGCGCGACGTGCAGATCGAGGTGACCGGCCCGGCGGCGAAGAAGTTGCAGATGGTGTTCGCGGACGATTGGTATTTCGCCACCGAAGAGAAGCTGCTCGACGCTCGCTATTACCCGAAGCCTACCCGGCCCCAGCGCGTCTTAGTGCAAGCGATGCCCGACGGCCCGGATTCGTATGAGGATCCGATCCAGATGACCATCGACGCGATGCTTCACTGGGCGAAAAAACGCGTCTGGCTGACCGCGGGATATTTCGTCCCGAATGAGCCGTTGCTCACCGCGCTCAAAGTCGCCGCGGCCCGAGGGGTGGATGTGCGCCTGCTCGTCTCGGAGAAGAGCGATCATCCCATGCTCATCCACATCGGCCGCTCCTATTATGAAGAGCTGCTGCGCCTCGGCGTGAAGATTTACGAATATGACAAGGGCGTGAACCACGCGAAGGTGGTTCTAGTCGATGATGACTGGTTGATGGTGGGCTCCGCAAATTTCGACATCCGATCAATGCGGCTGAACTTCGAGCTCAATCTGCTGCTCCGCGACGGTTTGGCCGAGGCACATGTCTTCGAAAATGGTGAGATTGATCAGGCTCGGCGGGCGGACGCGGTAGCGATACGGATTGGGCTGCCATCGCTGATTAAATAAAAGCCGAGTTCGCCTTTGGGGCTTCGATGCGCGCGTAGGCTTCGCCGGGTTTGCGGCGGAAGCCGCGCAGCTTCGCTTTCGGATCCATGATCGGGCCTGCCGGGAATTTCGCGAGCGCCTGTTGCAGAATCTTCAGCGACTCGCGCATTTCGAGAACGCGCATCATGTAACGGTCGAAAACATCGCCGTGTTCGCCGAACGGGACGCGAAAATTGAATCGCTCATAGATTCCGTATTTGTCCACTTTGCGAATGTCGTAATTCACGCCGCTCGCGCGGAGCATCGGGCCGGTGATGCCGGCGTTGATGGCGAGTTCGGCAGAAAGTCCGACGCCTTGCGTGCGGGCGATGAGGATTTCATTTTCGCTGAGCAACGTTTCGAACTCGTCGAGAAACGCGGAAAGCCGCGACGATCTTCCGCGCGCTTCCATCCAGCCGGTCGGCAATTCGCAACGGCAACCGCCAAAGCGCATGTAATTGCACATCATGCGCGAGCCGCTGAGCGACTCGAACAGATCGAGAATTTTTTCGCGCTCGCGAAACGCATACATGAGCGGCGTGCCCATCGCGCCCATGTCCTGCATGAGAAAGCCGAATGAGGCTGCATGATTGACCAGGCGCGTGAGTTCGGCGGTGATGACGCGGATGTATTCGGCACGTTCGGGAACTTGGAGTCCGGCGAGTCGCTCGACGGAGAGCGCGTAGGCCCAGTTGTTCGTCATCGAGCAGAAATAATCGAGCCGGTCGGTGTAAGGAACCGAGCCGAGATAGCTCGTGTTCTCGGCGATTTTCTCGTGGTTGCGATGGAGATAGCCGAAGACCGGTTTGAGTTTCACGACGGTTTCGCCATCAAGCGAAACATCCATGCGGAAGACGCCGTGCGTCGAAGGGTGCTGCGGCCCCATCGACACTTCGAGGAGGTCGCCGTCGAAGCGCGATGACATCGGCGGCGGCGCCTCTGCGAGT
>CAWIBC010000011.1:0-9564 GCA_963834255.1 uncultured Verrucomicrobiae bacterium | reverse complement strand
CGGTGCCGACCAGCTCCGCGATGAGCAGCACCTGGATTTCGAAGTTCAATCCCAAGGCGCGGCGCGCGGTGCGGAAAAGCAGATGGGTCCAATGCCGCCGGATGATCCGGCCGCCGAACCGTCCGACCAATCCCTCGAGCAGGCGCGCATGCTCGGCTTCCTCGGCGACGAAAAGCTCGAGGGCGCGCAGGTAGGCGGCGTCCGCTCCGATTTGCTCTGCGGCCTTGCCGAAGAGATGACGGCCGCCGCCGCTTTCCCCGAGTTGAAAATGGGAGAGCGATTCAGCCAGTTGACCGCGAAGGGTGATCGTTAGGGGGACGGGCGCGTTCCAGTCGGGCGCGATGAAATTGTGGCGGTTCGCTTCGAAATATCGAAGCCAGGAGATGGAGTTCATGAGTTTGGTGTCTTCGTGGTTTTGTTTTCTGAAATCATTCGCAGCCGGGCGAGGGCAGCGTCGACCGTTTCGCCGAGAGTGGAGGTGCCGGCAGTGACGCCGGCGACCGTGACGTTCTCGAAATCGGCCGCGATCAGTTCCTCAGCGCGCTCGATGTGCACGACGCGGCGGCCGGCGGCGCGACAGGTCTCGACCAGTTGCCGCGTGTTGTTGCTGGTACGTCCGCCGATCACGACGATCACCTCGGCCTGGGCGATCAGGTTTTGCAGGGCGAGCTGGCGATCCTTGGTCGGCTTGCAGACGGTGTCGGCAAAACGCACCTCGGCCGTAGGGCACTGCCGTCGAATCTCCGCCACGATGGCGCGGACGCGGTCGATCGGCTGGGTGGTTTGGGAGATGACGCCAAAACGTTCCGCCGGCGGCAGCGTGGCCACGTCGGCGGCCTCGGCGAGCACGATCGCGCCGGGAAAATCTTCCGTCAGGCCGCGCACTTCGACGTGTCCCGGCTGACCGATCACCACCGGGAAACAGCCGGCCGCGACTAGCGCGCGCAGTTGCGAGTGCGCATGCCGAACCAGGGGGCAGGTGCCGTCCGCAACCTTGTAACCCGCATCGCGCCATTGGGTGCGCCGGAGGTCCGACGCGCCGTGGGCCGTGATCATGACTTCCCGGGTAGCGGCGCCCTGCGTTTCCGAGAGCGAATGCTCCCGCACTCCACGCGACTGTAGTCGCTCGCGAACAACGGGGTTGTGAACCAGCTCACCGAGAACGGTGAGAGGAGCGTTGGCGGCGAGCGCTTCGGCCTGCGCGATGGCGTCGCGGACGCCGAAACACATCCCGAAATGTTCTGCGAGCAGGATTTTCATATGACTGGTGTTCTTACTTTGTGGGACAAAGTATAAAGGCAAAAAAACTCATTCCTTCCCGGCCCGTCACGATTTCCTCCAGCACGGCCAGGTAATCGCTGAAAGCCGCCCGCCCCTTCGTCGTTAGGGCGTAGCTCGTCTGCGGCCGGTCGCGCATTTCCTTCGTCACCGCGACGAAGCCGAGTTTGTGCAACATGCGCAGGTGCGTGACGAGGTTGCCGTCGCTCATTTTCAATTCCGCCTTCAGATCCTGGAACGACCAGCTCACCCGGCTGGCGAGCAGGGTCATGATCGCGAGCCGCCCTTTTTCGTGGATGGCCTTGTCGAGTTTGTCGAAATCCGGCATCGCTCATTCGGGTGCAAGGATCTGCCGCGCCTCGGGCCGCCGGCTCGACCAGATACAGGCCGCGTAGACGAGGTGATAAAGCCCGAAGGTCGCGCCCATCGCGAAGTTGGGATAAAGCCCGCGCGGATCGTCGCCAAACGACTTCGGCCAAAAAATGAGGAGGAGGCCGGAAAGAAGGAAGGCCCAGCCGAGAAGGACGAGCGAGCGGGGCGCGAAAAGCGCGGTCGCGAGCAGGCAGAGCCCGTAAAACGCAATCCAAACCGCAACCAGGATTTCCTGGTCGATCGGCGCGGCATCCTTGAAATACCAGACCGTGGTCGCGGCCGGCAGGACGAGGCAGGGCGCGATCGCGCGCAGGGCGAGGCGGGCGCCGGCGGAAAGGAGGACGCGTCCATCGCGGAGCGCTTCCTGCCTAACGAAAAAGGTGTTAACCGCCAGGACGAGGGCGAGGATGGCGAGCCAGATCCCGGCGAAGAGGCGATTATCGAGGCCCGCTTCCCCCGGAGCCCGCGCCTGGTCGAGCCACCAGATGACGACGCTGGTGCTGACGGCGAGGAGCCCGCCGATGAGGGCGGTCGGCGCGGAAATGGCGCGATAAATGGTGGCCCGTTCCATCAGGGAACGAATGACGCGCAAGTGTTCTTCGGCCCGGGATCGCTCGCTCATGGGTTTACTTTGTAACGCAAAGTTAATCTCGCTGCAACGGATTTTTTTCCTCCGACAACCCGAGGCGGGCAGGTCCTATCTGCGGTCCTCCTTGAAACTTCTCCGCGGAATGCGCAGCTTCGGAGGGAATGCCCGAGGCTCCGCGCGCACGTTTCCTGATCTGGTCGCTCCTCGGCGCCGTCGTCCTGGCGATTGCAGTCGCGGTCGCCTGGAGCGATTCGCGCGAAGGCGCGAAGATCGCGACCAACCGGCCCATCGTCGCCGAAACGGGGGATTACGTAACCTCGAATTCCTGCCGGGCCTGTCACCCGGGGAATTATGCGAGCTGGCACACCTCGTTTCACCGCACCATGACGCAGGTGGCGACGCCGGCCACGCTCATTCCCGACGCGCATGACGTCGAGCTGAGCTTTGCCGGCCGGGAATACAAACTGACGCGGCAGGACGACAAAATCTTCGTCGCCAACCGCTCGTTAGGCGAAAAGGAGTACGGTCCGCCGCGCGAGATCGTGCTCCTGACCGGTTCGCACACGCTGCAGATCCTGTGGAACGAAACGGGGCAGGGGCGGACGCTGGAGCAGTTTCCTTTCGCCTACATCATCGCGGAAAAAATGTGGGCGCCGGTGACGCAGACTTTTCTCATGCCGCCGGAAACGCAGGAGGCCTATTCGATCGGAGCCTGGAATGGCGCCTGCATGGATTGCCATGTCACCCAGGGCGTCTCGAATTTTGTCGAGGGCAACAAGTGGGACACGAAAGTGACGGAGTTTGGGATTTCCTGCGAAGCGTGTCACAGCGAGGGCCGCGAGCACATCGAGGCCAATCGCAATCCGCTTCGGCGCTGGAAATTTCACCTGACGAAGGAAACCGATCCGACGATCGCGAACGCGAAGAAGATGAAAGGACCGCAGGCGGCCCTGGCCTGCGGGCAATGCCACAGCGTCTGGGCCTTCGAGGGGATGGAGGCGAAGATCGATTTCAACCGGCAGGGCGGGAAGTTTCGCCCCGGGAATGACGACCTCGGGCAGCGCTTTGTCGTTCAGCCTAACGAGCCCGATCACGCCACGCAGAAGGATTTTATTCGCCAGACCGAGCCGGATTTCTTCCGGAACCGTTTCTGGGGCGACGGCATGATCCGGGTCACCGGGCGGGAGATGAACGGGGTCCAGGCTTCGCCCTGCTTTCAGGGCGGCGATTTCTCCTGCCTTTCCTGCCACGAGATGCATCCGTCCACCCCGACGACGCGGTCCGCGCTCAAGACCTGGGCTTCGAACGACCAGCTCGCCCCGGAGATGGAATCGGACCAGGCCTGCCTGCAATGCCACAAGGAGATGGAACCGCGCCTAACGAGTCACACCCATCACGAGCTCGGTTCTTCCGGCAGCCGCTGTTACAACTGTCACATGCCGAAGACGACCTTTGGCCTGCTCCACGCCATGCGCAGCCACCAGGTTTCCTCGCCTAACGTTCGCGAAAGCATCGACCACGGCCGGCCTAACGCCTGCAATCTTTGTCACCTCGACCAGACGCTGAGCTGGACGGCGAACAAGTTGCAGGAGTGGTACAAACAGCCGGTGCCGGAATTGTCCGACGACGACAAAACGATCTCCGCCGCGGTGCAATGGCTGGTGAAAGGCGATGCCGGCCAGCGCGCCCTCCTCGCCTGGGGAATGGGCTGGGAGCCGGCGCAGAAAATTTCCGGCCGCGATTGGCTCTATCCGTTTCTGAGTTACAGCCTGCTCGATCCGTACGCGGCGGTCCGGTTCGATGCCTGGAAATCTTTGCAGACGCTGCCCGGTTTTGCCGACTTCAAGTTTGTCTACACCGCGGACACCGAAGAACTGGGCGCGGGCGTGAAACGGGCCTATGAGAAATGGTGGAACGAACTGCGCCCGGCCAATCCGAACTTCGATCCGAAGACGGTGCTCGATCCCGAGGGCCGCTTCCAGGAGGATGTCTTCAGCCGTCTCCGCCGCGAACGCGACGAGACGCCGATCGTGCTCGCGGAATGAAATTACCCGGATCCGGCCCTCAGCCTTTATGAATTACTCGACCCGACATCTTCGTTTCGGCTGGTGGGCGCTCGCGATCTACATCTGCCTCGGGATCGGGCTCGAGACGCTGCACGGCTTTAAGATCGGGTGGTATCTCGATGTCGGAAACGAGGCGCGCCGGCTCATGTTCACCCTTGGTCATTTTCACGGGACGATGTTTTCGCTCGTCAACATCGCCGCTGGCCTAACGATTCGGAGCGTGGATGGTTTCCAGGTCAAACGCTCGGTTTCCTTTGCCCTGATCTGGGCGGCGATTTTGCTCCCGGGCGGTTTTTTGGCCGGCGGTTTCTTCACCTACGACGGCGATCCCGGCACGGGCGTATGGCTGGTGCCAATCGGCGCGCTCTTCATGCTCTACGGCGTGATCGGGTTCGCCCTTGGTTTCAAAGGCGCGGCGCCGGGCGGTCCGCCTCGGAGGAAGCAAAAATGATCCGAACGAAACTTCTCTTCCTTTGCCTCGTCGCGTCGAGTGCCAATGCTGCCCTCGCCGGACTGCCGCCATTGCTCCCGCGCGAGACTCTTTTTGGAAACCCGACCCGATCGCATCCGGAAATCGCCCCCGATGGCAGCCGGCTCGCCTGGCTCGCGCCGGATAAAAATGGAGTCGTCAATGTCTGGGTGGGAGACGCGAACGGAGCCGAGGCCCGGGCACTGACGAATGAAGATCATCGCCCGATCCAGTGGTACACCTGGGCGGGCGACGCGAAACATCTTCTTTACCTCCAGGACAACGCCGGGGATGAAATCGGCCACCTCTTCTCCGCCGACCTAACGACGGGCAACGTGCGCGACCTGACGCCGTTTCGCGGGGTGCGGGCGCAGAATGTCCTGATCGATTGGCAGCATCCGCGCTTTGTCCTCGTCGCGCTCAACTTGCGTGACCGCGAGGCCTTCGACATGTACCGGATCGATCTCGAGACCGGCGCGATCACGCTGGAAGCGACCAATCCCGGCGACGTCCTGACCTGGAAGACGGACCATGATTTCGTCATCCGGGGCGCCACCGCCTTCGATGGGAAAAGCGGAAACACCATCGTGCGCGTGCGCGACGCGGCCGACAAACCGTGGCGGGATCTGGTGGTGATGCCATTCGAGCAGGCGCTCTTCGCCGGGCAGGTGGTGGGCGGGTCGCTCATCGCGAGGTTCGCGCCGGACGGGAAGAGCCTGGTCATTCATTCGGCGCTGGGCACGGACAAGGGACGACTCGTTAGGGTAGATGCGCGCGATGGGAAGGAGCTGGAGGTGCTGGCGCAGGATGCGCAATCGGACGTCGTCAATGCCGGTCTCGGCGACGGGCCCAGCGTTCTCACTCATCCGGAGACGAAAGCGATCCAGGCGGTCGAGTTCAATTATCTCGCCTCGCACTGGGTCTTTCTCGACGCCGGGGTAAAAGCGGATTTTGAAATCATCGGGCGCGAAGTGCCCGGCTTTCTCGATCTCATCAGCCGCGATAAGGCCGATCGGAAATGGATCGTGGCCTCGCGCCGGAGCCAAGCCCCGGCGACCTACTACATCTTCGATCGCGGAACGAAGAAGGTCTCGAAGCTTTACGACGAGTTTCCCGCCCTAACGAAAGCGACGCTGGCGCCGAAAAAAGGAATCACGATCAAGGCGCGCGACGGATTGGTCCTGCCCGCTTACCTGACCACCCCGGTGGGCGTGGAGCCGAAAAATCTTCCGCTCGTCCTCCTCATCCACGGCGGCCCATGGTTTCGCGATTTCGACGGTTTCGATCCGGAGGTGCAACTGCTGGCCAACCGCGGTTATGCGGTGCTGCAGGTGAATTATCGCGGCTCCACCGGCTACGGGCTCAAGTTTCTCAACGCCGGGACGAACGAATGGGGACGCGGGACGCAGGAAGATCTCTATGACGCTGTGCAATGGGCGATCGACGAAGGCATCGCCGATCCGAAGCGAGTGGCGGCGATGGGTTGGTCGGGCGGTGGCTTCGCGACCCTGCTCGCACTCGAGCAGCGCCCGGATCTTTTTGCCTGCGGCGTCGACATCGTCGGGCCGGCCGACTTGGCTACACTCTATCGTTCGTTCCCGAATTATTGGTCGAACATTCTCGTGCGCTGGCGAAAACGCGGCGGCGCCTTCGATCAGGACGAAAAGCTGAATCGCGCCGTCTCGCCGCTCTATCACGTCGACAAGATTCGCGCTCCGCTTCTCATCGGTCAGGGCAAGAACGATCCGCGGGTCACGATCGAAAATGCGGACTCGATGGTGGCGGCCCTGCGCAAGGCGAAACGCGAAGTGGTTTACGTGGTTTACCCCGATGAGGGGCATGGCTTCGCCCGGCCCGAGAACAACTTCGACTTTTACGGACGCGTCGAGGATTTCCTCGCCAAACATCTCGGCGGCCGGGCCGAGCCCTGGAAAAAAATCGAGGGGGCGACGGCCGAATTGCGCTAGGAGGAACGAAAGTCAGGCATGATGGAATGGGATTGGGTAAATAGTGGATGGCAACTGGGGCAGTTGTTTCTCGCCTTCCTCATCTCGCTTCCGGTGGCTTGGAATCGTGAACGCGCCGACCGGGTCATGGGGCTGCGCACCTTCCCGCTCGTGGCGATGGCGAGCTGCGGTTTCATGCTCCTCGCGGAAAGTGCCTTTAGCGGTGCGCCCGATGCGCAGGCGCGCGCCTTGCAGGGGGTGATCACCGGCATCGGCTTCATCGGCGCGGGCGCGATCCTGAAACGAGATGGCAGCGTCAAGGGCAGCGCCACCGCCGCCAGCATTTGGACCGTGGAGCTCTCGGCGCCGCGGTCGCGCTCGGGCGCTACGAGATCGCGGTCCTGCTCGGGGTGGCCAATTACCTCATTCTCCGGTATCTCGCGAAGTTAAAAAAGGAATGAGCCGGCTCGTTTTTCTCTTCACCGTGTTTCTCGCCGGCGAATTGCTGGCGGCGGACCCGGCGACGATCGCGAACAAGGCGCGCGACTGGCGCCGGCAGAATGAGCGCGAAATTCTGCGCGAATTTTCCGAGCTGCTCGCGATTCCAAACCTGGCCAGCGACCAGGCCAACATTCAGCGCAACGCAGAACTGATCGCGGCCATGCTGAAGAAACGCGGCCTAACGACCCAGTTACTTACGCTGGAAGGTGCGCCGCCGATCGTGGTCGGCGACCTCGTGGTGCCGCAGGCAAAGCGCACGATTGCCTTTTATGCGCACTACGATGGGCAGCCGGCCGATCCGTCGCAGTGGAAAAGCGAGCCGTGGCAGCCGGTCATGCGCGACCGCGAAGGACGCGACGTGGACTGGGCCGCGGCCAAATCCATCGACCCGGAATGGCGGCTCTACGGGCGCTCGTCCAGCGACGACAAGGCGCCGATTCTCGGAATCGTGGCCGCGCTCGACGCGCTCCGCTCCCAGGGCGTGGAGCCGGCGGTAAATATCCGTTTCGTTTTCGAAGGCGAGGAAGAAGCCGGCTCGCCTCACCTCGCGGCCTTCCTGAAAAAGTACCCGAAAGTTTTGCGTCCGGACGCCTGGGTGCTCTGCGACGGTCCGGTTCACCAAAGCCGGCAGGCGGAACTCTTCTTCGGCGCGCGCGGGGTGATTGACCTCGAGCTGACGGTCTACGGTCCGGCGAAGGAATTGCACGACGGCCACTATGGGAACTGGTTCCCGAACCCCATCGTTAGGCTGACCCATCTGCTCGATTCCATGCGGGACGAGAACGGCCGAATTTTGATCAAGGGTTTTTATGACGAGGTCCGGCCGCCGAGTGAGGAGAACGCGCCGCGCTCGCCAAGATCCCCGATGTCGAAGCGGAACTGCGCCGGGAATTCCAGATCGGCGCGACCGAGGGCGCCGGGAAACCGCTGAATGAACTGCTCCTGCTCCGGCCCTGAATGTCCGCGGGATCAGGAGCGGCGGAGTGGGCGCGGAATCCTCCAACAGCATCCCGCCGGAAGCCGGGCCTCACTCGATTTCCGGCTCGTGCCTAACGGAACCGCGGAGTCGATCAAGCCGCTGGTCCAGCGGCACTCGAGGCCCAGGGTTACAAGATCGTGCGGGAAACGTCGGACGCCGCGACCGGATGAAACACGCGCGGATCGTGCGCGCGAACTGGGGCACCGGTTACCTGCCGGCCCGGACCTCGCTCGCTCTCCCGCTTTCGCGCGAGATCGCCGACGCATGACCGGCGCCGGGCACGCCCGGTTCTTCCGCCGACCGTGGGCGGGAGTATTCCGACGTATCTCTTCCAACAGCCTAACGACACCCCGGTGATCGGGCTGCTGATCGAAAACCACGACAAGAACCAGCACGCGGCCGACGAAAACCTGCGCCTGCAGAACCTCTGGGACGGGATCGAGATCTACGCGGCACTCTTCGCTGGCTGGGTGCGGAACGTTAGCCGCATATTTCGGTGGCGGCGCTTCGCCGGTGACCGGCGCAGTGAGCCGGCGGCGCTCCAGCAGCGGCGCGGTGTCGGGTTCGCCGCCGGTGAAATCTTGAAGAAGCTTCATGGCGTCCTGGCTGCCGCCGCGAAGAAGAAGCGTGTCGCGGAAGTGGTCGCCGTCTTCACGTTTGAGGCCGCCGTTTTTCTCGAACCACTCGACACTGTCGGCATCGAGCACCTCGCTCCAGAAGTAGCTGTAATAACCGGCCGAGTAACCGCCGGCGAAAAGTGCGAAGTAGGCGTGCGATAACGGGGCGGCACTGGCGCAAAGTCGACCGGCTTCTTCAGCGCGGCGGCCTCGAAGGCGAGGGCGTCGTTAGGCACTTCCGCGGGTTTCATCTGGTGCCAGGCCTGGTCGAGCAGAGCGGCGGCGAGGTATTCCGTCGTCTTGAAGCCCTGGTCGAACTTTTCCGCATCCTTCACCTTGTCGAGCAGCTCCTTGGCATCGGCTTCGCCGGTTTTGTAGTGCTTGGCGTAACTCTGCAGAATTTCCGGCCAGGTCATCCACATCTCATTGACCTGCGAGGGATACTCCACGAAATCGCGCGGCACGTTGGTGCCGCTGAAGCGCGGATATTGACTTTGGAAAACATCCCGTGCAAGCGCGTGGCCGAACTCGTGGAAAGCGGTTCGCACTTCATCGTAGGTGAGGAGAGTCGGCTGGCCGGCTTCCGGTTTCGGAATGTTGAGGTGATTCGCCACGACCGGCTTCACGCCTAACAAGTCGGCTCTGGTTGACGTATTCGTTCATCCAGGCGCCGCTGTGCTTGGAGGGGCGGGCATACCAGTCGACGAGGAAGACGGCGAGCTTGCTCGCGTCCTTGTCGAAGACATC
>CAWIBC010000010.1:0-15592 GCA_963834255.1 uncultured Verrucomicrobiae bacterium | reverse complement strand
CGTGCTCTCCGGACAGGAGAATAAGGTGCGCGAGAACATTGAGAAACGGGTCAAGACCGAGGAGATGAGCGACGTGGTTTTCGAAGTGCTCGTCCCGACGGAGCGCGTCTCGGAAATCAAACGCGGCAAAAAGAGCGAGACGACGCGGAAATTTTTCCCCGGTTACCTGATTGTGAACATGCACCTGCTCGATGAGGAGAATCAGCTCATCGGCCTCGACGTGGTATTTCATTCGGAAACGCCGGCGTGATCGGTTTTGCCGGGACGAAAGATCGCCCAATTCCAATGCGGCAATCGGAAGTCGACAACATGCTGGCGCAGATGCGTGAGCGTGAAGAAAAGGTCAAACCGGAGGTCAGCTTCGAAGTCGGCGAGACGGTCAAGGTGGGGGAGACGGCCGCTTCCAAAACCAGAGCGGCGTCGTGGAAGAAATCGATCCGGAACGCGGCAGCCTCCGTGTCTCGGTCACCATCTTCGGCCGCGCCACCCCGGTCGAACTCGAATACTGGCAGGTCGAACGCGGCTAAAGAGGAAGAAGGAAGAAGGCAGAATGAAGAAGTTTATGCCTAATCCTTCGCTCTCACTTCTTAAATCATCCTTCAATTCTTACTTCTCTTCACCATGGCTAAAGAAATCGTTGCTCACATCAAACTGCAGATCCCGGCCGGCCAGGCGAACCCCGCACCGCCCGTCGGCACCGCGCTCGGACCTCGCGGCGTCAACATCATGGCGTTCTGCAAAGAATTTAACGCTGCCACCCAGAAGCAGGCGGGCGACATCCTCCGGTCGTGATCACCGTCTTCAAGGACAAGTCCTTTACCTTCATTACGAAGAGCCCGCCCGCGGCGATCCTGCTCAAGAAGGCCGCCGGCATCGCCGCCGGTTCGAAGGAACCGAACAAGACCAAGGTCGGCAAGTAACGCGCAAGCAAATCATGGAGATCGTGAAAACGAAGGGCAAAGATCTGAATTCGCGCAACGACGAAGCCGGATTCAAAATCATCGCCGGCACCGCCCGCCAGATGGGCCTCGAAGTCGTCGAGTAGTCGCCGCGCACAGGCGCACTCCGAGGACGCCATTGTGGTCGCCGCCTGTAACCAGGCGTTTAAGCAGGTCAAAAAGGGCGACCTCGACGGAGCGGTCCAGTCTTTAACCACGGCGTCCAAGATTGATCCCCGGATGTATGTCGCCATCTACCGGCGCGGCACCATCATGCAGCAACACGAGTTGGAGCAGGCGATTGCCGACTTCAACACCGCGCTCACGATAAGACAAGGCGTTGGCGGAACTGACCCACATCATCAATTTGCGGCCGAGGTATCATACCGATGCCCTCGCCCGGAGCGATCCAGCCTCGCTCTATTCGACCTGCCCGGATCCTGCCTTTCGCAATGGCAGGCAGGCTGTCGCCGATGCCACCGCGGCGTGTAAGATCGATTCCTGGGATAACTGGGACTACATCGACACTTTAGGCAGAATGAAGAAGTTTTTGCCTAATCCTTCGCTCTCACTTCTTAATTCATCCTTCTTAATTCTTACTTCTCTTCACCATGGCTAAAGAAATCGTTGCTCACATCAAACTGCAGATCCCGGCCGGCCAGGCGAACCCCGCACCGCCCGTCGGCACCGCGCTCGGACCTCGCGGCGTCAACATCATGGCGTTCTGCAAAGAATTTAACGCCGCCACTCAGAAGCAGGCAGGCGACATCCTCCCGGTTGTGATCACCGTCTTCAAGGACAAGTCGTTCACCTTCATCACGAAGAGCCCGCCCGCCGCGATCCTGCTCAAGAAAGCCGCGGGCATCGCCGCCGGTTCGAAAGAGCCGAACAAGACCAAGGTCGGCAAAGTGACGCGCAAGCAGATCATGGAAATCGTGAAGACGAAGGGCAAGGATCTGAATTCGCGGAACGACGAAGCCGGCTTCAAGATCATCGCCGGCACCGCCCGTCAGATGGGCCTCGAAGTCGTCGAGTAGTCGCAGCGCGAAGCCCACGAACGTCGCCGGAGCCCCGCAGCCGCAACCGGCCGCAGTCGCCGTTGCGTCGCACCCGTGCCGGTCTTAAAGTCGGGGCCGCGATGGAGCAGATCAAACAATTCGGCGGCCTTCTCCAAGCCTTCCTGGGCTGGATGAGGGAGCGGCCGCTCACGGCTTTCCTCTTCTTCGCGGTCACCGCGACGGTCGTTTACTTTTTCGGTTTTCTCCCGCTCTACGCCGGGCAGACGCAGCCGATCTGGGAATGGGCCTGGCTCCGTTTCCTCCCGCAATACAACCAGGAGCACAGCAAGCTCATCCCGTTCGCGGTCGTGTTCCTCGTCTGGTATCACCGCGAGCGCCTGCGCACCGCGCGCAAGGAAGGAAGCAATCTCGGCCTGATTTTTATCGCCGCCGGCATCCTCTGCTACCTCGTCGCGGCGCGCGCTTTCCAGCCCCGGGTCGCGCTTTTCGGTTTCCCTTTCCTCGCCTTCGGGATGGTCCTTTTCCTCTGGGGCCGGGAGGTGGCCCGGGTGCTGCGTTTTCCGATCGCGCTCCTTTTTTTCATGATCCCGTTAGGCGCGATCGAGCAGATGACCTTCCGCCTGCAATTCCTCATCATCGGCTTCGTCAAGGTGCTGAGCGGCCTCGTCGGAATCGCCATTTACACCGTCGGCACTTCCATCCGGCCGGTGCACGGGGACTGGGGCTTTGAAATCGCGGAAGGTTGCAGCGGCATTCGGTCGCTCATCGCCATGGTCATGCTGACGGCGATCTACGTGCACCTGAATGAAAAGAAGGTCTGGAAGAAAATCACCATTCTCGCCGCCTCCGTCCTTTTCGCGATTGTCGGCAATGCCGGCCGCATTTTCACCATCATCATTCTCGGCCAACTCGGTTATCCGCAGTTTGCCGGCGGCATTTACCACGATTGGTCGAGTCAGCTGATCTTTTTCCCGATCGCCCTGCTCTGCATGCTCGGGTTCAGCCGGCTCCTGAACATCGACTACCGAAAATGGTTCGGGCGCAAGCCGCCTAACGAAAAGGGGGAGGTGGCCTATGACGCCTAAACGCCTCGTTCTGCTCCTGGTTTTCCTGGCGGCGGGCTTCAGCACCATCTTCGTGCTGCCCACCACCGCCCGCATGCAGCCGGCCGGGGTCAGGCTCGAGCTTCCGCAATTCGTCGGGAAATGGTACGGCGTCGATCAGGCCATCAGCGAGCGCGAACTGGAGATGCTGGCGAGCGACACCGAGTTTGCGCGCAAGCTCACACCGACGCGGCCGGAAACTCGATCTTCGTCTCGATCGTGCTTTCGGGCGCGGATCTCGACAACAGCATTCATCGCCCGGAACGCTGCCTGCCCGCCCAGGGTTGGACGATTGCGGACTCCGATCCCCTGCGCATCCCGCTCGAGACCGGGAGAAAAAATTTGGCCGTAACGCGTCTGCACAACGTCCGTCAGGTGCCGTTGCGCAACGGGACGACGATTTCGATCTACAATCTCAATTACTACTGGTTCGTCGGATACAATCACCTGACCGCGTCGCATCTCGAGCGCACGATGTTCGACATCCGGGATCGCGTCTTCAAGGGCTACAATCAGCGCTGGGCTTACATCACGATCGCGGCCGACATCACCAAGGGCCTGCGGCCTTTTGGTCAAACCGAAGCGGAGACCGACAAGATGATTCAGCAGTTTATTCGCCAGATTTATCCGGCGATTTCCCAGCCGGCGGCTGCCTCCAGATCTGAAAAGCCGGCAGGACACGCGTCACTGTAAAATTATTCTGCGCCAAGTAGGCGCGCGCTGTGCCGGAACCGTCGTAGATGTCCGGTTTGGAAAGAAGAACGAGATCCGGCGGCCGTTGGGGCTGGTCAGCCGACGCGCTGAACTGAGGCGAGCCGAGCGGGACGCCGTAGTAAAGCCCGGTGCTCACATCCGCCAGCCACCAGACATGTTCACCCGCGGCCTGTGCCTGCCGCGCGATGACCGCCGCGGAGCGGTAATCATCGCGCCGATGCCGCGGTGCGAACCGGATCTCGAGCGCGGAAAGCAGAAGGAGAACAAGCGCGGCCCAGCCGAGAAGCTTTCTCCGGGCGGAGAGCGCCGTCAGGCAATTCGTTAGGCCAACGGCGAGCAGGACGAGGAGGAACGGCAGGAACGGGGTCAGATGGCGTCCGAGCAAACGCATTTGTCCCGACACGCCGGCCGCGAGCACGACCAGGAGCGGCACTGCCACCGCGCAGAAAAAAAACACCGCCTCGCGTTTCCCGATCCGCTCTTTGAGCGAAGCAAAGGCAGCGAGGAGCAGAGCAGCCACCCCGCCTGTGCCGAGCGCGAGGAACGGCAGAAACGGCTTCAACTCACCCAATCCGCCCGCGCGTAACTGCAACCGGCCGGGTCCCAGGCCAGCCAGGCCGAGCAGTTCATAGACGATGAAGGCGAGTACTGTACCAGCCGGTGCGCCCGACCCCGGAGGCGCGCGCGCCGACCTGCATTGTCCAGAGATAATAGAAACCGAGGCCGGCCATCGCGAGGGCAAGAACAAGAAACGACCAACGAAACCGGTAAACCGCCCGGCCGACGGCACGCGGGCCGCTCCAGTAGAGAACCGCCGCCATCGCCCCCAGCGCCCACGGGACCGCGATCAGGCTCGTTAGGCAAAGACCGAAAAGACCGAGGCAAAAGAGCCCGAACCAGAGCGGCGACTGCAGTTCCTCCTCGGCTGAGCGGAGCAACCGAAAAAGGCAGGCCGCGATGATCGAGGCAAAGCAGAAGAGGACGATGTAGGGCCGCGCTTCGCTCAGGTAGTACCAGAGAAACGCGTTTGTCAGGGCGAGCAGCACAACCGCGGTCCGGCGGACGCGGTGCGGCGACATCCCCCAGGCCAGCGCCCAGAGCCCGCCGACGAAAAACGGGATGTTCGAGGCGCGCAGGGAAATCTCAGACGCGCCGAAAATCTTCTCCCACACCCAGAGATAAAAGAGCTGGCCAACGAGTTGCAGGTTTGAGTTTCCCTCCGCGCGCAGGTTATGCCACCAGGCCCCTAACGAGGGCTCCATCGCCTTGAGCGCGGCCGCGCCTTCGTCGATCCAGAGGCTCTGATTCGTTACCGCCAGCGCGCCCACGAGGACGGCGCAGCCCGCGACGATGCCGTAATAGATTTGTTTTCCCACCGTGAATTTTCTACACTGGCCCCGCGCCTGGAAACGGTCAGAATCGCGCGCCGCCAATCATGCCCGAAGATCTCACCGCGCACCAGGAACCCCCGCTCTGCGTCGACCTCGACGATACTTTGCTCCGGACCGACCTCCTATACGAGACGCTTCTCGTTTTGGTCAAGCGTTCCCCCTGGCTGCTCCTCTGGCTGCCGTTCTGGCTGCTCAAGGGTCGCGCTTTCCTGAAGCAGCAAATGGTGCGGCGGGCGGACCTTGCCGTCGATCAATTGCCCTTCCGTCATGACTTGATCGCCTATCTCCGCGGCGAAGCGCAACGCGGGCGGCGGCTCATTTTGGTCACGGCGGCTGACGAATCGCTCGCCCGGCAGAGTGAACGATCATCTCGGATTATTCAGCGAGATCATCGCCAGCAACGGTCTCATCAACTTGAAGGGCGGGATCAAGGCGCATCGGCTCGAGCGACAATATGGGAAGGCCCAGTTCGATTATGCCGGCGATTCGCGCGCCGATCTCCCTGTCTGGCGGGTGGCGCGGCGGGCAGTTGTGGTCTCCAACAGTCCACGCTTCATTGCCGCGGTGAACGCCCTTGCCCCGGTTGAAAAATCGTTTCCCAGGACGACGGGGAAATTCGGCGCGCTTCTCCGGGCCTGCCGGGTCCATCAGTGGGCTAAGAACGTACTCGTCTTCGTCCCGATCCTGACCTCGCACAAGATCGCGGATTCCAACGTCCTCCTTCTCGGCATGATTGCCTTTGTCTCCTTCAGCCTGCTCGCGTCGGCGGTTTATCTTTTCAACGACATGCTCGACCTGGAGGCGGATCGCGCGCATGTCAGCAAGCGCTTGCGCGGGTTGGCTTCGGGCGAGATTTCGATTCCGTTCGCGGCCGTTGTTTGCTTGTTACTCGTCCTGGGAGGTGTCGGCCTCGGCTTTCTCTGCGGCTGGAGTTTTCTCGTCATCGCGGGGATCTACCTTGGGAGTAACATTGCCTACTCCGCCTGGTTCAAACGCGTCGTGATGCTCGACGTCGTCGTCCTGGCCTGCTTTTACACCCTGCGTTTGCTCGCCGGAGGCGCGGCGACCGGCATCGGTGTTTCCGATTGGTTGCTCGCCTTCTCCGTCTTTTTCTTTTTCGGACTCGCGATGGTGAAACGCTATTCCGAATTGCGCGACCTGGCCGGAGCAGCCGGCTCGACCGCGGAAGGGCGGGGTTATTTTCGCAACGACCTCGAGCCGATCGGAACTTTCGGCGTGGCCAGCGGGATGATCTCCGTCCTCGTCCTCGTCCTCTACGTCATGAGCCCGGAAGTGCGCCTGCTTTATCGTCACCCGACGATCCTGCTTCTGCTTTGCCCGCTCTTTTTGTATTGGATCACGCGACTCTGGTTCAAAGCCAATCGCGGTGAGGTGCCGCAGGATCCCGTCGTTTTTGCCCTGACTGATCGCACCAGCTACCTCGCGGGCATTTTAGCGCTGGCGGTGGTCTACAGCGCGACCGTGTGATTTCCCGGGACATCACAGACGGCGAGATATTGTAGCCGGCGTCCAAAGAAAAAATTGAAGCCGGCCGGATAGAGATTGATGGAGCGGAAAAGCGCGACCGGGGTGAGCCGCAGTCCGCGCAAAACTGAATCCCACTCTCGCGGCGTGTTGTAGCGATAAAGACATTCGACGCCGTAGGGAGCGTTTGCCGCCCAATCAATCAGGCTGACCCGCGCCTTGGCTAGGGGGCCGCTGAGCTGATGATCCTTAATGATGACCAGACGCTGGCTGACCCGGATGCACTCGCGAAGGAGCGCGTCGGGAATATTTTCATGATGCAAAACGTCCGCAATGATCACGACATTGAAACTCTTGTCGCCAAAAGGAAACCGGCCGCCCTCATAGGGCGTGACAGGAATCGGTTCGCCTCCGCGCGGAAAACGTTCGAGACCCTCCATCCGGATCTCGCGGCCCTCAGCGCGAGCCTGTGTCTGCAGCGCAGCCGCGAGTGTGCCCGCGCCACAACCTACATCGAGCACAGCATCGTGCTCCCTCAAGTACGGGAGTATGAGTTCGACCAATACCTCCAGTCGCCGGCGATAAACAGGCGCATGAAGACCGGCGAGTACAGGCTTTAACATTCTGATTCGGATTTTGGCGAAGAAGCGTGATCAGCTGCCGCGGAGGCCGGCGACGACCTCTTCCACAGCCGGCCAGCCCGGGAGAATATCGTCCGACATGTAGCGGCAATGCGGACGGTAACCACGCGGCGTTCCTGGGGCACGCACAATCCGTGTCGCGGGCGGCGCCCATTCCTCAATCGGCGATGTGCGAACCAGCGCCGTGGTGCGGCAGCCGATGAAAGCGGCGACGTGCATCGGCCCGGAATCGTTGGTGATGACGTGCTCGGTTGCGCGCAGTTCCTTAATGAGGTGTTCATCTACGACCCGCAGAACCTCATTTTCCGGCAATCTTGGCGGGAGCGGGTCGAAGGGCCCGGCGAGAACGGTGACCTTCCATCCCTGGCTGACCAAAGCCGTGCGCAAATCGATCGTATGGGGAAACTGCTTCGACCGCCACTGCGCCCCGACATGGATTGCGACTGTGTGATTGCGCGGGGCTTGCGCCTGCTGACGTCGATATGTCGCCTCGATCTTGTCAAAGCCGACATCCGCGAGCCGGGCCCACGACCGATAGCGATTCCGGGTTGGAATCAAGCCTAACGAGTAAGGGAAATTCACAAATGCGATTTTGCGTCCGAAAAATCGCACCCAGCCGGTCATGTGAATGGAGGCACCGGGAAAGATTTTTCGGGCCGCCGCGAAGTCGCGATAATCCCCACGAACACTCAGGACCTCAGTAACTTCCGGAAAACAATTGCTGCCGCGCCCAGTATCGAACGGACTCGAGCGATCGCGTGTGGTGTAGGGCAAATTCACCGCGATTAATTCAAGCCTTGGAATGTCTGCCAGGGCGCGACCTAGCAAGGGATGCCACATGGAATGACAGGCGAGTGCGGGCGGTTCCGCCATTTCCCGCAACGTCGCCGCGGCGATGATCACATCCCCGAGACTCCAAGGCTCAAAGAAGACGCCGCGGCCGGTCGTGCGCGAATTCATGGAGCGGACGGCAGGACACGTCTTGGCGGAGGGAGCGTGATCGGAAGGGCCTCGAGTCCCGTCAAAGGCTGCTGCCGGATTTTTTCGTCGTGAATCGCGAGGAGGGCAAGGAAGCCAAACATGATTTCCGTGCTCGGAAACCCGCCGTTTGTCCAGCCGAGGACAAGCCATATGACAATTCCAAACACTGCCATGAAGGCAAAAGCATGTCGATGATCGCGCACCTTCTCCCTTAGAAGGATAGGCAGCAGGTGCCCCAAGAGATAGAGGAGAACGATAAGATAAAAGATCAGCCCTACCAATCCGGTCACAGCGATCACGGTCCACCATCCGGATTCGTAGGCACCTACCTTGGCCGAGGACTCGAGATAATCTTCAGTAGTGGTCACCCCGGCGACCGTCTCGCGAATCGCGTTGTCGTAGGGCCGAATACCGGTTCCAAAGAGGAAATTGTGCCAGGATTCAGTCCACTTTTTGAATCCGAGCGCTCGTAGATTCGCGTGCCATTCATCACTCGACTCGGCCAGTCCGTATTTCACCGATTGAGATTTTTCGAAAAGGAGAATCGAGACCGAACGCTGCACGGAAAAGGGGGCATGATCGAGCAGGCTCGGATTCACGTTGAGCACCACCACGACTGTGGCCACCGCGAGCGGAGAGATGATGAGGGGAGCAACCTTCCGATACAGCAACGCGGCAAAAATCGGGATAAAAAAAACCAAGACAAGGACAGTCCGCCCTGCGCCGAAGAGTAGAGCGATGAAGCTGGCCACGAAAACCAGCAGATGGAACGTTTTCCTGAACATCCCTTTGTGGATAAGGAAGTAGCAGGCTGCGAGCGTCGCCAGGGCAAGCCCGGAATAACGCAGGTCCCCACCGCGCGAATGCGTGGATCCGGGAAGGACGTAGTTAATGACCGGGATGTAAGCGAAGGCGTTAGTGAAATAAATGGTCAGTCCGATCACAACCCGCGCGCCGGCCGCGAAATAACTAAGCAGAAGAGCCGTGCCGATGAACTTGGTAGAACCGTATCGCCAAAAGGCGATGAGAAAAATGATTACCCAATAGGCATTGAAGTAGGCCCGGGTGACGTTTCCGTAGCCGCCGCCGCTGTCGAGTTTGTTGTAAATATTGCTCCCGAGCCAGTGAGTCAGGAGATAGAAACTCAGCACGTATAAAACAGTCGGAAATGATGGGCGGTCAGGGATCGTCTGATTGCGCCGAAGCGCCATTGCCATGACCAGCGGCAGGAGCGAGCCGGCGAGCGCAACCTCATGCGGGTAAAGTTTAAACCCGAACCAAAAATAGCCTCCCAAGGTGCCAGCGGCCGGGACCAGCAGCCACCAGCGTGCCTTCGCTAGGGCAACCCAGGCCAGACCCAAGGCGAAAGTCGCGAACGAAATGACGACCGGCAATGCGTTGGAACCCATCGTCGCGCCCACCACCACGCAACCGATCAGCCCGAGCACCGTGACGAAGATAAGCCCCACCCGTGGTCCAAAGATTTGGCTATTGGCGAAAGGCATGGGCCGAAAATAGATTGCCGAAGTGCGTCCGGCAATTTATTCGCGAAACTGGGGATGATGCCACGCTCACCAGTCAATGCCGCCACATTTCGCGATAGTCGTAATCTCGCCCTCGCCCGCTTGAGCGAACTCGGCACTCCCTTGCTTAAGTTGGCAGCGCGCGCTTCTTGCCGGCGGAGCGCCGGGCCACCTTCTTCGTGGCAGCGCGGACTCTTGATGGGCGCCAGCCATATCGGAGACGTCCTCTACAATACGGCCTCCCTCCCGATTCTGGCGGACGCGTTTCCGCGGTGCGAATGGCATTTTGTCGCCACGCCCCCAGCAACCGAAATATTGGCCCACAATCCTTTCATCACGAGTTGCGTTTCCTCGCCGCAGTCGCTCGGCCCGGTCGACGTTGCGATTTGCTATAACAGCGGGGGATACTGGCGCGAACTCGCGGCGGCGGTCCGGGCTGGCATTCCGAATCGCGTAGGATACGTGCACAAAGGGTTTTCCGCGCTCGTCACCCATCCCGTCCGGATAAAATATCCGCAACCGTATTCGGCCTATTTTCGCGATCTTGTCGCACAATTGACGGGTCGGGCGCCGGACTGGCCCCTGCGGCCACGGATTTATCCCGCTCCGGAGAATGCGGAGATGGCCGAGGCCGTGTGGAGTGCGGCGGGGTTAGGTGCAAAACCGGTCGTAGCTTGCTTCCTGACGAGTCGACAGGCGTTTGGAGTCTGGCCGGCGCGAAAATTCGCCGCAACGGTGTCTCTTCTCGAGGCAGCGGGTTGCTGCCAGACCGTTTTATGCGGGACAGGGGGCGATGTCGCGTTGTTGGAGGAACTCAAAACTGTCTTCGGTTTGAAGGCGACTATTCTTGCCGGAAAGCTCGATCTTCTTTCGCTCGGCTCTTTTCTGCAAAAGTGCGCCGTCGTTCTTTGTCCTGACTCGGGCCCTCGACATCTGGCGAATGCGATTGAGACCCCATGCGTCTTTGTACGCAACTTTGCAGTCGCAAAGATTGAAACCGGCACCTATTCCGAAAACGAAATCGACGCCGCCCCCGACTTGGAAAGCGTCCCGCCGAGTCAGCAGGCGCAGGCCTTTGAGCTGCTCCGCCCGGAAACGGTTGTGCAGCGGGTACAGGACCGTCTCGGACAGTCGTTAGAGTGAGGGCACGAAAAACTCGTTGGCTTCGGATCTTGCCGCGTTGCCATCAGATGGGCGTGCCAAGGGTTCATACCCAACTTCCTCCATCAACGAGTAAATCTGGTCCGGTGCGGAATGGCAGAGTTGGAGGGTGAATTCGTTGATCTCGATCGCCAACCCGCGGAAGGCCCTCGCTTTCAGTGCGGGCTTCATTCCCGACAGGACCTTGCCCTCAAATCCCTCGACGTCGATTTTCGCAATCCAGCTGCCGGGTGGGGGGAGCGGAAGCCCCGCGTGTTTCCGCCACGACTCGAAATCGATCACTTCGACGCTGTCCGTTTGGTTGGCACAAAGGTGCGGGTGATTCGCAAATGTAGAGTGCCCCGAATCGACCAGACCGCGATGGAGTTGGAGAATCTCGCACTGATCGCTGAGACCCAGATTCCAGATATTCAGCCGCGCGATTTGATTTTCCGAGCGGATCTTCTCGAGTTGCGCAAAGGTGACCGGGTTGGGCTCGATGGCGTGTGCCTGCAGGCCGCTATGTCGCGCGATCAAGGCATGGCTGAAATATCCATAGTTGCTACCGATATCGAAAAAATGGGTAACGCCTTCTCCTACCCATCGATCCAAAATCTGGAGCATTGGAAATTCATACCGCTCTCCCTGCCAGTAGGTGGCGCGCTGGACTTCATCGGTGAGATCGAGGTCCGCGACGATTCCCGGAAGCAACTCTGTGCGCACTCGCTCCGGCGCGAGCCAGAAGGCCAGCTGAAAAGCGAGTCGGCCGAGGCGTGGAAACCGGTAGCCGCACCGACGACGAACAAATTCAAAAGCGGAATTTCTATTCACGCGTGGCGATCTTCAGGTCCAGGAGTTTGAGATACCGGGTGATGGCATAGCCTTCAGTGAACTCAGGCGAGAGACTGGCCCCAAACTGTTGCTCATCCTCCGCTGCTGCGAGCAGTTTCTCTATCAAATCGCTCGCGCTTGTTGGGTCAAACAGGCTTCCGGGGTTGCGCACGACTTCTGGAAGGCTGGTCCTTTTCGAAATCAAAACGGGGCAGCCCACCGCCATCGCTTCCGCTGGCGGGAGACCGAAACCTTCGCCCAGTGAAGGGAAGACGAGTAGACTTGCCGCCCGGTAAAGATCGGCCAGATCCGCTGCCGGGATCGCTCCTGCCTGAATCACCCTGTCGGTCGTTAGCCGGTTACGTGTCAGCGCACCCACCACATCGCAAGTTGCTTCATGTTTCGTCGTCGGCAGCTTTCCCGCGAGCACCAGAGTGGGCAGAATCTTCTGTCCACTTGCGCGCGCGTAGGCGTCGAGGAGAAACTCGACATTCTTGCGGTGATCGTAGCCACCCAGATAGAGCCAGAATCTCTCCGGTAATTGCAGCCGTGCTCGCAATTCAGCCACCTTTTCCCGACGCATCGGCACAAGGAATTCAGGACCGACCCAAGGATAAAGAACCTCGATTATCTTTGGCGAGATCCCTGCCTTTTTAATGAGGTCGTCGCGGGAAAACTCCGAGTCCGTCAGCACCAGGTGTGCCTTACCCGCGAAGCGTTCGGCAGCGCGGGAGAGAAACTTTCGAATGAAAAATCGTCCGTCGTAACTGCGGAAATGCCGGTAGAGGCAGTCGTGCAGCGTGACGACCATTTTCGCGGGCGAAATTAGCCCGGTGATCGGTCCGGGGGAATGAAAAACCGCCCCGGGAAACTTTTCCCGGACAAATTGCAGGAGCCGGAAGGAGGCGAGCGCATGAGTTAATAGCTCGTTTCGCGGGGCGCGAAAAGGCGGCATCGCACAGAACTGCTCCTCCCCAAGTTCGGCCGGCTTTGCGATCGTGGAGGGCGCGATCACGACGAACTGGTTGCCCAGGCGACGGGCCAGCCCTTGGACCAGACGGAGCGTGTACACACCTTGGCCGACATGGGGATTCGCCAGGGCCAATCCGCTAACGACCAGTTTATCTTTGCCTGTGGAAATCATGGCATGCCAGCGCTACGCCGTCCGCCGAAGAATCAGGAACGCGACGACGGCCAAACAGCATAGAGGAGCCCGGAGGTGGGCGGGGTTTCACACGTTTCATAACCCATCGCGCGGAGCGTATTCGCACAGGATTCCAATGTCCGGACCCCGTCGCGGAAATGGTATGCCTGAATCAACAGCCGCGGGTGGTCTCGCTCCAAGACCTTCCGGGCGCCTTCGAGAATCTCCAGCTCAGCTCCTTCGGCATCCATCTTTATCAAATTGATCTTCCCGACATTTTTCTTCTGCGCCCATTGATCGAGGTCGATCACCGTGACCTTTTCCCGGAAGGGAAGTTTGCCGCGAAAACGACTGACCGACTCGAAGGAGCTTTCCGCGCCGTTGGTTCGAAAAGCGAGCTCGTCCGCGTGACTCCAAAGACCCAGGCTCTCAATTTCTAAGTCGGCCACTCCATTCAAGTGCGCATTCCGCGACAGCAGAATTCGCTGCCGCTCCGACGGCTCGAAAGCATAGATCTTCGCTTCGGGATAGAGCTGGGTGGCGAGAATGGCGAAATGCCCGGTCGCGGCGCCCACGTCGATGATCACGGAAGGCCGAAAGTCGATTTTCAATGGAGCAAAGTAGGGGTCAATTTCGCGGTCGAGCAGCGCCTGCGAGATATCGCTCCACCAGTACGTTGAATAGAACCGAAAGCTCCGGCCGCGGAATTGGACTTCCTGAGTCTTGCTGGCTCGGCGACTATCCAAAATCCGCAGCCACCGCTTGATGCTGTACACAATTGCTGAATCCATGTGAAAGAGCTAGGAGACGGTGAAACTGGGTTTTTCCCGCATAAACAGACCCTTCAAGTAGTCGCTGGTCGAGTTGCCCATCGATCGCAACCCGACCAACACGGTCCACCAATTATTGAAAGAGATTTGGACGATCCCCGGCACCAACACCAACGCCCAAATACCGATCCTTGGCACAAGTAGCAGACTTAGGATCACGATCAAAATTCCAGAAACAATCACAGGAATTGCGAATGGGTTGCGGTGCGCGGCGACGGCCAGTTCTCGAAAGATTCCGTGGTGCCCTTCCAAAGCCCCGACGAGAAAAAGAGCGATCAAAAGCGGTGTCGAAAGAAGCGGTGTCTGCGAACGGAACCAGCCTTGGAGCACATGATCGCCGAAGACCGCCGTCAAGATGGCCAGTCCGATGTAGACCACCCAAAACCAGCGCATGCGCGGAAACACTATCCGGCCAATCTCGTCCTCCTTCCCGAGTGCGTGCATCTGTGCGACGAGCGGAATTTTGACTGCGATAAACGAGGAGGCGATCGCGACCGCCGCCAGCATCAGTTGCATGCTCAATCCGTAGGATGCAGCGGCCTTGAGGCCAAGGAAGGTCGAGCAAATCAGCGTCCCGAGGCTGAGGGTCGCATAGATTCCCAGAGTGACGATTCCGGTCCGCCATGCGGTCGGCCAGAGTCCGCGCAAGAGCTGTGCAGACCAGCGCGCGGTGGTAGCGTGTTTTTTCGCTTCGGTGAACTGGTTGAATTTGTGACGCGCCGCAGCGCGCGAAATAGCCCCCATAAGAAAAAAACCGGCCACGGGAGCGAGCAGACCCGCACCGAGGAATAAACCAATCGCAATCGTGAGGTAATTCGCGATCAGTCCGACGACGAAGACCTGTTGATTAAGCCGCACCTGATTGATGCCGGAAAGCAGCGGATGCCACATTCCGCTCGTGATATTAACGAAGATGCCCGCGAGGAAGAGGAACCAGGCCCACAGGACCTGATTGGCGTCGGGTAGAAGGTGCGCCTTATGCTGAATCCAGAGGGTTCCGAAAATCCCCATCAGGACGGTGATGAGAAGGCCGATCCCGCGATAATAAATCTGCATTGTTTTCACCAAGTCGGCCAGCAGCCGGTAGTTTGGTTCCGGCGGATCTGCGCCAGAGCTGCGGACGGGTTGCACTCCGGTTTCATGGATTTTCTCCGCGCCCGCCCACAGAAAAGCGGTGACGCGCGACATGGTGGGATAGAAACCGAAATCGACCAGGCTGGCCATTCCGCCTAACGAAAGGAAAACATACCAAAGCCCAAGATCTTCCGGACTCAGCTTGTGCAGCATCAAGGGGAGAACAAGCAAATTTCCGCCGGCGCGGATGGCCGTGAAAACGAGCGACCAAGCCACTGCCGAGGAGTAGACACGGGCGGAAATTCGCTGAAGAAGGTTGACCATACCCGTGGAATTAGGCCATTTCACGGTCTCGCCCGTGAAAATTCCATTCTCCCCGCAGCAAGTCTTCTTCGCGAAGCGCTTCAAAGCCTTTTGACCGCAAACCGAGAGGAAGGTTGGCAGCGAATGGTCGCATCGCATCCACCCAGGTCGCTGGAATTATTTTTCGCAGCCGCTGTCGCAAACCGATCGATCCTAGCTTGGTGTGTGCGCTGTTATTCTCGACTTCCTCCCACGTGCGCGCGTAGTCACTTTGCTGTGGCGGCCGGAGAAAAACCTCCCTGGCGGCGATCTTCTTCGCCAAAACGAAAAGGTAAGTGGCCCGGGTGTTTTGCAACTCCACCCGGCCGCCATACTCGTCGGGATCCTGCACGCGATACCAAGTGCTTCCGTCCCTCGTCAGAACGGCAAGGATGGCGAAGCCGTTCTCCTCGGTGAAGATGCGGAAGTATGTTTC